>JBARZG010000031.1:0-52836 GCA_049649785.1 Ornithinimicrobium sp. | reverse complement strand
TACGTGCTCGGCAGCAACTTCGACGGGTTCACCGGGGGCGCCATGTGGGAGGACACCAAGGTCGGCGTCGGCCACTGGACCCGATGGGAGCGGATCGCCCTGGTCACCGACGACCGCGTCTACCACGATGGGGTCAAGGCCTTCTCCTGGCTTGTTCCCGGCGAAGTGAGGCTGTTCTCGCTGGCGGAACTCGACGCCGCCAAAGAATGGATCGCGAGCTGAGCAAGCCCCTTCCGTTCGCGTCCGCAGCGTGCCTGGTACGGCCAGCAAATCCTTGACATCGGTGACGTACATGGGTTGCGTACGCATCTCTTCACAGTGCGCGCCCGGAGAGATTCGAACTCCCAACCTTCTGATCCGTAGTCTGCTTCGGGCGTATTGCGCGCTGGTTGGAGTGGTGCATTTGAGCACGTCAAGGTGCGTGGGAAGACCTTGGCTGAAGCCCCCTAGAGAAGCGCGTTGCTGTCAGGACTGCTGTCAATCGGTGTGGGCACAGAGAGACGCCGAACCGATAGCGGAGCAGAGTCGGTCGGAGGGGGTGCGGGTCAAGCGGTCGATGTTCGAGTTGGTGATGGGTGCAGGCGCGGAGCGCGTCCCTGGTGTCGCAGCTGCTGGCCGCTTGATGCGTGGTCGTGGAGGCCGGATGGTGTAGCGGGGGTCGTCGTCGGTAGGTGAGGGCATCTAGTCTTGGTGACCGGGTGCTCCTTTTTGTGTCGGCGGTCGTAGGTGGGGGTGGCGCGGAGGGCGGAGCGGAGCGGGAAGCCGTAGGGCGAAGCGAAGCGGGAGCCCGGAGGCTGGGAGTGGAGGTGGAGCCTGGAGCGTCGGGGGTCCCCGCTGGAGACTGCCGTCGCGCCGAAGGCGCGCTTGAACCAGTAAGGAAAATCCTCACTGACGCTCTCATTGGCTCTGTCTAGGTCCACTTGATGGGTGACGGTTGGGTTTCAGATGATGGGTGACGCTTCAAGTGGAACTAGACAGATTGTCTCTCATGCCGTCTGACGACGGCTCGGGGAGACGCCGATACGTGACAAGCCCGCTTGAAGGTGGGCCCGCTAGACCCCCGACGCGAACGGCTAGGGCGTCATGCGCCGCCAGAGTCGTCGTCAACCTCGAGACCCACCCACGCGTTGACTGACGCGATTTCACGAGTACGGCCCGAAGCACGATCATTGAGCTTCGTCCTTGCAACTCGGGGCGCTGCCCATGCTTAGATTGAGCATGAGCCAGTACACCGGAAGGTCAGGCACGAAATGATGAAAGGTCTTGATAATGGCGAATCACGGAACCTACTCCGCCCTACCCCGAGTCTCTACGCCTGGCTCCCTGCGATGCCCGTACGGCGTCCCTGCACCATGCTAGATCTGTAAGTTCAAGATGGCGGGACACATACTGGCTGAGGTTGATCGACAACTGGGTGAGCAACGCGCTCGTGCCGATGCACTTGCAACCCGGTCTGGTTTGCTGATCGCGGCCGCCACAGTATTAGCGGGCACTGTCAGTGGTTCGGCCCTCACAACGTCCCAACTAGGGCTGACTCCATGGACACTCGGTGCCTCGGCAACTCTGGGCGTGGCCGTTCTGCTGATGGGTCGATTGCTGATGGGGCCGTCACCTAGTCAGTTGGGTAGCCTGCGAGATCGCGCGAGCGACGAGGTGGCTGAACAGTTGCTCCTATCAAAGCTGATTGCGGTAGAAGCAAATGTCAGGGTCTTGGACCGCACCGAAGTATTTCTGGTACTGCAAGCGATTGGCACAGTTGCTAGTAGCGCTCTCTTGATTTACATTTTGGCGAGGTGACCCTTGAGTTCAATGCACAGTGAGTATCTAGACTACCTAGAGCACCAATTCGCTCAAGATCAAAGGAGAGCGCGCAACAAGAGAGCCCAAGCCCGAAGCTCCGAAAAGAAGATTGACGCGGAAAGTTTGCAACGCGCAGCACGATTACTAAAGCCTACAAGTAATAGCGGACCCCTGTTCGGTGGCACAACCGCCGATATCGAAATCGCTTCGGCGATCATAAGTAGCGGGGGACGCGAAATGTCTTTCGCCGCCCGGACCGCAAAGCGGTACGTCGACTTCCTCATGGCCCTGTTTCTGCTTGTAATGCTCATGCCCGTACTGTGGCTCATTGCCATACTTATACGGGTTGAGTCCCCAGGACCCGTACTCTTTAGCCAAAGGCGGATTGGGTATCTCGGCCGTCCGTTCTCGATGGTGAAATTCCGCACCATGCGAGCAGGGGGTCCGTTCTCATTGGCGTCAATTTCTGACGGTTTCAGCAATGATGGCCCCTTATTTAAGTTAAACAACGACTTACGCGTCACAAGAATTGGGGCTTTTCTGCGGAAGTACAGCCTCGATGAGTTGCCTCAGTTACTGAACGTCGTAAGTGGACAAATGTCAATCGTGGGACCGAGGCCGCGATTGCCTCAGGAAGTGCATCGATACAACCAGCGGCAGCGCGGGCACTTTCTAGTTCGCCCTGGGATTACAGGGATCTGGCAGATCGCGGGACCCGATATGATCACCTGGGAGGCAGCTTTGGCCCTTGATTCTTACTACGTCAAAAACTGGAGCGCGGTCCTCGACATTATGATTCTCTGGCGAACCGTGCAGACCCTTGCGGGCAGAAACCCCGCGGTGAGAGAGCCTGACTAGTGGTTCCCTGACACCTAGCTCAACTAGCGCTTACCTGGCTCTTCACAAACGAGGGTGTAGGTAGGGCTGGCGCGTCGTTGCCGGTGGAGGGGTCGAGGTCTCCCAGGATGGAGGTTCCTACGCCAGCATCTGGAAGGACCTTGACGTGCCTGACACTACTGTTGCGACCCCTGATCCTGTACCCGGCACAGCCCTTGCGGCGCGTCAGCACGCGATCCTGAAACGCGGAGTTAAACACTTGCAAGCAAAGAGGCGGCCTGAAACAGGTGACAGGGGATGCGAGGTCCCACTACGATCAGCGCGAGGTTCATGGGCCAGCTCACGGATCACCGTGTCACGAACCAGACCTTCACACCCGCACCGGTGGCAACACTGATCCGGCTCGGCGACCCGGCATGCCAACACAGCACGACCAGGCTCAAGTCGCTGCCCGGTTACGCGAAGTCCGAGCCCGTCCAGGCGAGCAAACGTGGTCGAGTCAGGGCAGGCAAAGGTAGCGTCATCCATGTCGAGGTCTTCCTGATGGGCGGCGTAGGAACCTCCATCATCGGAAGGCCTCGACTCTCACCCCGCCAACGACGCGCCGGCCCCCTCCACACCCTCAATTGCGAAGAGCCCCTATAGTCACGTACTAGTACCTGGTGCCCGGGCAGCCAACAGTTCGTCCGAAATGTCCGACGCGAGGAGAGATGTGCCGGAAATCGACCTACGTGCCGCTTTGAATGCCGTATCGGACGTCATACAGAACAGACCGCGACCGTTACGGGAGTTTGACCAGATACATATGAAAGCAGGCGATATGGTGCTGCAATCTGAATTGGTCGCCCGCTGGGCCGAAAATAGACGTCTCGCTTTCATCGGCGATGGTGACGGGATCAGCGTATGCGTGGCCTATATGGCCGCTCGGGGGATCTTGTCGTACGAACCAGAAGAGATCGTAGTATTCGACTTCGACGAACGAGTGGTCCAGGCCGTCAATAGGTTTGCAGATCGCGAGGGGATCAAGTCACTGAGGGCTGAACTGTACAATTGTGTTTATCCCCTTCCAGAACAACGGCACTTCGATTGTTATTACACCAACCCTCCGTGGGGAGCTAGCAACGATGGTGCCAGTGTCAATCTGTTCTCGCTCAGGGGCATGGAATCCATCTCATTCGACGGCGAGGGGATGATTGTTATCGCCGACGATGACGAACTGGACTGGCCCAAAGTCGTACTCGCGAAGGCCCAGTCGTTCGCGGCGGCCAACGGTTTCTTTGTGGAACGAATGACACCAGGCTTGCACAGTTATCACCTAGATGACAACCCGGACCTGCTGTCATGTAATCTTCTCATCCGTTCGCTACCTGGGAACTTCCGCCCACCCCAAAGTCAGGAGCAAAAGGACAAGGAACTCCTCCACAACTTCTACGGAAGAGGGCTTGAGCCCCGAGTAAAATATGTCCGAGAACTAAAGCGCTTGGACTATGGCAAGGCCCATGAAGACGAATACCGACTCGAACTGCTGGAGGATTCTGATGAATGACCCACTCGCTCCTGGACAATCCATCCTATATATGAAGGTAGGGACGCACGCCAACGAGGACCTGGACTCCATAATCGCTCGTAAGCAAGAAGAGATAGATCGGGAAGGATACTCACTTTGGGGCTACGGAGGGAACACTTGTCATCCGGCCACCATGGTTCAACCTTTTGCTCGACAAGTGGCGGAACGCGGCGATCAACTGGTTTTAGCTATGCAGCCCATGAATAGCAAGCACTTCGCTGAACCGGTGCGGGCGACTCAGATGTCCAGGAATGGTATTGATTGGGAAGCAATCCCAGACGCGATCAACGCCCTCGGCTCCAGGTACGCGCTGGCCATAGGAAGCCTAGAACATGCCGATATAGACTTGCCGCTTAGCCGCACACGGGTAGCCGTCGGAAATAGCATCGGTCGAGTTGGTAGCAAGTACATTCGCGGTCGTGTCGACAAGGCTTGCTTAGACATCATTGACGGCGAAGAAGGCGGCCCCGAGGTGCACATCGGCCTTGCTGCGGCCATTGTCGATCCATATGCCGTGTTCCTCAGAAACTGAGGTCTTCGTTCAGCACAAAGCACACGCGTCATCGGCCAGCACCATCTCGCTCTCAGCCTTAAGCGCGCGAACATAGCTGTGCAGACCAGCATGCGCATCCTCCATCGAGTCGCTTGCACGCGTGCAGTGGAAACATGCGGTGAGGGCTCGATCGACGAGCTTTGCGGAACATACGGCCGCTCTACACTTCGCAACGCCGATACTGCTCAGCAGTTGAAGAAAGATTTGTTCCAAACAGACCACGCGGCCATGTAGTCCTTCGAGTTCATCACTTCGCCGCACCACGAAGTCGCATGCCTTAATGGCTCTCTTGTCTCCTGTGACTGCCCGCCCCCCATTCGCCGCAACTTCCGCGAATAGCAGGCTCTCCCCATCGTCGAGTTGGAGGCCGGCGTCTATGGCTCGTTCCTCGATTGCGGCTGCCAGGAGAGCAACGCTGCTTGTGACTTCCAGATCGGTGGCCGATGCTAACCATTCTCTTAGCTGTCCGAGTTCGACGGGCACGTCGTTGAGCGCACGCTCTGCTACATACTTGCAAGTGGAGAGGACGAAGATCTGGGGCGCGTGAAGCGCCTCGGTTAGTTCAGATAATAACCCGAGCCTGACTAGCTTAAAGACAACGTCGTTGTCTAGGTGGTGCGCCTCCATCTAGGATTGCACTCCAAGAGCTCTCCGAAGGAATGAGCCTGTATCGTGGCTAAGGGATTCCGTATCGAGAAGGCGTAACGCCAGTTGATTGAGTTCGCTCGGGAGGTTTTCTTCCGCACCAAGCACCTTCAAGGCACCCATAGCTAAGGCCCAGTCGCCAGTTGAGTAGCCAACGCATAGGGCCAGCATCCCTGGGTCAATGTTGCTTACCGGCGCTTCGCGGAGGACAGCGTCGGCCAATTCGGTCGCCGTCCAATCGCCTGGCGGGGTGCCTACTTGTGGCTCAGGGCTTCCCGTGAGAAGAGTCAGAGCGAATCGGTCGGCGGCAACCTCTTCATCATCACGCTCATGCCTTAAAGGATCTTCGATATCTATGAGCGCGGGTACTGAGTCTGTATGTCCGAGCCAGATATGGCCGAGTTCGTGAGCGAGGGTAAAGGCAACCTGAGCCGGGAAGTTGCTAGACCGAGTTAGAATGACGGAACTTCGGTCACCCTGAGAGACGGACATTGCCGACGCACCCTGTTTTCCTGTCGTATGAAGAAAAGAATATACGACTGGTATCCCGCAGGCCCAACTAAGCGTCAGGAGAGTTGCGAGCGACACCCCATGTTTAGTAGCCACCCGCAATCGAAGTTGTTCCGCCGTGTAGCCCCTCAAAGCGAGGTTTGCGGGTGCGGAGGTAGAGATCAACAGCCTGCCCAACGCGACACCGAACGCACTCGTAGCCGCCAGTTCGCTGGGAGTAATGTCCCCGAGATTCTTGAACCTGGTCGCGTCGGTCCAAATGAACTGAGGTTCGTCGCGCATGAGCGCGGTGGGACGTAGTCCCAACCGTCTGGCTACGGAGAATCTGAGTTGTGACTGCGCGCTGAGAGACGTCTCGGCCTGCGATGTCCACCACTCTGGCCAGACTGCCTCGATTGCCCCAGGGCTCACGCCCGCGCCTTTGAGCGCGCGGCGCAGGTTGGCGGAATACAACTCCAGGGTCGTCGCCTCTTCCTGGGTGTCGGTGCTGCTGGACTCGTCTGAGTGGGTACGCTCAACCCTGTGGTCGAGTCTCTCACAACGCCCGTGACCCTGCCGGACGTCTTCTGCTGGTCCAAGATGGGTACCGAGGCTGGCGAGTCGTTGACACGGATCAGACAGCGGAAGGACGTTGAACGGGTGAGTGGCGGGGGTACCTTCTATTGGGGCATCGGGAACAGCATCCGCCCATCAGTGACGGCTTTACTCCAAACGTCCGATGAGCCTGCGGTTGTTTTCACGCGAATGATCTCTAAACCGGCTGCGCGAGACATAAATCCACGCTCCACCGTGAGATGGCGCAAAGGGAGAGGCTTGGATGGAACTATGCACAACATCCCTGAGTCCGCTGTTGTAACCAGCAGCGTCAACAGCGATCGGCCACGGTCGCACTATGCGCTGGTCTGCTTCAGTGAAAGCACCATTGTTACCGACAGGGTCAGTGCGGCGTTTTCGATTCACGAGGTGCTCAACTTCGTTTCGGGTTCACGTGTTGGCTCTTCGCAGGTCACTTCTGTTGTGAGCACGCGTGGCGATGCGGAAGCGCCACCGTATCTGCCAGGCGCAAAGCGGTACGCCGTCGCTTTCGTTGCGAAGCTGCGATTTCCCTATCTACTTCGCCTCGAAGGTGCTGAACCATGTCACTAAGTATTCGTCGACGTCCATGGGATTGTAGTCCGGTGCTTAGACCTGTGAATCCATGGTCTAGTGAGTGAATATGTGGTCGACAGAGCGTGCACCAGAGTTAGCTGCTGAACACCTACAAGAGCTTGGCGATCGGTGGAGGCATGTGCAAACGGTCGGCACCCTGGCAGAATCGCTCGTAGACGCATGCTTCCTCCCTGAAGACGTGTGGTGCGCTGCGTGGCTACACGACATCGGCTACTCTTTCACTGCGCACGTGACCGGCCTTCATTCCTTGGATGGTGCCCATTATTTGAGCGACCTTGGCGCCCCCTGTGAGGTGGTCGCTCTAGTAGGTTGGCACACCGGAGCAGCATTCGAGGCTGAGGAACGAGGTTTACGAGGAGTCTTAGCCCAACTACCTGAGCCCGATCCGACGAAGTTGGATGCATTGACGTTGCTCGACCTGGTTTCTGCTCCTGATGGTACGGTCACAACCCCACAAGAGCGTATTGACGAGATCCTCGAAAGGTATGGGCCGGGTGAGGCCGTGCATAAGGCAGTCAGCCGGTCAGGCCGAGCGTTGTTGACTTCGGCAGATCGGGCGCGAACGAGTTTCGGTCTATCCGATATGTGGCCCATCGGGGTTTTGGATAGCGTGCGAGAGGCGCAAGCGCATTGAGGGATGAAGGTTTAGTGAATCTGCATCTGCAGGATCTATCCATGCCACCTCGTCGCTCTCTGTGCTCGTCCGTCGTTTGCCACCAACGAGGCGAGCGCGGAAGGCCAGGGAGAACTGTTGACGAACTTCGCCGTCGTCGTACGACATGACGTGGTTGGGATCTGTGTAGGTCCCCGTGAGTGTGTCGACCTCGACGTCGTAGCCGGTCTCTTCCTTGACCTCCCGCACCACTGTTTGCGCGATGCTCTCACCGGGCTCGTGTCCACCGCCCGGTAGGGCCCACCGATCGTTGTCGGTCTTGTGGATCATCAGCACTCGACCCTTGTCGTCGCGCACGATGGCGACGACGGAGGGCACGACGCTGTTGATTGCAGGTGCGTCGGGGTCGTTGATGTAGTCGGTTCGTCCCATGTGTCGAAGGTACAGCTCAGACCGGCTGGGCTTGCTGCCACGTGCGTTCAAGCGACTCCATGTAGTGCGTAAAGAGGCGGCCTCCGGGGATTCGTTGAATGTGCATGATCGGTGAGTGCCCGGCTGGTGCGCCGTAGGCATGGGGGTTGACCAGTAGCGTGTCGTCGAACCTGAACACTGAGGCGTACAGGGTGTTGCCGTGTTTGCGGGCTTCGATGCCGTGTGTGCTCGCGATGAGTGGTTCTATATACCGCCAGGTGAGGTTGCACCGGGCGGTCATCGAATCGCCGATGCCTTCTTCGATGCCACGTCGGATGACGGCATCACTATCTGGGTCGCCGAAGAGGAAACGGACCCGGACGCCAGCGTTGACCCTGGCGGTTATGCGTCCCGCGAACTCGGGGATGCTGTCGTGCAAGAAACTGCCGGCGAAGGCGAGGATGTCGATGGACTCTGAGGCATTGTCGATCAGTTCGGTCCACGTTCCAGAAGGAACAGCACCCCTGCTTGGGTAAAGATCTACGAATTCAGCGCGGGTGGCTGATTTGGTCTGGGGGTCCGCAGCGGTTGTCGGCCATAGAAAGACGTCGGTCTTGCCCAGGATGGACGCCGCCTTGAGACGGTGTGTGCGGTGAGGCACGCGGTCTTTACTGACCCAGCGCTCAACGGTCTTCGGGTCTACGCCAACGCGCTCACCGAATTCCTGAAGGGTTAATCCGGCATCGACCAAGATCGCTGACCGCAGGCGTTCGTTGGACATAGATTCCTCGCTGGGTGCACTTAGGGACGTTTCGGAAAGTCTAGAACGTCTCTAAACGTCCGGCAAGGGGGTGGTGGCGTCCCTGCCTATGGCGATTTCGTAGCAGTGGGACAACTCGGTCCCCACTACGGAAGGCCCATTATGGCGATTGCGAAGAGGTTGCAGGTCAAGCATGAGGACGTGTTCGCGCATGGCGCGTTTGTGGTGTCGGAGGTGTCGCAGGTGTTGGACTTCGACGCCAGCACGCGAGAGAACAAAGTTCAGGCGCGAGACAAGGACAACGGGTTGCCGCTCTGGCAGGTCGAGGTGTTGGACGCTGACCCTGAGGCCAGTAAGAAGGGCCGCACAGTCACGGTGAAGTTCGCGGCCAAGGTGCAGCCGATCCCGCCTACTGAGATGGATGGGGTGCCGTTTCGTCCGGTGGAGTTCACCGGACTCACCGCGCTGCCGTACGTCGATTCGAACGGGAACTTCGCTCGGATCGCGTGGTCGTTCCGCGCTGACGGCATGCAGGCTCCCGGCGCAACTGGACGCGGCGGCGAAGGTCACGGCTCGGGCAAGGCCGCGTGATGGGCACCTCAACCGGAGTTCGTGACCGTGCCGCCACCGTGGCCCGCGTTATGTGGGTCCCGCTGGCACTGGTCTGGGGTGTGCTGGGGTGGTCGTGGCGGCACCCCATCTGGGCTGGGTCCATGATCGTCTTGGCGTTCTCGCTCTCGGTCCTCGACCGCACACCGTCAGCCGTCGGAGTGTTGCTGCTGGGGTGGGCGTTGCCTGCCCTGGTAGCAGTCACCTGGCACCAGGTCGACCCGTACTCGTTCGAGCGGTGGGTGGGTGGTCCGTGGCGGCGTCGGACGTGGCGGGTGTGGGTGCGGGAGCACTGGTCCGGGCTGTCCCGCAACTGCGGACTCTCCACCAGCCAGCAGGCTCAGCGCCGTTCCGCATGGTCCGGTGAGACCAAGGCCGTGACCGTGTGGTCCGACGCGCGGCTCTGCTCAGCCTCGACCTCCGGCTGGACCCTCACCCTGACAGTCCGGGCACGGTCAGGGCAGACGTCCACTGATGTGGTGAACGCTGCCGGGGCTATCGCCTCAGCCATGGCCGCTGACACGTACACCGCTCGCCCGCTGACACCGTCCACGGCTTCTATTGAGTTGGTGATGGTGGACCACCTCGCCGGCACCGTTCACGCACCCGACCCCTCTCGTACTAGCGCGTCTGCTCCGGTTGTCGTGGGCCGGTCCGCGAACTCCGGTGTGGTGGCGTTCGACCCGTTGGCTGGGCTGCACATGGCGATCCAGGGCGCTACCCGGTCCGGGAAGTCCGTGCTCTGCTACGCCTACCTGTCCGCACTGGCTCACCGCAAAGACGTCCTCGTGTGTGGGGTCGATCCGACCGGCATCCTGCTCACCCCGTTCACCGATGGCCGCGGCGGGTCGTGGGTCTCGACCTCGGCGAAAGACGGGGAGCACTTAGCTGCCGTGCTCGACGCCATCACGGAGCAGATGGATCAGCGGATCACCGACCTCGTCAACGGTGGCCGGGACAAAATCACCACGTTCAACGAATGCACACCCGCAATCCTGTGCGTGTTCGAGGAATACCCCGGCCTGCTGTCCCAACTCGCCAAAGACGACGAAGCCAACGGGCGGCGCGGCAAAGACCGCATCGCACCTCAGGTCGAACGCGCCGTGGGCAGATTCATCAAAGAAGGAGCCAAAGTCGGCGTCACAGTGTTGATCTTGGCGCAGCGCATGTCGGCCAAAGCCATCGAAACCGACGACCGGTCCAACATCCCGATCCGCGCCACCATGCGCGTGGACAACGGGGACGCGGTAGCGATGCTGCACGACGGGATCGACCGGGCCGGGTTGGACATGATCCGCCAATTCCCACCCGGACGCGGCCTCATCGAAGCACCCGGCA
This sequence comes from Ornithinimicrobium sp., assembly GCA_049649785.1. GTDB lineage: Bacteria > Actinomycetota > Actinomycetes > Actinomycetales > Dermatophilaceae > Ornithinicoccus. Next base: position 42,023 of record JBARZG010000031.1, on the reverse strand, counting down.
TGCCCCTGCAGAAGTTCCAGGCCGACCTCATCGACTACGAGGCATACCGGGCCAGGGTCGCCGCTGGCATCCGCGCAACCGAATCCGTCATCGCCTTCCGGCCGTTCCTGCACCCTGGGCTGTCCGTGGTCGAAGGCGAAACGGTCGGCATCAACGACAGCACCACAGGTCGTAAGGCTGCTGGTGACGAGACGTTGGGCAAAGCCTCATGACCAGCAACCAGCGTCAGTCAGTTGACAGCGCCGGGGTGTGGTCGCTGCTGGAGGCCATGCACACCCGCGGGTCGTGCGTCGGGTCCGAGGTGCCGCAGAAGTGGTTCCCCGAGGACGGGTACACCCCGGCTGAGTATGACCGGTACGCGCGGTGGGCTTGCGACGGTTGCCCGGTTCGGGACGAGTGCTTGACGTATGCCATCGAAACCCGGCAACAGCACGGCGTGTGGGGTGGGATGGCTGAGCACCGCATCCGCGTCCTGGGTGACGGTGCACAGGGGTTGTCGATGGTCGGGCGGGATGGTCACCCCGCAGTCAACGGACCTACACCCCGGTTCGTCACGGGTGCAGTGCAGGACACGTTGCCGCTGGACTGTTGCCCGTTGGATGTGGCCTAACCGCCATGACCACCACGACAACGGGACCGGGCAGGTTCACCGGGCATAGCGACTCAGCGCCCCTTGCGCTGCCGGTGGACCTGCCCGACCGCGTCGCCGACCAAGTCACCTCCCGGCTGCTGTCGCCAGACTTCGACGCCTGGTCGCACACTGCCGCCAGGGTCGGGCACTGCGCCAAACCCATTCGGCTCCGTGGGTCCACCACCCGGTACGACACCACCACCGGTGAAGCGCTGAGCACCTACTCATCCAAAGAGGAAGCGCTCGGTGTGACGTTCGTGCGGTGCGGGAACCGGCGCGAAGAACAATGCCCCTCCTGCTCCCGGCTGTACGCACGGGACACCTTCGAAATGATCCGCGCCGGAGTCACTGGCGGCAAAACCGTTCCCGAGTCGGTGGGCGACAACCCGCTGGTGTTTGCCACACTCACCGCGCCGTCGTTCGGGCACGTCCACGGCACGAATTCTGGTGGCAAGTGCCGACCCCGGGACAAAGCCAGACGGTGTGAACACGGCAACCCGATCGCTTGCTTCACCGCTCACACTCAGGATGATCCGGTCGTGGGCTCCCCGATCTGCCCGGACTGCTACGACTACGACAGTCACTTGATCTGGCAGTGGTGGGCACCAGAACTGTGGCGACGCTTCACCATCAACCTACGCCGCCAGGTCGCCCATTTCCTCGGTGTCAGCGATGCCCGGTTGCCGTCACTGGCGGTGGTGCAGTACGCCAAAGTAGCCGAGCAGCAACGACGCGGGGTGATCCACTTCCACGCTCTCATCCGCCTCGACGGACCAAAGACGATGCAAGGGTTTGCCTGCGCGCCAAGTACTTTGGATGCGGCGGTGCTCGCGCGCTTGGTCGGCGCTGCTGCGGGCATCGCCACAAAAACTGCTCCACCAGTAGCCGAGGGTGACACTGCTCGAGTGTTGCGGTTCGGGACCCAACTCGACGCCCGCCCCGTGACCGCGCGGCGGCGGGGTGACCTCGACGGGCTCGACAACGGCGGGCTCTGTGCCGAGCAAGTTGCGGGCTATCTCGCCAAGTACGCCACCAAGACAGCCACCGACGCCGACTCAACGCATCGGCACTCGGGGCACCGTTCGCGCCTGCGGCAGGTCGCTCGGGACTTGGCTGAGGCTGCCGACCCTGGCGGGGAGTACGCGCTGCTCGGCAAATGGGTACACATGCTCGGCTTCCGGGGCCACTTCTCCTCCAAGTCACGCCGCTACTCCATCACCCTCGGACAACTACGCCGCGCACGTCAACGGTTCAGCCGCCTCGCTGCACAAGCCGAGCGAGACGGCACACCGCTGGATGTGGCCGACCTCGAAGCCCGGCTCATGGCCGATGACACAGAAGACGACACCACGCTCGTGATCTCCCGGTGGTCCTACGCCGGTTCCGGATGGGACAACGACGGCGAGGCAGCCCTCGCCATTGCCGCAGCTGTACGCGCGCAGGAATACGCCAAGTGGAAGGCATCAACCAGGACAAATCCCAATCACTGACTGGAAAGGCAGGGCGAGACATGGAACGTCTGATGTTGACAGTGGATGAGGTCGCAGAATCTCTCGGCGTGGGGAAGTCGGCGGTGTATGACTTGATGCGTCTCAAGAAACTGGCGAGCGTCAAGATCGGCCGCTCCCGCCGGGTCCCTGTCGAAGCGCTGAGGTCATACGTGCTGGAGGCTACGAAGGCCGCGAATGGCGTGGCGGCGTGAGACGCGGAAACGGCGAGGGGTCGATCTATCTGCGCAGCGACGGTCGCTGGGCCGGGGCGGTCTACGTCTACAACCGTGATGGTGGACGGCAGCGGCGTCAGGTCTACGGTCGGACTCGCGCGGAGGTGGCGGGCAAAGTCTCGGACTTGATGACCAGGAATCGCGAGCATCGGCCGGCTGCCGTCGTGCGGGTGACAGTCGAGCAGTTCGGCCGGGGGTGGGTCGCTCGGTTGGAGATGTCCGGCCTGAAGCCGGCCACGGTGAGCAACTACGGCTGGGTCCTGGGTCGCTACGTCTTTCCGGAAATCGGCGGAGTGCAGGTGGTGTCGCTCACTCCGCAGCACGTCCGTGACTTGCTGCGGGCTACTTCTGAGCGTGGGGTGTCGACGCGAACAGTGCAACTCACTCGGGCGGTGCTGCGCTCGATGCTGGCGGATGCCGAGCGGGAAGAGTTGGTGCATCGCAACGTGGCCGCGCTCGTCAAGGGTCCACGGGTGGAGCGTCAAGAAGTCGTGCCGTGGACTGGCGATCAGACCCTGCGGTTCTTGGCATCGGTTCGGGAGCATCGGCTTGGGCCGCTGTTCTCAGTGGGCGTTGCACTCGGGTTGCGGAAGGGGGAACTGCTGGCGTTGCGCTGGGAGGACGTCGATCTAACCGGAAGCACGTTGCGGGTACAGCGCACCGTCCAGCGATTGGGCTCCGGTGTCGGCCTGGTCGAGGGTGCTCCGAAGACGGCACGGAGTCGTCGGACGATCCCGCTACCCGCCGCCTGCGTGATCGGGTTGCGGGAGCATCGGCAGAGTCAAGATGCGGAACGGACCGAGGCAGGCGACGCTTGGCAAGAACATGGGTTGGTGTTCGCTTCGACTCGCGGAACCGTGATCGAGCCTCGCAATCTGAACCGGCTGCTGGACCAACTGGTATCACAGGCGGGGGTGCCTCGCATCCGGTTCCACGACCTCCGGCATACCTGTGCCTCGATGTTGCTGGCACAGAACGTCTCGCCGCGCGTCGTCATGGAACTGCTCGGGCACACGCAAATGAGCATGACTACGGACCTCTACGGGCACGTCATGCCTACCGCCCTGCGTGCCGCTGCGGATGCCGCCAATCACCTCTTCGAGGCGTGATCTTGTGGGTTCCTGTCGCTCGGTTGCTGTCACTACTGCTGTCAATGTCGCCACCCAGCACCTACAGGGCGCGGGAGACAACGAACCCCTCACCGCGTTTCTGCTGGTCAGGGGTTCTTGTACTGTCTCAGCACAGTGCGCGCCCGGAGAGATTCGAACTCCCAACCTTCTGATCCGTAGTCAGATGCTCTATCCGTTGAGCTACGGGCGCCGACCGTTGCACAAGGCAACAGCAGCGAACGATACCGGATGCAGATGAGCCGCGAAAATCCGAAGCCGCAGACAGCCGCCGAGCCGGGACAACCGCAGCGCGCTAGGGTCCGATCAGCATGGTCAACCAACTCATCGGCATACGGAAAGGCCCGTCATGAGTCCTGAAGGTCCTGGAGACAGCCCAGCGGTCAACCCGCCGACGACGGTCTCGGCCGTCCCTCCGCTCCCGCCGGGCAGCAACGCCGAGGAGGTCGTCGACGATATCGACGAGCGCATCCAGGAGAGTTGGAAGGAAATGGACGACAACGACGACTCGGGTATGAAGAAGGCCGCAGACGCCGACGATGACGATGTCGACCCGCACGATGCTCAGAGCGACGACGATGATGCCGACGTCATCGACACCGACGCGGATGCTGTGGAAGAGCCAAGGGAGCCGGCGAGTTGAGCGAGCGAACAAGCAGACCCCCGCTCGGCGAACCGACGCGGAGGTCTGGATGTTGATGGGCGGAGGCGGAGGGATTTGAACCCTCGATGGGGTTTAAGCCCCAAACCCGCTTAGCAGGCGGGCGCCATAAACCAGGCTAGGCGACGCCTCCATGCGCTCGAGGACATCCTTGAAGCCCTCGACCGGCGGCGCTTAGGCTACCTTCGCGAGGTAGCGTTCACCAAACACGGTGAACGTGAAGTGAACTACCCAGCGCTACCATTCGTTGGGCTCTCGGCGGATGCCCTCCCCGAGGGTCGACCAGCAGCGAAAGGCACAGATGTCGCATCGAACACCCGGCACTGGGGACGAATGGTCTTCAGCCGAGTTCGACGACCCATCGAATCCTCTTCGCCCCGCCAACCGGCTTGCCCCTGGCCCGGCGGGTTCCGCCAAGTCGATCCGTCGGACGTATGTGCTGACAGCCTTGGGCACCGTCATTCCCGGCGCTGGCCTCGCAATGACCCGACGTCGCGCCTGGGGCATCGCGCTGTTCTGCGCTGCCACATTCACCCTGTTCGCCGTGTTCCTTTTTGTCCTCTCCCGTGGCGCCGAGGCCTCCGCGCTCGATCTCGGCGCACGACCCCAGCTGTTACAGCGATTGGGCATCTTGGCCTCCGTGGCCGTCCTGATCTGGATGGCGTCGGTGGCGTGGACCGCGCTGACAGCCCGGCCACGCATCCTCAGCTCCGGTCAGCGCTTCGGTCTGGTCGCCTTCACTGGTCTCATGTGCCTGCTGCTTGCGGCGCCGACAGCCTTGGGATGGCGCTACGTCAACGCCCACAGCGACGCCGTCGAGCGCATCTTCGTCGGCCGCGAAGACGGGTCGCCCTCCCCGCTAGCCACGCCGGACCTGGAGCAGGAGGACCCCTGGGCGGATACACCGAGGGTCAACGTCCTGCTGCTGGGCTCAGACGGTAGCGATGAGCGAGACGGCATCCGCACCGACACGATGTTGATCGCCAGCATCGACACCAAAACCGGCGACAGCATCCTGTTTGGAATCCCGCGCAACCTGGAGATGGTCCCGATCCCAGACGACAACCCGTTGTCGCAGCGGTGGCCGAATGGCTACAACTGCGGCGACGAGTGCCTGATGAACAGCATTTGGACTCAGGCGGTGGGCTTCGCCGAAGCCCGACCGGAGTTGTACACCGACGACTCCAACCCCGGTCTGACCGCCACCCGCGAGGTCCTCGGGGCCGTCATCGACCAACCGATTGACTATTCGGTGATCGTCAACCTCGAAGGCTTCCAAGACTTGGTGGACGCCATGGGCGGTGTCGAGATCAACGTCCAGGAACGACTACCCATGGGCGGGCGAACCGGCACCAACTCCGAAGGGCGTCCCATCCTGATCCCCGGCAGCGAGTCCGGTTACCTGGAGCCTGGAGTGCAACGACTGAGCGGGTATGAGGCTATGTGGTATGCCCGGTCGCGGATCACCACCGACGATTTCTCCCGGATGCGCCGCCAGCGCTGCGTCGTCGCAGCCGTCGTTGACCAAGTCAACCCGATGACCATGATCCAGCGCTACCCGACGATCGTCGGCGTCGCGGGCGACAACATCAAAGCCGACATATCGGCTGAAGAACTGCCCGCCTGGGCAGAACTGGTGTCGCGGGTTCAGGGCGCGAGCATCAAATCGCTCCCGTTCACGATCGAGAACACCGACGTGGCCGACCCGAACTACGACCGCTTGCAGAAGATGGTTCGCGAAGCGATCGACCCCCCAGCCCCGAAAACAGCCAAGACCGATCCCTCCACCACCACGAAAAAGCCCGCCGTGGAAGAACCGGCCCCCACCGAGGATGAGCCGGAGGACGAACTGTCCGACGTCGGCGCGGTCTGCTGAACCCAGAGTTCGGCGACCCAGCGGCAAACGAGCGACCGCGACGGGGTTGGCCGCCACCCGGCATACCCAACTCAGGCAGGACATGAGCAGGCCCCCAAGTTCACGAAGAACTCGAGGGCCTGCGAAGACGATCGTGACTCGTTAGCGAGTCATGGTCGTCAGACGGGGCGGACGGCGTCTGCCTGCGGTCCCTTCGGGGACTGGGTGACCTCGAACTCGACCCGCTGGGCCTCGTCGAGAGTCTTGTAGCCGTTGGTCTCAATGGCCGAGTAGTGGACGAACACGTCTGGGCCTCCACCATCTTGTGCGATGAAGCCGAAGCCCTTTTCGGAGTTGAACCACTTCACGGTTCCCTGTGCCATGGAAATCTCTTTCTGCTGTGCGTCTGCGTCACAACCCACACGGTGCGGGAGGTGGGCTGAGATTGAACCCCCCACGCGCCGGGACATGCCCGGTTGGTGCTGACGTGCCGACCACATGGATCAGCGTGTACTTGACTGCGAGGAACTGCAATTACAACCACGTAAACCGTAGCAGCATTCGCGGACGATGCACGCCAAAGCATCTGGAATGATGGTCTGCGGCACGCAATGTGACGGCAACGCCTCAGGAGGGTTCGCATAGTGGCCGAGTGCAGGCGCCTTGAAAGCGCCCGAGGGAAACCTCCGTGGGTTCGAATCCCACACCCTCCGCTCATGATCCGCCGAACAATGGCGGGGCAGCCGCCAGCCGACTAGGCTCGGCGCGAACACGTTCGTCCCTCTACGAAAGGAGTCCACATGCGCAGACTCATTCTGCTCGCAGGTGTGGCCATTGGATACATCCTCGGAGCCAAGGCCGGGCGCGAGCGCTACGAGCAGCTCGCCGACCAGGCCAGCAAGGTGTGGACCGATCCCCGCGTCCAGACCAAGGTCGATGAGGTCAAGGAGCAGGCGCCGCAGGTTGCCGCCAAGGTCGGCGACCGCGCCAAGTCCGCGGCCTCACAGGCGAAGGCCAAGGCCAGCGGTCACGAGACCACCGACAGCGACGGCGACTACGAGAACGAGACCGGCAGCATCACCAGCGATGGTGAGGCCACGATCGACGCCACCGGCTTCGGCCCGGGGGGCGACAAGCTTCCCTGACAACCTTTGCCGACTCAGGCTCGCCCGTATTGACGCCGGGCGGGCCTGAGTTGTTCCCAGTTGAGCACGATGTTGCTGGGCCTCAGAGCACGTTGAGCACGAAGTTGCTGGTCCTCAGGGCACCTTGAGCGCGAAGTTGTTGAGTTCAAGGGCGCGTTGAGCGCGAAGTTGCTAGACCTCAGGGCGCGTTGAGCGCGGTATTGCCCGGTCAGATCCACAAGGCCGGGTCGGCATACATGTCATTCATCGCGGTGGCCGACGTCGGCGGTTGGCGCACCTTTGCGGGTATGCCGGTAGCCACCGCGCCCGCAGGCACATCTTTGACGACGACCGCGTTCGCGCCGATCCGTGCACCGGCTCCGATAACCACCGGCCCGAGGATGCGGGACCCGGCCCCCAGCACGGCACCATCGCCGACGGTCGGATGCCTCTTCACCGGGGCCATCGAGCGGCCACCCAGCGTGACCCCGTGATAAAGCATGACGTCGTCACCGACCTCAGCGGTCTCACCGATCACCACACCCATCCCGTGGTCGATGAAGAAGCGCTTGCCGATCTGCGCACCGGGGTGAATCTCTACACCGGTCAATGAACGCGTGGCTTGGGAGAGCAAGCGGGCCGGCAACTGAGCCCGGCCGCCGCGCTGCCATAGGCGATGCGTCACACGATGAGACCACAGAGCGTGCAAACCCGGGGAGGCAAGCGCCATCTCCAGGCGGCTCTCCGTTGCTGGATCCCGCTCAATGGCCGCGTCAAGATCTGCCTGTATGCCGTGCCACGCCCGTACCAGCGGGCCGACCATCAGTCGGTGAGGCCGTCGAACAGCACCGTCGACAGATAGCGCTCGCCGAAGTCGCAGACGATGACCACGATCGTTTTGCCAGCATTCTCGGGCCGTTTGGCCACCTGCAGGGCGCCCCAGACGTTAGCGCCGGTCGAGATTCCGGACAGGATGCCCTCCTGGGTTGCGAGCTCCCGGGCAGTGGTCAGCGAGTCATTGAGGGTCACGTCGATGACTTCGTCGTAGATCTCGGTGTCAAGGATTTCCGGCACGAAGTTGGCACCGAGTCCCTGGATCTTGTGCGGGCCGGGCTGTCCTCCGTTCAGGATCGGGCTATCGGCTGGCTCAATGACGACCAAGCCGATGTCCGACTTCTGCTCGCGCAGATACCTGCCGGCCCCCGTGATGGTCCCGCCAGTGCCGACGCCAGCGACAAAGATGTCCACCTCGCCATCGGTGTCCTCCCAGATCTCCGGACCGGTGGTGGCCCGGTGAATCGCCACGTTCGCCGGGTTGGCGAACTGGCGCGCGCGAACGGCCCCACGCTCTGCGGCGATCTCGTCAGCCTTGGCGACAGCACCTTTCATACCCTCCGGGCCTGGGGTGAGCACCAACTCCGCACCATACGCACGCAGCAGCGCGCGGCGCTCCAGGCTCATCGTCTCCGGCATGGCCAGCACGACCTTGAAGCCGCGTGCCGCTCCAACCATCGCCAAGGCGATGCCTGTGTTGCCCGAGGTGCCCTCGACGATTGTGCCGCCGGGTTGGAGTTCGCCAGCCTCAACTGCCGCGTCGATGATGGCGTTGCCGATGCGATCCTTGACCGAGGCCGCAGGGTTTTGTGACTCTAGTTTGACGAGCACGGTCGCATCGATGCCCTCGGTCAGTCGGTTCAGGCGGACCAGGGGGGTCTTGCCGATCACCTGGGTGATGTCGTCATGGACACGCACGGGCACTCTCTCTCTCATTCGGGACTGCGGTTCACTAGGTGATACATCCTCCTACATCACGTTATTCCGCAACGGGCCGCGGAGCGCAGTCCCACGGAAAGGTCGTGGCGCTATATCGCCGACCCCACCCGATCCGTACCATTCCCGGTATGCCCGCGCAGCAGATCCTTGCCATCTTCATCGGTTTGAGCGTGACCGGTGTCGCCGTCGCCATGCTCGTTGCCACAGTCGCGCGCTTCGTGGCTTACTTCCGCCTCGGCCAGCCGGAGGCTCGCCCGCGTATTGATGAGCCAGCGCTGCGGATGAAGAATCTGATCCGCGAGGTTCTTGGGCACACCCGGATGGCTCGCAAGAAGTGGGTGGCGGCGGCTCACTGGGTGGTCATGGTCTCCTTTGGGCTGCTCTTCCTGACGCTGGTGAACGCCTATGGGCAGTTGTTCAGCCCGTCCTTCGACCTGTGGGGCCTGGCGCACTTCACCCCGCTGGCCTGGGGTTTCGAGCTGTTCGGCTGGGGCGCGATTATCGGGATCATCGCGCTGATCGCGGTGCGCCAGCGCGAACACCCCCGCTCGGCCGGTCGCCGTAGCCGGTTCTGGGGCTCGACCTTTTGGCAGGCGTATGTCGTGGAGGCCGTCATCCTCGGCGTCGGCTTGTGCATCGTGGCGCTGCGCGCGCTGGAGTATGCGCTCGGCACCGCCGAAGGTGAGTCGTGGGCCAGTGGTCTCAACTTTCCGCTGACCGCGTGGATCGGGTCGGCCTTCGATGGCGCTTCGGTCGGGACGCTGGAGAACGCGATCATTTACGTCGCGCTGCTCAAGATTGTGATCTCCATGGCCTGGATAATCACCATCGCGGCCACCCCCACGATGGGGGTGGCTTGGCACCGGTTCTTGGCGTTCCCGAACATCTACCTCAAGCGTGAAGCAACGGGACGCACCGCGTTGGGTCCGTTGGAGCCCATCGCTGTGGCCGGCAAGCCGGTCGACTTCGAAGCCATCGAGGACTTGGACGAGGACGCGGCACTGGGAGTCGGCAAGGTCGAGGACTTCACCTGGAAAGGTCTCCTCGATTTTTCGACATGCACCGAGTGCGGCCGCTGCCAGGAGCAGTGCCCAGCGTGGCACACCGACAAGCCGTTGTCACCGAAGATGCTGGTCATCGGGCTGCGCAATCATCATCACGCCAAAGCCCCCTGGCTTCTGGCGAGCGAAGAAGCTCGCGAGAAGGCGCTGAAGGGGATCGAGGGACACGGCATACCGGATTCTGCTGTTGCCGCAGCGCAGCGGGACTTGGTGGGGAAGACCGAGGGCGACGCTACGACGCCCGACGGTGGCGGCGTGATCGACCCGGACGTGTTGTGGTCGTGCACCACGTGTGGCGCCTGCGTTGAACAGTGCCCGGTGGACATTGAGCATGTGGACGACATCGTGGACATGCGGCGCTACCAGACGCTGATCGAGTCGGCGTTCCCGAAAGAGCTCGGCGGGCTGTTCAAGAACTTGGAAAACAAGTCCAATCCCTGGGGTATGTCGGCCCGCGCCAGATTGGATTGGGCCAAGGATCTGGACTTTGAGGTGCCGCTGGCCGGCGGGGATGTTGAGGATCTGGGCGAGGTCGACTACCTCTTTTGGGTGGGCTGTGCGGGGGCGTTTGAGGACCGTGCCAAGAAGACGACGCAGGCCGTCGCCACTTTGCTGCACATGGCCGACGTGAAGTTCGCCGTCCTCGGTGACGGCGAGACGTGCACTGGCGACCCGGCACGTCGCGCCGGCAACGAGTTCTTGTTCCAGATGTTGGCTCAAGCCAACGTCGAGGTGCTGAAAGAGATGAACGCCACCAAGATCGTGGTGACGTGCGCCCACTGCTTCAACACGCTGAAGAACGAGTACCCCGACCTGGGCGGCAACTTCGAAGTCGTGCATCACACGCAGCTGTTGAACCGTTTGGTGCGGGACAAGCGACTAACCCCAGTGGCTCGACCCAGTGAAGCCTCGTCGGTCGGTCTGGCGTCAACCGCCGAGACAGTGACGTATCACGACCCCTGCTACCTGGGGAGACACAACGGCGTGTACGCGCCGCCGCGTGAGCTGATCGGATCGTTGCCAGGCGTTCAGCTGACCGAGATGCCACGCAACTCCGAGAAGTCCTTCTGCTGCGGTGCCGGCGGGGCGCGCATGTGGATGGACGAGAAACTGGGCACCCGGATCAACATGAATCGGACCGAGGAAGCTCTCGCGACCGGTGCCGACCGGATCGCGATCGGCTGCCCGTTCTGTCGGGTCATGTTGTCGGACGGGTTGACCCAGAAGCAGGCCGAAGACGCCCGCGAAGAGGTCGAAGTGGTCGACGTCGCACAGATGTTGCTGGCGGCAGTCAACCGCACCGAACCCGATGCTCTCGACGAGTCAGACACCGAGCCTGCTCCCGCCCCCCAGCCCGCCAACAGTTGAGCGCGGAGTTGTCGAGGACCTCCCGCGGTTGAGCGCGGAGTTACTCACCACAGGGTCAACAACTCCGCGCTCAGGCTGCCTCCCGAGGCGGCAACTCCGCGCTCAACGCGTCACTTCGGACAGCAATATCATGCTCAAGTCGACTTCCCAGGCCGCAATCTCGCGCTCAACTGGGCAGGGGGTGGTCACATCCCGTCGACGTACTCCTGGGCTACGTCGCTCGGGTCTTCGCTGTCAACAACGACGCGGGCCAAGAGCGCTGCGTAGGACTCGGTGTCGAGTCCGGCGGATACCTCATTCAGCGCGGCATCGACCGTTTCGTTGTTGGCCTCGGTCGTGATCAACGGCACGATGTTCTGCGCGATGAAGAGACTCTCGGGGTCCTCCAGGATCACGAAGTCGTTCTCGATAATCGACGGATCGGTCGTGAAGATGTTGGCAGCATCAACCTGGCCGTTCTTCAGCGATTGGGCAGTCAGATTCGACCCGGCAGCCAGCGGCCGGAACGCCGAGAACTCCAAGCCATAGACTTCCCGCAAACCGGGCACGCCAGCCTCACGGTCTTCCCACTCAGGGGGTCCTCCGAGCACCAGGTCTGGCGCGACAGGCTCAAGGTCGCCGATCGCGGTCAGGCTGAACTCGTCGGCCGTTTCCTGAGTGACCACCACAGCGTCTTTGTCCTCCGCGTCGGAGGGCTCGAGCACGGTCAGATTCTCGGGGAGCACCTCTTGCAGCGTGGAGTACACGCCTTCCGGGTCGGTGGCTTCAGCCTCGGAATCGAAAAACAGGGTCAGCGCGCCGGTGTACTCCGGGATCAGGTCGATCGACCCGTCGTCGAGTCCGGCAATGTAGGTCTCGCGGTTGCCGATGTTCAAGCGCTGCTCGACATCGACTCCGGCCCCTTCCAGCGCCGCGGTGTAGATCTCAGCGAGCAGGACGTTGCCCGGGAAGTTGGCGGAGCCGACCGTGATCGTCCCGCTACCGCCGCCTTCTTCGCTTTCCGAGCCGCCTTCGTCGCCGCCGGAGTCGTCCAGTGGGTCGCTGTCCGAGCCGCCACAAGCGGACAAGGTCAGGCCTAGGGTCAGAGCGGCAGCCAGCGCAAACGTGCGTGTCATGAGGTCCTCCGTATGAGGTAGTCAGGGCGAATTGGTCGTGGCAAGACCGGGGGAAACAACGAACCGTTGAACTAAACCAAACACGAAATCGACCGACAACGCCAATGCCGCGACCAGCAAGGCACCCCCGGCCATCTCCGCGTAATCCTGGGTGGCCTGGCCATCGATCAGGAATCGACCAAGGCCGCCCAGGCCGACGATTGCCGCGATGGTGGCGGTCGCGATGATCTGCAGCATGCCCGAGCGCAGACCAGAAAAGATCAGCGGCAGTGCGCACGGGATCTCGACTTCGAGCAGCACCTGCCCCCCCTTCATACCCATCCCCTTTGCGGCATCGCGTGCCGCCGAATCCACCTGCTGCACACCCGAATACACCCCGGACAGGATCGGCGGAACGGCCAAGATCACCAGGACGATCAGACTCGGCACCACAAAAGCGGCCTCTCCCTGGAGCCGAGGCAGAAGCAACAGCACGGCGATGAAGAGCACTCCCAGAGACGGGATGGCACGAAAGGCGCCAGCGAGATTGACGACAACGACCCGGCCTTTGCCGGTGTGGCCGATATATAACCCCAACGGCACCGCGATAAGGGCCGCGACGAACAGGGCGGTAAAGGAATACACCAGGTGTGCCCACGTCTGCGAGATGATCCCGCGGTCGCCTTGCCAGTTCGCCGGATCCGTCAACCACTGGAACACTGTCGTGACCATCAGGCGGCCACCCGCTGCCAGGGCGTCAGGGCTTTCGTCGCCAGCAGAATGAGCGCGTCGAACACTAGTGCCAACACCACGCATCCGATGACACCGACCAGAATGGGACCCATCGCGTTGCGGTTGAATCCGTCAGTGAACAGGGTGCCCAACTGCTGCACGCCGACCAGCGCCGCCACCGACACGATCGAGACGTTGCTGACCGCCGCGACCCGCAGACCGGCCGAAATGACAGGCACTGCCAGCGGCAAGTCCACCGCGAACAGCCGACGGACCGGGGAGTATCCCATCGCCGTTGCCGCTTGGCGCACATGATCAGGCACCGAGGACAACCCGTCGGCCACGGTCCGGGTGAGCAGGGCGATCGTGTAGAAGGTCATCGCCACGACAACGTTGATCGGGTCTAAGATCTGCGTGCCGAGAATGCCCGGCAGCAAGATGAAGAGCGCCAACGAGGGGATCGTGTACAGCAACCCGGTGCCGGCAATCACCGGTGCGTACAGCCATTTTCGGCGTAGCGCCAACCACCCGAGCGGGATGGCCAGGATGAGACCAATCACCAGCGGTAGTCCCGCCAAGTAGATGTGGTCGAGAGTCAACGAGACGATTTCGTCCAGCGGGACTCCCCATAGCCTCATTCGGCGTCTCCCGAGGCGTGCGCACCCCGCAGCGAGGCGCGACCACTTTCTGCGCTATCTAAATCGTCGTCGTGCGTTCGGATGCTGTCGCCACTGGGTCGAGGCACGCCCTGAATGACCTTTAGCACTTCGTCCGCGCGCACCGTGCCGATGAGTTTGCCCTCATCAACCACCACGCCACGGCCACTTGGTGAGGACAGCGCTGCATCCAGCAGACCGCGCAAGGAGCCGTTGCGCTCGGCGAGCGTGCCGCCGAGCTGCAGGTCACTGTGGTCGAGCTCGCCATGGACCTCTTCCCGGTGCACCCAGCCCTGCGGCGTGTTGTCCTCATCAACCACCAGGTACCAGAGCTGGTCACCCAAGGGAAGCACATCCCCTGGACGCAGAGCATCCTCGGTATGCACCACGACCTCGGCGTGCTGAAAGCTGAGCGCCCGATAGCCACGGTCACGGCCCACGAACGATGCCACGAAGTCATCTGCCGGGTGCGCCAGCAGGTCATCTGGTGAGCTGAACTGGGCCAACTGGCCACCCTCGCGCAACACCGCGATCCGGTCCCCCAGCTTGATCGCTTCGTCGATGTCGTGCGTGACCATCACAATCGTGGTGCCGAGGGCTTCCTGCAGTTTCAGGAACTCGTCTTGCAGCACCTCCCGCACCACCGGGTCGATTGCGCTAAATGGCTCATCCATCAGCATGACCTCGGGGTCGCCGGCGAGTGCCCGCGCCACCCCTACCCGCTGCTGCTGCCCCCCGGAGAGTTGGCCTGGGTATCGTGTCGCGAAGTCCCCACCGAGGCCGACGAGCTCGAGGACCTCCATGGCGCGGTTGCGGGCCTCGGCCTTGTCCCACTTCAACAGCGTCGGAACCGTCATCACGTTCGAAACCACAGTGCGGTGCGGAAACAAACCTGCGTGCTGGATGACGTAGCCGATGCTGCGCCGCAGCGTCTCGGGCCTCATCGCCATGGCGTCTTCGCCGTTGATCAAGATACGGCCCGACGTCGGCTCGATCATTCGGTTGATCATCCGCAGCGAAGTGGTCTTGCCGCAGCCGGATGGGCCGACCAGCACCGTGATTTTGCCTGCGGGGGCCTCCATCGACAGATCATCGACCGCGGTTGTCCCATCAGCAAAACGCTTGGTGACTCCCTCAAGGCGAATCATCCGTTAGACCCTAGCCTGACCCACTGCCACTCGCCCCCTCAGGGTTCAGTCGAGCTCATTGGCTCGGGCCACCTGGGTCATCGTGCACCCCAGGGGGAGCCGCCCCAGGTCACGGGGCGGCGGCGAAGCGCTGCCGGTAGGTCGAGGGCGAAATGCCGACCACCTGGGCGAAGTGATGACGCAGCAACGTTGCGCTGGTCAGCCCGACCGAGTTCGCCACCGACTCCAAGGACGCGTCGCTGCTCTCCAAGAGCTGTTGAGCGGCCAACACGCGCTGCCGAGTGAGCCACTGATGCGGAGTCGCGCCGGTCTCGGCGCTGAAGTGGCGGGCAAAGGTGCGGGCGGACATGTGCTGGCGACGCGCCATCGTCGCAACCGTATGAGGGGTCTCAAGGTTGTCGATCAACCACGGCAGCAGGTCTTTCATCGTCGAGTCGTCCGAACACCGCGGCAGCGGCCGCTCGATGAACTGCCGTTGGCCCCCGTCACGATGCGGCGCCACAACCATCCGGCGGGCGATCCGCGCGGCCACCTCCGAGCCCAGTTCGGCCCGCACGAGTGAGAGGCAGGCATCGATCCCGGCTGCGGTTCCAGCGCTGGTGATGACGGTGCCGTCACGGGTATACAGCGCATCCGCATCCACCTGCAGGTCCGGGTAGGCGCCTGCAAGCGCTTCGGCGTACCTCCAGTGGGTGGAGCAACGCTTGCCCTCGAGCACCCCCGCCGCGGCCAGCGTGAAAGCCCCGGTGCACACCGACAACACGTAGGCGCCGCGATCGGCCGCCTTGCGCAACTCAGCCATGATCGCCGGGGACGCCGATCCATCCATGGGGCCCGACGGGAGCGCGACGAGGTCGGCGTCGGCGCAGGCGTCGAGGCCGCTGGTGATGCTGAGCGCGGTGCCGGCGACCATAGCCACCGGCCGCTGCGGGAACTCGGCGCAGACCGTGAACTCAAAGGGCGGCACGCCGTCGTCCGTTCGGTCCACACCGAAGACTTCGCACAACACCCCGAACTCGAACGGGGCGAGCGGTTCCTGAGCGACCACGACGATACGACGGAGCATCTCTTGAGTATGGCAGAAATTATGCGACAGATGTCGTTTCTGCCACTGTTGGCAGGAAGTTAATGAGCGCATGATTACTGCCAGAGGAGGTCGACCGGCCCCCGCACGACACAGAAGGAGTCGAACGACATGAACGACATCATTCCCACCCTGGCCCTCATCGGAGCGTCCGTGGCCGCACTGGCCGCCATCGGCTGGTTCTCGATCCCCCGCGCCGAGCGCACCTCGGCAACCGAAATCAGTCCTCGCGATTGGGCGGGCATCGCGGCTCACGGCGCTCGCGTGCTGGCCACCTGGGGCCCGAGGTTGGACTACGACTTCACCTCACGCACTGCGGCCACAACGCCCCCGGCCGCAGACGTCCCTCGCGCGCGCAGCACCCGCTGACATCCCGGCACACCACCGCACGGGATCAGTCCCCAGCACCTGAGCTCACGGCATACCGACCTGGTATGCCGTGAGCTCAGATCTGTGAGCGATGAAAGTTCGTGAAGGAGCGGCTTGCGGTCGGGCCACGCTGCCCCTGGTAATGCGAACCCTTGGTTGAGGAGCCGTAGGGGTGCTCACTCGGTGAGGACAACGAGAAGAAGCACAGTTGGCCAATCTTCATCCCCGGATGCAGCACGATCGGGAGCGTCGCCACATTGCTGAGTTCCAAGGTGACGTGCCCGGTGAACCCCGGGTCGACGAAACCGGCCGTCGCGTGGGTCAGCAGGCCGAGTCGTCCCAGGGAAGACTTGCCCTCGACGCGGGCCGCGACATCGTCGGGCAACGTGATGGTTTCGTAGGTGGACCCGAGCACGAATTCGCCGGGGTGAAGCACAAACGTCTCGTCGGGTTCAACCTCGACCAACCGGGTCAGATCGGGTTGGTCCAAAGACGGGTCGATCACCGCATATTTGTGGTTGTCGAAGAGCCTGAAGTAGCGGTCGAGCCGGAAATCGACGCTGGAGGGCTGCACCATCTGCGGATCCCACGGCTCAAGGGCCACCCTGCCGGAGTCGATCTGAGCATGAATGTCGCGATCCGAGAGCAGCACCCCGACAGCCTAGCGGCCGTATGCGGGGGTAGGTCGACGTTCGTTTTCAGAGGCGCGGCAGCTTCGGTTAGACTTCCCCGGCACTGCCCGCGGGCGTAGTTCAATGGTAGAACATCAGCTTCCCAAGCTGAATACGCGAGTTCGATTCTCGTCGCCCGCTCCACGTGGGAGGCCCCATGTCACCGCTGAAACGGCCGGCTGCCGAAGTATCGATTGACGTTGCCCTGGTGACCGCGCTCGTCGCTGATCAGCACAGCGACCTCGCTCATCTACCGGTCGTTCACGAGGCGGGCGGTTGGGACAACGAGATCTTCCGCCTCGGCAGCGAGTATGCCGTCCGCATCCCGCGACGTCGGATGGCGGCGGCCCTGATCGAGCACGAGCTTGCCTGGCTCCCCGAGCTGGCGCCTGCGCTCCCACTGCCCATCCCCGCTCCGATCAGGCGCGGAGTGCCCGGTTGCGGCTACCCGTGGGCATGGAGCATCGGGCGCCCTCAGTGCCGTGATCGACTTCGGCGACCTGACCTCGGGCGATCCGGCCACAGACCTCTCGGTGGCATGGATGCTCTTCGGCGCTGATGATCGTCGCCGGTTTCGGACCGCCGCCGGCGGCTGTGACGACGCGACCTGGGTGAGAGCCCGAGGCAACGCGCTGTCACACGCTCTCGCCTGCCTGTCAGCCTCAGATAACGACCCGCTGATTGGAGCGATCGGTCGGCGCACCCTCGACATAGTTCTCGCCGACACTCAGGAGAGACGCTGAGTGGCTGTCGCTTTATGTGTCTTCTGGGGGTTGACCCCCCAGGCGACCAGGCAGAAGTGAGCGTGGGGCGTGCACGATCTTGATCACGTTGGCCAGCTGCCGGTCGGTGGCCGCCGTGCGCTGGAACGACTTCAACTCCACCGGCAGGCGGAACCTCTGTCGCGCCACGGCCCGTGGGGTCGCAAATTCGCGCAGACCATCGGCGCCGTGGACCCGCCCGAACCCTGAATCACCCACCCCGCCAAACGGCATCGACGCCAACTCAGCGGTCCCGAAAACGTTGTTGATCGAGACCATGCCGACTCGCAAACCGGCGGCGATCCGCTCGGCCTGGCGGCCGGCGTACACCACCGCCGCCAGGCCGTAACTCGTGTCGTTGGCCAGTGTGACCGCCTCGTCCATGTCGGCCACCGGATGCACGGTCACCGTCGGTCCGAACGTCTCCTCCTGATTGGCCGGCGCATCGTGCGGCACCCCGGTCATGATGGTCGGCTGGAGAACGTCGCCCTCAGCGGCGCTGCCACCGACCACGACCTTCGCGCCCTGGCTCACCGCGTCATCGACATGCCGGCGCACCACGTCAACCTGGCTCGGCAACGTCAGCGGCCCGATGTCGGTGCCAGGTGCAATTCCCGCCTCCACCCCGGCAACGTGAGCCCGAAACGTCACCAAGAACTCGTCATACACCCTCTCGTGTACATAGATCCGCTCGGTGCCGATGCACGCTTGCCCGGCATTCATCAGCGCACCCCACGCCGCGCCCTCGGCTGCCGCGTCCACGTCGGCGTCTGCGTCGACGATCAGCGCATCCTTGCCACCGCACTCGGCGACCATCGGTGTCAACGTCTGCGCGCATACGGCCATGACCTTCTTGGCCGTCGCCGTCGAACCGGTAAAGGCCACCTTGTCCACGCCAGCGCCCGCGAGCGCCGCCCCGGTCTCACCGAGCCCCGTGACAAGCCGCAGCACATCCCGCTCACCAGTTGCCTCAGCAAACACCTCGGCTAGGAAGGCGCCCACTCCGGGCGTGAGTTCGCTTGGCTTGAAGACCACCGTGTTGCCCGCAGCCAGCGCGGACACAGTGGCCCCCAGCGGAGTGAAGACCGGGAAATTCCACGGCCCGATCACCCCGACCACGCCGAATGGTCGGTACTCGACCGTCCCACTGAGATAGGGCGCGAGCAGGCTCGGGGCCACCCGGCGTCGGCGCAACACTCGGCCCGCGTGTTTGCCGACCCAGGCGACGTGGCTGAGCGCGAGCACGATCTCGAGCATCGCATCGGAGCGCGGCTTGCCGGTCTCGGCGTGCACCAAATCCGCCAGTTCTTCGCTGCGCTGAGCAAGGGCGGCTCGAAAGCCATCCAGATGTTTGCGGCGCTCGCGAAAGCTCAGGGCAGCCCACGGCCCGGCAGCCGCTCGGGCTACCGCAACCACCTCGCGCACCTGGCGTTCGTCGTGGATCGGCCAGCTGCCGACGTTACTCCCGCTGCCGGGTTGGCTGACATCAAAAGTGGTCTCGGAAGGGGTGGTCATGACGTCAGGTTAATCCTTGGCTGATGCTCGATACTGGGCGGATGACTGACGATCCCGTGTTGGCTGCCCTCGCCGACATCGAGCACACCGTTGTCCCGTGCGATCCAGAACTGGCCGACACCGCCGCGTTTTGCCAGGCATACGGCTATGCACTGGAGGACTCGGCGAACGCCATTCTGGTTGTCGGTAAGTCTGCGGAGCGTCCGATCGCCTGTTGCGTGGTGTTGGCTTCAACCCGCCTGGACGTCAACAGCGCCGTGCGCAAGCGGCTCGGCACTCGCCGCGCTTCGTTCGCCGGATCGCAGGAGACCATCGAGCGATCAGGGGGTATGCAGATCGGCGGAGTCACCCCGTTCGGTTTGCCTGCCGAGGTGCCGGTGTGGATCGATGCATCCGTCATGTCGCGCGAGCAGGTCATCGTCGGCGGGGGCTCTCGAGACCGCAAGATCCTCTGCCCGCCGAGCTCACTGGCGGCTCTACCGGGGGCCGAGGTCGTCGACGGGTTGGCTCAGCTGATCGAGGGCTAGCACAGACCCGCGCCGCGCCCGGTGCAGATGTACGATGCACGCATCGACGACCATGGCGAAGACTCCGCTCCCCTTCTGATCACCGGCGCCTCCGGCACAATCGGAGCGCGGGTGGTCGACATCGTGGCGGCCGCGGGGGCAACGGTGCGAGTGGCTGCACGTCGGCCCGCCGCTCTGCAGGACCCGTGGGAACGCGATGTCACGATCGTGCCGTTCGACTTTGTCGACGAGTCGACGTGGGGGTCTGCGTGCAAAGGAGTCAAGGTCGCCTTCGTGATGAGACCCCCCGCGATCAGCAACATCGAACGGGACATGGTGCCGGCGTTGCAGGCCATGCAAACTGCCGGCGTGGAGCATGTGGTCTTGCTGTCGGTCATGGGGGCCGAAAACATGCCCTGGGTGCCACACGCCAAGCTCGAGGCCTGGCTGAGGGCAAGCACGATGAGTTGGACCTTCGTCCGGCCGTCCTTCTTCATGGAGAACCTGTCCACCACACACGCCTCGGCCATCCAAGACCTGGACGAGATCATCGTGCCGGCAGGCAAAGGCAAGACGTCTTTTGTCGCCGCCGAGGATGTCGCCGCCGTCGCCGGTGCCGCGTTGCTTCACCCGGAGCGGCATCGCGACCGCTGCTGGACGCCCACGGGCGCCGCCGCATACAGCTACACCGCCGTTGCAGCGATGATGAGCCTCGCGGTGGGCCGGACCATTATCTATCGGCGGCCCAGCATCGCCCGGTATGCGGCCCACGCTCGCCGGGACCTGGGGATGCCGTGGGCCATGGTAGCGACCACCGTGGCGATTTACACCGTGGCGCGGCTGGGGAAGGCTGGCGGTGTCACTGCGGACGTCGAAGCGGTCACCGGGCATCGACCGGTCAGGCTGTATGACTGGGTGAGCGAGCACCGCGGCGCGTGGCGGTAGGGCCTCAGCGATCTTCGAGGGCGTCGAAAATGGCCGCCGCGAACCTGGCGTCCGAGCCCGGAGCGTAGGTCAGAAACATCGACGGCTCGGTCAGTTCCACTTCCAACACCACCGGACCCCGTTGGCTCGGGAGCACATCCACCCGGGCATACAAGGGCGGACTGGCGGACGGAATCGCACTCAGTGCCTGACCACCCACCGCCATCTCGGCATCGCTCGGGGTACGGGCGGTGATGACCTCCGGGGCGAAGAGCCCGTCGACCAGCCCTGCCCCGCGCTTCAAGATGGCGGCCTTGCAGATCGAGTGGGAGAACTCGCCGTTGAAGAAGAGCATCGCGGTTTCGCCGGAGGCATCGATCTTGTTCAGGTACGGCTGGACCAAGGCTGTGCGCCCAGTGTCGACGATCGCGCTCACGTGGGCGATCGACCTCGCTGCCTCATCGGCGCCCAGGCGCAGAGTGTCTTTGGAGCCCACCGAGACGGATGGCTTGACCACGTGTTCGGTATGCAGCCAGTCGTGCTCGACGGGTTGACCCGGGTCGATGAACTGCGAGGGAACGACCGGCACGCCTGCCTGGGCGAGGTCGTCCAAGTAGCGTTTGTCGGTGTTCCAGGTGAGAAGCTCGGTCGGATTGAGCAGACGGCTAACGGTGGACACGTGCTCGGCCCACGCCAGGTATGCCGGACGGCGCATGGCATAGTCCCAGGTCGACCGCACTACGACGAGGTCGTATGTCGCCCAGTCGACATCCGCTTCATCCCACACGCAGGCGGTCACGTCGGCTCCCCGCTGCCTCAGGGCTTCGGCGAGTAGTTGGCCTTCGTCGTCGAGCAGGTTGCCATCGTCCTCGAGCTCGGCGACCCCAGCGGCAGTCGCGATGGCGATAGACGGGCGACTCGGCATACCCACATCCTCCTGGTTGAGCATGGTGTTGTGGCCGTATTTGCGAGCTTGAGCACGACATTGTGGCCTGGTTCGCCGGTCTGAGCGTGATGTTGTGGTGTTCGGGCTGAGTTGAGCGCGGTGTTGTCGCCGGGGTTGGCGCTGTAGGGGAGGTCGGTATGAGTCGGTCACCGATCCTTGCCTGTGGATAACTTCTGAGGGAGGTTGCGCATCTGCGGTGTACTCACTGCTGTGAGCGCTGGGATAGAGATTGCGGGGGTGCCGACCTTTGACGACCCCGCCCAGATCTATGCCTCAGTCGAGGATCTGGGGTCGCGGGTGCGGGCGGTGCACGCCACCGCAGCCGACGTGCAGGTGCAGTGGTGCCGCCTCGCGGGCGCATACAACGCACCCGAGCAGCAACAGGTGATCGATGCAATGTCTCCACCGAGCCAGGTGGCATTGCGGCTGACCGAGCATATCGCCACCGCGCAGCGAGCGCTGACGACGTATGCCGACCGGCTAGCTGACCTGGACGCCCAGCGGACGACCCTCGTGCTAGACCTTCTCGCGTTCTCTCGGGATCGGGGCGACATGGAGGCCGAGAACGCCGACAACAACGCCTGGGAGTCGGTGAGTGATCACTTTGAACGGGAAGCCATCCTGATGGCTCGCCGTGAGGATGCGCTGCATGATCGAGTGATCGCTTTGCAAGTCGCGAAGGACCGGGCCGAGAATGATTGCGTCAATGCCATCGGCGCGCTTTGGGGTGCCCCGGATCATCACCTCGGCGGCGAGACCCATGTCCAGAGTCCCTACCGGTACGGCAGCACTGCCGACGGTTACGAGGCGTTGGCGCGCAGCGGTCAGGCCGCCTGGGACCGTCCCGCGTCCTGGACCGGGGGCCCATGGCAGGTCAAGATCGACCGGCTTGACCAAGGCGGCCAGGACGCCCTGGCTGGGATCAAAGACGCCGGATTCGACGTCGCGGGGCTCAATGGTGCGGGTAGGGCCGAAGCCAGCCGGTCCGGGATGGCTCAGTTCGGCAAAGACGCGTGGACCTACGGCAGTTTGATCGGCTTCCTGCGCGCAAACAACACCCAGCGGAGGGCCTCCGCGCATCGACTAGGTCAGGTCGGCCTGGCCAGCATCGGCTATGGCACCTGGAGCCACGACGGCTGGCACACCGCCGGCGGCTTCCTACCCGACGCCGCCGCGACCTACGCCACTGGTGGACTGTTTGCGGCGCCGCGATTCGCAGGTCGCGCCGCACTGGCCTCGGGCCTACCCAGCGGGGTACGACTCAGCCCCGGGAAACACGCAGCGGTATGGCGCTCACGAACCGGCGACCAGGTCAGCCAGGCCCAGATTCGGCTCAACACTTGGCTGGACACACATCTACAGGTAGGGGACCAGCCAGGCACCCGGCCGGCCGTCGCTGGAGTCGCTCCAACGGCCCGCCCACAAAGCACCCCGCCCGGATCGCTGTGGGCGATGGATACTGGTGATCATGCGAAAGGGTCAGCCAGCGACGCAGGCCCCGCATCGTCCGGGGCGGTTGCTAGAGCATCGGTCGCTGGCCACCAGGTGCCCCCGGTCAACTGGGGCAAACACGGCCAGGTCGGCGAGCAATACCCCGCCCAGATCCATGCCGCCGTCGAGCCCATCATCAACAAAGCCATCGCCGCGGAGCCAGCCGTGACCCAAGACTTCCTCACCGCCCTATCTGAAGGAGCCCGAGCCCACGGCCTCGAGCACCGGATCAAGTCCCCCGACTCACTGGCATCAAAGATCTCGCGCAAGTCCGAAGACCTGGATTCGGGAGAGCTGAACACCGGTATGGACGATGTGTTGCGGTACAGCAGCGTGACATCCGCTTCAGATGACCTCATTACGAAGGCTGAGCAGACCGTGGCGAGCCTTCAATCCAATGGGTGGACCGTAAGCCGTGCCCAGCATACGTACGTGGACGACAATCCGTACAAGGGCATTCACTGCATCCTTCGTTCAGACGAACTCGATCTTTCGATAGAAGTTCAGTTCCACTCAGAACTGTCTCAACGGACGAAGGATGAGACTCACAGGAGTTATGAGATCTCGCGCGACCCAACGGTCTCGGATGAGCGGCGGCTAGCCGCCGATACACGCTCACGCGAGGCGTCGTCGATCATCTTGGACCCTCTCGGCCTCGGCAGTTTCAACCGTCTCGGGGGCGTGCCCGTCGAAGTTGTTGCATACCCCAGATTAAGGAAGTAGCCACGATGCACCTCATGAGGGTTGACTACCGCGATTCTGATCGTGTCTGGCTAGCGTGTCTCGGGTCGGACTACCGCGTTTACGGCTACCTGGCTGCGTCGGGGCGGTTCCACTTCTCGGATTCACTACATTACGACTATTTCGGGGACCGGCAATTTCTATTCACCTTCATTACGGCAGCGGAGGCTGCGGATCTGATCCGCGCTGGAACGGGTGGAACTTCTCATGTGACCCCGGGGGCAACCGAACAATTGGTGGCTGCCCCTTGGAGCCTCTCTGCTGAGGAAGTGTTGGGCGAAGCGGCCGCTGACATCACTCGCGCTGAGAACGAACATTGACGGAGCACGTAGACGTACTGCCCTGCACTGCGGCAGACCTCGAGGTGTTGTGCGCGGCATGGCCCATGGCGGGTGTGCATGAATCCCACTTCGCCCGGCATCTCAGCGGCGACGCGACATACCTCGTTGCGTGGTTGGGCGATGAACCGGCGGGCTCGGCAATGGTGCTGTGGACCGGTCCCGTCGGCGTCAACGCTGCGCAGGTATACCCTGACGTTTTCGAGGTGGCGCACATGCAGGTCCGGTCTCGATATCAAGGTCAGGGAGTTGGCAGAGTCTTGATGAGTGCGGCTCAACAGGTCGTCATGGATGCAGGTGCAAGGCAGGTCAGCGTGAGTGTGAGCGACGACAATGCGGGGGCGCGCCGCCTCTACGCCCGCCTGGGGTACACCCCGACCGGGATCAAAGACGTGGTCGAGTACGACTGGGTGTCCGACACCGGCATGACGCACCACGAGATCGAGCACAGCGAACTGCTGGTGAAGATCTGCTCGGTGGACACCTCTGTCCCCCGATAATGAAACCCCTTCACCGCCTCTGCGCTTGGCTCGGCATACCCGGCACTGACCGTGGGGCACATCGGGGATCAGTTCCGCACGTAGGCAGGGGCGGCCGACCAGCCGAGAGGCCTACTGGGTAGAGTCATCGGATGCAGCCTGCATTGGGGCTGCCTTGCGACAGGATGACCGACCTTCCATGATCGAGTTCCGCTCTGTGAGCAAGAAATTCCCGGATGGCACGGTGGCGGTCGAAGACTTCAGCCTGGTTCTCCCCTCTCACAAGACCACCGTGTTCGTCGGTTCCTCCGGATGTGGCAAGACGACTTTGCTACGGATGATCAACAGGATGGTCGAGCCCAGTTCTGGGCAAATCCTGATCGATGACGAGGACGTGGCGACGCGCGATCGGGTGCAGTTGCGGCGCAGCATCGGCTACGTGCTGCAGTCTGCTGGACTGCTGCCGCACCGCGAAGTGGTCGACAACGTGGCAACCGTGCCGATCCTTAAAGGCGTGGCGAAGGCCACCGCCCGCACCGAAGCGCTGGAGCTGCTCGACAAAGTGGGCTTGGACCGCCAGCTGGCCGATCGCTACCCCGGGCAACTCTCGGGTGGGCAGCAGCAAAGAGTGGGTGTAGCACGCGCCCTGGCCAGCGATCCCAACATCTTGTTGATGGATGAGCCATTTGGCGCGGTGGACCCCATCGTCCGAGCCGACCTGCAGGTCGAGCTCAACCGGCTCCAGGGCGAGCTGGACAAAACCGTCGTGTTCGTTACCCACGACATCGACGAGGCATTCACCCTCGGCGACCAAGTTGTCATCCTGGCCAAGGGCGCAGCGATCGCGCAAACCGGCACTCCGGCCGAGATACTGGCCAATCCGGCGGACGATTTCGTGGCCTCGTTCATCGGCGCCGACAAGGGAAAGCGCGACCTGTTCCTTGGAGATCGGGACGGCACTGGCCCGCGCCTGGTGCTCGACTCCGAAGGTCGGCCGGTCGGCAGGCTGGAAGACAGGCCAGGTGCTCGGTGAACTGGACACTGGACAACCTCGACCTGATTTGGGAGCTGACGCTTAACCACGCACGGCTCTCGATCATCCCGATCCTGGTCAGTTTTTTCTTGGCGATCCCGCTGGGCTGGATCGCGATCCGGAGTTCGACCTTGCGCACCATTGTCATCACCGGGACCAGCCTGCTCTACACGATTCCCTCCCTCCCCCTCTTCGTCATCCTGCCTCTCGTGATCGGCACGCTGGTGCTCAGCGACATCAACCTGGTCGTGGCGCTGTGTATCTACGGCGTCGCCATCATGGCGCGATCCGCCGCGGACGCCTTTGCTTCAGTGGACGCAACGACCCTCGACGCCTCTACTGCCATCGGTTTCTCGCCTCTGTCTCAGTTCTTCCGCGTCCAACTGCCACTTGCCGGGCCGGTGCTGCTAGCCGGCATACGGGTGGTCTCGGTCAGCACCATCGCCCTCGTCTCCGTTGGCGTGATCATCGGATCGCGAAATCTGGGCTACCTGTTCACGAACGGCAGGCAGCGCGGCATCCTCGAAGAGGTCTCGGTGGGCATCATCATCAGCCTCTTGCTGGCGCTGTTGTTCGACCTGATCATCGTCTACGTGGGGCGAGTCCTGATGCCCTGGTCACAGAAGGTCACCGCATGAACCTGTTGATCGACGCGTTGCAGTGGTTGTTCAATCCGGCTCAATGGACCTCGGGCGCCCGTAGCCCGCTCCCCATTCAAGACCGTCTCGCCGAGCACCTCCTCTACACCTTCATTTCAGTGCTCATCGCTGCGGCCATAGCCCTGCCGCTGGGTTTCTACATCGGCCACACCGGCCGTGGTCGACAGTTCGTCATTTCCTTCACCGGATCCATGCGTGCACTGCCGACTCTGGGAGTGTTGTTCTTCCTGCTGATGGTCTTCGGTGGTTTCTTGTCCTACGACACGGCGCCGATCGTGGGCGCGACCATCGCGTTCGTCATTTTGGCTATTCCGTCGATGCTCGCCGGTGCGTATGCCGGCTTGGAGTCGGTGGAGCGCAGCACCATCGATGCGGCTCGGGCCAGCGGTATGACGGAGTGGCAGATCCTGACTCAGGTCGAGATTCCATTGGCGTTGCCGCTGATCATCGGTGGATTGCGTGCCGGAACGTTGCAGGTCATCGCGACGGTAACCATCGCCTCGTATGCCGGGCTCGGCGGGCTGGGGCGGATTATCACCTCAGGGATCGGCCTTAATGACTACAATCTCATACTTGGTGGGGCTCTCCTTGTCACTGCTCTGGCTTTGTCGGTCGACGCGCTCTTCGCGTGGGTGCAGTATCTGACCAGAACCAAAGGCGTCACCGAAAGTAAAAGCACCAAGCGTTCCGGCGTCCGTCGGTCGTTGCGACTGCCCGCGCGTGCAGACGCGTAACACGAAGGGACCTCGCCCAATGTTCGCGACTCGACTCACCCGGAGGGGCGCTATTGCGCTTGCCTCCGGGCTAGCCATCACCCTGACCGCCTGCTCTTCCGAGGACCCCACGGCGGCTCCGGAAGCAGACTCCGGCGATGCCGAGACCCCAAGCATCGTGGTCGGCTCATTCGCCTTCCCCGAGAGCGAAATCCTCGGCGAGATCTACACCCAGGCCCTGGAGGCCGAAGGTATCGAGGTGGAGACAAAGTTCAATATTGGTCCACGCCAACAAACCATCCCGGCTCTGCAGGATGGCTCGATCAACCTGATCCCCGAATACAACGGGAACCTGCTGGCGTTCTACAACCCCGAATACACCGAACGCACCACCGAGGAGGTCGACGGTGCCCTGAGCGAGGCCATCGCTGAAGATGACCTGCGCGTGCTGGAGTCAGCCCAGGCCGAGGACAAGGACGCCTACGTGGTCACCAGGGCCAAGGCCGAGGAGTACGACCTGCAGTCAATCGGGGACCTCTCCGCTCTCGAGCCCTTCACGCTTGGAGCGAGCCCACAGTTTGCTGAGCTGCCTTACGGCATCCCGGGTCTCGATGCCACGTACGGCGTGACCGAGGTCACGTTCCGTCCGATCGAGGACTTTGGCGGCCCCGACACCGTGAAGGCGCTTGTTGATGACTCAGTCCAAGTGGCCGACATCTTCACCACCTCTCCGGCGCTGGTCGCGGAGGACCTGGTCGTGCTTGAGGACCCGGAGAACCTGATTTCCTCACAGAACATCCTCCCGCTGCTCGCGGATTCGGTCTACACCGACGAGCTTGCCGAGGTGCTCAATGGAGTCTCCGCCGAGTTGACCACCGAAGACCTGATCGCTTTGCGCGAGCGGGTGGAAGGTGAGGAGAAGGCTTCCGCCGCCCAGGCAGCAACGGACTGGTTGACGGAGAAAGGTCTGAACGAGTGACACCCCCGGTCGCGACCGACTCACGGGTTCATGGGTGCTCCGTGGCCGCCATAGAGCGGGTGTGTCGGCAGCCCACGCCGTAAGAGCGGGTGTGTCGGCAGCCCACGACGACCACCTCATCGGCCGCACTGCGCGGGCTTAGGAAAAAACTGAGGGGAAGGCGTCGCGATAGCCACGCCAACGTCCTGCGGGAGTCGTCACACTTTCGGCGGCCAAGACCCCGCGCACGATGGCTCGCGTGACCACGTTCGCCGAAGCCGTGAGTATGCCGTGAAAGACCTCCGGCCCGGGTGCGGCACGGTGCGTTGTGGACAGACCAAACACGGTGTCACCGTCGAACATCGTGTGAATCGGATGGATCGCCCGCGCCAAGCCGTCCTGACCGCTCCCTGCCATCCTCATGCACTGGGCCTTGGTCAACGTGGCGTCGGTGGCCACCACCCCAATCGTCGTCGCGAGCGTCTTTCCGGACCTTGTTGCCAGCGGTGAGCGGGCCGCCTCTTCTTGGGCGGTGGCCAACTCATTAGCCGACGGAGTCCGCAACGGGTATGCCGCCCCACCAGCGACGTTGCCGAACAAGCCGTCGAGGTCGGCGGGCTCCAGAAGCGCTTCGCCGTAGAAGGTGCCCCGAGCCGGGTTGACCGTCGACCCGACTGAGTTGACGACGACGAGAGCGGCCACGGTCGTTCCGTAGGGCAACACCTCGCTCGCCGAGCCAACACCTCCCTTCAAGCCCCCAGCCTTCGCCCCAGTACCGGCGCCGACATTGCCGAGCCCCGGCGCATCATGGGAACCGGTCTCAGCGGCCAGTCGCCCAAAGGAGCCGTCAGGGAAGTTGCCGAAGTCCCCGCCACGCCCGAGATCGAAGATCACCGCGGCCGGCACAATGGGCACCACCTGATCCGGGGCACCCATCCGAAACCCGGTGCCTGCGGCATACAAATAGCGCATCACCCCATCGGCGGCAGCGAGCCCGAACGCGCTCCCCCCGCATAGGCATACCGCGTGCACTCGTTCGATGAGATTTTGTGGCGCGAGCAGGTCCGTCTCACGAGTGCCTGGCCCACCACCGCGCACATCGACACCCCCGACCGCGCCGTCGCCGTCGGCCAAGACCGCCGTCGTGCCGGTCAGCCACCCCTCACCGACCCGCTCGTAGTGGCCCACCCGCAGCCCAGCAACATCGACGAGCGAATTGGTCGGGCCGAGACTCACCATCTGGGCAGGGTCTCACGATCCGTTGGCCGCACGGTTTAAAAATGCCTCGGCCCCACCATCCGAGGGAACATCAGCCCCAGTCGTAACTCGGCCAACATGACATCACGGGCACCGTAGTCAGCGACAGCTGTCCATCAGCGATGCGATGCGTGGAAACTCCGAACGTAAGACGGCAACATCACGCTCAACCCGCGGAAACCGAAGACAACACCGCGCTCAACCGTTGATATCCGCCGCAACATCATGCTCAACCGGGCAAAACCGGGCGCAACATCGCGCTCAACTGCGGGTATTTGGGCGCAACATCATGCTCAACCGGGAAGTTGTGGGATGGCCTCGATCAACGCCTGTGTGTACTCGTGGGCCGGATCAGTGAACAGCTGCTCCGTCGGTGCAACCTCGACAAACTGACCCTGCCGCATGACGGCTACCCGGTCGCAGACGTGTCGCACCACCGACAGGTCATGACTGACAAAGACCAAGGTGAGGTCATATCCGGCGACCACGTCATCCAGTAGGTTCAGCACCTGGGCACGCACCGACACGTCCAAGGCGCTGACCGGTTCATCGGCCATCAAGATCTGCGGCCCCGGCGCGAGCGCCCGAGCAATCGAAATGCGTTGCCGCTGCCCACCGGAGAACTGATGCGGATACCGGCCGGCCGCGCCACCCGACATACCGACAGCTTCCAGCAGTTCCTCAACACGCGCGGTCCGCTCGCCGGGGTCCCCCCGCCGAAGCGCTACCAGCGGTTCGGCGATGATGTCGCCTACTTTCATCCGGGGGTCCAGCGAACTCATCGGGTCCTGAAACACCACCTGCAGCCGCTCACGCAGCCACCGCAACTCGCGCCAAGACTGCCCCACGATCGAGGCGCCATCGACGCTGATCGCGCCAGCGCTCGGTTGGTCGAGCCCGGCCATCATCCGCAGCAGCGTCGACTTGCCCGACCCGGACTCCCCCACGATCCCGAGACGCTCGCCCGCGGCGACACTGAGGCTGACGTGATCGACGGCGCGTACCACCGATGGTGCCCGACGAAGCGATGTCCGGGGCCGGGTAAAGACGCGACTCACGTCGGTGACCTCGATGATCGCGGCTGGCTCCGCGGCGACCTCAGTCATGGTCGACCGCCGCCGGGTGAAAACATGCGAAGCCGTATGCCGCGTCGCCGGCCGGGTGCCCGAACCGTACCGTCCACGGTGGCTGGGTCTGGCACACCGATGAGGCTTGCGGACATCGGTTGCGAAACACGCAGCCGGACGGGAAGCGGCCCGCGGCTGGCACGACGCCCTCAATCGTCGCCAGTGGTTCGCCCTTGGCCCCGGACAGGTCGCTCGCGGCCAACAACCCTTGGGTATAGCGGTGGCGCGGGTCCGAAAACACGTCTGCGACCGGCCCGGCCTCCACGATCCGCCCGCCGTACATCACCAGCACGCGTTCGCAGACCGCCGCGACGACCGCTAAATCGTGCGTGATGAACAGCAGCGCCGCGTCACGGGCCGCCACCCCGGCGACGATGAGGTCCAACACTGTGGCTTGCACCGTGACGTCCAGCGCCGTCGTCGGCTCATCGCACAACAACAACACCGGGTCGCAGGCCAGGGCAATCGCCACCACAACCCGTTGACGTTGCCCACCGGACAGTTGATGCGGGTATGCGCGTGCCAGCGATGCCGCATCCTCCAGCCCCACCTGGCTCAAGATGTCGATAGCCTGCCGTGCGGCCCGTGCCCGAGACACCCCGTTGCGGTGCAACCGGATGACCTCGGCGACCTGTGCGCCCGCGCGCATCGTCGGGTTCAGTGCGGTCATCGGCTCCTGGAAAACCATCGTCATGTCGTCCCCGCGCACCGGTGCCATCTGCGCTGGGGTGCGCTCCAGCAGGTTGCCATCGTGACCGGCCAGCCGCACGTGGCCCGAGGCAGCCAAGCCGTCGCCGAGCAACCCCATCACTGCCAATGCGGTCAACGACTTGCCCGACCCGGATTCCCCGATCAGGCCGACTCGTTCCCCCGCTGCGATGGAGAAGGTGACATCGTGCAACAGCACGGTGTCGCCGGACCGGACGTCCAGACCGGCGACCTGCAGCACGGGCACTGCGGCAACCGAGGATGTTGCCCCTGGGGTTGCGTTCGCCCGTGCGGTGTCCGCGCACGCGTTCGGGGTTGACCCTGCCTTCGTGGTCTCCGCGAGGGGCTCTGCGGCCACCGCCCCTTCCGTGCTCATCGCCGCGCCAACTTCGGGTCCAGGGCATCGCGCAAACCGTCACCAAACAGGTTGAACCCCAATACCGCCAGCGCAATGGCCGACCCTGCTATCAACGACACGTGTGGCGCCGACCGCAGCGTCGATTGGGCTTCCAGCAGCATCCGTCCCCAGGACGGCTGCCCCGCCGGGGTGCCCAACCCGAGGTAGGCCAAGGCCGCTTCGGCCAGGATCGCGATCGCAAACGACACCGAGGCCTGGACGATGATGAGCCCGGTGAGGTTCGGCACCACGTGCCGCCAGGCGATGGCCATCGGTCCTTGACCGGCGGCGCGGGCGGCCATGACGTAGTCCTGGCTCAGCACCGACAGCGTCCCGGACCGCGTGATCCGAGCAAACGCAGGCACGGTGGCGATGCCGATGGCGATCATCGCGACTTCGGTCGACCCGCCGTACAGCGCCGCAAACATGATCGCAAGCAGCAAGGCGGGAAAGGCGAGCAGGATGTCGTTGCCGCGCATCACGAACTGCCCGAGCAGTTTCGGTGCCATCGCAGCCAGGATGCCCAGCGGCACCCCGATCAAGGCCGCAACGCTGACCGACACCACTCCGACAAATAGCGCGTTGCGAGACCCGAGCAGGATCTGGGTGAATACGTCCCGACGGAAGCGGTCGGTGCCGAGCCAGTATTCGGCGTTCGGGGTCTGAAAAGCGGTTGTGTCCAGCACTTTCATCGGTGGGTGCGGTGTCCACACGAACGACACCAGCGCCATTGCGACGATGAGCGACACCAGGGCGCCGCCAGCGATCAGCGGCCCGTTGAGTCGCGAGCCCCACCGTGGGCCCGGCGGCGCATACTCACCCGGCTGATTTTGCTCTTCGGCCCGACTCAGTTGCTGCCCTTCGCCGGACCCCTCGATATCGCTCACACATTCACCCCCGCCCGCAGGCGCGGGTCGATCACGACATACAGCGCATCGACCAGGAAGTTGATCACCAGCACCGCAACGACAAGCACCATCACCACGCTTTGCACCGTCAGCAGCTCGCGTTCGCGGACCGAGTCCAACAGCAGCGAGCCGAGCCCGGGGATGACGAAAACCCGCTCGATCACCACAGCCCCGATCAGCAGCCCGGCCAGTTGCAGACCGGCGACCGTCACCACCGGCACCGCCGCGTTGCGCAAGGTATGCCGAAACACGGCCTGCAGCGGACGTAACCCCTTAGCCTGAGCCGTGCGCAAGTAGTCCTGGTGCAGCTCGTCGAGCACCGCCGAGCGCACATATCGGGCCAGCACCGACCCTTGGACCAGAGCCAGAGAAATCGTCGGCAGCGCCAGTTTTCGCAGGAAGCCGGCCGGGTCCTCGGCCGGGACCACCCACCCACCGGAGTCCACCCAGCCCAGCCGGATAGCGAACACCGAGATCAACAGGATGCCGGCCAGGAACGCTGGCACCGCAACGCCGACCTGCGAGGCCGCCGACAGCAACACTCCGTCCGGATGCCGATGTCGCATTGCCATCCAGACGCCAACCGGCACCGCAACCACCACGGCGACGATCATTGAGGCTCCGACCAGCCACAAGGTGACCTGTAGCCCGCTGACGATTTGCGGGCCGATGGCGGCCTTGGAAATGTACTCAATGCCGGGGTCCAGCCGCAGCATCCCACCCACCCAGTCCACGTATTGCACGGTGAGGGGTCGATCCAGTCCGTACTGCGTGGTCATCCGGGCTACTGCCTCATCCGAGGCATTCACCCCCAAGGCGACCCGAGCCGGGTTGCCCGGCAGGATCTGCATGAAACCGAACACGACGATAGTGCTCACCGCCACGCTGGCGATCAGCACCGCGAATCGTCGGATCAGTTGAAGGATCACAGCGCGCTCACCGTCCTGAAACGTCCGCTCCCCGCCATGTCAGCGCTCGTTTCGACATTCAGCGAGACCCGGAGCGGCTGCCTCAGTCCCGCGCCAGTTTGGACAAGTCGAACGATGAGCTGACGGCGTTCTCCGGCAAGCCAGTGATGTCGGGTGTGGCCACGATCAGGTTCGGCAAAACGAACAGGAAGTCGGCGGCCGCATCCTCGCTGATCAACGTGGCAGCCTCCTCCAGCTTCTCAACCTGTTCCTCCTCGGTGCCGGCCTTGGCTTCGTCGAACAACGCCGTGACCTCCCCGGTGCCGTAACCGGTGTAGTAGTTCGGGTTGCCGAACACGGCCTCCATGTCCCGCGGCTCGACGTGGGACACGATGGACATGTCGAAGTCATGCGCGGTGAAGACCTCTTCTAGCCAGGTGGCCGGGAACTCCAACTCATCGATGTTCACGTCGAAGCCGGCGTCCTCCAGCATCGACTCGACCACGGTGCCGCACGCCACGGCATACGGCAGGCCAGGGATGCGCAGGCGCACCGTGACCCCATCGTTGCCCGACTCCTCCAGCAGCTCCTTCGCCTTGTCGAGGTCGAACGGGTAGTCGCCGGTGCGGTCCTCGTACCAGGGATCGGTCGGCGGCACCATCGAGCCGATGAGTTCGCCGCGTCCTGCCCAGCAGATGTCGAGCAGCGCCTCGTGGTCGATGGCATACCGCGCTGCTTGCCGGACCCGAAGATCGGTGAACGGGCCTTCGTCATTGTTGAACGACAGCACCACTTCACCATTGGTCGTGCCTTCGATAATCTGGTAGTCCTCGCCGTCGAACTCGGCGAGTGACTCCGGCGCTTGGACGGTGCCGACAACGTCGATGGTGCCGGTCAGCATGGCGCTATTCACGGCGTTGGCGTCGTCGAAGTAGGCGAACTCGACCCGGGAGAAGAAGGGCTGCTCGCCCCAGTAGTCATCGTTGCGCTCCAGAGTGATCGCGGTGCCGCGGTCCCATGACTCGAACGCATAGGGACCGGTGCCGATCGGGTCGGACGCCAGGTCGTCCACGCCGTCGGTGTCGAACATCGCGCCGCGGCTGGTGGTCAACGAGTAGAGCCACGAGTTGTCCGGCTGGCTCAGGGTGAACGTCACCTCGTAGTCCCCGGTGGCCTCGACCGACTCGACCACATCCATGTCCGACTTCAGCGACACCGTCCAGTCGTCGGACTGCACCCGCTCGATGCTGAACACGACGTCTTCGGCGGTGAAGTCGCCGCCGTTGCTGAACGTTGCGTCTTCCACGAGGGTGAAGGTGTACGTCAGGCCGTCGTCGCTGACCTCATAGTCACTAGCCAGCGCGGGAACGACCTCACCGGAGTCGCTGTCGACCTTGAGCAACGTCTCGTAGACGTTGTAGAGCAGCGCCTGCGGGATGGCAGCGCCGTCGGTCGTCGTGAAGTCGAGGCTGGCCGGCTCGGCGAACAGGCCGATAGTCACACTTTCGGCATCGCCCGCATCGTCGGTGTTTTCGGAAGTGTCGTCGCTGCCAGCGTTGCACGCGCTGAGGGTCAGCAACGCAGCGGTTGCGGCAGCGATAACCGTGCCCTTGCGCGTCGTCCTGTGGGACATCCGGTGGTGCCTTTCGTGACTGCTGGTCGTGCCCGAGGCCGATCTCGGCGACAGAAGGCGGGCACGTGCAGAGCCAAGGGTATGCCGAGTGCTGGCACAGCGGAATTCGCTGAACGCAGGAAGTGGGGCCAGGGCCCCCTGATGGCCCGGCCCCACTCGTTCTGTGCTGGCTACTTCACTTCGCTGCGCAACACGCGCCATACGCCGATCGCCATAGGAAGGACCACCCAGATCCCGACCGACACGGCGATCTGAGCCCACTCCTTGTCGCTGGGCGCAACACCCATGAAGAAGGGATTGAGCGTTTGGTTGATATCGGTCCAGGAAAAGAACGTCTGCCACGATGGGATCAGCGCGTTCAAGGCGGTCAGTGCTGTCGGGAGCGCGAAGTAGGCCACGATCGCAGCCGGAGTGTTCAGCAGCGCCAGTCCGAAGGCCGTGCCTTGCAGCATGCCGATCGTGGTCGCCAGGGCTGCGCCACCGATGATCCACCACGTCAACGTCCAGTCCCCGTCGATGCCGCGGGTGGTGATCGCCACTTGGTGAATGAGGACGGACAAGACGAGACCCACCAGGAACAAGGCCGCACCCAGGAGCAGCGAACTGATGATCTTCGCGCCGATGGTCCGGCCGCGGCGCGGCTCCAACGTGAAGGTCGTCATGGCGGTGCGTTGAGCCCACTCCGAGGTCGCCGCCATAATGCCGATCACCGGCAACAGCACCCCGAGCGGCGTGACAGAAGCACCGAAATAGCTCATCCAGGTGTGATCACCACCATTGTTGAACAACATGATGATGAACACCGTGAGGGTGACCGCCGCGATACCGACCAGGAACCAGCGACCGGCCAACGTGTCGACCTGCTTTCGGGTCTCGACCTTGATCAGCCGGACAAACGGCACTGCGCTGATCTTGTCGCGGCTGCGTGGGCCGAGCGCGGTCACCGATGGACCAACATGTCCGTTGTCACGGGTAATTCTGGGCGTCTGGGTCTGTGTTGCTGTGCTCATGCTGCGGTCTCCACTCGGGCATCGTCGCTGGTCAGGGTCAGGAACATCTCTTCGAGCCCCCGGTTGTCGGCGGGTCGCAGTTCGGTCAACGGCAGACCCAGAGTTGCTGCTACGGCGCCGATCTCGTGTGGCTCGGCCGGAGTTCGCAGGCCACCGCCCATCTCGGTGCTGAACTCGATATCGCGTTCCGTCATGGCGGCCGATAGCGCTGTGTCGTCGATGCTGCGCACGAAGGTGCCAGACGGCCGGAGCAGGTCTTCGGTCGCCCCGTGCGCGACGATCTTGCCGCGCCCAATGACCACGATGTCGTCGGCGATCCGCTCGATCTCATTGAGCAGGTGAGACGACAACAGCACCGTGCCGCCTTCGCTGGCGAAGCCGCCGAGCAGGTCACGCATCCAGCGGATGCCGGCCGGGTCCAGTCCGTTGGCCGGTTCGTCGAGGATCAACACTTCCGGGTCGCCGATCAGTGCAGCCGCGATGCCGAGGCGCTGACGCATACCGAGTGAGTAGTTCTTGACTCGTCGGCCCGCCTCCTTCGTGGTCAGACCGACGACGTCCAACATCGCCTCGACTCGCGCCGAGCCGAGGCCCTGGGTCATCGCCGACAGGGTCAGGATCTCGCGGCCGGTCCGCCCGCTGTGCTGCGCGGAGGCGTCGAGCAGGACGCCGACGTGTCGGCCGGGGTTGGTCAAGGTATGAAAGTCCTGGCCGAGCACTGTGGCGGTGCCGGTCGTTGCCGGCGTGAGACCGGTGAGGATGCGCATGGTGGTCGACTTGCCTGCCCCGTTGGGGCCCAAGAAGCCGGTGACCCGCCCGGGTTGCGCGGTGAAGGTCACATCGTCGACGGCGATGAAGTCTCCGTATCGCCGGGTGAGGTTCGTTGTGGTGATCATGAGGACAACTCTGGTCGCCGCGGGCAACGCACACATCAGTCGCGGGTCTGCGACTACCCCCTACTTTCGTCTGCCGTCTGCAGCCGACGCCCCATCCTTGCGGCCGACGTATCGGCGCGCGGCACGGCATACGCTCACCGGGTGAGGCGTGCGATCCCGGCAACGACAGTGTGGGGTGAGGTGTGGCGGCTAACTGTGGCCACGCTGGTCGGTGTCGCGATCTTTATCGGCGCTTTCACCTTCATACCTGGCCGTGGCGACATCGCGTGGCTCGGCGACGCCGCGGTCGGGGTGGCGTGTCTCGTGCTGGTTCTGTGGCGGCGCACCCGTCCACTGACTATCGCGCTGGTCATTGTGGTGGCCTCCGCGTTCTCGGCTGCGGCAAGCGGGGCCGCGCTCCTGGCGATGGTGTCCCTGGCGACGAGGCGGGTATGGCGCGAATGGCTCATCGTGTTGCCGGTGTGGATGCTCTCTCCGCTGCCGTTCGAGATCTGGTATCCCACCGACGGACAACCTGACTACCTTGGCAGCGTCATCACCCAGGTGCTGGCCTTTGCCGCCAGCGTCGGGGTTGGCGCCGCGATCGGTTCGCAGCGACACGCCATGGCTGCGCTGCAAGGTCGCGCCGAGAGCGCTGAAGCCGAGCAGGCCAGCCGGATCGCTCGCGCTCAAGCCGATGAGCGGGCCAAAATCGCGCGCGAGATGCACGACGTGCTGGCGCACCGAATCTCACTGATTGCGATGCACTCCGGAGCCTTGGCCTATCGCGACGATCTGCCCCGCGAACAAGTCAAACAAACGGCGGAACTGCTGCGGGACAACGCCGATCTCGCAGTGGGTGAGTTGCGTGAAGTGTTGGGTGTGCTGCGCCAAGAGGGCGAAGTGGATCAACCTCGCGCTCCACAGCCTGACCTGTTGCGACTCGATGACCTGATCGCCGAGGACGAGACTGGGGATATCGCGGCGAGGCTCGACCTTGCCGCCGGATGCTCGCTCGACGACGTGCCACAGACGGCGTCGCGAACGGCATACCGCGTCGTCCAGGAAGCCCTGACCAACGCCCGCAAACATGCCCCTGGTATGCCCGTGTCGATCACGATCGGCGGTGACCCTGAGCGGGGGCTGCTGTTCGAGATCCGCAATCCGCCGACCGACTACGGCACGCCAAGGATCGTTGAGCAGTCGTCGGGTATGGGGTTGATCGGCTTGACTGAGCGGGTGAATCTTGGCGGCGGCACGTTGGCCTACGGCAGTGACCGAAGCGGCGACTACGTGGTTCACGGTCAGTTGCCCTGGCGGGACCGGGTGAACGCCGGATGAGCCTCGACGGCGCGGGGATTAGCGACTCGGGTGCGGCACAGCTGCGCATCAGCGTGGTTTTGGTCGACGACGATGCCCTGGTCCGGACCGGGCTTTCGATGATCTTGGGCGGGGCCTCGGCAATCGAGATCGTGGGCGAAGCCGTCGACGGTCGCGAGGCCTTAGACGTTGTTCGGCGGCTAAAGCCGGATGTTGTGTTGATGGACATCCGGATGCCGCGGATGGACGGTTTGGAGGCGACTGCTGTGTTGCTGAAGGCGCCGAACCCGCCCAAGGTCATCGTGTTGACGACGTTTGACACCGATGACCTGGTGGTTTCTGCACTTCGCCTCGGAGCGAGTGGCTTCTTGTTGAAGAGCACCCGCCCCGAGCGCCTGGTCGAGGCGATCAAGGGCGTGGCAGCTGGGGAGCCGATGTTGTCGCCGAGCGTGGTTGCGCAGTTGATCAGCCGGGTCACCGAGGAGGCGGGCGATGGGTCGGGCGCGCGCGATGCGGCGTTGCGCCGAATCTCGGAGTTGACGGATCGCGAGCGGGAGGTTGCCGTCGCTATCGGCGGTGGGCACAGCAATGCTGAGGTCGCCAAGACCCTCTATATGGGTCTGCCCACCGTGAAAGCCCACGTGTCCCGGATCTTGACCAAGTGGGATCTGGACAACCGGACCCAGATCGCCATCACCGTGCACGACGCCGGGCTCGCCTAGGCCGAGCCACCGCGCACGGTGCGTCTGGGATGCGCGGCGCTCAGCGGCGGTTACTGGCGGGCCATGGCTATGCGGAGCCGCTCCTCCGGGTCGATGAAGTGGTCGTGGTCGTCGTCCCCGAGATCGATCTGGACCCAGTGGACCTTGCCGGTGAATCGGGACGTTTCGACCGTGTAGTCGGGGGTGACGCAGGTTCCCGACTCGTAGCCGATGTCGGTGGTCTCATCGGCGGAGAAGATCATCGGCTGGGTCGCCTCGACCCGGCCCGAACCGACAGCGTCACCGTCGTGGTAGAGCGTGACGTCGCCGCCCTTCGCCAGACCACCGCCGTCGTAACTGAACTCGACACGCACCTGATGGCGACCGGCCGGCACGGGCTCGCTTGCCGTCGCGGTGAACAAGTGAATGCCGAGCACGTTGTAGACGAACTTCAAGACTCCGTCCGTGGTGTACACACCCCAGCCGCCGAACCGGCCGCCCTGAGCGATGATGACACCACTCGCTCCCGATTCCGGGATGTCGACCTCGGCCGTCACCGAGAAGGACTTGTTCTTGATGCTGACGACGCTGTTCTCCGACAGCCTGCCCATCCCAGGAAAGAACAGTTGTGAGTCACCATGGACCAGGGTGGGGCGACCCGCCATCTTCGGTTCGAGCCGTTCGCTGGTGCGGTCGTCCATCGGAAGGACGTTGTACTTTGCGGCCTCGATCAGAAAGAGCCGCTGAAGCTTCGCCAACATCTCGGGATGCTCGGCCGCAAGATTATGGGCCTGGCTGAAGTCCTTGCTGCCGTCGTACAACTCCCAGACGTCATCGTCAAAAGCTGGCAGGTCGCCGCCAACCATCACCCACGGAGTGCGGTGCTTGGTCACCGCGCTCCACCCCTTGTGATAGATCCCGCGATTGGCGAACATCTCGAAGTACTGCAGATCGTGCTTCTCCGGCTCGTCAGGTTGATCGAAGGTGTAGAGCATGCTCGTCCCCTCCATTGGAGACTGCTGCACGCCGTTCACCACTGTGGGCTCGGGGACTCCGGCAGCCTCGAGAATGGTCGGCGCAAGGTCGATCACGTGAGTGAACTGATCGCGCAGCCCACCCTTCTCCTCGATCCCGTTGGGCCAATGCACGATGGTGCCATTTCGGGTGCCGCCCCAGTGTGAGGCGACCTGCTTGGTCCACTGCAGCGGAGTGTTCATTGCCCAGGCCCAGCCGACCGAGTAGTGGTTGTACGACTCGGGCGTGCCGAATTCGTCCATCTTCGACTGCATGAACTCGTGCGTTTCAAGCCCGGCCATCCCGTTGAAGTTGGCCATCTCGTTGAAGGCCCCGTTCATCGTGCCTTCAGCCGAGGCTCCGTTGT
This sequence comes from Ornithinimicrobium sp., assembly GCA_049649785.1. Classification (GTDB taxonomy): domain Bacteria; phylum Actinomycetota; class Actinomycetes; order Actinomycetales; family Dermatophilaceae; genus Ornithinicoccus. Next base: position 1,657 of record JBARZG010000031.1, on the reverse strand, counting down.
CACCGATGATGTAGTAGATGAGTGTGTCTTCGAGGACGCCGAGGTCGTCGATCGTATCGATCACCCTGCCGACGTGATGGTCGGTGTGCTCCAGAAAGCCCGCATAGACCTCCATTTGGCGCGCCAGGACCGGCTTCATCTCATCAGGCATGTCGTCCCAGGCCGTGATCTCGTCATGTCGAGCCGTCAGTTCCGCGTCGTCGGGGATGACCCCGAGCTCCTTCTGCCTGGCGAACGTCCGCTCGCGCAGCACGTCCCAACCATCATCGAACTGCCCCTTGTACTTCTCGGCCCACTCCAGCGGAACATGATGTGGCGCGTGCGTCGCACCGGGGGCAAAGTAGGCGAAGAATGGCTTGTCGGGCATCAACGCCTTCTGCTGCCGGATCCAGTTCACCGCGCGGTCGGCGAGATCCTCGGTGAGGTGATACCCCTCCTCCGCCGTGGCCGGCGGCTCGACCGGGGTCGTCCCGTCATACAGCGCCGGCTCAAATTGGTTGTTCTCCCCGCCAATGAACCCATAGAACGTCTCGAACCCGCCTCCCCCGGAGGGCCACGCCTCGAACGGGCCAAGCGGCGAGGACTGCCACACCGGGACCTCGTGGCACTTGCCGAACTGGGCCGTGGAGTACCCGTTGAGCTTCAGCGTCATCGCCAGCGGAGCCTTCGTGTTGGGTCGCAGCGAGTTGTTTCCCGGCGCTGACGTTGCGGTTTCTGTGATGCTGCCCATCCCGACAGAGTGATGGTTGCGTCCGGTGAGCATCGCCTGCCGCGTGGGCGCACACAGTGCCGTCGTGTGGAACCGGTTGTACTTCAGGCCCCCTGCTGCGAGGCGCTCGGCGTGTGGCGTTTCACACGGTCCACCGAATGCACTCGACGCCCCGAAGCCGACGTCGTCGAGCAGGACGATCAGGACGTTCGGCGAACCCTGTGGCGGTCGGAGCGGTTCGATCGGAGGGTAGGAGGTCTCGGGGTCCTTCGCGTCGTATGTCGTGTGGGCCGGTGCCGGTCGGTCGGGGATCGGGAGCATCGATCGTGCGTGCCGGTCGGGTTGGTTCGTCATCTCACATCTCCGTTGATCGGTCTGCTGCGGCTGAACGTTGTGTTTCGGCCGAACACGCTGACTCGGCCCCTGTCGTGAACGAGAGCGCCAAGTGTCCACATCATGGCTGGGTTCACTTCGCGGTGTCATCATCCGGATCGGGCGAGCCGCCCAGACGTGACCGACGCGTACGCTGTGGGCCGAGCAGCGCGAGCAGACCGTTGCACAACCGCGCGAGGGACAGGGGACCGAGGTGCAAGACTCAGCGTGCTGCGCTCCTGGCCGGTCGCCGTCATCGGCCGACGATGTCGCACCCACGAACGGCGCCAAAGGCCTCGGTGGCGAGCTCGACTCGCGGAGATCGATCGCTCTCGATCTCCGCGACGTTCCTGGCGACGATTTCGTGATGGGGACAAACGACAAGGCTGGGTACGAGGCCGATGGCGAGGGCCCCGAGCATCGGGTGACCCTGTCGGCATACACGATCTGCGCAACGACGGTGACGAACGCCCAGTTCGCCGCATTCGTCGAGTCGACCGGGCATCGAACGACAGCAGAGTCCTTCGGCAACTCCTTCGTCTTCGGAGGATTGCTGCCAGACGATTTCCTCCCGAC
>JBARZG010000030.1:0-61051 GCA_049649785.1 Ornithinimicrobium sp. | reverse complement strand
CGACAGCGAAGGGACGGATATCGGATGAAGTGGTTCGCTGTGTGGTCCTAGGACGACCGTAAGACTTACATAGGAACTAGATTCCTAGTTTGTGAGAGGGTCCTAGGCATGCTTGAGACCTCGGCCTGATTGCTGTCGCTCCTGGCCTTGCTGCAGTCCCAGGCCACAGTCCTCGGGCACCGGACTGGCAGAGCGCGTGGGCGTCACGACCCGAACGATCCGCAACGACATCGACCGGTAGCACTGCTTCTTGATTCGAAGTATGCGTTTGACACCTGGTTTTGCTGTTATGCATGCACTAGTGTCATGGGTGTGGATACTGATTCGCTGCGCTGGTTCGCTGAGGTGGCCGACGGTGTCACGGTGACCGAGGTCAGTGAGTTGGCTCGTACATCGCAGCCGGGGGTGTCGCGTGCGCTGGCGCGTTTGGAGGCCGAGGTTGGTACGTCGCTGTTGCGCCGCTCGGGGCGGACGCTGCGGATGACTCATGCGGGGACTGTGTTCAAGCACCACGTCGATGCTTTGATTCACCAGCTCGACGACGGTCTGGCTGCGGTGCAGCAGATCATTGATCCAGAGACGGGCACGGTCACGTTGGCCTACGAGCCGTGGTTGGGGTCGTGGTGGGTGCCTGCGCTGGTGGCCGACTTCCGTGCCGTGCACCCGGACGTGAAGTTTGATCTCAAGCCCAAACGAGCCGAAGCGGTGACCACGGTGCGTTCCCGCGGAGATATCGATCTTGAGGTGTCGACGCTGCGGCCCTCCAGCGCCAGCGTGGGGTGGCACCGCTTGGTGCGCGAACCGTTGTACCTGGCGGTGGCCAGCCACCACCCGCTAGCGGTGCACGAGGAGGTCGTTCTTGCCGATCTAGCGGGGGAGCGATTCATCGCTCTTGGTGAAAGAACGTTGCTGCGTGAGGTGACTGACGATGTGTGTGCGCAGGCGCGCTTCGAGCCTGAGGTCGTCTTTGAGTGCGAAGACATCGACGCAATCCGCGGGTTCATCGCTGCCGGGCTGGGTGTCTCCATCGTTCCGCGTCCCCACCAACGGCAGGACACGCAAGGCCCTCACCAGGTGCGGTATCTGGTGATCAACGATGTGTCAGCAGCCAGGGAGATCGGAGTTGCGTGGTCAACTGAACGTCGCCTTCTGCCTGCTTCCGAACTGTTCCTGGCACACCTCAGAGACGGGTCGGACTTTCTCCAGAGCCGCGCGGGATGAGGACGTGGGTAACGAACATGCCCGCCGGTTACGTGGCGCGAACGCCCCTTCATGGATCTACCGGCTCATCACGTCCCCATGTATGCGCCTTCGTCATAGATAACATCGATACTAGTCATTAGACACATGGGACATGAGACGGCAAGACTATTGTTCATGAACACCAACAGCACCGTCATGAAGACGACCGTCAGCCTGCAGCGCTGGAACCCGCTCGCTCGGATCGCCGGCGCACGCCGGGTTCACGGCTCGACCCTGAATGCAGTGGAGGCGTTCAATGAGCGCCACAAGCCTCAGAGCTCGCTACAAGCAAGCGCCCTCCACCGCGGTCTCGCACGCCCCCAGAACATCAACAAAGCGCGCTGATCCGCGCATTCCAACTCAGCGCTCACCTCGGCCCTATCGAAGCCAACGGTTCCCCATGAGCAATACTGCGGGTCCCGATACGGTCCGGTGCACGAACGGGGCGCAGGCGTTCATCATGTATGCGGTCTTCGGCGACCGTTTCGGTTGGGGTGAGATTGTCCAGGACATCACGCGCAGCAATCACGGCCACTGATCGCTATCGACAGAAGACGCATTCACATCCTCGGTACATCGAGGACGAGACGCTGTCCACCATCGACCAGCTCACGGCAGATATCTAGATGGCCGGCATGAGTAGCCGTCTGGACGATCACATGCGTGAGAACCTCGCGCAGGGAGGAATGCGGTGGGTCGCCGCCGTCCTCGAACCACCTCACCGGCTTCGCCTCGAGGCCCGGTTCTCGATGGCCAGGGTCGTCAAACTGCACTCGCTGGCGTACTGCTCAAAAAGTCCTCGTCGCCTGATCATGCGAAGGAGTCCAGCCCTCTTAGCCCTCGGGAAGATCAACGCGCTCACCGGCCATGACACCGCGAAACCATACGCTCGACATCAAGCGTTAATGCCTGATGAGGCCTCGCGGTGTCCAGCCGGAGGGGGCGAATGAGCGTCGACGTGCCGCAGCGGGCATCGCTTACCTGCCCCGCGACGTCTCTCCGCTAAGCCTGGATCCGCCGTTTCTTTGGGTGTGATGGTTATGGTCGTGACATACGAATACCCCTGTGACCTGGGAGGACGGGACTTACGACAGTTCACATCTGACCAGAGACAGGAGCACCCGATACTGCGAGTCTGCCATGGCCTTTCTGCTGATTTTGATGACCGAACCTGATCGGCTTGGGCGAGCCCGTTAACTCACCCCTGAGCAGATCGCCGGTGCCCGTGATTTGGTGACCGCGCGCATCCCCAAGGCGAAGATCGCCCGCGACCTCAATTGCTCATGTCGCGTGCTCTACGACGCGCTCACAGGAAGAGGAGCCTTTTCAGACGATTGACCACCGTCTGACGAGTCGAGTGCGCCCCGCTGCCTCCGAGATCTGGTAGCCGGTGTCATGCGCCACAGTAAGTTGCCTCGGATCTACCCGCCTGGACTCCTAGCTTCGGGAAGACTTGCCCGTTCGCGGTTCCGACTGATCCGGAAGGTTCGCCGCCTGAGACTACGTCACCGGCACAGCACTTACAGTGGCGAGAACACTCGTGCAGCGCGGCGACCATGATCGCGTATGCCGAGGAAGCCCACTATTGTCGGTCAGCATGGACAAAGTGGTCGAGAGTGTCGCTGCGGCGCTCGATGGTCTCAGCGACGGGATGACACTCGCGGTAGGAGGCTTCGGGCTCTGTGGGGTGCCAACGGTTCTCATTGACGAGGTGTTGCGCGCCGGCACCCAGCAACTTGAGGTTGTGTCGAACAACGCCGGCGTGGACGATTGGGGCCTCGGCATCTTGTTGTCAGCAGGGCGGATCCGACGCATCGTCGGTTCCTACGTCGGGGAGAACAAGGAGTTCGCCCGTCAGTATTTGAGCGGAGAGTTGGAGGTCGAGTTGACGCCCCAAGGGACGTTGGCCGAGAAGTTGCGTGCCGGTGGATCTGGCATCGCGGCCTTCTACACCGCAACCGGCGTCGGGTCACAGGTCTCTCTGGGAGGTATGCCGTGGCGCTACGACAGCGAGGGGAAGGTTGTTCTCGCTTCCCCTGCCAAAGACACGCGGACCTTCGATCACTTAAGCGACCATCCGCAGGAGTATGTCCTCGAGGAGTCCATTGCCGCAGACTTCGGGTTGGTGCGTGCTTGGAAGGGTGATCGGCACGGCAACCTGCTCTTTCGGGCAAGCGCGCGCAACTTCAACCCGCTGTGCGCCATGAGCGGGCGCATCAGCGTGGCTGAAGTCGAGCATCTCGTGGAGCCGGGGGACCTGGATCCGGACGACATCCACCTACCTGGGCTATATGTGCAGCGGGTGCTGCCGCTCAGCGCTGAGCAAGCCGCGAACAAGCGAATAGAAAAAAGAACCACCCGGCCCACGGGCCGGGAGAACTGAGATGGGACTGAATCGGGAAGAAATGGCGGCCCGTGCGGCGCGCGAACTGCACGACGGTGACTACGTCAACCTCGGCATCGGCCTGCCGACGCTGGTGCCCAACTACGTCCCCGACGAGGTCGAGCTCGTGCTTCAGTCCGAGAATGGCATCCTCGGTGTCGGCGCCTACCCGGTCGAGGGCACCGAGGACCCGGACCTGATCAATGCCGGCAAAGAAACCGTCACGATCCGGCGCGGTGCCTCCTTCTTTGACTCCGCGATGAGCTTCGGCATGATTCGTGGCGGCAAGGTGGACGCGGCCATCTTGGGCGCAATGCAAGTCTCAGCCAGCGGTGACATCGCCAACTGGATGATCCCGGGCAAGATGGTCAAGGGGATGGGCGGTGCGATGGATCTGGTGCATGGGGCAAAACGGGTGATCGTGCTGATGGAACACAACGCTCGCGACGGCTCAGCCAAAATCGTCGACCACTGCTCGCTACCGATCACGGGCCTGGCCTGCGTGCAGCGCATCATCACCGATCTGGCGGTGATCGACGTGACCGAGCGCGGCCTGGTCCTGACGGAACTAGCGCCCGGGGTCAGCGAGCAGGAGGTGCGCGAGCGCACCGAGCCCCCGCTGCTCAGGGCCTAGCGCGAGGTCCCAGCCAGGAACCCGCACCCCCAACTGAGGTGCATGGTCGCCAGGACAGCCGGCACCCGCAGCCGCACCGACCACTGCTCGTCTCGGGCGATCAGCAGACCTCCCACACCGACGGCGGCGGCATACCCCAGCGGCAGCAACGCGCTCGGCGGCCAGACGGTGGCACCGATCAAGCCGGTGGCGAGTGTCACGACCAACACCGGCGGCGCCAAGTAGCGCATACTCAACGCGTCATCGTGCTCCCGTGCGAGCCGGCGACGCCACGCTCCTGTGGCGTAGAACTGTTGCGCCAGGCTGCGCAGCGAACTGCGCGGGTGGTAGGTCACGCAGATGTCCGGGCTGAACCACACGATGCCACCAGCCTGCCGGATCCGCAGATTCATCTCCCAGTCCTGGGCACGGTCGTAGTCAGAGTTGTAACCGCCGACCTGGTCCAGCCACTCGCGCCGGAAAACGCCCGGAAAGACGGTCTCGGCCCGCCCAGCTTCACCTCCGACGCGGAACCGCGCCGAGCCCATCCCGAGGGGCGAGGCCATGGCCGCCGCAATAGCTCGCTGCATCGCGCCGACGCCTTGGGGCACCGCGCGTCCTCCGACGTTCGCGGCCCCGGTCGCCAGCAGGACCGGTATGGCGGTGCTCAAGTAATCCGGCGACAGGGCGCCGTGCGCGTCGACACGGGCGACCACCGGGTGCGTGCTGACCGCGATCGCGGCGTTGAGCGCATCGGGCGTGCGGCCGCTGGGGTTGTCCACGATGCGCACGTGGCGCCGCCCAGCGATCGCTTGCTCGGCGACCTCGCGAGTGCCGTCCGTGCTGCTACCGATCGCGAGCACCACCTCCACCGGACCCGGATAGTCCTGGGCGAAGACCGACGCCAGGGAGTCCGCGAGATGTCCAGCTTCGTTGCGCACAGGCATGACGACCGAGACACCAGGCCACCGGCGGGCAGTGGACTCGTGGGTCGCCATGTGGGCAGGTTAGCCTGCCGCACGCCGCTTCTCACCTACCCTGGAGCGATGCCGCGCCGCCCAGAAGACGACTGGACCCGACCGATGCCACGAACCCCTCGTGGGTCGGAGCCCCGTCGCAGCGATCAGGGCTGGCAGGTTGATCGGGAATGGCAGACCGATAGCGACTGGCAGACGGACAGCGGCGCCCGCACTCAGCAGTGGCAGGGCGATCCCCAACATCACGAGCAGGACGAGTACCCCTACTCAGGCGCGGAGCAGTATGGACAGGAGCAGTGGCAAGAACCTGTATATGAGGAACCGTCCTATGACCAGCCCCCACCCCCCGGACGCCGCGGTCGCACCCATCGCCCGCGGTATGGCATGCGCCGGGTCAGCCTCATCATCATGCTGATCATCGGGGCCTACGTGGCGGCGATGATCTGGGCCGTGGCTAGCAGTTACTTCGCAATCGGGGAGGTCGACGCGACCCCGGACAATGCGGATCGACCGGGCTCCGGCTCTGGCAGCAACGTGGTGCTGGTCGGCACCGACTCGCGGGAGGATCTCACCCAGGAGCAGCGCAACGAGTTGAAGACCGGCTCAGTTGAAGGCTCGCGCGCCGACACCATCATGCTCCTTCACCTGCCGACCGCAGGCGACCCGACACTAGTCTCGCTCCCGCGCGACTCCTACGTCGATATCCCCGGCAACGGGATGAACAAGATCAACGCCGCGTACTCCATCGGGGGCCCTCCGTTGCTGGTGGACAGCGTCGAGCAAGCGACCGGGCTACGCGTCGATGGGTATCTCGAGGTGGGCTTCGACGGGTTCGTCGACGTCGTTGCCGAGGTCGGCGGTGTCGAGATGTGCCTGCCGGATGCCGTGTTCGAGGAGCGCAGCGACCTCGATCTGCCGGCCGGGTGTCAAGAGTTGGAGGGCAAGGACGCCCTGAACTACGTCCGGATGCGCTACTCCGACCCCCGGGGCGATCTTGGTCGCGTGGAGCGACAGCGCGAGTTCCTCGCGGCGATGGTTCAAAAGATGACCCGCCCAAGCACCCTCCTGGTGCCATGGGAGCTGCAGGCGGTCGGGACTGCCACCGGGTCCTCACTGAAGCGCGGCGAGGACACCTCGATGTGGGAGCTGGTCAAAGTCGGTTTGGCGATGCGCTCAATATCCAACGGATCCGGCGACTCCATCACGGTGCCCGTCGCAGATGCGAACTACTCCACCTCGGCCGGCAGCGCGGTGCTCTGGGATGAGGCCGACGCGGGTGAGCTCTTTGAGGCATTGCGCACCGGGGAACCGCTGACCATCGAACCGTGAGCCGTTCAACGCAGTAGTTGGCGGGCCATCACGATGCGCTGTATCTGGTTGGTGCCCTCATAGATCTGAGTGATCTTGGCGTCGCGCATCATTCGCTCGACGGGGAAATCCTTGGTGTAACCGGCCCCGCCGAGCAGTTGCACTGCATCGGTGGTGATCTCCATGGCCACATCCGAGGCGTAGCACTTGGCCGCTGCGCCGAAAAACGGCAAATCTGCATCGCCGCGTTCGGACTTCGCGGCCGCGGCATACGTCAACTGTCGGGCCGCCTCCAACTTCATACCCATATCGGCGAGCATGAACTGGACCCCTTGGAACTGCGCGACTGCCTTGCCGAACTGCTCACGCTCCTTCACGTAGGCGATGGCTTGCTCCAACGCGCCGGCGGCGATCCCGACCGCCTGGGCGCCGATCGTCACCCGGGTGTGATCCAGAGTGGCGAGCGCAATCTTGAGGCCCTCGCCGCGTGCCCCCACGAGCCGGTCCCCCGGGATGCGGCAATCCCTGAAGAGCAACTCCCGGGTCGGCGATCCTTTGATGCCGAGCTTCTTTTCCGGTACCCCCAGCTCAAAGCCGTCGTCATCAGCATGCACCACAAAGGCACTGACATTGCGGCCCCGCGCTCCGTCCGGGTCGGTCACCGCCATCACCGTGTAGTAGCTCGACACTCCCGCATTCGTGATCCACGATTTTTGGCCGTTCAACACGAAAAAGCCGTCGCTGTCCTCGATCGCCCGACAGGACATGGCGCTGGTGTCGCTGCCCGCACCAGCCTCGGAGAGGCCGTAGGAGAACATCGCCTCTCCGGTGGCCACTTCCGGCAGGTATCGGGCTTTGACCTCCTCGCTGGCCGCCAGGATCAGCGGCATGGTCCCCAGTTTGTTGACGGCCGGAATCAGTGAAGAACTGGCGCACGCCCGAGCAACCTCCTCGATGACGATGCAGGTCGCCAACGCATCGGCACCTACCCCGTCGTAGGTCTCAGGGATGTGCGGGGCGTGGAAATCGGTGGCCCGCAAAGCCTCGTAGGCCTCGATGGGAAACCGCGACTCCTGATCGACGGCAGCGGCGTAGGGCGCCACCATGTCTGTGCATACCTCGCGCACAGCCTGCGCCAGCACTTGGTGGTCCTCGGAGAGGGCAAAAAGGTCAAAGTCACTCATGCCTTCACCTTACGACCCGCGGATTCGCTCCCCTTTAGCGTGCGCGCTGGCGGTGAGCTCATCGGCGAAGACCCTCAGCCGCTCGGTGATGGCGGCAGCCTCGTCGTCGCCGCCGCTGGCCAGGATTCGCGCGGCCAACAGGCCGGCGTTGCGGGCGCCGCCGATGGAGACGGTTGCCACGGGTATGCCGGCCGGCATCTGCACGATCGAGAGCAGCGAGTCCATTCCATCCAGGTACTTCAGCGGCACCGGCACGCCGATCACCGGCAGCGTGGTCACTGAAGCCAGCATCCCCGGTAGGTGCGCGGCGCCGCCGGCGCCGGCAATGATGACGCGGACGCCCCGCTCGGCGGCGCTGCTGCCAAACTCAATCATTTCCGCTGGCATCCGATGGGCAGAGACGACGTCCGCAGCACAACTGATGCCGAGCTCGACCAAGACCAGCGAGGCTTGCTCCATCACCGGCCAGTCGCTGTCGCTGCCCATCACCAAGGCAACCGGTGCCTTGTGTTGACTCCGCCCAGGATCAATCATCGATGACCCCTTGCAGGTAGTCCGCGGCATGCTGGCCGCGCGCACGCAGTTCCGCGAGGTCTTCGCCGCACACAGTGACGTGGCCGATCTTTCGGCCTGGCCGCACTGATTTGCCATACAGGTGAACTCGCAGGCCGGGGTCCCGCGCCAGCAGATGCCGGTAAGTGGAGTACAACTCCGGCTTGTCGCCACCGAGCACGTTGGCCATGACTGTCCAGTGATCGCGGATGGTGGTGGCCCCCAAGGGCAGGTCAAGCACCGCGCGCAAGTGTTGCTCGAACTGGCTGGTGATGGAGCCATCGATCGTCCAATGGCCACTGTTGTGCGGGCGCATCGCCAGTTCGTTGACGACGAACGCAGGATGCTCCCCGTCACTACCGTCGACCTCGAACAACTCGACAGCAAGAATGCCGGTGACGTTCAACTCACCAGCGATACGCAGCGCGACCTGGGTGGCGGCGGCTGCGACGTCTTCGCTCAACTTCGGGGCAGGCGCGAGCACCTCAGTGCAGATCCCGTCGCTCTGGACGGTCTCGACGATCGGCCAACTGGCGGCCTGGCCGCTGGGGCTGCGGGCCACCAGGGCCGCCAGCTCCCGACGGAACCGGACGCGCTCTTCGAGCAGCACTCCGTCAGCCAGGGGAGAGTCGCTGTGACCGACCTGTGCGAGCCAGTCCGATATCTGCTGCACCCCCGAAATCACCCGAACGCCTTTGCCGTCGTAGCCACCCCGCGGTGTCTTGGCCACCACCGGCCAGCCGACCTGGCGGGCGAAGTCCTCGACGTCGGTCGCGCTTCGGGCAACAGCCCAGTGGGGACACGGGACACCGAGGTCGCCCAGCCGGGACCGCATCGCGATCTTGTCCTGAGCGAAGACCAAGGCCGCTGGATCGGGATGGACGGCGACACCTGAGGCCTGGATCGCGTGCATCACATCCTGCGGCACGTGCTCATGGTCGAACGTCACCACGTCACAACCGGCAGCAAAGGCCAGCACCGCCTCCATGTCGTCGGCGGAGCCCACGGGCGCATGCGGCACGACGAGCGCTGCGGCTGCGGTGGGCGACTCGGCCAGCACCGATAGCGCCAGGTTCAGCCCGACCGAGGGCGGTTGACACATCCGGGCTAGTTGGCCTCCCCCGATGATCCCCACCACGGGGAATCCTCCCTCGGGTCGCTGCGCGGTGGGCTCCTGAATCGGCGCGTCGAGTTGGGCGTCGGCAACGAAAGCACTCACAACTCATCAGCCTACTGTCCGTGTCCGCGTATGCTGCGCCGGTGGATGCCATTGTGGCGCGGGCCGGCGAAACGCTGGCCCGGTGGTATCGGTTGCTCGCTCAAGAGGTGGCTAAATTCGGCGTCGTCGGCCTCATCGCCTTCTGCGTCGACACCGGTATCTACAACTATCTGGTCTTTGGGCTGCCTGGGTCTGCGACGCCGGGGGTGATGGAGAACATTCCATTGCGAGCCAAAATCGTTGCGACCGCGATCGCCACCATCGTTGCTTGGCTGGGCAACCGCTATTGGACCTTTCGGCATCGGCGGCGCGCCGCTCGGTCTCGGGAGTTCGTGTTGTTCGTGTTCTTCAACGTCGTGGGGTTGCTCATCGCCCTGGTGTGCTTGGGATTCTCCCGCTACGTCGTGGGTCTGGACAGCCAACTGGCCGACAACGTCAGCGGCAACGGAGTGGGGTTGGTGTTGGGCACGCTGTTCCGTTTCTGGGCCTACCGCACGTACGTGTTCTCTCACCGGCGGCACGCGCAGCAGCCGGTGGTACCTGACCCGCACTGAGCTGGGCTACGTCCAATCTGAAGAGCCGGCATACCCGAACGCGCACTGACCCCGCGACACGCCCGAGCACGAACGGCTCAGGGGTTCACGTGAACCCCTGAGCCGTTTTCGGCGGGCGTGTCGTCGGCAGATGAGCGCCGACATCAGCTCCTGACTCAGGCATTGAGCTGGGTTAGGTCGCTGGGGCCATCGAGATGTACAGCGCGAAGACGGCCGGTCGAGATTGAGCCAACTCCAACCGCCCACCGAACGACTCTGCCGTCTGGCGCGCCACCGCAAGCCCGAGGCCGGTGCCGTCTCCGCTGGTCACGGCACGGTCGAATACCCGCCGGGCCAACTCCGGGTCCATCCCGCTCCCCTCGTCGCGAACCTCGAGGAGGGCCGAGGGGCCGCTGCGAACGGCCGAGATCTGAACGAGGCCGTCGCCGTGCTGCAACGCGTTCTCGACCAGCGCGTTCAGAATCTGAGAGATCGAGGAGGCACTGGAACGCACGATCATGGCCCGCTCGGCCCTGACGACGATCTGTCGGTCACGGGCATGGAACGCCGGTGTCCACTCTTGTTCCAGCCCAGAGAGCACCGTGTCCAAAGAGACTGATCGACCACCGTCTGCGTGCCCTGCTCGGGTGCGATGCAGAAGATCGTCGACGACCGAGGCGAGTCGCTCGGTCTGCCCGATGGCGATTTCGGCTTCGTGTTTGGCCACCCCTAGGTCGTCGGTGTGGACCACCTCATCGAGGCGCAGCAACAATGCTGCCAGAGGGGTGCGCAGCTGATGTGAAGCGTCGGCCGCGAACGAGCGTTCCGAAGACAGGGCCCGTGCCAAGTTGGTTTGGCTGTGATCCATGATCGTGCGCACATTGTCGATTTCCTCAAGGCCACTGGTAGAACTTACCGAAGAGCGAAAATTCTGGGTGTGCTCCTCATTGCTATCCGTGCCGAATGAACCAGCGCCAAAGTCATCAGCACGCTGTGCCAAATCATGCAACGCCGCCGTGAATGTCGCCAGGGTGCGATTGATCAACAGCAGCGCGACCGGAATCGTGGCCGCGATGGCCAGCGCTGAGGCGAGGAGCAACGTGATGACAGTAACCCAGCTCCCCAAAGGCTCGGTGAGATCGGCACTGAGCAAAAACAGTGCCGCGACACTGAGGAAAATCGCACCGCACGCTCCGCTGGCAATCCCGATGGTAACCGCGACACGGTGTAGTTGTTGCCGCATGAACGGCCCCGTTTAGTGTTCTGGCTCGTTCTGAAAGCGGAAGCCAACACCGCGGACCGTGACGATGTACCGAGGGCTGTGTGCGTCGTCTCCGAGCTTCCGCCGCAGCACCGAGATGTGCATGTCAAGTGTCTTCGTTGAACCGAACCAACTGTCCCAGACTTCCAGCATGAGCGTTTCGCGGGGAACAACGCGGCCCTCTTCACGCGTGAGCACTCGCAACAGATCGAATTCCTTGGCCGTCAGCGTTACTTCCTGCCCTCGGAAAAAGGCACGACGGGCCTTGATATCGACAGTGATCGGACGATCTCCGACCTCGCGGTTATCGCTTCCGCGACGCAGCAACGCCCGGGCGCGCGCCAACAGTTCGGCGAGGCGAAAAGGCTTGGTCACGTAGTCATCGGCGCCTGCGTCCAAACCGACGACTGTGTCCACTTCATCGCCTCGCGCTGTCAGGATCAGGACCGGGGCAGTGAGCCCTTCCTGCCGGATCCGCCGGCACACCTCCAGCCCGTCCAAATATGGCAACCCGATGTCCAAAATCACCAGATCGGGGGCCTCCCCTTCGGCCAGCGTCAGCGCAGCACGCCCATCCTCGGCGACATCGACGGCATACCCTTCCCGGCGGAGCGCGCGGGACAAGGGCTCCGAAATGGTGGCATCGTCTTCCGCAAGAAGTACTCGCATCATGGCGTGATCCTAGTCGATTGAAAGCGAATGCCAACGCGGGCTACGTTTTTCATTGAATGCGGTAATACCCTCTTCACGGTCCGGGCTCTTAACAGTTGCCCGCCAGCTTGTGTCTTCGATGTCCAACGCCTGCGCCAAAGGTACATCGAGACCATTTCGCATGGCCCGTTTGGCCTCTCTCAAAGCGACCGGTGAGTTCTGAGCGATCTGCTCAGCCAGGGCCATGGCAGTCGGCCCCGCGAGGCCTTGCGAAATCGTGTCGACAACACCCGACGCGTGGGCCTCGCCAGCGCTCAGCCGTACCGCTGTGAAAATGAGCGACGCCGCCTTTGACCAACCGATCCGCCGAGTCAGCAATTGAGTGCCGCCGCCACCTGGGATCAGGCCAACTGACACTTCGGGCAGGGCAACCACGGCGCCTGCAGAGGCCACTATCTGGTCACACGAAAGGGCTAACTCCAACCCGCCACCAAGGGCGTACCCATCGATGGCGGCGATGGCTGGCATAGGCAGATCCAGCACGCCTCGGTAGGCAGCACGGCTGATCTCACGGTGGGTCAGCATTTGCTCAGTCGTGAACTTCCCACGCTCCTTCAGGTCTGCCCCGACGCAGAAGGCACGCTCACGCGTGCTGGCCAACACGACGACGGCCACGCCGGGGTCCTCGGCAATCCTGCCCATCGCGTCGCTCAGTTGCCGTGCCAACTCGGTGGAGATCGCGTTCATCGCCTCCGGTCGATCAAGCTGCGCGACGGCAATGCGATCGTGGGCACCGCTGCGGGACACTGTCACCATGCTGGACTCAGATGTCATGGGTTGCACGCTAACGCGGCCCGCGGCTACTGCGAGTCAGCAACCGGCCGGAGGTGGATCACATCGCCCGCATGGAAGGCCAGCTCACCGCGTTCGGTACGCACCAGCAACGCGCCGTCGGCATCAATGTCGACCGCGCCTCCGCTGATGGTCTTACCTCCGGACAGATCGATCCGGACCTGCTGTCCTATGGTCGAGCATGCCTCGCGGTAGCTCAATCGCAGCTGCACCCCGTCGGCCAGGTCATCCAGGAGACGCGCCAGATGATCCAAATAAGCATTCAGCCACCGGAATCGAATCTCATGCGGCAAGGCAATGCCGGCAGCGAGCGCCCACGAGGTCGCCGCCGCGGTGGGCAACTGCTCCCGTCGTTGGTCGATATTGAGCCCGGCACCGATAACCACGACGCCGGGGCGTGCTGCAGCCAAGACGCCGCATACCTTGCGCGGTTCGGACTCCCCAGGCCCGGTGACCAGGACATCGTTCGGCCACTTCAGCCGGGCCCGAACGCCGTAGCCACACTGATTTACTGCGCGGGAAACCGCCAAGCCGGCCAGCAGCGGCACCCACCCGATCCAATCCGATCGCACCGACGGCACGGCCACACTGACCGCTAACGAGGTGCCTGGCGGCGCGCTCCAGACCCGGCCCCGCCGCCCCTGCCCTGCGCTCTGGTAATCGGCGACCACCACGGCGCCGGGCACCGGATCGGCCAGCAACACACGGTGAGTTGAATCGATGGTGGAGTGCCATTGCGGGCGTGCCCAACGGTGCTCAACCACTCGACAAGGCTAGGTTATTCGAATGAGTGACTCCAGCGCCGAGGCTACAAGCGATATGCGCACGACAGCGGGCCGGCTCAGCGACTACCGGCGTCGTGTCGACGAGGCAGTCCACGCAGGGTCGGCGCGCGCCGTAGAGAAACAGCATTCGCGGGGCAAGCAAACGGCCCGGGAGCGGGTCGAACAGGTGCTCGACGAGGGCTCCTTTACCGAGATGGACGAGTTGGCCCGCCACCGCTCGACCGCCTTCGGCCAACAACACAACCGGCCCTACGGCGATGGCGTCGTCACCGGATACGGCACGGTGGACGGGCGAGCAGTGGCGATCTTTGCCCAAGACTTCACCGTCTTCGGGGGTTCCCTGGGCGAAGTGTTCGGAGAAAAGATCGTCAAGGTGATGGACCTGGCGATGAAGGTTGGCTGCCCGGTCATCGGTATCAACGACTCTGGTGGGGCAAGGATCCAAGAGGGTGTCGCCGCGCTGGGGATGTACGCCGAAATCTTCCGGCGCAATGTGCACGCATCCGGGGTCATCCCGCAGATTTCGCTGGTATTGGGCCCGTGCGCCGGTGGTGCCGTCTATTCGCCGGCGATCACCGACTTCATCGTCATGGTTGAAAAGACCTCGCACATGTTCATCACCGGCCCCGATGTCATCAAGACCGTCACCGGCGAGGATGTGACATTTGAGGAGCTCGGCGGCGCAGCCGCGCACAATTCACGCTCAGGCGTGGCGCACTACGCCGCCAGTGACGAGTCCGACGCGATCGCCTACGTCCAAGATCTGCTGGCCTACTTGCCGCAGAACAACCTTGAGGATCCGCCGTCCTTCGAAGCCTTCGCCGATCTAGAGATCAGCGCCGACGACGAGGAACTGGACACCCTGATACCGAATTCGGCCAATACCCCCTACGACATGGTCACGGTCATCGAACATGTCGTAGACGACGGTGAGTTCTTGCAAACCCAGGAGCTGTTCGCGCCCAATATTGTGGTCGGCTTCGGACGAGTCGAAGGGCGCTCGGTCGGGATCGTCGCCAACCAGCCGACACAGCTTGCCGGCACCCTGAACATCGATGCCTCTGAGAAGGCCGCCCGCTTCGTACGGACCTGCGATGCGTTCAATATTCCGATCCTGACCTTCGTGGACGTTCCCGGCTTCCTGCCCGGCACCGACCAGGAGTGGGGCGGGATCATCCGGCGCGGCGCAAAGTTGTTGTATGCCTACGCCGAGGCCACCGTTCCGCTGGTCACCGTGATCACTCGCAAGGCCTACGGCGGCGCCTACGACGTGATGGGCTCCAAGCATCTCGGCGCCGACATCAACCTGGCTTGGCCGACCGCCCAAATCGCCGTGATGGGCGCCCAGGGCGCCGCCAACATCCTGTATCGCAAACAGTTGGCCCAGGTCGCCGAACAGGGCGGGAATGTGGACGCCGAACGAGCCAAGCGGATTCAGGAGTATGAGGACACGCTGGCCAACCCGTACATCGCCGCCGAGCGCGGGTATGTCGACGCAGTGATCGCGCCATCGCAGACCAGAGTGCAGGTGGTCAAGGCGCTGCGCACGTTGCGCACCAAGCGGGCCAACCGCGCGCCGAAGAAACACGGGAACATCCCGCTATGAAGGCCGAGTCGTCAACGCCATCCGCGGCGGCATCGCCGTCACGCACAGGCATTGCTGTGGGCGGCAACGCAACGCCGGGCGAGGTGGCTGTTGTGCTCGCAGTGCTGAGCGCCGCGAGCACCGCAGGGTCGACATCGCCTACCTCCTCACGCGGACGCTCCCTGTGGAACTCCCGCGCCCGCGCCGCTCGACCGACATTGGGTCCGGGGCCGGGCGCTTGGCGGGGTTCGGCGCTACCCCGCTGATGTCGAGCCGTCAGCGCGACGGGCGAGCATGTCTGCCAGATAGTCACGGTCCGACTGTGGCACGACGCCCGCGTCGAGCACGCGCTGTGCGGCGCTGAGATCTCCGAACCGTGCTGCGAGAAGGTCGGCGATCGTGATGTCGTGATCCGGCGTATGCGTCAGCACCACTGAATCGCCGGGCACGATTTGCCCCGGGGTGCGCACCGCGAGATACGCCCCTGGCCGGCGCCTGGCCGTGAAGGACTTGACCCACCCGCGCTCGCCTATGTGGGCAGCAAACGTCGCGCAGGGGACGCGAGGTCCGCATACTTCGAGCACGACGGCAGGTGAGGCCTCATGCCTCTCTTGACCGTCCGGCCCGACCCCGATGGCCAACATGGTGCCGATCAGGAGGGCATCGACATCAATGCCGGTAGTGGTCAGGTTTTCACCGAAGGCGCCCGGCGCCAGTGTCCGCCCCAGTTGGCCCGCCCAATAGTCGAGCTCTTCACGAGCCACCGCGTACACCGCTTGGCGCTCGCCCCCATGGTTGTGACGATCCACGATGTCGTCGTCGATCACCCCGCTGCCTGCCCCGGTCTCGTTGCCGCCCGGATCTCGCACGCTGATGGCTGAGGTGGGTTGCTTGTCGATGCCACTGAGTTCAGCACCGGCCCGGCCCGCCAACGGGGCGCTATGACCGACGTTGACGCTGAGCACGCTGCCATGGGTTGTCATGGCCCCAAGGTAGTACCGTGCATCAGTGAGCGATACCAACGCGAGTAGCCGCCAGCCCAGCGCCATCGACGCCGTAGCCGAGGACTACTTCGACGCGCAGGTCGCGCTGAGCCCGCTGTTCGCAACCTACCTCGGGATCCCAGGCAGCGAGCATCTGCTCGACGACTTCAGCATCGAGAGCTACCGGGCCGACGTCGCGCTGATCACCGCCACCGTGGCGGCGCTGGACGAGGCCGCCGCCCGCTACAGCCCGGATGCGCCGATGGACTCAGTCGACAAGGTGACCCGAGCCGCTCTGCGCGATGAGCTCACCTTGCGCGCCGCCATGGCGAGCCGGGTGCTCGAGGGCATCGACCCGGTGCCGCTGAATGTCTTGGACTGTGCAGTGCAGTCCCTGCGCGATGTCTTCGACCTGATGGCTACCCAGACCGAAGAGCAGTGGCGTTGGGTACTGGCACGCCTGCAAGCAGTCCCTATGGCGCTCAGCGACTATGCCGAATCGCTGCGGTTCAGCTCTCGTGCTGGTGCCGTGGCGCCGCGTCGCCAAGTGGTCAGCGTCGGCAAACAGTGTGCCGATCAAGCCGCCAGCACAACCAGCACCTACACCGCGATGGTTGAGGGGGCGCGCGGCATCGAAGCCGACCTCCGCGCCGAGTTGGAAAAGGCAGCCGCCGCGGCCAACGCCGCATACGGCGCGCTTGCTGAGTTCTTGGCCGACGAACTCCTCGACCATGCCCCCGAACCCGACGCGGTGGGGATCGACCGCTACCGCTTGCTATCCCGAAGTTTCCTCGGCACGGACGTCGACCTCGCCGACACGTATACATGGGGCCAGCAAGAGTTGGAGCGGATCACCGAGATGATGCGCCAATGCGCCGAGGCAATCCAGCCCGGCGCCAGCATCGCCGAAGCCGTTGAGGCGCTAGACGCTGATGAGCGCTATCTGCTCGACGGCACCGCGGCCTTGCAGGAGTGGATGCAGCAGCATGCCGATCACGCGATCGCCGAGTTGGCCGACGTCCACTTCGATATCCCCGAGCAGGTCCGCACGATTGAGTGCAAGATCGCCCCGAGCCAGACCGGGATCATCTATTACACCGGCCCGAGTGAAGACTTCTCCCGCCCGGGACGGATGTGGTGGTCGGTGCCAGCCGGAGTTACTCGATTTGCCACCTGGCGCGAGTTGACGACGGTGTATCACGAGGGTGTGCCCGGTCATCACCTGCAGATCGCGCAGACGACGCTGCGCGGTGACGTGCTGAACCGTTGGCGGCGCTTGGCGGCCTGGACCTCCGGGCACGGCGAGGGCTGGGCGTTGTATGCCGAATGGTTGATGTCCGACCTCGGCTATCTCGACGACCCCGGTATGCGGATGGGTTTGCTCGATGCACAGTCGTTGCGGGCGGCCCGGGTTGTTATCGACATCGGCGTGCATTGCGAGTTCGAGGCACCGGCCGAAGTCGGCGGCGGGGCCTGGACGTATGACAAGGCCTGGCAGTTCTTGAACAGCCACGTCAACATGGACGAGGGCTTCGTCCGGTTCGAGTTGGACCGCTACCTGGGGTACCCCGGCCAGGCGCCGTCGTACAAGATCGGCGAGCGGTTCTGGCTGGAACTGCGCGACGACGCGCGCCGGAAAGCCGGCGATGACTTCGACCTGTCGGCGTTTCATCGCCGCGCGTTGGACGTCGGCGGAGTCGGGTTGGATGTGCTGCGCTCGGCGGTGTTGGAGCAAGCATGAACCTGGCGCTGACACTGGTCCTGGTGGCCGGGACCGCAGTGTTAGTCGCCGGCGTCGCAGACCGGCGCGGATGGAACGGTCCGCCGCTGTTGATTGCGGTCGGCGTGCTCGTCTCTTACGTTCCGTTCATCCCGCAGGTCACGTTGACCGCGGACCTGGTGTTGTACGGACTCTTGCCCCCGTTGTTGTATGCCGCAGCGATCCAGACGTCGCTGGTCGACTTCAACCGCAACCGCGCATCGATCCTGTCGCTGTCAGTGGGCTTGGTGCTGTTCACCGCGCTGGGCGTCGCCGTCGTGGCACACGCGCTGTTACCTATCTCGTTCGGTCTGGCCTTCGCCCTCGGCGCCATTGTTGCTCCACCAGATGCCGTGGCCGCCGTGGCCGTAGCGCGAAAGATCGGGCTTCCGCGCAGGGTCGTCAACATCTTGGAGGGCGAGTCGCTGATGAACGACGCGACTGCCCTGGTGGCCCTACGCACCGGCCTGGCTATTGCCGGGCTGGGGTCAGGGGAGGGCCTGGTCGCCCGCGCAACAGACGGGGTCACGGCGTGGACCGTGACGCTGAACTTCGCCTGGGCCGTGGCCGGCGGGGTGGCGATTGGGGTCGCTGTGGCTGTGCTGGCCTCCCTGCTGCGCCGCCGTTCCCTGGGCCCGGAACTGGATACCGCGCTGTCCTTTACGATCCCTTTTCTCGCCTTCCTGCCCGCCGAAGCGTTAGGCGCCTCCGGGGTGTTGGCTGTGGTGGTGGCGGGCCTCATCCTGGGGCACCGTGCCCTGACTCAGCAAACGGCACGGTCCCGGCTCTCGGAGCGGACTAACTGGGCCAGCGTGCAGTTCATCTTGGAGAGCACCGTCTTTTTGATGATCGGCCTGCAGATGCACGACATCGTCACCACGACCCAATCTCAGACCATGTCGCTGCAACGGGTCTTGATCGCCGCCGCCGCGATTCTGGCCACCGTGATCGTGCTACGCCCGCTGTGGATATTCCCCTATCGGATGATCTGGGCACTGCGAAACCGTGACGCCGACCCGCACTTCCCCGAAACGGCTCTCGTTTCCTGGGCCGGCATGCGCGGCGTCGTGACCCTGGCCGCTGCGTTCTTGATCCCGGCCGCGGCGCCCGACCGGCAGGCGCTGATCTTTGTCGCCTTGGTGGTGGCGATCGGGACGCTGGTGTTGCAGGGGCTGACCCTGCCGCTGTTGGCCCGGTCCTTGAAGGTACGCGGACCGGACGCTCGCGAGGACGCCCTCCAGCAGGCGGTGCTCACCGAGCGAGCCGTGGCCGCGGGCTTGCAGGAGCTGGAGTCGCACGCAGAGGAGTCCAACGATCTTCTCGATCGCCTTCGTTCTGAGGCGCAACGGCGGACCAACCTCATGTGGGAGCGCGTCGGACCGCGCGGGGTGGACTTCGAGGAAACGCCGGGCGATGCATACCGCCGGGTCCGGATGGCAATGATCGCAGCCGAGCGAGCCGAGTTAGTCGACATCCGGGACCAGGGCGCCGCCGATCACGACCTACTCAAGGTGCTGCTGGAAGATTTGGACGTCGAAGAGTCGGTGCTGGACCTCTCCGAGACCGACCGTGGTGAAGACGATCACGGGACCGCACTTCGGCCACCGGAGGCACTCGAAGGCGGCTGCGAGCACTTGCAAGACGCCCCGGAGGATGCGAAAGCCGTAGCCCCCGCGTGTGTTGGGTGCGAGAAAGAGGGGACCATCCCAGTGCACTTGCGCAAGTGCTTGAGTTGCGGGTACGTGGGCTGTTGTGACTCCTCCAGCGGCATACACGCCACGAAGCACTACCGCGAGAGCGGCCACCCGGTGATGGTGAGCTTTGAACCCGGCGAGGGCTGGCGTTGGTGCTACGTTGACCAGCTCACCGGCTAGGCGCTGCTCGGGGACGGCGCCCAGCCGCTGATGCTAACTCTTGTAGCGCGGTGCATCCTGCTTGCGTTGCTGGCTGAATTCGCCACCCGCCCGGCCACCATAGGGCCGACCGTGATCGGCGAACTCGGCCCGGGTGTAGGTCATGGTCCATCGTCCGATCTGCAGGCGCGTTCCCGTCCGCAACACCTTCTCGTTGCCCTCCATGAGATGCACGCCGTTGACCTTGGTTGGCGGGTTGTCGCTGAGCGCCACCAGGATGTATTCGTCGTTGCTGTCACGACGAACCTCGGCCTGCTGCGAGGCGACATCGGCCAGGACGAGCGCCGACGATTCCGCACTGCCGATGCTTGTCCCGTTCGGGGTCAGATCATGCACCCGACGAGGCTGCCCGGCTTGCGCCGCTGAGCCCATACTGAAGACCAGTCGGGGACGACCCCCGCCATCAGGGTCGTGTGTCGTGGTAGCCCGACGTCGACTCCACTTAAAGGTAGGCGCTATCGGCCACGGCGTGGCAGGCGGCGCCAACGTGACCCCCGAGTCAGCCGAACCGGCCACGCCCGCCAACGAGGCGGCAGCCCGCCAATTCTCGACCCGGATGTGCTTTGACCGGGTCAGCAAGCGCGCCAGGCGATTTGCTTTGACGTCACCCACACTCACCACTGGTCCGTCGGGACCGATCAGCGTCACAGCTAGGCGCTGGCGAGCCAACTCGGCAGCGACCGCCTTGCCTTGCCCGATCGATGCACCCGACGACACTGCACCCAGGTCGTCGAACCGCACTTCGAGGTGTCGACCTTGGCCGGTGATGCTGCCAGCTGTCACCTGCTCGCCACCATCTCCGCCGGTAGGCGTCGTGACCGAGAAGGTGAGATCGGCATCAATAGCCCATCTCGCTGCCATCGAAACTCAGTCCTGCATCGGGTCCGAGCCGGACGACTCGTTGTCGCTGGTCGTGATCCGTAGGGTGCCGTTAAGCTTCCAGGTTGCCCGGGGTGCGTCGGCGCCGGTGTCGCGGGGAACCTCGACGGCCATGTCGACGAAACTGTAGTTGATCGCTGCGCCGCGACCGGTCAGGTAGGCCCACAGGTCTTGGCCCAGGTCGGTCCAACTGGCGTCCTTGCCGACTTCGGTGGACGAGTGCTCGTCGTGCGTGCTCATCATTGTCTCCTCGTGGTGTGGTCGTATGCGGTGCACCCGGGGTTGGGTTCTACATCGCCACCGCAAGGATAAATTTACGAAAGGAAGGCAACCCTCGCATCCAGGGGGTGGTCGCGTGCTTTGCAGGCAGGACGAGTACACTTGCGGGCTTTCTTAGACGGTATCTTGCGGTGGTGGTCTCCCTTACTCTCGCTTCGGCCTCTCCAGCACGCCTTCTCACTCTGCAACGAGCCGGCGTCCATCCGGAAGTCAGGGTCTCGCAGGTGGACGAGGACCGGGTCATCGCCGAGCGAGAGCGCGTGGCGGGGCCTGCGTCGGCCAGCGACGTCGCTGGCCATCTGGCGCGATCCAAGGCACGCGAAGTCGCCACCCGCCCCACCCCGAACTCACCCTCTGGGGCGCTAGTCCTGGGGTGCGACTCGGTCTTGGAGTTCGACGGGCAGGTGCACGGCAAACCGAGGACGGCTGAGGTCGCTCGTCAGCGCTGGCAGGCGATGCGCGGACACAGCGGCGTGCTGCACACGGGTCATTGCCTGATCGAGTTGGGGCCAGAACCCAGACGCGAGGTATCCGCAACGGCCGTGACCCGGGTCGACTTCGCTGATCTCAGCGACGCCGAAATAGCTGCCTACGTCGAGACCGGCGAGCCGTTGGCCGTGGCTGGGGGGTTTACCGTCGACGGGCTTGGTGCCCCGTATGTCACCTCGATCGAGGGCGACTATCACAACGTCGTGGGGGTAAGCCTGCCGTTGCTGCGGGTGATGTTGGCCAAGATCGGGATCGCGTGGCACGACCTTCGGACCGCCGCCGCCGACTCACCGATCGCGGCTGGCTGAGCGACACGTCTTATACCGGAGGTATGCCGCGGCGCCGGGTGGAGAAGTGCCGCTCGCGTCCAGCGGCGTACCTCACCCGCAACAGCAACTCGCTGCGCAACTCGTCAGCCTCGACGACGCCGTCGATCACTAGGTCCGCGGCAAGGCGTTCCAGATCAACGTCTTCCAGGTATTCGGCGCGCTTGTCCGCCACGAACGCTGCCCGCTGCGTGTCATCGGCCAAGGCCGAGATCTTGCCGGCATACACGGCGTTGACCGCGGCCTCTGGCCCCATCACCGCAATTCGTGCAGTCGGTAGTGCCAGCGTGGCTTCAGGGCCGAATCCAGGCCCACCCATCGCATACAGACCGGCACCATAGGCCTTGCGCAGCACGACACAAAACTGCGGCACCGTGGCTTCGGCGACCGCGCTGACCATCTTCGCGCCGTGTCGGATGATGCCGCCTCGCTCGACGTCGCTGCCGATCATGAAGCCAGGCACGTCGGCCAGATAGATCAACGGGATGCCGTAGGCGTCGCAGAGCCAGATGAACCGCGCTGCCTTGTCAGCGGAGTCGGCAAAGAGCACGCCGCCCTTGACGGCCGAATTGTTGGCGATGATGCCGACCGTGTCGCCGCCGAGGCGGCCGAGGCCGACCACCAACTCGGCAGCGAAAAGCTCCTTGACCTCAAAGAAGCTGTCTTCATCCAGCAGTCCGTCGATGATCTGGTGCACATCGAACGGCACCGATTCCGCTGCGGGGACACTGTCGGCGGTGAGCGGCACGGCCGGTGGCTCGACGGCATACCGGGGCGTTGCTGCCGCCCAGTTGTGCGGTAGGTAGGAGAAGAACAACTTCGCCAACTCGATCGCTTCGGCATCGTCGCTGGCCAACACGTCGCCGACACCGGAGACCGTGCAGTGCATCCTGGCTCCGCCCATGTCCTCCAGGCTCACCTGCTCCCCGACCACCATCTCGGCCATCCGAGGGCTGCCCAAATACATCGAGGCATTCCCCTCGACCATGATCACCAGGTCGGTGAAGCTGGGAATATAGGCCCCTCCGGCGGCCGATGGCCCGAACAGGGCGCAGATCTGAGGGACTTTGCCGGACAGCGCGACCTGGTTGTGAAAGATCCGCCCGGCACCGCGGCGGCCGGGAAAGAGCTCGACCTGATCAGTGATCCGGGCACCGGCCGAGTCGACGAACCAGAAGATCGGGAGCTCCTCGCGCAGGGCGCTCTCGGTGGCCCGGATCATCTTTTCGACCGTGCGGGCCCCCCACGATCCCGCTTTGACCGTCGGGTCGTTGGCGACGACGATTGCCGGCCGCCCATCAACATCGCCGCGCCCGGTGACGACGCCGTCGGCGGGCAATCCGGGTGCGGTGGCGTTGGCATACCGGCCGTCTTCGACAAATGTTCCGGCATCGATCAGCAGGTCGATGCGCTCGCGTACCGCCAACTTGCCCTGGGCAGCCAACTTGGCCGACCCCCTGGCGTCTGGCCGCGCGGTCCTGGCGTGGGCGGCGGCCAACCGTTGACGGACATCGTCGACCCGCGGGTCGTGCCCACTGGGATCGGACCGGCTGGGGTCGTGTTCGCTCATGCCGGCAGGCCGAGTCCGCGCGCGATCAGCATGCGCTGTACCTCCGAAGTACCCTCACCGATCTCTAGGATCTTGGCATCGCGATAGAAGCGGGCCACCGGGTACTCCTCCATGAAGCCGTTGCCGCCGAAGACCTGAGTAGCGATCCGGGTCGCATTCATCGCCGACTCCGTCGAATAGAGCTTGGCGATAGCGGCAGCCTGCTTGACCTCACCGACACTGCGCCGGCCAGCCGCGTGCTCATCCTTGAGCCAGGCAGCCTGGTAAGTCAGCAACCTGGCGGCTTGCACCATGACCGCCAGATCGGCGATCTGGAAGGCCACGCCCTGGTTGGCACCGATCGGCTTGCCAAAGGCGACCCGATGCTTGCTGTACGCGGCGGCTTCGTCCAGCATCCGCTGAGCACACCCGAGCGCGAGCGCCGAGATCGCGATTCGGCCATCGTCGAGGGTCTTCAGGAACTGCTTGAAGCCGTGACCCCGCTCGCCGAGCAGGTTGGCTTCGGGGACCCGGGCATCCTCGAAGCTCAAACCGTGGGTGTCGCTGATGTGCCACCCCAACTTGCGGTACGGCGGCTCGACGGTGAACCCGGGCGTCCCGGCGGGCACCAGGATGGCGCTGATCTCCGGTTTGCCCTGGGCGATCTGCCCGGTCTTGGCGGTGACCGTGACAACCGAGGTGAGGTCGGTGCCGGAGTTGGTGATGAAGGCCTTGGCGCCGTTGATGCTCCATTCGCCGTCAGCCAGCGTGGCCCGCGTCTGGGTGGCGGCCGCGTCACTGCCGGCTTCGGGCTCGGTCAACCCGAAACCGGCCAGCGCTGTGCCGGCGATGAGGTCGGGGAGCCAGCGTTCCTTTTGGTCCTGGGTCCCATAGGTCAGGATCGGGTTGATCCCGAGGCCCACCCCGGCCGACAAGGTGATGCCGATCGATTGGTCCACTCGGCCCAGCTCTTCGATGGCAACGCAGAGGTAGGTGAAGGCGCCCTCCTCCAAGCCGGCCCCGCCGAATTCTTCGGGTGCGTCGAGGCCGAACAGCCCCAACTCCCCCATCGCAGGCACCAGTTCGGTCGGGAAGTGAGCTCGCTGATCCCATTCCGCGACGTGTGGCTCAACCTCGTGCTGTGCGAAGTCGCGGACGAGCGCCCGGAAGTCTTCATGGTCCGAGCTGAGTTCGAACATGGGTGGCCGACCTCTCTGCGGTCACGATGACCGCTACTTGACGTTAACGTCAAGGTAGAGCATCATCGAAGTCATGACAAGCCAGACCTCGTGGACGATTGCGCAGATGGCCGACGACTTCGACGTTACCCATCGGGCGCTACGGCACTACGAGCACCTGGGCCTGCTTGCGCCGGAGCGTGTCGGCCCCGGCGGCAACACCCGGATATATCAGCGCCGCGACCGCACCCGGCTCTCGCTCATCCTGCGCGGTCGCCGCCTCGGCTTCACGCTGGAGGAGATCGGCACCATCATCGACATGTACGACGAGCAGCCGGGCGAGGTCGGACAGTTGGAATACCTGCTGAGCCAGATCGGGGACCGGCGGGCCGACCTGGAGAGGCGGGCTGCCGACATAAGCACCTCGCTGGAGGAACTGGCCGATCTTGAGCAACGGTGCCGAGCCGATCTAGCCGCCCGCCGCCGCTGACTTTTGCCCCAGGCCGGCGCATGTGGCGCCATGGCACAGAATTGCAGGCCGCTACATCCCGGCATACCTGGAGGGCACGCGTGTCCGATCGAGGCCGGTGACCTCGAGTGCGTACTAGGGTGACCGCTATGCCGATCAGCAAGGTTTTGATAGCCAACCGAGGCGAGATCGCCGTCCGGATCGCACGTGCCTGTGCCGATGCTGGGGTCGCCTCGGTGGCGGTGTATGCCGACCCAGACCGCGACGCTCTGCACGTCAAGATCGCAGACGAGGCCTACTCCCTGGGCGGCAGCACGCCAGGTGACTCATATCTGCTGCAGGACAAAATCATCGAGGCCGCTCAGAAGTCGGGCGCCGACGCGATTCACCCTGGCTACGGGTTCTTGTCCGAGAACGCCACCTTTGCCCAGGCCGTGATGGATGCCGACCTGACCTGGATCGGTCCTCCCCCCGCAGCGATCGACGCCCTCGGCGACAAGGTCAAGGCGCGGCACATTGCTATGGCCGCCGGGGCTCCCCTGGTGCCTGGCACCAAGGACCCGGTGCCGGATGCGGACGCGGTGGTCGAGTTCGCGCAGGAGCATGGCTTGCCGGTGGCAATCAAGGCGGCGTTCGGCGGCGGCGGCCGCGGTATGCGGGTGGCCCGCACGATGGAAGAGATCCCTGACATGTTCGAGGCCGCCGTGCGCGAGGCCGAGGGTGCCTTTGGGCGCGGTGAGTCGTTCGTCGAGCGCTATCTAGACAAGCCGCGACACGTCGAGACGCAATGCTTGGCCGACACGCACGGCAACGTGGCCGTGGTGTCGACGCGGGACTGCTCGTTGCAGCGTCGGCACCAGAAACTGGTCGAGGAAGCCCCGGCACCTTATCTTTCTAAGGCTCAAGTCCAGGAGTTGGTGGAGTCCTCGGAGAACATCCTGCGCGAAGCCGAGTATGTCGGGGCTGGCACGGTGGAGTTCCTCGTCGGTGCCGACGGCACGATCTCGTTTTTGGAGGTCAACACGCGGTTGCAAGTCGAGCACCCGGTCTCTGAGGAAGTCACCGGCGTGGACCTCGTCCGCGAGCAGATACGCATCGCCGACGGCGAAGAGCTGACGTTCTCCTCGCTTCCGACCTCGCGTGGTCACAGTTTCGAGTTCCGGATCAATGGAGAGGATCCGGGACGCGACTTCATGCCAGGTCCTGGCACGGTGATGACCTACCGGACTCCGAGCGGTCCGGGCGTGCGGGTCGACTCCGGTGTCGAGCAGGGCGACGTCATCTCCGGGGCCTTCGACTCCATGTTGGCCAAGTTGATCGTGACCGGCGCTGACCGCCCCCAGGCGTTGGCACGGGCGCGGCGCGCGTTGAACGAATTCGTCGTCGAAGGTATGCCGACTGCGCTCAGTTTCCATCGGGTCGTGGTTAGTGACCCCGCGTTTGCCCCGGCCGATGGCTCGGACTTCACCGTGCATACCCGATGGATTGAAACCGAATTCGAGAACACGATCGAGGCATACTCGGGCCCGACAGCCGACGTCGACGAGCCAGCCTCTGAGCGCACCACCATGGTGCTCGAAGTGGATGGCAAACGCATCCCGGTATCCGTGCCCGGCGACCTCTCCCTCGGTGGCGGAGGCGGCGGTTCGTCCAGCCGCTCCAAGGCGCCGAGGCGCACCAAGCGAGGTGGCGGCGCTGCTGCGGCCTCGGGTGACTCGGTGACTGCCCCGATGCAAGGCACCGTCGTCAAGGTGGTGGTGGCCGACGGTGATCAGATCGCCGAGGGTGACACGGTCGTGGTGATCGAGGCGATGAAAATGGAACAGCCGATCAAGGCACACAAGTCGGGCACCGTCAGTGGCTTGGTGGCCGAGGTCGGCAAGACCGTCACCAACGGCGCGATCATCTGCGAACTCGCCGACTAGTCGCGGACTATCCGACCATGGGGCTTGTGCTAGCAACGTATCTTTTGGGGCCCTGAGTTCTCCTCCTTGTGTGAGCGCCACCCTGATCGAACGGGCCACGGCCAGCGAGGCAGCCCGTGCCATACGATGGCCCATGGGTTCCGCGCCCACTGGTCTTCATCCGCGCATCATCGGTCGCCACGCAGAGTGTCAACGGATCGATGACTTCATCGCAACTGTGGCCCGCGAGCATCGCCCCTTGGCGTTACAGGGTGACCCAGGCATCGGCAAAACCATGCTGTGGGAACACGCCGTGGCGTGCAGCCGGGAGGCGAACCACACAGTCTTGACCAGCCGGCCAAGCGGCGATGATCGGGACACGCCGTGCCAGGGCCTGCATGACTTGCTCGGCCCTGCTGAGTTCCGTCCTCGCCGGCAAGAGGCCACCATGTTGGGCGAGGACTTGCCGCTCGTCGAGCGATCCCGCCTGGTGCTTGACTACCTCGCCGAGCTGAGCCGGGACGCCCCCGTCATGATCGCCATCGACGACGTTGCTTGGCTGGACGATGTCACCGCGCACACCCTGCGATTCGCGATGCGCCGCCTCGTTGATCGGCCTGTGACCATGTGCTGGACTAGCCGCACTGCAGCGGCTTCGCAGAGCCGCAGTCCTCGCAGCGCGGTCTTTGACGTGGCCAGCGACCGCCTGGACATCGGCGCCATGGAAGCCGCTGACATCCGCCGGATCATCCGCGCGGCGGTGCCTGCGGCAAGTCTGCCCGCGGTAACCCAAGCCTGCGACGAAGCGCGCGGAAACCCCTTCTATGCCATCGAGTTGGCGCGGTTGCGCGTGCGCAGCGACGAGAGCGGCAACACGTTCCACACCTGGCACGGCACACCGACGGAGGCGCTCGCACGCAAGGTCGCCGGCCTCTCCCCCGACACACTTCAGCTGGCCAGATTGTTGGCGGTCTCAGGGCCAGTAACGCTGGCGACCATCCGGGCCGCAAGAGCGTCCGCCGACACCCCACCGGCGCTCCGCGCCGGCTTGGATGACGGCACCTTCACGGTTGACGACAGGTTCGTCGTACGGTTCGGACATCCATTGGTGGCAGCCGCGGTGCGCGCCCAGATGAACGCCCTGGATCGCCAAGAACTCCACGCCAAGCTTGCTGGTATCGTCGCCGATCGAGACGCTCGCGCTCTGCATCTGGCGCGCGCGACCGACGCAGTTGATTGCGAAGTCGCCGACGAGATCGAAGGGGCCGCGAGCCGAGCAGCACGCCGTGGGGCACCGCGCCTGGCTGCCGAACTCCTCGCTCACGCAGCGCGGCTCACCCCTGCCGCCGACGGCGAATCCCTGGTGCGTCGCAGCCTGGCCCAGATGACCCAAGCGGCAGCGGCCGGGGACATCCCGGGCGCAATCTCGGTGGCCACCGACTTGCTCGACACGATGGAGCCCGGTCCCTTGCGGGCACAGATGATCGCTGGCCGAGTGATCCTCGATTTCACCGACGCCGAGAAGTTCGTTCGCGAAGCTCTCGCGCAGGTGCCCGCTCGGGTTGGGGAGAGTGCCGACGTGGCCTGTGTGCGCGGCCGGTTGCTGGGTTGGTTGGGCTGGTTGTTAGCGATGCACTTCGGCCGACCCCAGGAAGGTTTGGACGCTGCCCTCGAGGCTTTGGCGATCGGGCGAAAGTTCGGCAACCAGGACGCGGTCCTGATCGCCCGGGCAACCAGTGTCGTGTCAACAGCCTCGCGCCTGCTGGGACGGCGAGAGGAAGACCTCATCGTCGAAGCGGAGTCCTTGAGCGCCCCCGTTGTCCATTCTCAACTGTCCGTCTGGCCGCACGTGCTGCATGCCCGGCAACAGTTGTGGGACGGGCACCTGCCGCAGGCCCGAGAGAGTTTCACGGCGATGGCTCGCAGCGCCGCGCGCAACGGTTCGGAGTTCCACCGCGCATACCGTCTCTGCGACCTGACGATGGTGAGCCTGTCTGAGGGCGATGTCGACCGTGCCACCGAGCAGGTGCAGGAGGGTATGGAGGCCGCATCGGATTGCGCCGACGATCGAGCGCTCGCGTGGCTGGCCTACCCGGCCGGCGTCATCGCCGCCGTCCGAGGGGAGGGCCAGCTTGCCCAAGAGATGGCAGAGCGGCTCGACCACCGGGCCGACGTGGCTCACGAGACTCCCCGTCACGTGATGGCCGATCACGTCCGTGGCGCCTCGGCAGTGGCGGAACGCGAATGGGACGAGGCTGCAAATCATCTGCACAGGGCGCTGACGGGCCTGCGAGAGATGGATTATCGGCATCCAGGGGCTATTCCGGTGTTGCCGCTGGCAATTCATGTTGCTTCGCTGCGCGGGGACGTGGAGGCGCTTGCTTCGTTCGTCGCCTTGTTAAGCCGACAAAGCACCGGCCTCGGTTCGCCGTGGGCCGATGAGCAGTTACGGGCAGCGCTGGGAGCGCAGCAGTTGCTGGCGGACGATCCGGGTGCGCTGGACACGCTCATGCAGGCTCACCAGGCGCTGACCGGACTGGGCTATGGCCTCGACGCCGCCCGCGTGGGGCACTTCGCCGTGACAGCCGGGCTGCGTGCCGGAGCCCGCTCGAGAGTTCGCGCCCTGGCGCAGGTCACGGTGGCAACCTTTTCGCGCCAACGAGCCGCCGGATGGTCCGACTTGGCCAAGGATGCCCTAAAGCGGCTTGACGGGTGCAGCGACGGCGAACTCACCGCCACCGAGTCCCAGGTCGCGGGTCTGGTTGCCGAAGGCCGACGCAACAAGCAGATCGCCGCCACCCTCTTCGTCAGCGAATCCACCGTCGAAGCCCACCTGACGCGGATTTACCGCAAGGTGGGCGTCCGCAACCGGACAGAGCTGGCCGCATACCAGCGTGCTCACCCCCCCAACGAACCACTTGCCCGACCCAGACAAGGGGTAGGGCAAGGGCTTTCCCCGCCGCGCATGCATACCCCAGCGCGGCACGCTGAACGAGTCAGGCCGAAACGCGGCCAACCCACACAGAACAGGACAGCATCATGAGCGTTTTGACAGAACTCAGCCAAGAGTTCATCGACTACCCGCACGACTACCTCACCATCACGATCGTCGATGTCGACCCAACGGTCGGCGACACGATCAACGAGGACGAGGACATCAGGTTTCGCATCCAGGTGGCCAACTCCGGCCCGATGCATGTGGACGAGCTAAGCCTGCTGGTCGAGGGCCTCAGCGCCACGGAGGTCAAGTCCAACGGCACGCTAGCCAGCTGGGGTGACTCGTTCGTCATCTCGGGCGAGTGGTTCGGCACCGTTCCGGCGCACCAGGCCAACAACCCGGTCACCAGCGGCGGCAGTCCGTTCCATTTCAGGCCAACAGCGGCGTTCGGCTTCGCACGCGACCTCGTGCGGGTGTCCGTCGAAGACTGGAAGACCGACTGGTCACACCTGCAGAACTCGCACACTCGCAAGGACGAGGCTGCGCAGGGCACCTACAGGTCGATCGTCTCGCCCCAGTGATCGAGTGTCGCCGCAGCACAGCCCGGCAGCCAGCACCCGGCCCACAAGCTATTCGGCCATGGAGTGCAACTGCCGGGCAGCTTCGGCAATCGACCCCGACATCGACGGATAAACGGTAAACGTCGAGGCGAACTGGTCGACGCTCAGCTTCGAGGCCACAGCCAAGGCGATCGGAAAGATCAACTCACTCGCTCGGGGCGAGACCACGACGCCCCCGACAATGGTGTCGCCACCCTTGCGGGCGAAGATCTTGACGAACCCGTCGCGCAGATTCTGCATCTTGGCTCGCGGATTCTTGGTCAACGAGAGCATCACCACCCGCGCATCGACCCGTCCCTGATCAACGTCCTCTTGCGAGACGCCGACGGTGGCAATCTCAGGGTCGGTGAAGATGTTGGAGCTCACTTTGCGCAGGGACAACGGGGCCACCGCATCCCCCAGCGCGTGGGCGACCGCGATACGCCCCTGCATCGCCGCCACCGAAGCCAGCGGCAGCACCCCGGTGCAGTCCCCCGCCCCGTAAATACCCGGCACGCTGGTCCGCGAGACACGGTCCACCTCGATGTGACCTGAGTCGCTGAGCTCAACCCCGGCCTCTTCCAACCCGATGTCTTGGGTGTTCGGCAGCGACCCAACAGCAAGCAGTGCGTGAGTGCCCTCCACCGTGCGGCCATCGGTCAGCCTCACCACCACCCCGTCTCCGTCTTCACCGAAGGTCCGCTCAACGGAGGCCGCACGGGACTTGTTCAGCACCCGCATACCCCGGCGGCGGAAGACCTCTTCGATGACGTTCGCGGCATCGGCGTCCTGGCCGGGCAACACTCGATCGCGCGATGAGACCAACGTCACCTCACAACCGAGTCCCAAGTATGCGTGCGCCAACTCGGCGCCCGTCACTCCCGAACCGATCACAATCAGGTGCTTGGGCAACTCGGTCAGGGTGTAGATCTGCTGCCACGTCAAGATGCGCTCGCCGTCCGGAACGGCGGTGTCCAAGACTCGCGGTCGGGCGCCGGTGGCCAGCAGCACGACGTCGGCGCTCACCGTCCGCTTGCCCACCTCGACTCGCCCCGGGCCCGCGAGCACCGCTTTGCCCCAGACGATCTCGACGTCGGCCTCTTCCAGACGCTCTCGAATGTCGTCGCTTTGGGCCTTGGCCAGGTTCATCACCCGGGTGTTGATGTCGTCGACGTGCGCAGTAACCCCCTGGTTTTGCGGTGCGCCGTCGAACTGCACGCCGATCCGCCGAGCAGCGGTGAACCGGTCCATAAAGTCCGCAGTCGCGATGAGGGCCTTGCTGGGCACGCAGTCGGTCAACACTGCTGCCCCACCGATACCGGCACTCTCGACCAGAAAGACGCGAGCCCCCAGATGGGCTGCGGTCAGCGCTGCTTCATACCCCCCTGGGCCGCTGCCGATGACAATGACCGATGGTTGCCCGTTCCTCATCGGCCTATCAAACCACCCTCGCCGCCGTGGGTGGCTAAGGTGATGCGAGTGAGCGATCCCCTGGCCAATGATCTGTCCAACCCGAACGCGGACCCGTTCCACATCGCGCGAAGCGCCGCTCGGGTGATCGCCGAGCGCACCGCAGTGCCGCAGCACGATATCGCCTTGGTGCTCGGCAGCGGATGGGGCGGGGCCGCGGACCTGATCGGTGAACGCACCGCGAGCATCGACAACGCCGACGTGCCGGGCTTCAGTGCTGCGGCCGTCGCCGGACACCACGGAACCATCTCCTCAGTCCTGATCGAGGGCAGCGGCCGGCGAGCCCTGGTATTCGGCACGCGTACCCATTTCTACGAGGGACGCGGGGTGCGGGCGGTCGTGCACGGCGTGCGCACTGCCGCGGCCGCTGGTTGTCGCACGATGGTGTTGACCAATGGCTGCGGCGGCTTGCAACCGCAGTGGGCACCGGGCACACCGGTCCTGATTCGTGATCACCTCAACTTGACCGCAGCCTCCCCCATTGAAGGCGCGAACTTCGTTGACCTGACCGACCTGTATACCCCGCGGTTGCGCGAGTTGGCCTGTGAGGTGGACCCCGCGTTGCATGAAGGGGTGTATGCGCAGTTCCGCGGCCCGCACTACGAGACCCCGGCTGAGGTGATGATGGCCAAGACGATGGGTGCCGACCTGGTGGGTATGTCGACGACGCTAGAGGCTATCGCCGCCCGCCAAGCCGGGATGGACGTGTTGGGCATTTCGCTGGTGACCAACGCTGCCGCCGGGATCAGCGAGGTACCGCTGTCGCATCAAGAGGTGATCGAGGCCGGTCAGACAGCGGCCGGACGGTGTAGCTCACTCTTGGCCGACATCGTGCGGAGAATTTGACCAGCGTGGCAGCGGCGCGACCCACCATGTGCGCGCCGGCGAAGATGGGGCCAGGGAGCTCAGCCCAGGGCAAGAGCTATCGCCAGGAAAGCGACTGCGCCGACCAACGGAACAATGGCTTGTAGTGCCCAGGCAGTATGCGCGCTGGCGTTTGGGCTCAAGGAGCCGCCATTGAATAGCCATCGTTGATATGCGCGCTCGACGTCGCCGGCCACGACTTGGGCCGTGGTGCCTGGCCGAGACTTGGCACGCGTTGTCTCGCCGAAGTCATCGAAAGCCCGCCGAGCCGAAAACTCCCGTTGCTTGGGCACCGCCCAGGAGCTCCACGTCCGGCCTGCAGTGTCGGTCACTTCCAGCGACCACTGGAAGTCAACGCTGGCCAGCCGACTAAACGGCACCACCGTGTCGCGCAGAATATTTCGGCTGGTGACTGAGGCAGAGCGAAGCTCCACCGCCGGTCGCAACAGAAAGACCCAGATCAACGCGATCACCAGCAGCATTCCCGCCAACGGCACCAGGACGTTGCGGCCCAACAGGTATTCGCTGCGCACGATGACAAAGCCCACCGTGGCGATCACTGCCACCATCACCCAGCCGAGAATCCGAGCCGGCAGCGTCCGGTAGACATCCAGCAGGTCACCGAGGCTGTCCGGGGATCCCGCTACGCTAGGTTGCGGGCCCCCTTCGCCGACAGCATCCCGGTGCGAACCGTCGCCACCGACAGCCTCGTCGTCGGCACCTGAGTCTTGCGCTCCATTGACACCGCTCACAGTGAGCAAGTCTAGGCGCGGACCTCACTAGACTCGCTGAACGTGTCCGCGGCCAACCCATCAACACGCCCGCCTGGCGTCCTGCTGCTCTGCGGGCCGAGCGGCGCCGGCAAGTCTCGGCTCGCCGGGGCACTGCACCAGCAATACGGCTGGCCGGTCGTCGAACTCGATGACTTTTATCGCGACGGACGCGACCCGGCCCTACCCATGTCGCCGCTGGGCTTGCCGGATTGGGACGATCCCACCTCGTGGGACATCCACGCGGCGCTCACAGCACTCGAGAAACTGCGAGGTCAGGGCGAGGTCGAGGTGCCGATCTACGACATCGGTCGTTCGTGCGCTACCGGTTCGCGGACGATCCGGCACGCCGGCTCCCCGGTGGTCGTGGCCGAGGGTATCTTCGCGAGCGAGTTGATCGGAGCGCTAGCGGATCGCGCAGCGCTGGTCGACGCGTGGTGCATCCGGGATCGCCCGTGGCTCACTTTCGCCAAGAGGCTCGCCCGAGATCTGCGGCAGCATCGAAAGCCTGCGAAGACGTTGTGGCGCAGAGGCCACCAACTGCGCCGCGCCGAGCCAGGTATCGTCAGTGCTCAACAGCGCTCGGGAGCAACGCCGATGACCGGTCGTCACGCTCGAAGGCGGGCAATCCGATTGACCGACGGGTGACATCATGGGGAGGACCATCCAGTGAGCGACGACGCGGTACCCGGCGACCCGCCGCACGCATCAGAGCACTGGCCCACCCCACCGGGGAGTCAGCCTGCGCAGGAGGAACCCGGCAGCCCTGCTGGCCCCAACGCGCAAGCCGGATACGAACTGCCAGGTGGTACGTCTGGCCCTGGGCCCACACCGGCCTACGGTCAGCAGCCACAGCAGGGGTACGGCCCCCCACCCCAGGGACACCCACAGCAACCACCCCAGGGATACCAACAACCACCCCAGGGATACGGTCAACAGCCACAGCAGGGAAGTTCACCACCGCAGGGGCACGGTTTCCCCTCGGGCCCCCCACCCTCGTGGCAGCACGTCGCGCCTGAGCACGTCGCCCGGATGTACCAACCGGGCGTGATCCCGCTACGGCCGCTGGGGCTGGGCGACATTTTCGGTGGATCGATCTCCACGATGCGGCGCAACCCGGAGGCCACCCTCGGGATGGCAGTCATTGTTCTGGCCGGGTTCCTGGTGCCCTCGCTACTCCTGTCCTTGGGCGTGCAGTTCATCTCCGCGATCGACCCCGACACGGCGGCGATCATCGGACTCTTCATCCCCACCCTGGTCTCCTTCTTGGCGACGCTGGTCCTCAGCGGGTTCGTGATGTATGTCGTGAGCGAGGCTGCACTGGGAGACAAAGTAGGACTGGGCGCGACATGGCGAGCCGTTCGGGGGCGGATCTTTGCCGTGATAGGCGTCACGCTGCTGACCTCGCTCGCCTTCGGAGCAGTGATCACTGTCGGCGCCACGGTGCTCATCTTCGCCATCGTGATGGCCGACACGGTATTTATCGTCCTTGGCGTCATCGGCTTTCTCCTCAGCATCCTGACCTCCATCTGGATCGCTGTGCGACTGTTGTTGGCCCCGGCGCCGGTCGTCTTGGAACGCAGCGGTCCCATCTCAGCGATCCGCCGATCCTGGAGGCTCACCTCTGGCCGACAGTTCTGGCGCATCCTCGGTATCAGCCTGCTTGCTCAGCTGCTGGCCGGCATCATCGGGGCGATCCTGTCTCAGCCGATACAACTTATCGTGGTTTTCGTCGGTAACGCTCTCTTCGGAGATGCTCAAGCGATGACCGCTGCCCTCATCTTTGGCCAACACCTCTCACAGTTCCTGGTCGGCGCGGTCGTCACCCCCTTCAGCGCCGGAGTCACCGCCCTGTTGTATCTGGATCAGCGGATCAGGCGAGAAGCCTTGGACATCACGATGCAGCAAACTGCCTCCGCGCGCACGGCCGCGCGTTCCACATCGTGAAGCCCACGGCGTCGTGAAGGCCCAGCGCCCAGATCCGAGCGAAGACGAGGCTCGGCGCCTGCTGAGCGAGGAACTGGCCGAGCCGGAGTACAACCAGCCCGAGAGCCTGATCAACCGGCTCATCTCGTGGGTGCTGGACCAGATCGCTGAGCTCCTGAGAGTGCTCCCCGGCTCGAGTTCGTTGTCCGCTCTATTGATCATCGGCGTCGTGGCGATCTGCGTTGCCGGAGCTTTTTTTGCCAGCCGCCGCCGACTTCGCGACCAGACTCTGAGGGCTCAGAGTGCTCAATCCGTGCTGGAAGAAGAGGGGCTCAGTGCACGTGATTACCGGGCTCGAGCCGCCCAGGCACTCGCTGCTGGAGACTGGGACGCGGCGCTGCTCGACTCATATCGAGCGCTGACTGCATCGGCCGGCGAGCGAACCCTGTTGGACCAGACTCCATCGCGGACTGCGCACGAGGTGTCGATGCAGTTGGCCCCGGCGTTTCCCACCTTCGCACAGAGGCTGAGCGCCGCGGCCGACGCTTTCGATCGGGTGCGCTACGGCGAGCAGGCCTGCGATCGCCAAGCCGCCGAGGAGGTCCAAGAGCTCGACGCCGACGTGCTACGGGCACGGCCGGAGACCGCGTGGGCGCAGGGTCACGAAGCGACCTGGGCGCGCGTATGAGTGCTCCAGTGCTCGAGTTGGCCACAGCCCAGGGGCCTGGCGAAGCCGGCTCGGCCACGACCGAGGTGGCAGAGCCAGGGGCCGATCTGTTGGGTCGCAGAGCGCGCCGCTGGGTCGTATGGATCGTCGGGATCGTCACGGTGATGCTCATCTTCACCTACCTCGTGGGACTGTCCGGATCCAGCGACGTTGCCTTAGACCCCAACAACCCTCGCGCCGACGGGATGCAGGGCATCGCTCAGGTGCTCGGCGATGAAGGCGTGGACGTCGAGGTGGTACGCGGAGTCGGCTCCCTGCCTGGAACAGCGGCTGACGGCGCCACCGTGATGGTGTCCACCACGGACTATCTGTCGTCGTCTTCGGGCAGCGCCTTGTTGGACTACAGCCAGAACGCGTCGTCGCTGGTGGTGCTCTCCCCGGCGGACAACATGTCGGAGGTCTTCGACATTGACGCCGCCGTCACCCCCCGCGTCACTACGACGCCGATGTCACCGGAGTGTGAATCGACTCTCTGGGCCCCAGGCGAGCAGGTCACTGACGGTGATCGGCTGATCAGTGTCAGCACCGAGCCCTCCGGCGGGCAAGTGATGACCTGCCTGCCTCCGTCAGCCGGATTCAACGCCGGCGGGTCCAACTCCGGATACCTCGTTGAGCTCCAGGTACCCGATCGAGGGCCGATTGTGCTGGCCGGGCTGGCCTCGTCGTTGACCAACGAGCACATCCTGGATGAGGCGAACGCAGCAACTGGGCTGCGTCTGCTCGGTGACAGCGATCGTCTGATCTGGGTGATCCCAAGCATCACCGATGCCGGTGACCTGCCGCCGCGCGGCCTCTTCGACGTCTTGCCGGACGCAGCAGGTCCAGCGATGGCGCTGCTGGTCGCCGCCCTCGGCATGCTGGCCTTGGTACAAGGACGCCGCTTGGGCCCGGTCAGCACCGAGCCTTTGCCGGTCGTCATCCGTGCCATCGAAACCACCACCAGCCGCGGCCGGATGTATGCCCAGGCCGAGGACCGCATTCGGGCCTTGGCCTCATTGCAGCTCGCATCGCGACGCCGACTAGCCACCCGGTTGGGGTTGGCAGCAGGAGTCCAGCCCGATGAGGTGGTGGCCGCCGTCGCTTTAGCCCGCGGGCGGCATACCGACGACATCTACCGAGTGCTCGCCGACCCCCGCGTCGACGACGACGCAACCCTGGTGCGGATCGCACGCGACCTGAAAGCCCTCGAGGAAGGAACACCCGGCACATGAGCACGAACGAACACCGCGAGGACCAGCCCGACGAAGACCAGGCGGAGGTTCGCCCCGAAACCGCCCGGGAGGCCCTGCACCGGGTGCGGGTCGAAGTCGGCAAGGCCGTTGTCGGGCAAGACGCCGCCGTGACCGGCCTGCTGGTCGCGCTATTGGTCCGCGGGCACATCCTGCTCGAGGGAGTGCCCGGAACCGCGAAGACGCTGATGGTGCGCTCACTGTCGGCGGCCCTGAACATCGACACCAAGCGCGTCCAGTTCACGCCGGACCTGATGCCGGGCGACGTCACCGGCTCGCTGGTCTACGACGCGCGCCGCAGTGACTTCGAGTTCCGTCCAGGCCCAGTCTTCACCAACCTGTTGCTCGCTGATGAGATCAACCGCACGCCGCCAAAGACCCAGTCCTCCCTGCTGGAGGCGATGGAGGAACGCCAAGTCACGGTCGACGGCACTTCACGACAGTTGGATGACCCCTTCTTGGTCGCGGCCACACAGAACCCGGTGGAATACGAAGGCACCTACCCGCTGCCTGAGGCACAGCTCGACCGCTTCCTGCTCAAGGTCACTCTCCCGTTGCCTCAGCGCAGCGACGAGATCGAAATCCTCTCTCGGCATGCCGGCGGCTTTGACCCGCGCAATCTCGCCGGGGCCGGGGTGAGCGCGGTGGCTGGCCCCCAGGACCTGCGCGCCGGGGCACACGCGGTGCGCAACGTGGAAATTTCCCCCGCAGTGATGGGGTACATCGTGGACATCGCCCGTGCCACCCGATCCTCACCGTCGCTGCAACTGGGCGTCAGCCCTCGCGGTGCCACCGCGCTGTTGGCTACGTCGCGCGCCTGGGCCTGGTTGAACGGGCGCACCTTCGTCACGCCGGACGACGTCAAGGCGCTCGCGCCGGGAACGCTCACTCACCGCCTCGCGATGCGCCCCGAAGCCGAACTCGAAGGGGTTTCTGTGCGCTCGGTGTTGGACAGTGCCGTGAACTCCGTTCCCGTCCCTCGCTAGGGCTGGTATGGCGATCCGTGCGGGCAGCATTATCGCGGTCCTGATCGGCATCATCCCGGTGGCGATCTGGCCTTCGGGTTCAACCGTATGGCTGTGGCTGCTGTTCGTCTTTGCGCTCATTGGCATCGACGTCCTGCTGGCCCCCAGCCCGTTCTCGCTGCGGCTGAAGCGAGATCAGACCGGAGCGAGCACGGCGCTCGGCAACGCCGGCCAGGTGCAGCTGTCGGTGCGCCTCGGCGAAACGACGTCGACCTCCCTGCTGGTCTTCAACCCCGGCAGACGACGAGTGCGCGGCATGCTCCGCGACGCCTGGGTGCCCTCGGCGGGTGCTAGTGGGAACCGGCACCCGGTGGATCTGCCCGGCGGCGAACGACGCCGGTTTGTCACGCCCTTGCACCCCACCCGACGCGGTGACCGTCGCAGTGAGCGGGTGACCATCCGCAGTCACGGCCCGCTGGGGTTGGCCGCACGGCAACGCTCGCGTCCGGCGCCGGCTCATGTCCGCGCGCTCCCGCCGTTTCGCTCCCGGAGACACCTGCCGAGCCGGCTGGCCCGCCTGCGGCAACTGGACGGACGGTCGGCCGTACGGACCCGCGGCCAAGGCACCGAGTTTGACTCATTGCGGGACTACGTCGAAGGCGATGACGTGCGCAGCATTGACTGGCGGGCCACGGCACGGCGGCAATCGGTGGTCGTTCGGACGTGGCAGCCCGAACGGGACCGTCGCGTCATCATCGTGCTGGACACGTCCCGCACCAGCGCCGGGCGGGTGGGCGACGAGCCTCGACTGGATGCCGCGATGGACGCATCGTTGTTGCTGGCCGCGTTGGCCTCTCGGGCCGGCGATCGGATCGATCTCATCGCCGGTGATCGAAAGATCCGCGGCCGGGTGCGCCCCGACCCGGCCAGTCCCACGCTGCTCAGCTCGATTGTGACGGTGTTGGCGCCGATCGAGCCGGTACTGGTCGAGGCCGACTGGTCGATGCTGGCCGGTGCCATCAACACCACCAGCCGCCGTCGGGCGCTGGTCGTCCTACTCACGTCCCTGGACCCGGCCGCATTAGAGGAAGGTTTGCTGCCGGTGCTCGGCTCCCTGACGGCCTACCACCAGGTCGTGCTCGCGTCAGTTACCGACCCGGCGCTGGGGCAACTCGCGGGCGACATCAGCAGCCTGCCGGCGGTGTATGGGGCTGCGGCCGCCGAGCGCACTATCTCACTGCGCAACCGCACCGCAGCGGCGATGGAGCGACTCGGGGTGCAGGTGCTGGATGCCGAGCCCGAGCAACTACCGGTTGTCTTAGCCGATCACTATCTGTCACTGAAGGCCCGCGGTATGCTCTGAGGTCACCGCTGCGGGTGCCCACGCCACGAAACCGTGGAGCGAGACTCGACTAGTAGTCTCTGTGATTGTGGACGACGCGGACGCGGTCCGGAGCGAATCCGTTGTTCATGCCCCAGATCACCGCTCGCGAGCGGGTGTCAACATCGATTTTGCGGTAGGCGCTGCGGATGTAGCTTTTGACCGTGTTCGGGCTCAGATAACTCCGCCTCGCGATGTCGCTATTCGACAAGCCTTGGGTTATCAGCGACAAAACTTCAGCCTCGCGAGCAGACAGCCCGAACTCTTGCCCGGGCCACCAGCCCGTCACGTCCTGCGCCGAACCTTCCACTTCGCTCCCCCCCTGTTCATCTGCGTACTCCAGCGGAAGGACCAGTTCACCGGCATGCACCCGCTGCAACGCCGCTGCCAGTTCTTCCCCCGACAGCGCTTTCGACAGATAGCCAGCCACGCCCTTCTCCACGGCAGCCAGCACCAGGTCTCGCTGCGTATTCCAGCTATAGACCACGACCCGACCGCACAAGGGGTTACTGAGAAAGCGGTCGATCTCCACGTCGTTAGTCTGTGGG
Source organism: Ornithinimicrobium sp. (assembly GCA_049649785.1). Classification (GTDB taxonomy): domain Bacteria; phylum Actinomycetota; class Actinomycetes; order Actinomycetales; family Dermatophilaceae; genus Ornithinicoccus. Next base: position 20,761 of record JBARZG010000030.1, on the reverse strand, counting down.
GCTGCAAATGAGTCGTACAGAGTGATGTCGACAGCTTGGCTAGGTGGGGCTTGGGCGTCTATCTCGGCTACCAGCACACGCTTGTCGTACGGGGCCAGCATGTCAGCCAGTCCTCGTACGACAACCTCATAATCGTTGACCAACGCGACCATCGGCAGTTCCGAACGGGTGTTCACCGAAGTCGACGTCACCACTGCACAGTACGCCTACCCCGCTCGGCGAGGATCAACTTGCCTCCGGTTGGCCCTCAGACTGCAATCCAACCAGTTCGCTCGTTCCGATGAACCCCGGCGGACGGGCGACTGCGCGGCCCGGGCGCCAGCGATCCCGGTGCGCTATTTGTTCGTGGCGTCGTTCCAGGCGTCTTTGGCCTTTTCTCCGCCCTGCTTCACGTCGGCCTTGGTCTCTTGACCCTTCCCCTCGGCCTGCATCTGCTCGTTGTCGGTCGCGTCGCCGACCGCCTGCTTGCCTTTGCCGCTGGCCTCTTCGGCCGTATTGCTGATTTTGTCCCCGACGCCCATGTGGATCTCCTTCGTCTCGATGCGATTCTGTTCACTGTGCGCCGCCACTACCTCGAAACCGCGGCAGACACTTCTCGAACTATGACAAGGATCGGGCCAAGGCGCCTCACCCCGACGGGTGGGATCCGCGAAGAGCCCCGTGTCAGGAACTCATACGCTGGCCGGCGACCCGGATACGTTCAGGGCTGCTGTCGATGCCCCGCAGCATGCACCACCGCACAGCTTGACTGCGAGTGGTGACGCCCATCGTGCGGTATGCCGACCGAATGTAGGATTTCACCGAGTTGATACTCACATAGCACCGTTCGGCGATCTCCTGGTTGGACAGCCCTTGGGCGATCAAGGACACGACCTCGGCCTCCCGAGGGGTGAGCCGGTAGGCTCTTCCCGGCCAGTCTCCGGGGACGACCCGGGCATCGTCACTGGGCTCGGGAGACACAACGTCTTCCCCGGCGTGAATGCGCTCTAGGCACGCCACCAAATGCTCAGCACTCAGACCCTTGGACAAGACCCCCGATACGCCACGTTCACGTGCCTGAGTAATCAGCTCGGCATCGAGTTTCCACGTATAGAAGGCCAGTGCGGCCACGTTCGGGTTCGACACGATGTCATCGAGTCCGTGCCCATGAGTTCCCTCCATGGCAAACGTGTCGTAGAGGGCCACATCCACTGGCACGGACACTGGGCAGTCGATATTCAGCTCGACAACCTGGATGCGTTGATCGAACGCAGCGAGCAGACCTTGGACCCCCCGGACCACCACTTCATAGTCGTTGATGACGGCCACTCTGACAGCCTGCGACGTATCAGCCATAGCGGCAAGGTACCCCCGGTCCCCATCCATCACCCGGCTGGCCTCATGAATACCCCTGCGGGTGTGGCAACGCGGGTTGCCCTTGCGTACGTTTGTACGATGCCAAATCCCCCACCCTGGTGCTTCTACGCCTGGGGCGAGAATGAACTAGCCGGTGAAGCACGCAGCCTGGGCCATGATGTCGACACGGCACTGGACTATGTGTCGGACCATGATTGGCTCGGGTCCCTGGTGCCGTCGCCAGCCTGGACGGTTCTGAGCGCGCTGTCCACCCTCGGCAGCGTCGACCTTAGCGTGGCGCGCGCCATCGAGCCACACCTCGACGCCAAGACCATCTTGTTTCAGGCTCAGCACGACCCCCATCAGATCAGCGTCCAGCCACGATCAGGCTCGACGTGGGGAGTGTATGCGGCGAATCCGGCCGGGACCTCAGCAGTAGCAACACAGACCGATGAAGGCGACTGGACCCTTTCGGGCCTTAAACTGTGGTGTTCGCTGGCCGACCGGCTGAGTGACGCATTGATCACCGCGCCGACGGAGGACGGTACGCAACGACTCTTCGCCGTATCCCTGACAGACCCGTCGATCGAGGTCCACCTCTCGCAGTGGAATGCTCGAGGGTTGCGCGATATCAGCACCGGAAGTATCCAGTTTCAACGCACTCCAGCCGTACCGATCGGACCTCCCGGCTGGTACCTGAATAGGCCGGGCTTCTCGTGGGGTGGCATCGCGGTGTCTGCCATCTGGTTCGGGGGTGCTGCGGCAATCGCGGGAGCCTTGTGGAAGTCAGCCGAGCATCGAGCACCGGATCAGATCGCGCTGATGCACCTGGGTACCTGCGACAGACTGTTGCACAGCGCGTTGCTCTGCTTGCGCGAAGCCGCCGCCGTCATGGATGCCGATGGTACCGACGCTGCGAGGATGTCGGTGCTTGCCGCGCGTACTCGGGCTCATGTCGCCGCGGTGGTGGAGTCTGTGATCGACACGGTCGGCCACGCGCTCGGTGCAGCCCCCTTGGCCTTCGACGAGGACCACGTGCGCAGGGTCTGTGACCTCACGCTGTATGTGCGCCAGCACCATGCGGAACGCGATCTTGCTCGGCTCGGGGGCCTAGTTCTCCCCACCGACTGTAGTCAACATTCCCGGGGATCCTGATGGGTGTCGTCAGAACCTTCTTCGACCACACTGAGCCTGGTATCTCCGAAGAACAGTGGTGGTCGGCGCCGCAATGGGCCGACGTTCCCGTGCTGGATCTGCCGGCCACCGCAGCGACCTTCGGCCGAGCATTGGTGGTCTCCGCACATCCCGATGACGAAACTCTGGGCGCGGGCGGGCTATTGGCCGACCTGGCCGACGCCGGGATGGACCTCACCGTGCTGGTGGCCACATCTGGCGAGAGGTCCCACCCGGTCCCTGATGAGGCCTCCGCTCACCAGCTCGGGACTCGGCGCCGCCGCGAGGTCGAGCACGCCATCTCGTGTCTAGCGCCGCAGGCCCGGTTGGTGCACCTCGGACTCCCGGACAACGGATTGTACGAAGAGATGAATCACATGATCGCCGGCATCGCTGCCCGCGCCGACGCCGACACGCTCGTGATCGCGCCATGGACCCACGATGGGCACGGCGATCACGACGCTATCGGAGCAGCCGCAGCGCTCGCCGCGTCGTCGATCTCAGCGACGGTGGTGCACTATCCGATCTGGCTGTGGCATTGGGCAGACACCACCTCGGTGCCGTGGACGAAGGTGGTCGGTTCGTACACATCGTTGGTGGGATGTTGGCGCAAGCGATCCGCCCTTGCCGCCTTCACGACACAGATCAACGGTTGGGAGCCCACCCCGGGTGGCAGCGAGACTCCACCCATGCTGGGCTCGGCGGCGCTGAGTCGCGCCCGACGACTGATCGAGACGTTGATCGACCCCGCCGGTGCCTTGCCGACGATCAGCGTCGCCGATACGTCTCACCGTCGTCGTCAACGACGGGAGACCATGGACCGGATGTACGCGTCCAGTCCGGACCCCTGGGGGTGGGCTGACTCATTCTATGAACAACGCCGACGGACGCTGGTGTTGGGCATGCTGGGACGACGCCATTATGAGCGGGTCCTGGAGTTGGGGTGCGCCGATGGTCATATCAGCTCAGCACTGCTGGAGCGCTGCGACGCCTTGGATGCCGTTGATGCCAGCGACCGCGCAGTCCAGGCCACCGCCAAAGCAGCACCAGGCGCGCGGGTGATCCGCGGGGATCTGCCATCCGACATGCCACGGGGCAGTTATGACCTCATCGTGGTCTCCGAGGTCGGCTACTTCCTGACCGCCGGTGAATTGATCGCCACCATCGCACAGGCCAAGTCCGCACTTGCCCCCGGCGGGGAGTTGCTGCTGTGTCACTGGCAACACCCGACCCTCGACATACCGCTGGACGGGTTCCTCGTGCACGAACAGGCGCACTCGCTGATGGGCTCAGCGCCGTCAGCGAGCTACCACGACGAGGACGTCAGCATCGACGTGTGGACCTCGGCGCCATCCAGCGCTGAGCGGGAAGGGCGACGATGAACGCGATCTCGCACGTCGTCGTGGCGATTCCAGCACACAACGAAGAGGATCTGCTGGCGAACTGTTTGGATCATGTGGCCTGCGCGGTAGCCGCTGCGCAGGCCATCCGTACAGGCCTGCAGATCGAGATCGTCGTCGCTCTGGACCATTGCACAGACCGTTCCGCGGATGTCGCACGCTCCCGGCGCGTGAACACTATCGCTATTCACCGCTCAGGTGTGGGTGCGGCCCGCGATGCGGCGATCCGGACTGGCCTACGGCTTCTTGGCGATCCGCCACCGCACCATTCGTGGCTGGCCTGCACCGACGCCGACACGCTCGTGCCGTCGACATGGCTCGTCCGCCAGTTCATGTGGGCCGACCGGGGCAATGACCTGGTGTTGGGCACGGTCTACCCCGATGACCTCGCCGACCCGATCACCCGTCGCATCTGGCACGAGCGCCACCACCTCGCTGAAGGCCACGGGCACGTCCACGGCGCCAACCTGGGGATCCGGGCCGATCAGTGGTGGGGAGTAGGTGGCTTCGGGGCGCGCACGCGCGATGAAGATATCGCGCTCACGGCGGCCATCCGGGCGAGGACCCCTCGCTGGGTTTCCACCGATTCGACTCGCGTGCTGACGTCCGGCCGCACGAACGGGCGAGCGGTCGGCGGGTTCGCTGACTACCTGAAGAACATCTCAGGACAGGCTCAGTGATGCGCATCGCCATGCTCGGCCCGTCCCGTCACCCGGTCGCCGAACCCTTCGCCGGGGGACAGGAGTCCCACGTCGCGACCCTGACTCGGGCTCTACGGCGACGGGGTCACCACGTCACGTTGTATGCAGCGCCGGGGTCCGACGACACCATCGCCGATGCCCTGTGGACGCACCCCCCGCTGCCATTGCTGTCTGCAGTCGCGGCACTCGACCCGCAACTGCCAGAGCCGGGCTTCTTATACGACCACCACGCCTTCTTCGCGGTGCTGGCTGACCTGCTGCGACGGCGGGGAACTTTTGATGTCATACACAACAATTCGTTGCACCATCTGCCGTTGGTGGCCTCTTCAGCATTGACCGCGCCAGTCCTCACCACGTTGCACACGCCGCCGTTCCCGTGGATGGAAGTAGGGACTGCGCTGGCAGATCGCGGGGCCCGTTTCGTGGCGGTAAGCCGAGATCTCGCGGCCCAATGGACCACGCTCGATCCGCCCCCTAGCGTGGTGCTCAATGGGGTGGACCCTGAGCGCTTCCCGTTCGGTCCCGGTGGTTCGAGTTTGGTCTGGGTGGGTCGCCTCGTCCCGGACAAGGGCGCCGATGTGGCAATCGCCGCGGCTAGACGGGCAGGCCACTGCCTGAAGCTCATTGGTCCGATCAGCGATCCCGAATGGTTTCGCAGCATCGTCCAGCCGGTACTGGATGACAACATCAGGTATGTCGGCCACCTGGACCAGGCCGACTGTGCTCGCATCGTCGGCGCCAGTTCAGCCTTGTTAGTCACCCCGCGCTGGGAAGAACCGTTTGGTTTAGTAGCTGCAGAAGCAGCCTTGACCGGCACACCCGTGGTGGCCATCCGCCGGGGAGGCCTTGCTGAAGTCGTTCGCTCGCCGATCGGCATCCTCGTGACGCCGCGTACCACCGATACCGCTACGTGTGATGGCTTGGTCGCTGCCATCACATCGGCGACCGCCCTTTCCCGCGAGGAGGTGTCGCGCTCTGCGCGGCAACGATTCGGCGCCGAGACGATGGCCCGCGCCTACGAAGAGATCTACTCGACGCTGCCACCACCTACCCCCGTCGAGGTCGCCGATTCCGTCGTCCCGTCCCTGTGGTGAACCGCTTCCTTGATTCACCGCCCGCATTTCACCATCACAAGAAGGGTTAGTCCTATGCCACGTGAGCATGATCTTCTCAGCATCTACCTCGCAGACCACCGCGCTATCTTCTCCGGGGTAGAAAAGCGTCTTGACCAGATGCGGGGCTACACCGAATTGCCCTTCGCTCATGAGATCGATCAGATGCATCGCGATGTGATGACCGAAATGATCTGGCTCGAAGCCTTTTGCAAGCGAGGCGAGGTGCCTCGGGGCCGCATCAAACAGGGCGCCACGCGCCTTGCCGAACGGCTCGGGCGCCTCAAACTCAACGGCACGATCCGATCCACCTCTGCGCTGAGTCCGATGCTCGAGATCGAACTGCTGACGGCCGCGGTGACCACAAAGATTCGGCTGTGGGAAACCCTGTCGACCTTGCCTACCTCGACCCAGGACGGCATCGACCTGGGCGAACTGCTGGACCAGGCGCACCAGCACTACGAAGACGCCGCCAGATGGCACCGCCAGTTACGTCAGCGCACGTTTAGCCCGGCACTTTAAGGTGACAAGGATGTCGCTGGGACAGAGGGCTGTTCCGTGATCGGGATGTACCTACATCACCAGGGGGCAGGTCATCGCATGCGCGGAACCCTCCTGGCCGCCGCCGTGTCGGGCTACGTCACCGGACTGGGGAGTGGACCTGCGCCGCGCAAGTGGCCGGGTCAGTGGGTGGAGTTGCCCCGCGACGATGACCCAGGCGAGTTGGGGAAGCCTGTTGACCCAGACGCTTCGGGCCTGCTGCACTGGGCTCCCCTGCACCACTCGGGGCTACTGCGGCGCAACGCTCTCATCACGGAGTGGATGTGCCGCAGCCGGCCTGATCTCATGGTGGTGGACACCTCCGTTGAGGTTTCTTTGCTCGCTCGCCTGTGCGGGATCCCGGTCATCGTTGCGGCGATGCCTGGGGACCGACTTGATCGCGCACACCGCAGTGCCTATGACCTAGCCACTGCGCTTCTAGCCCCCTGGCCGCAGGCCGCCGCGGACGACACCTGGCCACCAGCCTGGGCAGCCAAGACCCGGTATGCCGGTGGAATCTCGCGATTCGAAGCACGCCCAGTGCCGCTGGCCACCCGCTCAGCGGGCGGCAAGCGAGTGCTGGTGCTGTGGGGCAAGGGCGGCAAGGACGTCACATCGCGCCAGGTGGCGCTGGCGCAAGCAGCCACGCCGGAGTGGACCTGGGTACAACGCGGGGGTGATGCCCCGCCCGCGCTGAATCTATGGCGCGAACTGTGCGAGTCAGACGTCGTAATCACACACGCCGGACAAAATGCAGTGGCCGACGTCGCCGCGGCTCGCCGTCCCGCCGTGGTGATCGCCCAACAGCGACCGCACGATGAGCAGCGGGCGACCGCAGCAGCGGTGCAACGACTCGGCATCGCTCCGGGACTGAATCACTGGCCGGAGGCGAGGCAGTGGCCAGGCCTCTTAGCGCAAGCGCAGTCCTACGGCGGCCAGGGGTGGAAGGCTTGGTCTGGCCTGGGCGCTGCCGGGGCCGGCCGTTGGCTCGATCAGCAGGCCGACTTTTTTGCGGCACATCGACTTCGGAGCGTCCACTGATGGTCTGTGTCGCTGTCCTGACACTAGCCGCCGGTCGACATGCCCATCTCCTCGGCCAGGTCGAGGGCCTCACTCGCCAGTCCCGAGCTCCCGATATGCACATCGTGGTGTCCATGGGTGACGAGATGCTGCGTCGTCGTGAAGTACCCATCGACACAGGGAACTGGTCAACCATCACCCAGTATCTACCAGTCGAAGGCCCAGACCTCCCGCTTGCTCAGGCCCGCAATCTCGCCGCACGATCAGCCATCGCCGGTGGAGCCGACGTGTTGATCTTCTTGGACGTGGATTGCATTCCCTCTTCAACGCTGGTGCAAGAGTATGCCGAGGTGGTCAGCGGCAACCGCCCGTCGTCTTCACCTCGCGACGAGAACTACCGATGCTCACCGGCTGTGTTCGGAGGAGACATCGCGTACCTGCCTGCGGCGCCTGAACACGGCTACCCGGTAGCCGAGTTGGCAGCCTTAGCGACTCCCTCTGCGGTCCGCCCGATCCTGGCAGTGGGCGAACAACGCCGCGAGGCACGCTTTGAGTTGTTCTGGTCCCTGTCGTTCGCCATGAACGCTGGGGAGTTCGAGGACAGTGGCGGCTTCTGCGAGGCTTACGTGGGGTACGGCGGCGAAGACACCGACTTTGGCCAGATCGTGAAACATCTCGGCGGAAGCTTGACCTGGGTTGGTGGTGCCACCGCGTACCACCAACACCACAACACCGTCATGCCTCCCGTACATCATGTAGCGGCCGTCGTCCGCAACGCCAACGTGTTCTACGACCGGTGGGGCTGGTGGCCCATGGACGGCTGGCTACAAGCGTTCGCCACCCGCGGTCTCGCCGCCCAGCGGGGCCCCGAATCCCGCTGGATCGTCATTGCAGACGCCTGACCCTGAACTTCAGTCCCGGCTCTGGCCCTCGAAAGCTAAACGTCGGATCAGACGGCAGTGGGCGCTTGCGCCGAGAGCATCGCGTCATCGACGTCGCCGGTCTTGCCGCGAGCTACCGCCCAGCGACCCAACGTAAAGACGTACCCAAAGAACAGCACGAGCGACAAGACGCCGATGCTGACCCGTGCCCAGGTCGGCAACGGCGAGGGCGTGACGAACGCTTCGATCAGCCCACTGATCAGCAGCACCACCACCAGCCCCATGCTCACTCCCGCAGCAGTCCGTCCCTCCTGCGCCAACGACGACAGTCGAGTCCGCGCTCCGGGCGCCACCCACGCCCAGAACAACCGCAGTCCCACCCCCGCAGCAACGAAGATCGCGGTCAGCTCGAGCAGACCGTGCGGGGTGATTAAGCCCCAAAACAACGATCCTCTTCCCTCCGCGTGCATCAACGACCCGACGATGGCCACGTTCGAGATGTTTTGCCACAGAACGTAGAGCACCGGCAGGCCGAGCACCCCAAAGGCGATGCACTGAGCGGCCACCCACGCGTTGTTAATCCACACCTGGGCGGCGAAGCTGCTCGCCGGATTCTCCGAGTAGTAGCTCTCGAAGTCGGTGTCGACCAGTTGCTGGATCTCCACGGTGGAGATCAGCGTGTTTTCGATGACCGGGTTCTGCACCAACCAGGCACCCAGCGCCAGCGCGATCACGACGTTGATGACGGCCGTCAGGCCCCACCACCAGCGCATCCGGTACAGGGCCGCCGGGAAATCCTCGACGAAGAACCTGCCCAGTGCAGACCAACCGAACGTCTGGCTGGAACTCGAACGCACTCGTGCCCGGGTCAACAACAGGGAGAGGTATCCGACCAACGCAGGATCGGGTGCCGAGGAGCGAACGACGGACAAATCGGTCGCGGTGCGCCCATACTCATCCAGCAACTCATCGACCTCGGCGCCGCTCAGTCGTCGGCGCTTCGTCAACTGTTCTAGCCGCGTCCACGCAGTCGAACGACGGCTGATCAGGGCATCCACATCCACGCGCCACAGCCTACGGCCCCGGTTAGGGTTGGCCTGTGAGGACCACCGGCATCATGGAGACACAAGGGTTTGTGATGCCCGAGGCCGTGGAGTTAGACCTGCCGGCCGCAAACCTGGTGGTGCGCTGTGCTTCAGGGCTCATCGACCTGCTCATCACGATCGTGATTCTGGTGCTTGGCTTCCGCGTGGTGGGAAGCACGGCACTGTTTGCCGACGTCGCCCTCTTGCAAGCGCTTGTCATCCTGGCCACCGTCACGGCCATCGTCGGAGTGCCCATCGCGCAAGAGACACTCTTGCGGGGGCGCACCGTGGGCAAACTGGCGCTAGGACTGCGTACGGTGCGCGACGATGCCGGACCCATCGGCCTGCGACACGCGGTGATCCGCGCCCTGCTGATGTTTGTCGAAGTGTGGCTCAGCTTCGGTGTCATCGCGCTCCTGGTCGCTGCGGCCAACTCCAAGGCCAAACGCCTCGGCGACTACCTTGCCGGCACGTATGTCGTTCGGGATCGATTCCGACTGAAGGCAACCCCCTCCCCGCAGGCCGATCCCCTCCTGCGTGAATGGGCCCGCGGGGCAGATTTGGCCACGCTGCCGGATGCGCTGACTGTCGCGGTCCGACAGATCCTGCTACGGACCGACACCATGGCGCCTGCCGCCCACGCGGCGATGTCTGCTCAGCTCTACAGCAGCGTGCTGGAGAATGTCGCCCCGCCGCCTCCGGCCGGTGCCCCGCCGCTCGCCGTGATGTCTACGGTGTTGGCCGAGCGTCGCCGGCGCGATCTGCTACAGGCCGCCCGGCATGACCAACTCCGTGCCGACGTGTTGGCCGTGGATCCCCTGGCAAGCAGTCCGTTGACGCGGCCAACGACTACTCCAAAGCCGCCGCATACCCCGGCAGAATGACCGAGTCAATCAGCAGTCGCCGCTGGTCGTAGGCCAGGAACGCCGACTTCATCGCATCGATGGTTACCCGGCGCAGATCGCTGACTTCCCAGCCTGCCTGCTCGACCAGCAAGCCCATCTCACGGCTCATGCTGGTGCCGCTCATCAGCCGATTGTCCGTATTGAGCGTGATCCGGAACCGCAGTCTGGCCAGCAACGTGATCGGGTGCTCGGCGACGCTGTCCGCAGCGCCGGTTTGCAGGTTGCTGCTGGGGCACATCTCCAACGGGATGCGGCGATCCCGGACATAGGCCGCCAACGGTCCCAACTGCACACCTGCCACTTCCTCACCGGTCCACCGCCCGTAATCGATGTCGCCCTCGCTGACCGATCCGCCATCGCCCCGGTGCAGGTCGTCGACGATCCGCACTCCATGACCGAGCCGCTCGGTGCCGCAGTACTGAATCGCTTCCCAGATGCTGGGCAGTCCGAAGGCCTCGCCGGCATGGATGGTGAAGTGGGCGTTCTCCCGTTGCAGGTATTCGAAGGCGTCGAGGTGCCGGGTCGGTGGGAAGCCTGCTTCGGCGCCAGCGATGTCGAAGCCGGCTACTCCAGCCGCGCGATGCCGCACGGTGAGCTCGGCGATCTCACGCGAGCGCGCCGCATGGCGCATCGCTCCGAGCAGCGAACGAACCACGATCGGCTGGCCAGCGGACGCGGCCTGCGCCATCCCCTCGTCGAGGCCGGCGGTGACCGCGCTGACCACCTCGTCGAGGTCGAGCCCCTGGCGCACGTGCTGTTCGGGCGCGTAACGCATCTCGGCGTACACGACCCCATCATCGGCGAGATCCAACACGCATTCGCGGGCCACCCGAGTCAACGCCGCCGCCGTCTGCATCAAGGCGACGGTGTGAGCGAAGGTCTCCAGATAGCGAACGAGTGAGCCCGAGTCGGCGCTGTCGAGGAACCAGCGGCTCAGGCTCTCGGTATCGCTGGCCGGCAGTTCGTCGTACCCCTGCTCGTCGGCCAACTCCAGGATCGTCGCCGCACGCAATCCACCGTCCAGGTGATCGTGCAGCAACACCTTCGGCAAAGAGCGGATGTCTTCAATCGTCACGATGCGCCGCCTCCAGGTTAAATGCCGGCACGCAGATCGCAAGGTACTCTGCGCCTTCCGCTCCGACCGAGTAGCGGACCCAGGTGCCTGAGCGCGACAACGCCGCTTGACCGGCCTCGACGACCGTCGTACCACCGGAGTGCGCAAGACGGACTTGACCTGCGATGACGTACGTGACTTCGTCGAACTCGGGGGTCTGTCCCGGCTCACTCCAGTCCGGCTCGGCCGTGTTGTGCGCGATGGACACATTGGTGTGCCCGCTGCTGATCCGCCCTACGAGCTCCCCGATGGACTTACCCCCTGGCAGTGGAAAGGGGGTCGCCTCCAAGATTTCCGCCATTCGGGCAGTCTAGATGGACGCCATTACCCTGTCCTCATGCCTTCTTCTCATGCGGCCGGCGCCACGCTGAGCGTCCAGGACATAGCCGATCTCATCGACCACGCGCTGCTCAAACCTGAACTGACCCCCGATGACGTGCGCAGCGCCGTGACCGACCTCGCCGTCCACCGGATTTGGTCGGTCTGTGTGCGGCCATGCGACGTCACGCTCGCGGCAGCCGCGATCGCCCAGGTCGCGGACTCACCGACCCGGGTATGCACGGTCATCGGGTTTCCGCACGGGTCCACCTCGACGGCCGCAAAGGTCGCCGAGTCCGCTCAGGCGCTAGCCGACGGAGCGACCGAGCTGGACATGGTCCTCAATATCGGCCGGCTCCTGGGGGGTCAGATCGATGATGTGCGGGCCGATATCGCGGCGGTGGTGCAGGTCGGTCACGAGGCCGGCGCGCTGGTCAAGGTGATCTTCGAGACAGCACTGCTGGACGAGGATGCCAAGAAGGCGGCGTGCGCCGCGAGCGAGGAGGCCGGCGCCGATTTTGTGAAGACCAGTACCGGCTTTGCCGGTGGCGGCGCGACCATCGCGGACGTGGCTTTGATGCGCGAGGAGTGCTCAGAGCAGGTGCAGATCAAGGCTTCCGGCGGGGTGCGTGACATCGACGCAGCGCTGGCCATGGTTGCCGAGGGCGTGACCCGATTGGGCACGTCGAGCACGCAGGCTTTGCTGAAGGGGGCTGCGGAGCGCCACGATGCCGGCACGTTGACGGTGCCCGAGCGCTCAACTGCTCACCATCACGCCGACGATGGCATGCCCAGCGGTGCACGCTACCCAGTCAGCGACACGTACTAGACGTCTTCATCGGTGCGTGCTTTCACGCCAGCTGCCTGACCGCCGGGACTCCTCGGCACCCGTCACCTATCGGGCAGCGATCCGGTCGAGGATGACGTCGTGGGAGTGGTCCTCGCCGCTCGATCCGGCGCTCACGGCCCACGCATTCTCAAGCGCGGCGCGGGCCCGGTCGAAGCGCTCCGGCGTGTCGGTATGCAGTGTCAGGATCGGCTGACCCTTTCGCACCTGGTCCCCTGGTTTGGCGTGAATCTGCACGCCGGCGGCTGCCTGCACCGGGTCTTCCTTGCGGGCACGCCCGGCACCGAGACGCCATGCGGCCACTCCCACGGCCATCGCATCGAGGGCCGTCAGCACGCCGTCCGTGTCGGCGGTGAGTTGTTGGGTCTCCTTGGCCTGCGGCATCGAAGCGTGCGGGTCTCCCCCTTGCGCGGAGATCATCTGACGCCACACATCCATCGCTCGACCGTCGGCAAGCGCCTCTGCGGGGTCGATGTCCGCATAATTTTCGCCCGCCCCGGCCAGCATCTCGCGGGCCAGCGCGACCGTCAGCTCCACCACGTCGGCGGGCCCACCTCCGGCCAGCACCTCCACGCTCTCGGCTACTTCCAGGCCGTTGCCCGCGGTCAGGCCCAGCGGCACGTGCATCTGAGTCAACAACGCGACGGTATGGACACCGGCCGTGTCGCCGAGGTCCACCATCGTGTCCGCCAACTCACGGGCCGAGGCCAAGTCTTTCATGAAGGCACCCGAGCCCACCTTGACGTCGAGCACCAACGTCCCGGTGCCTTCGGCGATCTTCTTGGACATGATCGATGAGGCGATGAGCGGGATGGCTTCGACGGTACCGGTGACGTCCCGCAGCGCATACAGCCGCTTGTCCGCAGGCGCCAAGCCCGAACCCGCCGCGCAGATCACCGCGCCAACGTCTTCGAGCTGCTGCGTCATCTGCTCATTGCTCATCGAGGCCTGCCAACCCGGGATCGCTTCCAGTTTGTCGAGCGTGCCGCCGGTGTGGCCCAATCCGCGTCCGGACAGCTGCGGCACGGCCACCCCGCAGGCTGCGACCAGCGGGGCCAGCGGCAACGTGATCTTGTCGCCCACTCCCCCGGTCGAGTGCTTGTCGGCCGTCGGCCTCGACAGGCCGCTGAAGTCCAGGCGCTCGCCCGAGGCGATCATGGCAGCCGTCCAGTCTGCGATCTCGCGCCGATCCATACCGTTCAGCAGGATCGCCATGGCAAGGGCCGACATCTGCTCATCGGCCACCACCTCGCGCGTGTAGGCATCAATGACCCAGCGGATCTGTTCGGTGCTGAGCTCGCCCGCGTCGCGCTTGGCGCGGATGATGTCAACGGCGTCGAAGTCCTCGTTCACGGTGTTCCCATCCCTTCATCTCGGTCGGCCATGTGGCATTCTGGCCGACGTGTTGCTCTCTTCGGCTATGGCCCTCATCGTGCCACCTGTGAACGATCTCAAGCGGCGGGCGCTGGCGCGACCGGACGGTGAGACCACCTTGTTCTCCACCCTGGTGGCGCTGCGCGATGACCGGGTACTGGCTGCGGTGACCACCCCGCGGATGGAGGCGACGCTGGCCAGCGCGCATACCGTCGCCATCGGCCTGGCGCCGCAGATGGTGGCCGTCGCCGCCCAGGTGCGGCTGCCTGACGGTGGCGGGGCGATCGCCTACACGACAATGACCCGCGAGCACAAAGCCGCATTCGCAGTGCAGCGGTACGCAGTAGAGGACGGCGAGATCACCTTCGACATCCCCGAGCGGGGGGAAGTCGAGGACCGCAGCATCATGGATGAGTTGGCCCGCGCCATGCAGCACACGCCGCTCGATGCTGGGAGAGTGGCAACCCGGGACGCCGCGAGCCACGCCGCAGCGCATGTCGGCGGCGAAACAGAGACCGGACCAGAGCCGGACTTCATCCCCGTGGACGAGGGGCGGATGGCGATCGACGCGGGCACCTGCGCCTCGGTGCAACGCTCCATCGCAGACATAGGCGGGCAGGTCATCTATGTCGCCGCCTCGCCCCAGCACGCCACCCGACTGCTCGCCCACGGCATGCCACAGGGAGTGCTCCTGTCCGACGGGAGTACTCGGTGACCCCTGTGCGTCACAGGTGTCTGGTCGCCGACTCGAAGTCCATCTAGCCTTAAAGCATGCCGTCGCTTCGCCGCACCGCCAGTCGACTTGTGAGCACGTTGCCAGAACACCAGGGCAACCAACTCCGCCGCACAGTTCGCGGGCTGCGAAGGCGCTTACCAGGTGGATCTGGCGAGGCCGTCACGTATGTCGTCTCCCCACACCCCGACGACGAGACGCTGCGACTCGCCGGCTACGTGACCCGGTTGCGGGAACGCACTCGCGGTCGGCTGGTACTCGTGGCGATCAGCGACGGTGGCGCGTCGGCGCGGGCTCGCAAAATGGGATGGTCATCGGACTACGAACGTGAGTTTCGCAGGGCCGAACAGGCTGCGGCGTGGTCGGCCCTGACCGGAGGTCGAGGGGAGATCGTTCGTGTCGGATTGCCGGACGGCGGCGTCACCGCCGAGGACGTCCGCGACGCTCTGGCTCCCTTGAACAAGAAAGGCGCTCGGTTCTACGTTGCCGCTCACGACGAGGACTACCACCCAGATCACCGCGCCGTCGCCGGCGGAGTGCGCCTGCTCGACCCCGCGCACGCACGGTTCTCGTTGTCTCCTTTGATGAAAGGCACAGGCAAGACCTACACGCCGAGTGAGCACTCGGGCGACGCTGTAGCCATCGCGGTCGCGGCTTACCAGAATTTCGGTCACCTGTCGGTAGCCGACGAGTTCCGTGCGCTAGCCAAGGCGGGTTATCGGAGCAGGGTGACCGAGTGGTCGAGTGAGGTCGCAGCCAGCCCCAGTCCCACCCCCAGCTCGCATTCAAGCTCTCCTGCCAGTCCACGGCGGGAAGATCAGAGGTACACCCTGACAAGCAACCGAGGCGATGAGCCGCATTCAACGCCGGTCTTTGTGCTCGGCAACCAGAAGTCGGGCAGCACAGCGATCGCTGCGCTGTTGGCAGAGTGCATCGGCGAGACATTCACCTCTGACGTGTTGTATACGCACAAGGTGCAGTTGAAAGACCTGCTCGATGAGGAGCCCAGTCTGGCGGCGCTCACCGAGCGCCACCCAAAGTCATTCCAGGCGACCATCGTCAAGGACAACGATTTCACGTTCCTGTACCCACCCCTGGCCCGAGCCTTCCCCGAGGCCAGGTTCGTGTTCGTCGTGCGCGACCCACGCCAGAACATCCGTAGCGTCCTCAACCGCTTGAGGCTCCCGGGCGACCTCGATTCGCTGTCCGAAGAGCAAGACGCGCACCTGCGCACCAGGTTGCCCGGGTGGCATACGATCTTGACCGGCTCAAGTTTCGGCTCAAGCACCGGCCACTACATCGACGTGCTAGCCGACCGCTGGGTCCGCGCCAACGAGGTCTACCTGAGCGCCAGCGACCGAATGACCTTGGTGCGCTACGAGGACTTCGACGCCGCCAAGCGCCCCGTCATCGAAGGTCTGGCCACCGAGCTTGGATTCTTAGTCGTCAACGATATTTCCGAGTCGCAGGACCATCAATACCAGCCGCTGGGCGACCGGTCGATCAGTCCGGGAGCCTTTTTCGGCCAAGACAACCTGGAGCGGGTCGAACGCCGATGCGCGCCGCTGATGGCGTCGTTCGGCTATGCATGATCGCGGAGGCGCCAGGGCTAAGACTCCAAGTCGGCGGCGCTGAACGCCTGGGGCAGAATCTGAGCCATGGTTCGCTCACCCTGCGGCGTGAGCAACAACGACTCCGGTGAGCTGTGTTCGGACAACACCTGGCGACACCGTCCGCATGGCATGATGACCTCGCCGGCTGAGTCCACGCACACCATCGCGCGCAGTTGCCCGCCTCCGCCGGCAATCAACTCACTGACCATCCCGCACTCGGCGCACAATGTCAGCCCGTAACTGGCGTTCTCGACATTGCATCCGCTGACCACCCGCCCGTCATCGACCAGACCGGCTGCGCCTACCGGGTAGCGCGAATACGGCGCGTAAGCCCGCCGCATCGCCACGCTCGCAGCAGCCCTGAGCCCGTCCCAGTCCGTCGTCACCTTTGCAGTCATGTCGATCAACCTTTCGTATAGGGGGTGCCCTCGGCCGCCGGCGGGCGGACTCGGCCAACGAAGCCGGCCACGGCCAGGATCGTGATGACGTACGGCAGCATCAACAGTGCCTCGGACGGCACGCTGCTGCCGATCGTGGAGATGACGTTGCCGAGGTTCTTGGAGAAGCCGAACAGCAACGCCGCCAACACAGCACCCTTGGGGCTCCACTTGCCCAAGATCATCGCCGCCAGCGCGATATATCCCTGACCTGCGGACATCTCTCGACCGAAGGCCAAACCGGACCCCACCGTGAAGAACGCGCCGCCAAGACCGGCGATCGCACCGCCGAGTATGACGTTCCATACGCGGCGCACGTTGACTTTGAGCCCGACGGTGTCCGCCGCCTTGGGGTGCTCGCCGACCGCGCGAGTGCGCAAGCCCCAGCGGCTGCGGAACAGCATGAATTGCAGCACGATCACCAACGCGTACATCAGGTACACCAGGATCGTCTGCTCGAAGAGCACCGGGCCGATCACCGGGATGTCCGAGAGCAGCGGTATGTCGATCACCCGCAGCGGGACGGGTGAATTCCAGTTCGGCTTGTCATCAGCCAGCACAGTGGAGAACAAGAAGCCGGTCAGTCCGATGATCAAGGTGTTGAGCACGACACCGACGATGATCTGGTTGACCCGGAACGATACCGAGAACCACGCCAGCATGGCTCCCACGAGGGCGCCGGCGATCGGGGCGGCGATCAAGCCGGCATACCCGCTGGCAAGTTGCGAGGCGAAGACAGCAGCCGCGAAGGCACCGAACAACAACTGCCCCTCGATGGCGATGTTGATAATGCCGGAGCGTTCACACACCACGCCCGACATCGCGCCAAAAATCAGCGGCACCGAGAGCGCCAAGGCGCCGGCCAGCAGCGAGGTCACCGGAATCACCGAAGACTTCCCCGCTCCTACCCACACCAAGAAGCTGAGGACGAAGGCAAGCCCTACGGCCGAGTGCATCCACGGCGAGACGGGTTCGCGACGCTTGGTGGCAAGGAAGGCGAAGACGGTAGCCCCGGCCATCGCCAGGATCAACACCACGATCGAGGCGAAAGAGGGCACGGCGAAGGTCGGGATGGTCAGCCAGGACGACCCCGACCGGATCTGGAATCTGGTGTCGACACCAGAGGCGGTGCGCCACAAGAACAGCAGACCGATCAGCGTCGCTACGCCATACATGATGGGCACGCGGTAGCCGATCCGCTTGTGCACCTCTTCGTCGACCATCTCCTCTGGGGTGGCGGTCGGGGTGGCCTCAGTGGTGGTGCTCATGCTGCGGCCTCCTGCTTCACTGGCGGAGTAGAACGTCGGCGGGGCCGATCGGGGTCGGGCAGGCGGAAGATGGCTCGGATCAGCGGAGGTGCAGCGATCAACAGCACGATGATCGACTGCACCACCAAGATGATGTCGATCGGGGTCTGGGTTTCGGCCTGCATCAGGAAGCCACCAGACTTCAGCGCACCGAAGAGCAGGCCGGCCAGCAACGTACCGACCGGTTTGGAGCGCCCTAGCAGGGCAACCGTGATCGCGTCGAAGCCATACGAGGCGGCCACACCGGCCGTGAGCGATCCTTCCGTGCCCAACACTTGCGCCGTGGCAGCCAACCCGGCCAAGCCGCCGGCAATGCACATCGTGATCACGGTGACCTTGCCCACCGACATCCCGGCGGTGCGGGCCGCGTGCGGATTCGCGCCAGCAGCCCGCAATTCGAACCCGGTGGTCGAGCGTTCCAGCAGCCACCACACGGCAGCGGTGGCCAGCAACGCGACGACGAAGCCCCAGTGCAGCCGGAAGGAGTTGCCAGGCACCAGCCAGTCCGGGATCAGCAGCGGATAGGTCGCGCTGTCGGCGATCGCCGGACTGCGCTGCCCGGAGCGGCCTGGGTTGAAGACCGTCTGCTTCAACGTGTAACTGATCGTGTAGACGGCGATGTAGTTGAGCATGATCGTCACGATCACCTCGTTGGCGCCAAAGCGGGCCTTCAGCACGCCGGGAATCGCGCCCCACAACGCGCCGCCGATCGCTCCACCCAAGATCGCCAGGAGCAGGTGCAACCCGACGGGAAGGTCCCAGGCAAAGCCGATGTAGGAGGCAAAGATGGCGCCGATGATGATCTGTCCTTGGGCGCCGATGTTGAACAGACCTGCTCGGAACGCCACGGCGATGCCGAGTCCAGCCAGGATCAACGGGGTGGCAAACACCATCGAGTTGGTCAGCGGTCTGATCTGACCGGCAAACGAGTTCTGCGTCCAGTCGAAGATCGCTCCCCGGAAGAGGGCGCTGTATGCCGCTCGCACCGACTCAATGGCCTCGCCCAGCATGTCGCCCGGTCTGGAGAAGAAGTAGCTCGAAGCCTCACGGACGTTCTCATCGGCGAAGGCAATGAGCACCCCACCGATGAGGAGCGAGACCACAACGGCCAACAGTGAGATCATCGCGTTGCCGCCGACGATCTGCCGAACGATATCGCTCCTGACGTCCTGGCCCTGTTGCTCCGGCGAAGGCTCCATGCCAGGGTCCGATGTGCCGTTGTTGTCCTGGGTGGCCTCGTCCTTGGCTGCTGGGTCGCTCATGGTCAGGCCCCCTTCGTCTGGGACGTGGAGTTCTTGGCCAGGGCTTCAGCCAGCGGCACTCCAGCCATCATCAGGCCGAGCACGTCACGGCTGATGCCGTCAGGTGACTCAGCGGCGTCGACCACGCCGACCACCTTGCCCCGGTACATTACTGCGGCCCGGTCGGCCAGCGCGATCACCTCGTCCAATTCGGTCGAGACAATGAGCACCGGGGTGCCCTTGTCCCGCTCGGCCACAATCCGGGAGTGGACGAACTCGATCGAGCCGACATCCAACCCACGCGTGGGCTGCGAGGCGATCAACAGTTGCAGCGGCCGGGACATCTCCCGAGCCAGCACCACCTTTTGAGCGTTGCCCCCCGATAGTGTCGAGATCGGGTCGGTAACGTCGGTATGGCGCACGTCGAACTCCTGCGTGCGATGGTCCGCGTTCTCTCGCACGGTCGCTGGCTTCATCGAGACCCCTGTGGCAAACGGCTCGGTGTTGTACAGGTCCAGCACTAGATTTTCGGCGATGGAGAAACTGGCGATCACCCCGTCGGTCGATCGGTCCTCGGGTACGAAGCCGATACCGGCTCGGAGCCGCTCACGCACGCCCAGCGGCGCCAAGTCGTTACCGTCCAGCGTGATCGAACCAGCGTCGGCGTCGATCAGGCCAAGGATCGCTTCGGCCAACTCTGTTTGCCCGTTTCCCTGAACGCCGGCAACGCACAAGATTTCGCCGCGCCGCAGATCGAGCGAAAGGTGGTCGATCAGCGGCACATTGGTGGGACTCAGCACGCTCAGGTCGGTGATTCGCAGTGCCACCTCGCCAGGATCGGAAGCGTCCTTGTCGATCGCCAAGGTCACCGAGCGGCCGACCATCAACGAGGCAAGCTCAGTCTCGGTCGAACTGGGCTTGGCGTGACCGACGACGGCACCTCGACGGATGACGGTGATCCGGTCGGCGATGGCCCGAACCTCACGCAGCTTGTGGGTGATGAAAACGATCGAGGTGCCTGCCTCTTTCAGCTCTCCCATGATCGAGATCAGCTCATCTGTCTCGGCCGGGGTCAGCACGGCCGTGGGCTCATCCAAGATCAGCACTTTGGCGTCCCTGGACAGTGCCTTGATGATCTCGACGCGCTGCTGCACTCCCACGGGCAGATCCTCGATCAAGGCATCGGGGTCGACGTGAAAGCCGAAGCGTTCACTGATCTCGGTCACTCGCGTGCGTGCCTGGTCAAGGTTGAGCACGCCGGCTATCCCGGTGGGCTCGAAGCCCAGGGCCACCGACTCGGCCACCGTAAAGACGGGGATTAGCATGAAGTGCTGGTGCACCATACCGATGCCCGCAGCGACCGCGTCGCCAGGACCGTCGAAATCAACCGGGGTGTCATCGAGCAGGATCTGTCCCTCATCGGGCTCATACAGCCCGTAGAGCACGTTCATCAGGGTGGATTTGCCGGCGCCGTTCTCACCGAGCAGCGCGTGGATCTCACCCGGTTCCACGGTGACGTCGATCGAGTCGTTGGCCACCAACGAGCCGAACCGCTTGGTGATGCCGCGTAGTTCCAGCTTCACGCCTCTTCCTTTCCTCTGCGGCCCCAAGAACTGTCTAGGCCA
>JBARZG010000029.1:0-4471 GCA_049649785.1 Ornithinimicrobium sp. | reverse complement strand
CACCGGGCCACGAACGCCATTGGCGGAGGTCCCGGTCACTGGCCAGCCGCTCGCTCGCAGTGCAGTCAACTCTGGGCGCCCGTCGCCGTCCACCACCACTGGCACCAGTGACTGGCCGGTGGAAAGCCGGTCGTCGGCGACCATCCCGGCGAGGGTTCCCAGGGCCACTCCTAGGGCGTAGCCAACAATGCGCAACGGATCATCGAGGGCAGCGACGATGGCGCTTGAAGGCGAGCGCAAAGAGGCCCGCCTCGACTGCCGCAATGAGGGCTGCTGAGAGGCGCCGACCGGCTGCCGCCATCGCGACGCGCAAGGTCCACAGGCTCACGCTGCAGGCAGCGAGCGCAGTGAGCTGTAGCGCGCCGGCGATGGAATCGATGCTCATGATTTCCTTTCTTCGGGCGCTTAGTTGGCGCTTTTGAATTCCACGAAGAGCGTGACGCCAAAGGCCGGTGCCTCGTCCACACTCAGCTCAGGGTTGTTGAGCCCACCCATGTTTTGGGTCGCGATTCCATCGCTGAGGTTCGGAGTTCCCGTGCCTCCGGTGATGGCGCGCTGAATCGGGACGTCATCTACCCGCTCGTAGCCGGTGGTGACGATCGACCGATCGCCGAGTTCGTCACCAAAGTCGTACTGCTGGGTGGTAGCCACGATCGTGCCGCTGTTGGTCGTGGCTGCGTCTTCGGTGTGCGTGCCCCAACACGTCCAGGTCCCGATGACTCGGTCCGGGAACTGCGGGCTTGGGCTGCCCTCGGCGTCGTACACCACGCCATCGCAGACGCCCTCGGAGCAGGTCAGGGTTCCCTCCTGGTAGACGTAGCCTTCGGTGACGAAGTCGTTGCCACGGCGCGGCAGGCCCGCGGCGTCCACGACGTCGGGGTCGGTCACGAAGCGTGAACCCACCTCGGCAACCTCGACCCGTAAGTCGGGCTCGGCGCTGCGCGCAATCCACTCCTGCCTCTGCAGTTCGACCGTGCCGAGTCGTGACTCCTTAGATCCGCTGAAAGCGAAAGCAGCAGTCGAGGCCAAACCCACGGCCACCGCGATCAGTGTGGTGATGATGATGATTGTTTTGCGCATGATTGTCTCTTTTCTCTGTGGTGTCGGCGCTGGTTGCGCCGGAGTGTGGTGTCAGCGCCGGGCGGCGAGGACGAGGTTGAATCCGGTGTCGGCGACGACCGCGGGCTCGCGGAATCCGGCCTGTTCCATGAGTTCGAGGCGCCGTGTTGGTCCCCCTTGAGTGCCGAGGCCATAGGCTCCGGGTTGCGCTAGCGAGCCGGGGGTGCACATGGCGGTGGAGATGCCGAAGTCCATCCGGGTGCGGGGGTCTCCGATGCCGTCCTCGAGGTGGTCCAGTGACCAGGGCTCGACCGCGACGACGATGCCGTCGTCGACGAGCATCGAGTGCGCTTGACGCAGCGCCGCGACAGGGTCGCCCATGTCATGCAGGGAGTCGAAGAAGGTCACCACGTCGAAGGGTCCAGGTCCGATGTGTGCGGCGTCGGCAACGTGAAACGCGAGGTTCGTGGGGTTGCCGGCTTCGATCGCTCGGGCCCGGGCGACGGTGACCGAAGGGGAGTGCACATCGAAACCGGTCACTGTCGAACGAGGCCACGTGGTGGCCATGGCGATCGTGGAGGGCCCGTGCCCTGAGCCCACATCGGCGACGCGGATACCGCGCTCCAGCCGCCCAATGAGCCCGCTGACCGCACTGAACCAACTCGGTGCCAGCTCGTGTGTGTAGGCGGTTCGGAAGAAGCGCTCCACGGCGAAACGTGCGTGCTCGTCCAACGCGTCGTAGATTTCGATGCCGCCATCTCCGTGGAAGGCACGCTCCAAGTGGTCCAGCGTTTGGAAGAGGCCGCCGACGATGGTGGTGGCCGCCACGATGTAGGCTGACGACTCGGGGTCTGAGAGAACAGCCGCGTGCTCGGCGGGGAGCTCGTAGGTCAGTGTGTCGGGGTCGTACATGACGTACCCGGCAACGGTCTGCGCTGCGAGCCACTCGGTGACGAGGCGTGCATTCAGTCCCGCAACGCGGGCGAGTTCCTCGGCCGCAACGGGTCCTGCGCCTGACAGCGCTTCGTAGAGGCCAAGTCGGTCCCCGATGATGGTCATCAACGTGGTCGACGTACTGGCCACGTCGTTAAGCAGTCGTTCGGCGAAGGCTTCTATGCGAGCTTCGTCAAGGGCCGCCTGCGCCACTGATTGCGCCGTGGCGGGGCTGGTGCCGTGGATGCCGTCGGTTGAAGTGTGGTGGGTTGTGGGGTGCTGTGTCGTTTCCATACCGAGCACGATCCAGCGAGCCGCTTGTCCACGACTTGCTCACGACTGGCTCGCCGCTTGCTCGCAGCCACCGACCCCGCTCGCTACCCCTGCGGCACGCCTACCTTCGATCGCCCTGCCCGGATCGAACCGAGGCGGCCCCTAGCCGAGAGCTTCCAGAGCCACACCGAGTGCGCCGACTCGAGTTAAGGCCTCCCCGAAAGGACCACTGCCGTCTGCAGCGTCTACTGCGGCGGCGCGCACCCGCGCCAGCCGTTCCCACTCGAAATTCAGTACGGGCGGCGAGAGCGGATCGGCGTCGGCAGCCCGAAGCAAAGCGAGCGCGGTCCTCGCCTCGCCGCGATCCACCATCAGCTCAGCAACAACACGGATCATCATCCACACTTGAGTCCACATGCCAGCGTCTCGAAGCCCTCGCAAGGCGTCTGCGCACCTAGCCGCAGCAGCAGGATCACCGGAGCGGACGAGCAAACTGGCCCGTGCGACCTGCGCAACCCGGTAGTTGTACTCCTGCCCTGCCTCACGGCATTCGTTCTCGGCTCGTTCGAACGCCTGCAGCGCCCGCCGAGGGTCGCTGCGAGCCTGGACCTCTCCTCGGGTGTGACTCACAAAACCGTCCAGTTCCTCGACCTCTGTGAGGAGGGCGGCGTGGTCTTCGAGTATGGTCATCGCCGCTTGGTGGTCATCGTGGAACTCGTATAGAAGCACGCTTAGGCACACCGCCGTTGAATCAACCCACCGGGGTGAGTCGGGGTGCTGCAGCAGAGCGCGCGTATCAGACTCGATTCCGTGGGTATCTCCGACGAACACCCGACCCAGGCAGCGCAAGTATCGCGGCTGCCACGCGTCCGGCAGCAGACCGATCGCCGCAGTGCCACTGTTCACGCCGGCCTCGGCACACCCCGCCAACCATTCCGCAGTTCCAGCAGCAGCCAGGCACCACCCCTTCGCGTCCCCGGCCACATCGGGCTGGCTGGAGACACGGCCGAGCGGGAGGATCTGATCGATCAGGTCCAGCCGCGGGTGGTCCACCAGCACCATCGAGGCATCAACGAGTTCCGCGAGAGCCACCTCGCTGAGCGACTCCGAGCCGCCGACATGGGCCAGGGCCTCGACCGAGAAGCCGCCGGCGCACACCGAAAGACGATCGAACAGTGCCCGTGCCGACTCATCGAGCAAGCGGTAGGACCACTCAGACGTCACGGCCAGCCCGCTACGCGGCTGGTCAGCCGCGACGGGGTCGATGATGTCCAGGCTCGCGGCCATTCCGTCGCGGAGCTGCCGGAGCCCGAACACGGCCTCGCGACGTGCTGCGAGCTCCACTGCCAGAGGCAGCCCGTCCAAATGGTCACAGATCTGCGCTACGACCTCGCGGGACGCCGGTGAGGTGGCATCGAAGTCAGGACGAAGCACGGCCGCCGGGCGCAGAACAGGTCGATCTGGGCTGGGGCTGTCAGCGGTGCGAGCCGGACGAGACAGTCGTCGGCGACATCGAGCCGTCGACGCGAGGTGGCAAGGATCCCGAGGCCGGGGGACGCCCCAGCAGGTCGCTACTCAGTGCCGCCGCTCCGTCGCGGACGTGCTCACAATTGTCGAGGACCAACAGTTTCGATGCCCCTGACAGCCGATCTACCAGGGCATCAATAGCTCCTGACGGCACGGACGTGAGGCTGAGCGCGACCGCCACCGCCGGGACCACTTCGGTGGAGCCGGCCAGCGTCGCGAGATCGACAAAGGTGGCGTCCGCGTGGGCGGGCGCGCTCGTTGCGCTACCAGCGCCGTTGAGGAGTTCGAGCACCAGCCGGGTCTTGCCGATCCCGCCCGGGCCCAGCACCGTCACCATCTGATGCCGGGAAACTGCATCGCGTAGCTGCGCGAGGTCGTCGCCTCGCCCGAGGAAGGGGTTCGAGGGAGGTCGGGGCAGAGTCGGCGCAGGTGGGGCGGGAGCCTGTGCCTCGCGCGTGCTTGTCCGACGCAGGCTGGGGTCATCGGTCAGAATCCGCTGCTCGAGCTCGCGTAGCTCGTGGCCTGAGTCCATGCCGGTCTTATCGGCGAGCTGTCGCCGGTAGGACGACGCGGCCGCCAACGCCTCGGTCGTCCTTCCGCTTTCGTGCAACGCGCGCATCAACAACTCGATGGTCCGCTCCCGGAGAGGGTTCTCGACAGCCTGGCGTCGCAGATCTGG
>JBARZG010000028.1:0-14762 GCA_049649785.1 Ornithinimicrobium sp. | reverse complement strand
GTGCGCGGGGGCGGCCCCAGTGCCGTCGAAGATCGTGCCGCCGTGAAACAGGACGCTGCTCATCCCGTGACGCTACCGCGAGCCCCACCCGGCTTGAGCATGAGATTGTCGCCGAAAACCGAGGTTGAGCATGAGATTGTCGCCTCTCACACCGGCTTGAGCATGAGATTGTCGCCTCTCACACCGGCTTGAGCATGAGATTGTCGCCTCTCACACCGGCTTGAGCATGAGATTGTCGCCTCAGTCACGGACGTGATCCTCTGCCCGGCTACCGTCGAAGATCCTGCCACCGTGAAACAGGATGCGGCTTACCGGCGACTACGCGTGACTCGCTGACCCACCCAGATCAGCGCAACGATCGGCAAGATAGGCAGAAACAGCGTGGAAAATCTACCGAGGGACAGGTCGCCCGCCAGCAGCGGCACCAGCACCGCCAGGAGCGCAACGAAACCCACCACCAGTGGTATCCAGATCCAGTCCGGGGCCACTCGCGTACCCGGAGGTAAGCCCTCGGGCGGAATTTTCTGCATGAACGGCACCGCAAGACTCTCAGAGTTCCGCGCCCGTGGAGCACCAGG
This sequence comes from Ornithinimicrobium sp., assembly GCA_049649785.1. Lineage (GTDB taxonomy): Bacteria > Actinomycetota > Actinomycetes > Actinomycetales > Dermatophilaceae > Ornithinicoccus. The sequence goes on along the minus strand of JBARZG010000028.1, from coordinate 14,184 downwards.
CGAGAGGTTTGCAGGCCCCAGCGCTAGGACGGGGGCCTGCACTATGAGTGCTCTGGCGCCAGATGTGCAGGCCGCACATCGGATGCTGAGCGTGATCACGGCGACGACAGATCTTCGGCTACACCGAGGAGGAGTTCCTAGCGCGCGGTGATTTCGATCAGCATTCCGGCGGCCGGGTTGAGCACTGGCATGGCGAGCCCATACTCCTCCAACACGTGCCCAGTGAGCACGACCGACTGGCTGCACCAGGGCGGCTGCGTCATCGGGTGGCCGTGCAGCGTCAGCGTGTCTTCGCCGGTGGGGCTGATCGCGCGCACCTCATACCGAGTCTGGGCGTCCAGACCGGGGATACGCAGCATACCGGGACGGGCCTGCGCGCCAGTGGTCAGCCGCAGGTAGGCAAACACGGCCTTGTGCTGATCAAGTGACACCACGCCCTGGAGCCAGGCGCCGTCGCGCTCGGTGGTGTTGAACGTTCGGCCCCCGTGCAGGACATCACGCAGCCGTTGATGCAAGCGCACCCAGCCGGCAACCCGATCGAGCTCGCCGGGCTCCAGCGCCGAGATGTCCCACTCGATGCCAGCGTGGCCAAAGAGTGCGATCAAGCAGCGGAAGTCCAGGTCGGTCACCCGGCCCGTCGTATGCGCTTTGTCCGGCCCCACGTGCGTCCCTTGCAACTCCGGAGGAAGCAGCACCCCGGTCCAGCGTTGGATCGTTGCTCGTTCCAGCGGATCGTTGCAGTCGCTGGGCCACACCCGTTGGCTGTGCTCCAACACGCCCAGGTCGACCCGCGCCCCACCGGAGGCGCACGACTCAATTTCCAGTCCAGGGTGGCGCTCCTGCAGAGCCGCCATCAGCGCGTATGCGGCATGAGTCTGACCGTGCACCGCAGCGTGGCCGCGGGCATCAACGGCCTCGTGCAGGTCGCGGTTGTGGTCCCACTTCAAATAATCGATGCCCACCTCGGACACCACCCGATCTAGATGCGTCAACACATGCTCGAAGGCACCGTCATGAGTGAGGTTGAACACCTGTTGGCGGCGCCAAGCGCGAGTCCCCTGCCCCGCGCGATCGGGAGCCAGCAGCCAGTCCGGATGGGCGCGAGCCACATCGGAGTCGATGTTGACCATCTCGGGCTCCACCCAGAGGCCCATCTGCATGCCGTGCTCACGGACACGCTCCGCCAGCGGCTCAAGGCCATCGGGCCACACCGACCGGTCTACCTGCCAGTCACCCAGGCCGCGCGAGTCGTCCCGTCGCCCGGTGAACCAGCCGTCGTCCAACACGAAGCGCTCGGCGCCTATCATCGCCGCTGTGTCAACGAGCGCGTTGACCCGCTCGGGGTTGTGGTCGAAATACAACGCCTCCCAGGAGTTGACCGTGACTGGCCGGGGTGTCTTCGGGTGGCTCTCGCGTCCTCGCACGTGGCCGTGCAGCACCTGGCTCAACTCATTCAGCCCGCCCATCGACCGCACGAAGAGCACCGGGGGAGTCGTGTAGGCCTCTCCCTGTTCCAGGCGTATCTCTCCCGCGCGCAACAACTCGCCACCGGCGATGATGCCGGTATGCCGTGCCGCCCCTTCTGGTAGTTGGTCCACCAAGTGCACGTGGTCACCACTCCACGCGACGTGCACCCCGCACACCTCGCCTTTGGAGAAGGAGAAACCCGGCTCCCCGGCCATCATCAGCAGCGTGGCATCGTGACCGGTCCGGCCCCGCCGCGATTCGCGGATCCTGCCCCCGTGTTGCAGCGGGGCGCGTTGGGGATGGCGCTCACGGCACCACCGGCCGGTGAGGTCGAGCACCTCGCCGGCCGTACTCGGCAGCGGCATGATCGCGAGCATGCCCGCCACGGACAGGACCTGGACGCCGGTATTGACGATGGTATGGCGCACGGTCAGCACCCCGTGAAGGTCTAACCGCAAGGTGGCTTGCCACTGGATCTCGGCCGCTGGATCGCTCGCCCGAACGGTGACCTCAGCACCCCCGAGGCCTGCGTCGAGCCGACTGCCTTCGGCGGGAGAAGTGTCGTCCGCAGGAGAAGCGCCCTCAGCTGGAGACTCGCCCTCAGGGGAGGGACCGCGCCGGATGGTCACCCCCGCGAGGTTCGGAATGGTGGTCCGGCCTTCACGGTGGGCGTCGATGGCGGGTCGCCCGGACCACCCGTCGGTCTCACTGGGCAGCAGCGTCAGCGGCCAAGCTTCGTCCAGCCCGCTCTGCGGCGAGGCGGGCACGCTGGCCAGCAGCATGTCAGCACTCCGCGCCTCGTCATCGAGGTCGCCTAAGTCCGCGCCCCAGTGCACGATCTCCGGAAGCCCGCTGGGGCGGCGCAGCAGGATCACACTGCTGCCACCACCCCGTAGGACCTCCAAGCCGTCACTTCGCCAACCGCGTTCGTCGAGGTCGGTCATCGACGCCTCATCCCTTGTCGGCTCCCAACGTAAGACCGGACACGAACTGCTTCTGGAGCAGGAAGAACACCACGATGGTGGGCACGGCCACCATGATCGACCCGGCGCTGAGCAGGTTGTAGTCGGTGAAGAACTGGCCCCTCAGATTTTGCAAGCCCGAGGTGATGGGGAACTTGTCGCCGCTGTTGAGGAAGGCCACGGCCCAGAAGAAGTCGTTGTAGATCCAGGTGACCTGCAACACGGTCAACGCAGCCAACGGGGGACGACACAACGGCAGGATAATCTGCCAGTACTGTCGCCACACGGTGGCGCCGTCAACCAGCGCGGCCTCGGTGAGCGAGTGTGGCAGGGCCTTCATAAAGTTGCTCAACACGAACGTGCAAAAGCCGGTTTGGAAAGCGATGTGCACCAGGATCACCGAGAGATAGTTGTCCAGCAGGTTGACCTCGCGGAAGAACCGGAACAACGGGATGAGGAGCGATTGCTGGGGCAAGAGGTTTGCTGCCGTAAACAAAATCAGCAACGGCAGGTTGAACCAGTAGCTGAATCGCGACAGTACGAAGGCCGCCATCGTGGAGAACACCAGGGTGAACACCACCGCGGGGATGGTGATGATGGCCGAGTTGAGGAACAACTGGCTGAAGTCCCCACGGGACCACGCATCGGTGTAGTTGCCCGTGGTGAACCCACCGAAGGAGACGTAGCCGTTAGCGGCCGTGTAGGCGTAATCGCGGAAGGAGTTGTAGAGCGCCCAGAGCACTGGGAAGAGCCACAGAATGGCCATGCTTGTCAAAAAGACGTAGAGCAGGACACGCGTGAACGTGATTTTGCGTCGCGCGGGTCCTCGTAAGTCAGTGCTGGACGATCGGGGCGACTGGGTCGACGGTGGGGGGGCGGTCGGGGTGGTGGTGCTCATTTCGGGGAATCCTCACGGTAGATCGAAACCATGTAGATGACGATGAAGACCAGGCTGATAATCAACAAGATCGTGGCTATGGCCGAGCCGAATCCGACTCGAGACGCTTCGCCGATGACGTTGGAAACCACAAGGGCACTCAGCAGTTCGAGCCCATTGGATCCCTTATTGATCACCCAGACGATGTCGAATGCACGCAGGGCCTCGATGACCGTGATCACCAAGACCACGACGTTGATCGGCCGCATGGCGGGGAAGATGACACTGAAGAAGGTGCGCACCTCTCCGGCACCGTCCATTGCCGCTGCTTCGCGCAGCGCCGGGTCGACGCCCTTCAGCCCGGCTAAGTACAACAACATGATGTAACCCACATGTCGCCACGAAGCCGCGATCAGCACGGCATAGATATTGATGTCGGCGTCGCCCAAGAAGTCGATCCGGGCGGTGCCGTCCAAGCCGAGCATGGCGTTCAGCAAACCCTGGTCGCGGCTGTAGATGAGCTGCCAGATGAACCCGATCAAAGCCAACGACAGGACGACCGGAAGATATAAGGCGCTTTGGAAGAAGGCGGTGCCGCGTACCTCTCGATCCAGCAGAGTTGCCATGAAGATGCCCAGCGGAGTGGCGATGAAGAAGAACACCGCCAACCACAACAGGTTGTTGCTGACCGCTGGTACGAACTGCGGGTAGATGGTCACCAGGTCGGTGTAGTTCTGTAGTCCAACCCACTGGATGTCGCTAACCGGGCCGATTCCGTTCCAGCGGGTAAAAGAGAGTACGACGCTGATCAGTGCCGGTATCCAGACGAAGCCGAGCACGAAGATCGCCGGGATGAGGACCATGACCGTCAAGACCGCACGGTCCCGGCCGGTCATCAGTTGCAACTTCTTGTTCTCGGGTGCCTGTGACTCGTCTTCGCTGTCTGACGTGTCCGTACGGGGAGGTGATGCGGTAGCCATTCCGAACTCCTAAAGTGTGCGTGCGCCGGTCAGCTCTGCGGGAAGATGGAATCGGCTTGCGCCTGGATGGATCCGGTCACGTCGGCCACGTCCTGTGGATTAGCCAAGAACCGCTTGAGCTCGGGGATCATGACTGTGGCCGCGAAGTCGGGCCGGGTGTCTCGGTCCATGAACTGCGAGATGTTGGCGGCATTAGTGACCAGGTCAACGGACTTCAGCTGCAACGGGTCGTAGTTGCTGGTGTCGGTGTCGACATGGGCACCGATCTGGGCGTCGATGCCTACATAGGTGTTGGCGGCCTCGACGGTGCCGAGGAACTTCAGCAGATCCGTCGCGTTCTCCTCATTCGCCGGGTCCGAACGCATCATGAAGCCATCGATGGGGGCTTCGACCGCGTCCGAGCCAATGGCGGGATCGATCTCGGGGAAGTTGAAGAAGTCCAGGTCCTCCCGGTCTTCGCCCTCGGCGAACTGCTGGTTGAGGAACAGGCCGAGCACGTACATCCCGCTCTCGCCTTGCTGCAGCGACTGGGCGGCTTCCTGCCAGGTCCGCCCGAGAGGGCTTTCCTGGTGATACGGCAATAGCCCCGCCCAGGTGTCGAAGACCTCCCTGACCTCATCGCTGTCCCACCTCTGCTCACCAGCCATCAGCTCAACGTGGAACTGGTAGCCGTGAGTCCGCATATTGAGGTAGTCGAACGTGCCCATCTGCGGCCAGCCGTCGGAGGCACCGAAGGCAATCGGGTTGAGGCCGCTACCCTGCATGTCCTCGCAGAGGGCAACGAACTCATCCATGGTCTCCGGGACGGTGTACCCGTTCTTCTCGAACAGGCTGGGGCGGTAGAACACCGCCCATGGGTAGTAGTACAGCGGCAAGAAGATCTGCTGTCCGGCATCGTTGGTGGACGCCAGCTTGAAAGCCTCACTGAACCCATCACCGACCTCGGCCCAAACGTCGCTGATGTCGCTGGCCAGCCCGTTGTCATAGAAGAAGCGGCCCCGATAGCCCGCGAACCACTGAAAGACGTCGTCCGGATTGCCCTGCAGGTAGGAGTTGATCTGCTCTTGGTAGGTATTGGGGTCGGTGGCGTTGATCTCCACGACGATCCCCGACTGCTCCTCGTACAAATCCATCGTCGCCTGAAGGGCCTCGCGGGGAACTTCTTCGGTGGAACGGGACCCGAGGGAGACCCGGTTGGGGTCGGCGTCAGTTCCGCACGCGCTGAGCGAGCCGATCGCGCCGGCACCGGCCAATCCCTGTATCACTGCCCGGCGTGACAGAGGTGTGCCTACCCCCATACCGCGGGTTGCTAGTTGGGTTGGCGTCGGAGGACGGATGATTCGGGAGCGGGCTGACATTCAGGGCCTCCTGGGGCGCACTCGTCACTGAGCGGACGTGATGTAAACGTGTAGCGAACATGTTCAGCCATGGACCAACACTAGGTACGCCGATACTCCCGGTGTATCTGTTGGTTTGTCAAGAGATAACGTCAAAAAGACGACAATTCACAGCACGGCGTGTCGTTTTTCGTGGGGTTCTGTTGACTCTGTTCCTTGCTGATGGCAAGGTCATCGCATGCAGGGTTGGCCAACGACACAGGTGCTGTTCGGCGGCGACGTGAATCCTGAGCAGTGGAGCGCGGCGACCTTGGACGACGATGTCGACCGGATGGCACAGGCCGGGGTCACCTTCGCCACCGTCGGGGTGTTCGGCTGGGCACTGTTGGAGCCCGTGCCCGATCAGTACGACTTCGGCTGGCTGGACCGGATCCTGGATCGCCTGCACCAGGGGGGCGTTGCGATCGATCTAGCAACGGCGACGGCCTCACCTCCGCCCTGGTTTGCCCGGCGCTACCCGCAGTCCATGCCGGTAGATCGCAGTGGCGTTCGGCTCTCGCACGGCAGCAGGCAGACGTGGTGCGCCTCCAGCCCGGACTACCGGCGCGCCGCGCTGGCCTTGGTGGGCCGATTGGCAGATCGGTATGCCGACCATCCCGGTTTGGTGATGTGGCACGTCGGCAACGAGTTCGGTTGCCACAACCTGATGTGCTTCTGCGAGGTCAGCGAGGCTGATTTTCGGGCCTGGCTCAAGGCACGATATGGCGATCTGGCCGAGCTGAACGAAGCGTGGGGGACCACCTTCTGGTCCCAGCGGTATGCCGACTGGGCAGACGTCATACCTCCCCGCGCGACGACAGCCATCCCGAACCCGGGGGCAGAGCTCGATTGGAAACGGTTCTGCTCCCACGCCCACCTGGAGCACTACCTGGCTGAGCGCGACCTGCTGCACGAGAGGTCGCCGGGCATCCCGGTAACGACCAATTTTATGGTCGGATTCTCTTTTGACGGGCTGGACTACCACCGTTGGGCGCCGCACCAAGACGTGGTCAGCAACGACCACTATCTCGGGGCTCACCTGCCCCACCCGCAGATCGAGCTAGCCCTGTCGGCCGACATCACTCGAGGCTTGGCCGGCGGTGAGCCGTGGGTATTGATGGAGCACTCCACGTCAGCGGTCAACTGGCAGCCGGTCAACACCGCCAAGAGCCCAGGTCAGATGGCTCGGGACTCCTTTTCGCATGTTGCACGTGGAGCGGACATCGTCGGCTTCTTCCAGTGGCGGGCCTCTCGCGCGGGTGCCGAGAAATACCACTCAGCCTTGCTGCCCCATGCCGGGGCCGACTCGGCGTTGTTCGCCGAGGTCAGCGATCTGGGGGCGGCGTTGCGCCGGTGCGCTCCGGTGGCCGGCAGCCGCACCGTGGCGCAGGCTGTCTTTATCTACGACTGGGAGTCGATGTGGACCACCGACGCCGAAGCGACCCCGAGTGAGCAACATCGCTATGTCGAGGAGATCCGCGCGTGGTACGAAGCACTCTGGCGCGCCGGGATCACCTGTGACGTGGTCGCTCCGACCGCCGATCTCAGCGACTATGCCCTGGTCATCGCACCGTCGCTGCACCTGGTCACCGACGAGGACGCCGCTGCCATCGAAGCCGCAGCCACTGCCGGCGCCGTCGTCGCCATCAGCTATTTCTCCGGGACCGTCGATGAGCGAGATCACATCCGACTCGGCGGTTACCCTGGCGCGTTCCGAGACCTGCTGGGCGTTCGGATGGAGGAGTTCGCGCCGATGTTGCCCGGTGAACACGCGCTGCTGGCGGCCGACCCGGGCGGACGCATCCCCGCCTTGGACGGCGCCACGGCTTCGGTATGGACCGAGCGAGGTCAAGCTGGCTCAGAAACCGAAATGGTCGCTTCCTTGGTCGATGGGCCCTCGCCGGGTGCGCCCGCGCTGACCCGCAGGTCGGTAGGCTCGGGCAGTGCTTGGTATGTCGCGACCCGGCTCGACGAGGTGGGTATGGACGCACTGATCGCAGCGTTGCTCGACGAGGCAGCGCTGGCCCCTGTGATCGCCGGAGCGCCGCAGCAGGTAGATGTGGTGCAACGCACCAGCGGCGACGACACCTGGACCTTTGTGATCAACCACGCCGACACCAGTGTCGAGGTTCCGTTGAACGGCACCGACCTCATCAGCGGTCGGTCTGCACAGGGCAATGCTCCCTTGACGGTGCCTGCTGGCGCTGTGGCCGTTGTCGAACACGAACGTCGGAAAGGCAGTGAGCAATGATGGCTGCGTTGGCACGACAACGAAGACAGGAGATCTTGGCGCGCGTGCGGCGCGATGGCGCGGTGCGCGTGGCCGAGTTGGTTGAGGCACTCGACGTCTCGGACATGACGATTCGCCGAGACATCAGCCAGTTGGCCGACCTCGGGCTATTGGTCCGCGTGCACGGCGGGGCGACCGTCGTCGACGCCCCGCGGTCCAGCCACGAACCGGCCTCCACGACGAAACTGGGCGAGCAGGTCCAGGAGAAACTGGCGATCGCCCGCGCGGCCGCGGAGTTGGTCCCCCCGGGGTCATCGGTGGCGTTGTCTGCTGGCACGACCACCTTGGCGCTCGCGCGCGAACTGCGCGAGGTGGCCGATCTGACCGTGGTCACCAACTCCATCCCGGTGGCGAATGCGCTGCACGACCCGGATCGTCGAGATCGCATGGTCATCTTGACTGGTGGCACGCGCACTCCCTCAGACGCTTTGGTCGGTCCGGTCGCGGTGGGAGCGTTGAAGGACCTGCACGTCGACCAGGTGTTCCTCGGAGTCCACGGTTTTAGTGAGCGCACGGGGTGCACCAGCCCGAACATGTCGGAGGCGGCTATGAACAGGGCCCTGATCGCTTCGGCAGCCTCCACCGTCGTGGTGGCCGATCACACCAAACTCCGGCTGGTCGGCCTGTCGATGATCGTGCAGTTGGACGAGATCGATGTCCTGGTCAGCGACGCCGGTATGGCCGAGGACGATCAAGCGATGCTGCGTAGCCACGTGGGACAACTGATCGTGCCGCCGAAGGAGGAGCACAACCTGTGGGCGATGGAGGACATTCGATGACGGGCCCGGTGCACCGCAGTCAAGTCAACATGGCGGATGGGCGTGAGCTGTTCTACTTCGACAGGACGACTCCCGGCGACGGGGACGGGGTCAGGGACGCGGTTGAGGAAAGCGATGAGAGTCGACGGAGCAGTTCGGACGACGCTGATGGCTCTGGTGGCGGCGTTAATCGCTCTGGTGGCGGTGTTGATCGCACTGGCCCCGGTGTTGATCGCAGCGTCTTCCCAGACGGTCGCGACCTTCCGCCGATGTCGGCAGCGGCGCGGATGCGGCGTGACCCGCTGACGGGTGAGTACATCCCGTTGGCTTCGCACCGGATGAACCGCACCCATCTGCCGGCCAAGGCGGATTGTCCGCTGTGCCCGACTCTGCCCGGTCAGGCGGCCACCGAGATCCCCGCACCGGACTATGAAGTCGTTGTCTTCGAAAACCGCTTCCCGTCGTTGAACGTGCGTCAGGCGGCGCCCCCATCGCAGGTGGATGGTCAGGCGGTATGGCTGGAACAGGCCTCCGCCGGTCGGTGTGAGGTGGTGTGCTTCACCAGTGATCATGAGTCTAGTTTTTCCGCTCTCTCGCCAGCTCAGGCGCGGACAGTCATCGAGGCATGGGCGGATCGAACCCGCGAACTGATGGCGTTGCCGTCTGTGCACTCGGTCTTCTGCTTCGAGAATCGCGGGGAGGAAATCGGGGTGACCCTGGCCCACCCGCACGGTCAGATTTACGCATACCCCTATGTGCCCCCACGCAGCGTTCAGCATGCGGCGCGAGCGGCGGAGCACCACGAAGCCACTGGACGTGACCTCCTGGGAGACGTACTAGGGGCCGAGCAGGCATCGGGGCGGCGCATCGTGTTGACCGGTCGGCACTGGACCGCCTTCGTCCCGGCTGCCGCGCGATGGCCGGTCGAGGTTCACCTGGTGCCGCACCGCCACGTGTTGGACCTCGAGGGGACCAACCATGCCGAGCGTGCCGAGTTGGCCGATCTCTACCCACGACTGCTGCGGGCGCTCGATGGGTTTTTCGTCGACTCCCGCGGGCAGGCGATCGAGCTTCCGTATATCGCGGGTTGGTTCGCCGCCCCTCAGAGTGCCGAACGGCTCACCGCGCCGCGCTCGTGTGCCCGGCTGCATCTCCAGGTGTTTTCGGTGATGCGGGCCCCCGGGAAGTTGAAGTATCTTGCGGGGTCGGAGTCTGCCCAGGGGGCGTGGGTTTCTGACACCACGCCGGAGTTGATCGCAGATCGCCTGCAGGCCGTCGTCCAGCAGAACGGGCACTGAGGTGGCGGATGTGAGCGGTGATATCGACGCCGAGGTGGACTGGATTGAGTCCTCGACCTCAGCGCAGTTGGCGCGGCGTGCCGAGCTGGCATTTGCCGAGGTGTTCTCGGCGACGCCGGACGGGGTATGGGCCGCCCCCGGCCGGGTCAACCTGATCGGGGAGCATCTGGACTACAACGGTGGCCCGGTGTTGCCGCTGGCCATCCCTCATCGGACGGCGGTCGCCGCTGCGGGCCGCTGCGATGGCCGGGTTCGGTTGCGGTCGGCGCAGGATCCCACCACCTGGGACGGGTCCATGGGTACTTTGGTCCCCGGTCGGGTGCCGGGGTGGTGTGCCTACGCCGCTGGCGTGCTCTGGGCGATGCGCGAGGCCGGCCAAACGCTGACCGGGATCGATCTGCTGATCGACAGCGACGTTCCGTTCGGGGCGGGGTTGTCATCGTCGGCGGCGTTGACCTGTGCCGTTGTGTTGGCAGCCACGGAGTTGTCCGCCCGGTCGGCCGACGCGATCGAACGGCGCACCTTGGCTGCGTGGTGCGTGCGGGCCGAGAATGAGTTCGCCGGCGCTCCCACGGGTGGGATGGACCAGGCCGTCGTGCTCCGGGCGCGGGCCGACCATGCCTTCTTGTTGGACTGCAGCACCTTCGACGCCGAGCACCTGGCAATGCCTACTGACGGCGAACTTCTGGTCGTGGACACACGCACCCACCACGCTTTGGTGGACGGCAAGTACGGTGGGCGCCGTCAAGCCAGCGAGCGGACAGCAGCTGAGTTGGGTGTCGCGGCCTTGGCCCAGGTGGAGTCCGCCGATCTCGGCGCTGCGCTGGAGACCCTCGGCGACGCGGAGTTGCGCGGGGTGGTTCGACACGTAGTGACCGAAACTGCGCGAGTGCGCGACGTCGCCGAGTTCCTGCGCGCGGACCGGTTGGCCGAGATCGGTGCACTCATGCTGCAGTCCCACGCGTCGATGCGTGACGACATGGCGATCTCGACCCCGGAACTCGATCTGGCCGTCAAGTCTGCGATGAACGCCGGAGCACTCGGCGCCCGGATGACCGGAGGAGGTTTCGGGGGGTCTGCCGTCGTGCTGGTGCGTCCGGGCGAGCGGGTGCATGTCGCTGAATACATCTCCCGTGCGTTCAGCCAAGCTGGGTGCGCGCACCCGGGCATAATCGAAGTGCACGCCGCGCAGGCGGCCGACCGCATAGCCTGAGTCGCTGCCCGCTGCCCGCTGCCCGCTGCCCACCCGACATCTGCGCGGACGGGGTCGTCTGCGCTCGCTCGGTCCGTGGCAGTGCGCTGGCGCTGGTATGCCGGGTGGGCTCGGGTGAGCGAAGTTCTCGCGACTGACCGTAAAGCGCTCGGATGCACGCTTCGAAGTCGGCAGTTGCGCTCGGAGCGGTCGTCTGTGCGCATGTCGGTCATTTGCGCTCGGACCGGTCGTCGGGCGCTTCGGTCATCTGCGCTCGGTGGGTCCGCTGCACGGCGCTCGCGCTGGGCGCTGCTGGCCGCAGATCTCGCGGACTTAGGCTGTGGCCATGCCTGTCGTGCCGCTCTTCCCCCTAGGCACCGCCTTGATGCCCGGGGCCTTCTTGCCTCTACAGATCTTCGAGCCGCGATACGTCGTGTTGTTGCAGGATCTGTTGGCGGGCCAACCGGAGCGCGATCCGGCCTTTGGAGTCGTCGCAATCCGCAAGGGTCACGAGGTTGGTGAGCAGGGGGTCGGCAAACATGGCCTCGCAGCTCTGCATACCGTCGGTTGTATGGCTCACATCGTGCAAGCCGCTGACGCCGGAAACGACCGGTACCTCGTGGTGAGCCAAGGTCGCTCCCGATTTCGGCTCGCCGCTCTGGTCGAGAGCCCCACACCGTACTTTTGCGGTGACGTCACCTGGATCGAAGAGGTCGACGGCGACTCGGACGAAATGCACCTGTTGGGGCACAGATTGCGTGCCGCGGCCGCAGACTTTCGCGCGGAGATAGGAGTGGATGAGCCCGAGATACCGGACGATGATCGTGAGTTGTCCTATTGGCTACCTCAACTTCTGGATCTCGACGTCGGAGAACGCCAACAACTGCTGATGAGCCAGACCACAGTGACCAGGCTGCGGCTGGCCCGGCATCTCGTCCGGCGCGAGCACGCTCTGACCTCAGCGTTGGGCACCCTGGGTCGCCCCGAGATCGGCCCGATCAGCGCCAACTGAGGGCCGTGCAGGTCTAAGTGCGCAGGCGCACGATGTCCGCGCCACGGTGGGTGGGTATGCACGCTGCGGCACGGTGGGTGGGTATGCGCGGCGCGCCAGGGTGGGTGGGCGCCACGGTGGGTGGGTATGCGTGCGGCTCTCGCTCGGAGTTCCCAGCGCGGGTGCTCAGTCAGCGAGCAAGGCGAGAACGGCTCGTTCCACCGCGACTTGGCGTTCATCCGGGGAGGTGAAAACCGAGGTGGCTGTCGCGTCGATGGTCTCTCCGCGGTGGTAGGCCTCGATGACCCGAGGGTCCACATAGGCGGAGCGCGCCAGGGCTGGGGTGTTGCCCAGGTATGCCGAGACGTCCTTCATCGCTGCAGAAACGGCGCGTTTACGTGATGCCCCAGTCTCGCCGTGCTCTGCGGTATCTGCCAAAGCCGTCGCGGCAAGAACGGTCGCATGCCAGGTGCGGAAGTCCTTGGCGGTGCCTTCGGTGTCAGTACGCAGGCGCAGATAGTCGTTGACGGTCGCAGGCAGCACCGACCGCCAGGATCTCGCCTCCTGATAGGCCAGCAATCGTGTGTCTTCCATCCGCCGCCGACGCATGATGGCTACAGCTTCGATCACACCGGGGTCGTCGATCTCGATCCGATGGTCGACCCCGGACTTTCCGGTGAAGGTAAAGACCAACCTCTGGCCGCGACGTCGCACGTGACGGCGTTCCAGCGTCGTCAGCCCGAAACTCCCATTGGCGTCGGCATAGACGTCGTTGCCGATCCGGAAGTAGCCGAGATCGATCAACCGGATGGCGGCGGCACAGGCGCGCTCCAACGGCATACCGGGTTGGCCGAGATCGGCAAGCACCGTCGCTCTCGCGGAAGTCAAGGCTTGACCGAAGCCGATCATCCGGTCGAACTTCTCAGCATCTCGCCGCGCTCGCCACGCCGGGTGGTAGAGGTATTGCCGCCGGCCAGCATCGTCGGTGCCGACCGCTTGCAGATGTCCGTGGCTGAAAGGTGAAATCCAGACCTCGCGCCAGGCCGGAGGGATGGCGAGCCCCTTGATCCGCTGCACTTCGCTCTCGGGGAGCCGTTCGCCGGCCATGTCGAGATAGCTGAAACCGCGCCCGGCCCGTCGTCGGGTCCACCCCGGCATCTCCGGTGACGTCCTGCGCAACCGCACCATACACCGACGCTAACCGGCGCCTCCGCGATCGTCTCGCCCACCCCCCGAGACACTCGCGGAACAATCGGCGGGAGCGACGTCTGAGGCTGAGATGAATGGGTCCGTCGGTGACGCTCGAGAACTTAGCCGTCTTGCTGCGGCCGGTTTTCGTCAACGTGGCGACATTGCGGGATCGTGGGTTGGGACCCCATAGGACACGTGCAAGAGCGGACCGGTGTCGGGGTCGGTAGGTCGCGGGCAGCGCTGGATCTGTCGGTCTGCCGCCGAGCCGCAGACCGGTGGCTCTAGTGCGACACGCGCAAGGGCGGACCGGCGTAGAGCGACTCGACGGTGCCGATCGTGCGCCGAAAGATGCAGCGGAAGCCACGTGCGTTCACCTGGGCGCGCAGCCAACGCCACCGGTGGTGGCCGATCAGTGGCCGCGCAGCCGCCGACGGTAGGCACCGACTGGTGAGCATGGCGACCCGGACCCCACCGTCCGGTCGCCGACGGATGGCGAAATATCCCTGCTCGGCGACCTTGGTGACGTCGTCGGTAAGTCTCGTATGCGTCCAGATCCGATGTTCATCGGCACTTCGATCAAAGCGCCCAATGACTCTGTGTGCTCCTCGAAGCACGCGCCGGTGAACATCGACGATATTCACCGACCGGATGAAGTGGTCATAGGGGACGTCGACGTCGCGGGCCCCATACAGACAGACTCGATCACGCTCAGCGAACCAGCGGAGCCCGAAACCGTCGGGGCAGATCCCGTCCAGTCGTGCTTGGTATCGCTTGAGTGTGCTCAAATCGAGAGCAGGTGGTG
>JBARZG010000027.1:0-3855 GCA_049649785.1 Ornithinimicrobium sp. | reverse complement strand
TCGTCTTGCTGGTCCTGGCGATCCTGTTCCTGGTCTCGGGCGCGCGAAGCCTGATGAAGCAACCAGACTCCGACGACCCACCGCCGAAGTGGCTGACGATGACCGAGACCGTGGGGCCAGCAGGGGCATTCGGCTTCGGTGTGCTCACCCTCGTCCTCGCACCGAAGTTCTGGGTGTTCACGTTGGGCGCGATCACAGCCATCCAGGCGGCGACACTCGACCGCCCGATCGCCATCGGGGTGTTCCTGTTGTTCGTCCTGCTGGCGGAGGGGTTCCAACTGACGGTAGTGGGCCTTGCCTTTGTTGCGCCGGCACGATCTGCCATGGTGCTCAGTGCGGTCGGCGACTGGCTGAAGGCCAACAACCGGATCATCATGATCGTCGTCAGCCTAGTCTTCGGCACCTGGTTTCTGGCCAAATCACTACAGGGGTTCGGCGTCCTCTGAGCACCATCCATGTCTCGGGCACAGATGGTGCTGCACCAGCGTGCGTATTCCATGTTGGCTGTCCACAGCGACGCCGTGGTTTCGCAGACGCGGGCGAGCACCTGGGTCAGCCCACATCGACGCGAAGCAAGTGGAACGCAGATGCGGTTGAGAAGTTGGGCGCACCCGCCGGGGTGGCATGGTGTGGCCGTGTGAGCCTAGGGTCGCGATGATTCGGAGTGTCGGACGTGCCGGGCCATTTAAGATGACGGGTCTCGTGCTGTGGGAGGTCCGATCCGATGTGCTCGTGATGGGCGGGGCCGCCGCCATACTGGTGCCGATCCCGGACGTCATCCAGATGGACAACTCCGAGGCAGTCCTGTCCGTTCTGGGAATCGCTGCGTCGATCTTCATCGGGTTCCGCAACACCACCGCCTATAATCGTTGGTGGGAGGCACGCACGCTATGGGGCGCAGTCATCAACGACTGCCGCGCGATGCACAACAGCCTGGCCGCCGTCGACACCGGATCCATGGCGATGGCTGCGGTGCTGGACCGTATGCGTCGTCGTCAAGTTCGCTACGCGTGGAAGCTGGCCAGTGAAATGCGCCGGATTTCCCCACCCGAAGGGGTCACCGAACTCACGGGCGAGGACCCGCCCGAGGCAACGGCGACCGACCTGATGCACCTCCAGGCCCAGGACGTTCAGAAGCTCTCGGCGGGCGGCTACATCGACTACCAGGCCCGGGTCATGCTGATGGCGGTCAACACCGCACTCGTGTCATCGCAGGGCGGGCTCGAGCGGATCCGCAACCAGCCGATCCCGGTTCACTACGACGTGTTCATTCGGCTGCTGGCCTGGTTCTTCGCGATGATTGCCTTTAATCGGCTCGATGCCACTCATCAGGTGGGCAGCGTTGCGCTGGGTCTGTTAGTCATGCTGTTGTTCATCATGGCCGAACGCCTCGGGTACTTCATCGAGCGGCCAATGAACAACAGCATCTTCGACCTGCCGATGTACCGGTTCTGCAACACCATCACCGCCGACCTGCTTGGCCGCCATCCGCTTTCAGTGCCCCGGGAAAGCGACAGGGCGAATACCTGGATGTAGACAGTAGGTGGCGCGCCGCGATACGTCGGCGCTCGATCTGCGCCGCGGCGCGTCCAGGTCACCCGCGTGGGTTCGATCCTCGTCGCCTCGTGGATGGACAGTGCTCAGGAGCATCTTCGCTTGGTGTCGGCCATGTTGACGGGTCTGGTTGCTCGTGACGGTTCTCGCGGCCAGCAGATTGGGGTGCCTGTCGTTCGATTCATGGCGGCTGCGTGACATACTTAAATTTCGTGGCCACATCGACCAGAAGGTAAAAAGTGAGCGAGCTGGACACGATGGGAGTCGTGACCGACCGCGTGGCGTTCGTCGACGAGGTCGTCCTGGTTGATGAGGCCGGGCGACAGACGGGGACAGCCCTGCGGTCTCAAGTGCACACCACGCATACCGCATTGCATCGAGCGTTCTCGGTGTACCTTTTCGACGCCGATGGCCGCACGCTGATTACTCGGCGAGCGCTGTCGAAGGTGGCGTGGCCTGGCGTGTGGAGCAATTCATGCTGTGGGCACCCCCGCCCCGGTGAGTCGATGACCGAAGCGATAACGCGTCGGGTCGGCGAAGAGCTGGGTCTGCACGTCCGCGATCTGGTGGTGCTGCTCCCGGACTTCCGCTACCGGGCGGTCGATGCCAGCGGCGTCGTCGAGCACGAAGTGTGCCCCGTCTACTGGGGCAGGGTCGATAACGAGCCGGTGCCGGACCCTGATGAGGTGATGGACCACGCGTGGCTGCCTTGGGTCGACGCGGTGGAGGCCCTGTCCCGCGCACCCCAGGTGTTCAGCCCGTGGATGGGGTTGCAGGTGCCGCTGCTCGGGCGCGACCTGTCGCACGATCCGCCCACCGGGCCTAGGCCTGTCGATCACGGGCCCGATCGGGCCACGGCGAAGCGCTCCGGGGTTGGCGGATCAGATGTCCCGCGGGTGGGGGACACGCTCAGCACGGTGGACCGCCTACTCCAGAGCGAGGCGCAGTGGACCCAGACGTTCTGGAAATCCACCGGTTTGCAACCCGCCGACGACCCCATCCTGGAGCAAGACCTGCCCACCTGGCTGGCGGGACTCGTCGGTGGCAGCGGCAAGCTGCTCCGACCCCGGATGTGCCACTGGGGTTACGTGGCGGCCGGCGGCACCCGCGACGTCCCGGCGTATGCCGAGTTGTGCCGAGCGGCCGCAGGGCTCGAGCTCTTGCACGTTTTCGCGCTGATTCACGACGACGTGATGGATGAATCGGAATGGCGCCGAGGACGGATGAGCGCGCACGCCCAGGCCAGGCAGTGGCATACCCAGGTGGACGGGCACGGCAGCGCTGCCCGGTTCGGTGACAACGTCGCGATCCTGTTGGGCGACCTGGCTCACATGCAGGCGGATCGTATGGTCTCCGGTCTGCCCGAGGATTTCCGCGATGCCTGGCACGAGCTGTGCGCCGAGCTGATCGCCGGCCAAGGCGCGGATCTGACCGGTGCCGCTACGTCGTCACGTTCCTACGAGCAGGCCGACCGCGTGGCGTGGCTGAAGTCCGGGTCGTACACGATCGAGCGTCCCTTGCTGCTGGGAGCACTCGCGGCCGGCGGGGACTCCGGCGCGCTTCAGGCTTTGCGCTCCTACGGTGGCCAGCTCGGTCGAGCGTTCGCCTTGCGCGACGACATCTTGGGGGTATGGGGCGACCCGGCCATCACCGGCAAGCCCGGCGGGGACGACCTGGGCTCGCGCAAGCCGACGGTGCTGTGGATGCTGGCCCAGGAGCGACTCGTGGGTGCAGGACGGGAGGCGTTGCACCGAGTGGGCACGCACCAGGAGCGTCCCGATGATGTGTCGATCGTGCAGCAGGCGATGGTGGACGACGAGATCCGCAGCGAAGTTGAGCACCGGGTCAACGACATGGTGGCCGGTGCGCTCGAGGATTTGGAGACCGACTCCCTCACGCCTGAGGGGGTCCAGGGTTTGACCGAGATGGCGCAGCGGGTGGCGTGGCGTGAAGCGTAGCCAGAGCATGGCGCGCACCGCGGCACCGGTGCGGCTGCGCGGTGAAGTGCTGTTGACCTGCTTTGACCAACTCGTCCGGCTCAGCCTTAAAGGGGTATGGGTTCGCGGCGAGATCCCCGACCGGCCGGTCGTCTGGGCAATGAATCACCATCACTGGTGGGACGCGTTCGCCTCAGGGTCGGTACTGCGCATGAAGGGTCAGCGACCGACGGTGCTGGTCTCGGACAAGAACCTCGCGTCCTTTGGGCTGCTGAACTGGATCGACGCGGTGCCCGCCGCCGCGCCCGAGCGTGGCGTCGAGGCGCTGCGCGCCGGCCGCCCGTTGATCATCATGCCCGAGGGC
>JBARZG010000026.1:0-20932 GCA_049649785.1 Ornithinimicrobium sp. | reverse complement strand
ATGTCGCTGCCGTGTTGACGTCGACACACTCTGGTCCACGGAGCTTTAGCCGTCGAGTCTTTTTGGCACCTCTGGTTGCCGCTCCTGGCTGACGCCGCGTGCGCGACTGGCCTTGATCCGCCTGCTGACCAGCGTGGCTGCATACACCACGGCAATGGCACCGAGGCCAGCCAGTGCCAGGGGCGAGCCTGCGGTGGCGGCCACCCCCGCCTGCCATACCGCGAAGCCGATCGTGGAATAGATCAATGCCCACGCCGCGGCGCCGGGAATCTGTGCCGCGGTGAACCACGACCACCGCAGCCGCATCACACCGGCGGCTGCAAGCGCCAGCGTCTGAAAGCCAACGGTCAGATAGCTCAACGGGACGACGATCAACCCCCAGCGTTGAATCGACCGTCGCCCACGGGCCAATCCTTCGCCCTGCAACCAGTTGTGGACGCGGAAACGCCATCCCTGATGCGGATGGGTGCGTGCCAGCGTGCCTTCGACCACTAGGCGGGCGATCCAGTAGGTCAGTTGTCCGCGGAGCAGGGCGACCACGAAGAGCGCTACGAAGGTGAGCCAGAAGCCTTGTCCCAACCACCCTTCCGGCATGGCGCCATCATCGCATGAGGGGGAAGCCCGGAGGGCGGTCACGGTGGGTGCCCCAACGCGGCCACAGCTTCATGTTGGCCTAGGCAGCCAGGGCCACCGGCGCATTATCGACCAGGGCTAGCTTGTGGTCGTCAGGGCTGACCTGCTCGCCGGGGCAAGCAGCCGACTCGCCGCCGCAACCGACCTCGCCGCCGCAACCGACGACGCGCATACCGTGCATGCGGGCCCTCGATATCTGACTGGGTCGGGCGGACGGGCTAAGCCGTGGAGTCTGGCCAAGATCGGGGCACCTCGAGTGTCGAAGTTGTCGGCGCTAGCCACTTCCATCAGGCACGATGGGTGGTGACCATCCAGGGCGAGGTAAGGACAGCTGATGACTGAGACAACGCCGACCACCCTCATCATCCTGGGTGCCTCCGGAGACTTGACCAGTCGACTCCTCCTGCCGGGTTTGGCATCTCTGCTGACCGTCGAGCCGGAGCGGCGTGTCGATGTGGTCGGCGTGGATCGGGGGGAGTTAAGCGACCAGGAGTGGCATACGGTCCTGGTTGATGCGATGACCGACTCAGATTTGTCGCGGGCGCGTCTGGACGAGCTGCTCTCGACCACCTCATACGCGCAGGCTGACGTGCTCGATCCGCAGGTGCTCGCCGACTTGCTGCGCGACCGGTCAGCGCCGGTGGTGCTGTATTTCGCGCTGCCGCCGCAAGTGAGCGTCAAGGTATGCGCTTTGCTGGAGCACATCGATCTACCGCCGGGCACTCAATTGGCTTTGGAGAAGCCGTTTGGGCATGACTTCGAGTCAGCCCAGGACCTCAACGCGCAGCTGCTCAGGGTGGTGCCAGAGGAGCAGATTCACCGGGTCGATCACTTCCTGGGGGTCAATACGGTGCTGAACCTCATCGGCATCCGGTTTGCCAACCGCTTGTTGCAGCCGGTGTGGTCTGCCGAGCACATCGAGCGCGTGGATATCACCTACGACGAGAATTTGGCCCTCGAGGGCCGGGCCAGCTACTACGACCGCGCTGGTGCATTGGTCGATATGGTCCAGTCGCATCTACTGCAAATCTTGGCGCTCTTTGCGATGGAGGCACCAGCGTCATTGACCAGTGGTGAGGTCCAAGCGCTCAAGTCCCAGGTGTTGCGGGCTACGCATCTGCTGGATGACGATGCGGTGCTCGCTTCCCGGCGGGCACGGTATGAGGCCGGTCAGGTCGATGGGCGCGAGGTCCCCGACTACGTCGCTGAGCAGGGGGTGGATCCGCAGCGTTCCACCGAGACCTTGGCCGAGGTGATCTTGGTGATCGACAATGCTCGATGGTCGGGGGTGCCCTTTCGCCTGCGCAGCGGCAAGGCGCTGGGCCAAAAGTCCAAGCGGATCACCGTGACGTTCAAGGCGCCGGCTCATCTGCCGACGGGGTTGCGGGACACTCCGAAGCCCGATGTGTTGGTGCTCGATCTAAAACCTGGCGCCGTCTCTATGGTGCTGTCGATGAACGCCGAGGGCGACCCGTTCGACCTGGAGCAGAAGTCCTTGACGGCGACTTTGGGCAAGCCGCGGATGCTGCCCCACGGGGAAGTTCTTGCCGGGATCCTCGAGGGCGACCCGCTGCTGTCGATCCGCGGCGATGTGGCCGAACAATGCTGGCGCATCATGACGCCGGTGTTGCAGGCCTGGCATGACGGCTCGGTGTCGCTGGACACCTACCCGGCAGGCACCAGCGGCCCCGAGCATTGGCCAGCCGGCTGAGTAGAGGATCCGTGCTGCCAGGCAGAATGCCACGCAGCGTCTCCCCGCGTGTAACTGACGAAACTCGAGGATGGGCCGATGGCTGAAGTGCTGTTGATCGCTGTGATCGTCTTCGGGTTTGGCATGTTCTCGAAGCGGCTGGCGATGTCGCCGCTGACCGCCCCGATGGTCTACACCACGTTCGGGCTCATCATCGGCGGCGCGGGCCTGGGGTGGTTTGACCTCAGACCGGAGGGTGAGGCGCTCACAGTCTTGATTGAGGCAACCCTGGTGTTGGTGTTGTTCACCGACGCTGTGCGGATCAATGTGAGATCCCTGCGCCGGGACGCAGCGATCCCGGTGCGCCTGTTGGGCGTGGGATTGCCGTTGACTCTCTTGGCCGGCACCGCCACGGCGGCGGTGATCTTTCCCTCGTTGGGTTGGGCCGAAGCGCTGCTGCTCGCGGCGGTGCTGGCCCCGACCGACGCTGCCCTGGGCCAAGCCGTGGTCAGCGACAAGCGCCTGCCAATGCGGGTTCGACAGAGCCTGAACGTGGAGAGCGGATTGAACGACGGGATCATGGTCCCCGTCGTCACTATCGGGCTCGCATTGTCAGCGATGGAGGCTGGCGAGGCCTCGCGCAATTGGGGGGTCTTCGTCGCTGCGCAGATCGGTTTCGGCCTGCTATGTGGGGTCGTCGCCGGGTATGTCGGCGGCAAAGTGTTGGATCGCTTTGCTAGCGCAGGGAGAGTTGAAGGTGTCTACCGTCAACTTGCGACTCTTGCGGTCGCCGGGGGTGCCTATGCCGGCGCATCATTGATTGGCGGGAACGGCTTCGTCGCAGCCTTCACCGCAGGCATCGTCTTCGGAGTCGTCGCCGCGCCGCACTGTCGTGATGTCCAAGACTTCACCCAGGACGAGGCCGACCTGTTGACCGCGATCACCTTCGTATTATTTGGCGCCGTGCTGGTGCCGCAAGTGCTCGGGGGCCTCGACTGGCGAGTTGCCGGGTATGCCGTGTTGTCGCTGACGGTGGTACGCATGGTGCCCGTTGCTCTGGCCATGATCGGGTCGGGGACCGTGGCTCAGACCAGGCTCTTCGTCGGATGGTTCGGTCCGCGCGGGTTGGCGTCGATCCTGTTTGCCCTCTTGGTCGTGGAAGATATCGAAGGGTCGGCCGCTGAACTCATCTTCACGGTGGCGATTTGGACGGTGCTACTGAGCGTATTCGCACATGGCGCAAGTGCCAGTCCGTGGACCGGCAGGCTGGCCACCCGACTGGCAGCTATGTCGAGCGAGTTGCCGGAACACGCTCAAACGGTCGAACACCCGACGCGCCGCCGCCTCGGCTGAGGTTTGGACGGGTCTTGCTATGTTGCTGACCATCGCGTGACCGGTATGCGGTCATCTGACCGAAGTGGTGCGCGCACGTGACCTGTATGTGCGCATATGCGCCCTTCGAAGGCCGCATCCGAGCGCGTCGGAGTCAGCCGCGAGCACTTTGGTCAGGTGCGCGTGGAACCGAGGTATGGCGTTGGGACGCGTGGGCCGACAGCGTGCCGGCCGGGTGCGCCCCAGGCCGCCGTCGGATCGGGTGACACTAGGGTCAGGTGCGCGCGGAACCGAGGTCTGCTGTGCTGACGCTGAATCAGAAAATGTACGGAGGGAGCTGCTCAAGATGATCTCGGGGCGGGTGGTGTTGGCACAGGGGTGGCAGTGGGGGTCTTGGCAGGAAGGGCGGTGGCGATAGTCGTTACGCCTGATCGGCCTCGCCTTGTGGTGCCAGCCTGTGCCCGGGGGTTACCTCAGGGAAGATTCAGGGTGGACCCGCATGGCGTGCCGAGCAGGTTCCGTCTAGCGTTGGGTGTATGGAAAAGACACTCTCCCGGCCACGCAACAACAAAGTCATCGCAGGAGTCTGCGCGGGATTGGCCCGCCGTTGGGGGATCAGTCCTACCTTGGTGCGCGTGCTCACAGTGCTTTCCTGCCTGTTGCCCGGACCGCAGTTCGTGGCCTACATCGTGCTGTGGATCATCATGCCCAAGGATGCCATTTAGGCTCTGCGGAAGTCTCTCCTCGGAGGAGGCTGCACCTTCGCTGGCGCCGCTCCCCTACTGAGACCTCAATAGATCCGCATTTACGCGATTGCGAAGGACGCTCGCCGACGAACTCTTCGTTGGTGCGCACAACCTCGACCGCCGGGCGCTAGTGGTAGCCGCCTCGCCCCCAAGCGCTCATGCGCACGACCTCGACCGCCGGGCGCTAGTGGTAGCAACCTTGCCCCTCAAGCGCTCATGTGCACCATCTCGACCGCCAGACGGCATCGCCCGCGACCTCAGTCCTGACCCCACGCCATCTCGGCAATGATCTCGCGCGGCCTGGCCAGGGTGTAGAAGAAGGTCAGCGAGGCGAGGCTGCAGACGACCATGATCGCCGCCATCGGCACCGCACTGGCCGCGTCGAAGGCACCCGATATCGGCGACACCAAAGCGCCAAAGACGAAGTTGCTGGCACCTAAAACAGCGGCTGCCGACCCAGCACGCATGGCGTGATCGTTCAGGGCGATGACTGGTGCGTTGGGCATGATGAAGCCGACACAGCCCATCACCACGGTCACCCCGATCACGATCGGCCACACGCCCAAGTCGAGCAAGGCGACTGCCAACAGCGAGATCGCGACCAGCAGCAAGACCGGCAGGGCGATGGACATGATCCGAGCCGGGTGGACCCGCTTCACCAGGGAGCCATTGATCTGACTCGTCAATGTCAGCGCACCAGCGCCAGCGGCGAAGACGAACGCATACTGCTGCACGCTCATCCCGTACAACTCCTGGTAGATGAACGTTGCGCTCGAGATGTAAGCAAACAGTGATCCCATTGCGGTGCACGCTGTTAGCACCAGACCGACATATCGCCGATCGTGAAACAGCACGCCGTATGAGGCAACTGCCGGCCGAGGACCAGCCGCGGAGCGGCGCTCAACTGGCAAGGTCTCCTGCACCCTCAATACCGCCAGCAGCACCAAAACCAGGCCGAACGAAGCCAGGCCCCAGAAGATGCTGCGCCATTCCCAGAAGTGCAGGAACTGTGCGCCCAGAGTCGGCGCCAAGATGGGCGCGACACCAACGATCATGAACAACCGTGAGATGAACGTCGCCATCTGCGAGCCGCTGTACAGGTCGCGGACCATCGCCTGCGTCAGCACCATTCCCGAGGCTGCGGTGAAGCCCTGCACAAACCGCAACACCAAGAGGGTCTCGATCGTGCTGGTGAGCGCGATGACGGCGGAAACGACGACATACACGCTCAACGCCACAAGCAGCGGTTTGCGCCGCCCGACGCTGTCGGCGATGGCACCAATGGTCAGTTGTCCCAGGGCCAAACCCACCAGTGTCGAGGTCAGGGTGAGCTGAACGACGGATTCGGTGGTCCCCAGGTCGGTGACGACGGTGGGGAAGGCCGCCAGGTACATGTCGATCGTGAGCGGCCCGATCGCCACCAGCGCACCGAACAGCAGGAGGCGGGAAACCCACGACGGGCCGGCGCTTGGTGTCGGTGTCCACGAGGAAGGCGGGTTGTGTGGCTCGGTTCCTTTTTCCACCCGTGGGGCGATTTGTGGCTCGGTCCCTCTTTCCGCCCGTGGGGCGATTTCGGGTTCGCGAACAGTCACTGAGGGGACAACTCGCCTTGCTGACCTTGATATTCCGCGTCAGCGCCGGGTGTGATCGCACGCACCATCGGATCGGCCGCGAGCGAGTCAGTCTCGAAGGCCTTGCCGCTGCATACTTCGGGGCTCACTGGTGCTTGTTCGTCGAGCTTGACGGCCACGACACCGGTGAGGATGACGGCAGCGCCGAGCAGCTGGATGACGCCCGGAAGCTCGCCGAGGAGCAGCCAGGCGAACAACACGGCGAACAACACCTCGGTTAACCCGAAGAAGGACGCCATCTTGGAGCCGATCGCGCGGGTCGCGATAACACCCAAGCCGTAGGCGATCGCGGCCGCGGCCACGCCCATACCGAGGAGGCTGACCCAGACTGGATGGGTCGTTCCGGCGAGTACGACGTCGGCACCGCTCATCTGCCAGTTCGCCAGGCCCACTGCTCCGGCCACGCACAGCGCGATCGTCCCGAGAGCCAACCCGCCGGTGGCGATCACCAGTGGTGGAACGTCGTGGCTGTCATCAGCCGAGACGATGAAGTATGAGGCCAGGCCGGTCGCAGCGAACAGGCCCCAGAGCACTCCGGTCACGCTAATTGACCCGGCACCGAAAATGTCGAGGACCAACCCCAAGCCGATGACGGCCAAGACGCCGCCGACCAGGGTCAGGACGCGAGGGCGTTGACCATGGCGCAGCCACAGGTAGAGCACGACCAACAAGATGCCGAGGTATTCGAGCATCAAGGCGATGGCCACCGGGATGTGCTGCACCGCCTGGTAGAAGGCGACCTGGGCTACGCCGACGCCCAACACGCCGAAGAGCACGACCGCGGGCCAGCCGCGGCGCAGCGTGTGCCACTTCCCGCTCATCATCACCAGAGCGGGGATCGCCAGCACCAGGGCGCCGATGGCGACGCGCGCTGCGACGGCGGCCACGGGGCTCCACCCGGCGTCGAGCAGTGACTTGCCAAACGAGCCGGCGGTGCCGAAGGCAGCCGCCGAGATCAGCGCCAGGGCCAGTCCTTGGTGAATCGAGTAGGTGCGGGTGGCGCTCATCGTTCCTCCTTCTGCGGTGTATGCGGTGCATGATGGTCTTATTGAGCCGCTGTGATGTCATGAGTCAATTGATTTACACTCATGACGATAGATCATCCAGACGTCAGGAGTCAAAGTGGTCTTTGCCCATGACACCGAGGAGGCGCTCGGTGCTGCCGCAGACCTGGTGAACACTGCTGAAGAACCCGATCAACTGAGCACGATCGAGGACCTCGACACCTTCTACCGGGAGGCCGGGTGGAAGGGGCGCCACCCCGGCGATCAGGCCGAACTTGCCGATGTGAGAGCGCTGCGCCCGACGCTGCGGCACATGTGGCTATCGGGTGGCGTGGAACAGGTCGAGTGCGTCAATGCGCTGCTGCGCAACGGCGGCGCCATGCCGCAGGTAGTTCGCCATGACGAGTTCGATTGGCATCTGCACGCAACGACACCGGACGAGCCGCTGGCCACCCGGATGGCGGTCGAAGCGGCGATGGCGATGGTCGATGTGATCCGAATGGGGGAGACCGAGCGCCTCAAAATCTGCGACGCGGACGGGTGCGCCTGCATCTTCGCCGACCTGTCGCGTAACCGCTCGCGGCGCTATTGCAGCACCGCATGTAGCAATCGGATGGCCGCTGCGGCATACCGCACCCGGCAAAGTGAAGCCGGCAACACCGACACCGACACCGACAGCGACAGCGACACTGACGGGGGCAGCAGTGTGGCCGGCGACAGGGCCAACGACAGGGCCAACAGCAGTGTGGCCGGCGACGGTGCCAACGGCGATGACGCTGTACACGAAGCGCGAGAAGGGTGAAGCGACCATGAAGAGTGATGCCGTGCAGGGTTGGTCATTGCCGACGCGGGCGGTCGTGGTGGGGCGCCCTACCGCCGGCGTGGGGGCAGCGGTCAACGAGCCGGTGACCTTCACGTCGACCTACCACGCCGGCGCCGACCTGAGCTATGCCCGCGTTGGCAACCCGACCTGGGCCGCCTTCGAGCAAGCCGTCGGCGCGTTGGAAGGTGGGGCTGCGTTGGCCTTCCCATCCGGTATGGCCGCGATCGCCGCCGTGCTGTCGGGCGTGCCTCATAGGGGTGTGATCGTGGCGCCGCACCAGGCCTACAGCGGCACGACGTCGCTGCTCGATGACCTTCACGCCAGCGGGGCAGCCGTGGTGCGAAGGGTCGACATTGCCGACACCGAGGAGGTGCGCCGCGCGCTTGCCCACGAGCCTGCCGCCGACCTCTTGGTGGCGGAGTCGCCGACGAATCCGATGCTTGAGGTCGCCGACCTGTCCGCAGTGATCGCTGCGGCCCACGAGGTGGGCGCGGTGGTGATGGTGGACAACACCTTTGCGACGCCGTTGCTGCAGCGGCCGTTGGAAGCTGGGGCCGACGTGGTCATCCACTCGGCCACCAAATACCTATCTGGTCACTCCGATGTGCTACTCGGCGTCGCAGTCACCCCGCATACTGCCGCCGGGCAAGCACTCGGCGAGCGGCTGCATACCCACCGCACCAGCCGGGGGTCGATCCCCGGACCGATGGAGGTATGGCTGGCGTTGCGCGGGTTGCGCACGCTGGCGGTGCGGGTGGAGCGTAGCGGCGCCAATGCCGCCGAGCTCGTTCCGCGCTTGCGCAAACACCCGGCGGTGCAGCGGGTGCGGTACCCGGGGTGGGGAGCGATCATCGCCATTGAAGTCGGTGCCTCGGTAGCGGCACGCGGCGCGGATGCAGTGGGCGCACGCGGCGCGGATCCGGTGGGCGCAGGTGACGCCAACCCGGTGACCGACGCGGAGCGAGTATGCGCGGCAACGCGCCTGTGGGTGCATTCGACGAGCCTGGGCGGCGTCGAATCTCAGATCGAACGTCGACGGCGGCATTCCGCTGAGGTCTCCACCGTGCCGCAGAACCTGATCCGACTATCGGTAGGGATCGAGTCGGTGCAGGACCTTTGGGCAGACCTCAAGGCAGCCCTCGACATCTTGACCTCGTAGTCGAAACCAACCTAACCCACGGCGCACATGATCACGGTCGACCGGTGGACAGGTGGTAGGTCAGCGCCATCGCCACGCATTCGCGAAGTTGCTCGACAGGCAGAGTGTTGGCTACCCGAAACAGAAGTGCCCGGTTGCCCTCGTAGGCGAAGAGCTCGCCGAAGGCAGCCCTAAAGTCATCGACGAGGGACGTGCTGCAGATGAAGTACATCGCGCAGTCATAGCCGGTATTCGCTGGTGCGGGGGCAAGCCGGATCGTGCTGCCGCTGCGGGACTGGCTCGTGAGATAACTCGGCTGACCCCACTTCAGCGTTTCGTCGATGGGGCCAACGCCAACCGTCTCCGCGGCCGTGTGAAAGATCAACTGCCGCAACTGGAGGAGCATGGCCGCGACCGACGGGTCATATGAGTCGAAGGCGGCACCGACGCCTGGGTCCTTGGCGGCCGGGTCCTTGGCGGCCGGGTCGGTGATGGCCGGGCCGGGGACACCCGGCTCCGATAGGCCCGGGTCGTGGATGGCCGGTTCCGATAGGCCCGGGTCGGTGATAGCCGGAGCCGGCTCTACGTCCGGCGCCGTCACAGTTCGTCATCGCTGTCTATCGGGAACAGAATCTCGGTCCGCAACTCCGACTCGGCCACCTCATCAGGACTGTTGAGGTAGACCTCGCGAGGGCTGCCCGCGATGCGGTGACCTCGCTCATGGATCCATCGCGAGACGGACGCGTAGGCCCTGCCCATGTCCTCGTAGCTGCCTTGATGGATGACCGAGGCCGCCGAGCACCCCGGCAGATCGACCCTCTCGACCCCGCCTGCCAGGGTCGGGACATCGGCGACGGGTACGCACATGGCGATGTCGCCGCTGGTGTCAGGGTCGGGCGCTTGGTGGAACACCGTGAACGGGAGGCCCGCGGGGGACACCTCGACTGCGGCAAGGGCGGTCAACACCGCGCCGAACCCTGTGGGGATGTCCTTGAAAATCTGAGTATGCGTCGTGTGGGTGCGGTATGCAGCAACCGTGAGCGGGCTGAGCGGCTTGACGGTGATCTCTTGGGACATCGTGAACTCTTTGGTTGAGATGCGGCGCTTCAGCTGCGCCGCCATCTGGTCGATTTCTGCGCGCCGGTGTTCTAGCGCGGCCAGGTGTGACGTCAAGGCTTCCTCGGGGTCATCGCCATCGAGAGTTGCGGCAATCGCCGATAGCGGCATGTCGACCATCCGCAGCGAGCGAATAGCGTCGGCGCGAGCGAGTTGCTCGAGCCGGTAATACCTGTACCCGGAGTGGGGGTCAACGAACGCGGCCGGGAGCAATCCCGACTCGTCGTAGTTCCGCAGCGATTTCACCGAGAGCCGCGAGGCTCGGGCGAATCTGCCGATCGGCATTAACATCACGGACTCAGACTCGGGTCTGCCCACGGGGGAGAGTCAAGCAGATGCCGGCAGGTGGCACCATCGACGCATGACGATGTATGCAGTGATCTATACCTACAGCGATGACACCGAGTCTCGGGACGAACACCGGCCGGCGCACCGAGAGTTCCTCGGTGACCTCGCGGTGGACGGCACATTGCTGCTGTCCGGGCCCTTCCCGGACGCGGAGCCGGCAGGCGCGCTGCTGCTGCTCAGTGCCGCCAGCGCTGATGAGGTACGGGAGCTTCTCCGTGAGGACCCACTACAGCAACAAGGACTGGTCGCCCTATGTGATGTCCGCGAATGGACCCCAGTGCGCGGCAGCTGGCTCGACCTCACCGGTTGAGCGTGATGTTGCGGCGGATTCGGCGGGTTGAGCGCGGTCTTGCGGCCCTATCTCACCGGTTGAGCGTGATGTTGCGGCGGATTCGGCGGGTTGAGCGCGGTCTTGCGCCCAATCCGAGCGGTTGGGCGTGACCTTAGGAAACCGCTGACCGATGTGGCGCACAGGTGGCTTACGCGGGCTCCGCGCTCACGTAGGTCCCAGCCTCGCCGCGCACCAACTCCCCAGCCGCAGCGAGATTGCCGATCGCAGCAGCCCGGCCCTTGCCGCCGAACTCGACGAACCGGCATACCGCATCGACCTTCGGCCCCATCGACCCGGCAGGCAGATCCATCGCCCGCAACTCAGCAGGCGTCGTGCGCCGGATCGGCCGCTCATCGGGAGTGCCGAAGCCCTCGCTGACGTGTTCGACGTCGGTCAACACCAACAGTCGATCGGCCTGCAACCGGCCCGCCAGCAGCGCCGCCGACAAATCCTTGTCGATCACCGCCTCGACGCCGAGCAGGTCACCGGTCGGCGTGCGCACCACCGGCACACCGCCCCCGCCAGCACACACCACGATGATGCTCTCGTCGAGCAGATGATCGATCAGCTGGGTCTCGATCACCTCCTGGGGCTTCGGCGACGGCACCACCCGACGCCAATGCGGCCCATCAGCCTTGACCTGCCACCCGTTCTTGGTGGCTAACTCACGAGCGCGGGCCTCCTCATACACCTCCCCGACAAACTTCGTCGGGTTCCCAAATGCCGGATCGTGCGCGTCGACCAATGTCTGGTTGATGATCGAGGCGAACTGACGGTATGGCCGCTGGTTGCCCATCGACTGCAGGATCCAGTATCCGATCAGCCCCTGCGTCATCGCCCCGAGTGCGTCGAACGGATATGACTTGGTGAGCCGGGGATCGGCGGCACTTTCCATCGCGAGCACGCCCACCTGCGGCCCGTTGCCATGGGTGATGACGACCTGGTGCTCATCGACCAACGGCGCCAGCGCCCGAGCGGCGAGCTGAATATTCTCCAGTTGGCTGTCCGCATCCGGCACTTGGCCACGCTGCAAAAAGGCGTTACCGCCGAGGGCCACCACAATCCTCATTCTGAAGTCCTCACAGCCAGCAGGGTATGCCGTCAGCGAGCTCCGGTGTCATCCCCGCCACGCCAACCGGCAAAGGTTCGCCCAACCAGGGCATGTATCGCGCCGATCACACCTTTGCCGGTTCGGCTGACACGGCTGGCCCTCTGGCTTGGCGCACCGCACGTCAGGCCGGTCCGATACGTTATCGCCAGCACTATCGATGCTCTTCACCATCACACCCAAGGAGCGCCAATGGCAGCCAGCCGGCCCAGCACGGAGGTGGACGTTGTCGTCGTCGGCGCCGGGTTGGCTGGTCTAGTGGCGACGGCTCAGTTGCTCAAAGCCGGCCGATCCGTGGCGCTGCTGGACCAGGAATCGACCCGGCACCTGGGTGGCCAGGCGTGGTGGTCCCTCGGCGGCTTGTTCCTGGTCGATTCGCCGGAGCAACGGCGGATGGGCATCGCCGACTCCTCCGAGCTCGCCTGGTCTGACTGGCAAGGGTCGGCGGGGTTCGACCGACTCGCGGGCGAGCAGGACCAAGACTGTTGGGGGCAGCGTTGGGCCAAGGCGTATGTCGAGTGGGCGGCGGGGGAGAAACGCAGCTGGTTACGTAAGCATGGGCTCTCGTTCTTCCCCGTCGTGGGCTGGGCCGAACGCGGCGACGGAAACGCCGAGGGCCATGGCAACTCAGTGCCGCGATTTCATGTGGTCTGGGGGACCGGCCCCGGCATCGTCGGACCGTTCGAGGAAGCCGTCCGGGCTGGCGTCGCGAGTGGGGCCGTGAGGTTGTTGGGCCGCCACAAGGTCCGCGAACTCATCGTGACCGACGGCACCGTGACCGGGGTCCGCGGAGACATCCTGGCGACCGATGAGGCCGAGCGAGGCGCCGCCAGCAGTCGTGGCGTGGTCGGGGAGTTCGACATCGCGGCCCAAGCGGTGATCGTGGCCAGCGGCGGGATCGGCGGC
Organism: Ornithinimicrobium sp.; assembly: GCA_049649785.1. Classification (GTDB taxonomy): domain Bacteria; phylum Actinomycetota; class Actinomycetes; order Actinomycetales; family Dermatophilaceae; genus Ornithinicoccus. The sequence continues at coordinate 8,126 of JBARZG010000026.1, read as the reverse complement.
AACCACGAACTCGTCCGCCAGTTCTGGCCCTCCCGGCTTGGCGAACCGCCGCAGGAGATGTTGACCGGAGTGCCGGCATACGTTGACGGTTCCATGCTCGCGATCGCCGGCGAGGCGGGTGGCCAACTGGTCAACCGGGATCGGATGTGGCACTACACCGAGGGGTTGACCAACCACTCTCCGGTCTGGGCGGGTCACGGCATCCGGGTGCTGGCCGGGCCCTCTGGGCTGTGGCTGGACGCCAACGGCACCCGGCTACCGGCGCCGAACTTCCCCGGGTTCGACACGCTGGGCACACTGGCGCACCTGCGTGGCACGGGCCACGACCACTCGTGGATGGTGCTGACGAACAGCATCCTCGGCAAGGAGTGGACGCTGTCCGGCTCGGAGCAGAATCCAGACTTGACCGGGCGCTCGGTGCCTGGGGTGCTCGGCCGGGTGCGCAATGATCTGCCGGAGCCGGTGAAGGCTTTCCTGGACGCCGGAGTCGATCTGGTCAGCGGCAACAGCGTGGCCGAGCTCGCATCGAAGATGAACTCGCTGACCGATGAGCCGCTGATAGACCGGCGCCGGTTGCAGGCCACGATCGCCGCGCGGGATGCTCAACTGGGCAACCCGTTCGGGAAAGATGCGCAACTGAGCGCCATCCGCGGGGCGCGAGAATATCGGGGCGACCGGTTGGTGCGGACCGCCAAACTCCACCGGTTCAGCGACCGCCATCACGGCCCACTGGTCGCCGCCCGGCTGCGAGTGCTCACCCGCAAGACGCTGGGCGGACTCCAAACCGATCTGCGCTCACGGGTGCGTTCCGCGCAGGGGCAGGCAATCCCAGGACTGTATGCCGCCGGCGAGATCGCCGGATTCGGCGGCGGCGGAGTGCACGGATACCGCTCACTGGAGGGAACGTTCCTCGGCGGCTGCCTGTATACGGGGCGCAGTGCTGGTCGAGCGGTTGCACAGGACCTGGCCTAGATGACACCAGCGGCGGGGGCCTTCATCGACCTGCTGGGCGCCCGAGTGCACTGGGTTGACTTTGAAGTCGCACCTGGATGGGAGTCAGGCACGCCACCGGAATCAGCTCTCGGGTCGGCACCCGGATCGGAGTCAGGTACGGAATCGGAATCAGCTCCCGGGTGGGCGGAGGAGGGGGTAGACAGCGAACGCTCAGCGCAGGCACTGTGTGTGTTGGTGCACGGGTTGGGTGGGTCAACCGTTAACTGGGAGTCCTTGGTGCCGTTGCTCGGCCCGCGGCTGCGATGCGTGGCGTTCGACCTGGTCGGCTTCGGCATGACTGATGCCGGGTCTCGCACCGCCAGCGTCGGTGACAATACCGACCTGCTCGCGGCCTTCGTCGAGCGAATCCGCGCCACACACCCCGACCTCCCATTGCTGCTGATCGGCAACTCGATGGGTGGCCTCCTCTCGGCTCGGTATGCCGCCCGCGAAGTCAGCGACGTGGCCGGCGTTGTCCTCCTCGACCCGACCGTGCCGCCGGCCGGACTGCTCCCCGGCCCAGGAGGCGTGTTGGCAGCCGGGTTGTATGCCGTGCCGCCGGTCGGCCAGGCAGCGGCCAGGGCGCGGCGATCGCTGCGCAGCCCGGCGCAGAATGTCGGCGATACGTTGCGGTTGTGCACCGTGGACCCCTCCCGAGTGGATCCCGCCGTCGTCGAGCGCCATCTGCCGGTGGCGCAGCGACGGGTCAGCCACCCGGAAATGGATCGGCACTATAGTGATGCGGCCCGCTCGATCCTGACTCAGCTGGCGCGCCGACGGCATACCGACGCGATGTTCGCCTCGATCAGGGCCCCGGTGCTGTTGATCCACGGCACCCGGGACCGCTTGGTGCCGTTCTCCGGCTCAGTGCGGATGGCCCGGCTCAATCCACGGTGGCGGTTTGCGCCCGCAGCCGACTCGGGTCACTTGCCGATGTTGGAGCATCCGCAGTGGACCTCCGACCAGATTGCGGCCTGGTGGGACAGCGGCGATGTGATGGACTGGCGCAGTGATTGATCGCGGGGTGGTGCGGCGCAAAGCGGGGACTGCGGCGCTGCTGGCTTTTGGCAAGTTGCCCGGGCCGCTCAAACGTGCGCTGGTGCGGGCCGGCACACCCCACTACACAGTTGGTGCAGTGTGCGCGCTGGAGCACAACGGCGCGGTGCTGATGCTGAGCCAGCCGCATCGGGCCGGGTGGTCGTTGCCGGGCGGACTGCTCGGTCACGGCGAGACACCGGCTCAGGCCGTAGCACGAGAGGTGCTGGAGGAGGTCGGCGTGCGGATCGGCCCTGGGGACCCCGTGGCGGTCGGCGTCCACCCGCATACCCAAAGCGTGGACGTCATCTTCCGTGTACTGCTAGAACATCGCCCGACCCTGGATCTGGCGACCGAGGCACGGCGTTCGCGCTGGTTCGACTACGCCGAGATCGCCGATGCGGACCAAGAGACACGGCAAATCCTGACGCTGCTACGCAAGGCCCACGGCACACCTGTGCTGGGCCGACTGTTGGAGTGAGACGGCCGGGTCGGTGCGAGCATTGGTCAAGCGGGCTGTTGCGATACGGGCAGGGCATTGGTCAAGCGGGCTGTTGCGATACGGGCAGGACGCGGTGGAGGATGTCGGCCATGCTGAGGAGCCCAACGACGCGGTCGCCGTCGGCGACGACGCCTAGTTGTTCGGCGCTCTCCCGCATACGCCCGAGCGCGTCGTAGACCGGCATGTCTCGGGTCAGGACGAACGCGGGGCGCGCTGTCGGACGAACCGGTTCCCCTGGCTCCTGGTTGAGGGTGTCGCGCACGTGCACGACGGCGGGCAGACCACCGTCGGGGGTGGACAGCAGTATCCGTAGATGCCCACTGTGTGCTGCGGCTTCCTGCGCCTCGCCGACGGACGCATCGACTCCGACGATCACGGGCTCTTGGTTTGCTGGCACAAGGTCACCAACGGTCAACCGTTGCAGCTCGATCGCGTCAGAGATTTTGCTCTGGGACGACTCGTCCAAAGCCCCTTGTGAGGCGGACTGCTCAACCAGGTGCCGGATGGTCTCGGCGTCCCGTCCGCCAGCGGCTGCTCGGTCTACTGGGGTGATCCCGCTGGCGCGAACCAGCCGATTGGCCAAAGCGTTGACTCCGAGGAGCACCGGCCGAACCACCCAGACGAAAGCCCGCGCTGGGATAGCCACGAGCTTGGCAGCGCGCTCCGGGTTGGCGATGGCCCATGACTTCGGGGCCATCTCTCCTACGACCAAATGCAGGAAGGTCACCAAGATCAGGGACAACGCGAAGGAGGCGCCACCGGCCAGCCACCCGGGCACCCCGATCGTTTCCAGGGCCGGTCCCAGCCAGTGGTCAACTGCAGGTTTGGTGACCGCGCCGAGGGCAAAGGTTGCCGCCGTGATGCCGAGTTGAGCACCGGCAAGCATCACGGTGAGCTCGTTGATCCCCTTGAGGGCCGCACGGGCCGACCGGGATGTGGGGGCCTCCGCCTCGATCCGGTGACGGCGAGCCCCGATCATGGCGAACTCGATAATGACGAAGAAGCAGCTCAAGACAATGATGACAGTGGTGACCAGGAGCACGACCAACGGGTCGTTCATCGGGACTCCTGCATCGAGTCGCCCTCGGTGGGCTCCACCTGAGAATCAGGAGGTGCCCCCTCTGTGTCCTTCTCGCTAGCCTTGAGGTGTACCCGGACCTCACTGGGTACGTGCCGGTCCACTCGGTGGACCTCAATCTCCAGGGCCATGTCGACAGGTTCGTCGGCGAGCACCTCGGAGGGGTCCGGCGGTAACGCCACGCTCACCACCCGTCCCTGCTCAGGCAGGTCACCCGTCTCGGCGATGATCAGGCCAGCGATGGTCTCGTAGTCCCCCTCGGGCAGCCGACGCCCAATGGCGCGTTCCACCTCATCGAGATGCACGCCACCGTCCATCTGCCACGTCTGGTCTTCGTCGTTCACGATGAGCTCGGAAGGGGCTTCGTCGTGCTCATCGGTGATCTCCCCGACGAGTTCTTCGGCGAGGTCCTCCACCGTGAGGATGCCGGCAAAGCCACCGAACTCGTCAATGACACAGGCCATCTTCTGGTCGGCCTCACCGAGTTTGTCGGCGGCTACAGGCATGAGCATGAGCGTGGGGACGACGACGGCAGGACGCATCACCTCACGAACTTGGGTCTGCGGCGCAGGACGGTCTCTGAGTATGTCGATCAGTTGGACGACGCCGACCGGCTCCCCTTCCGCGTCCACGACCGGGTAGCGGGTGTGGGCTTGCGACATGAGCTCACGTACCTCGCCGACGGTGGTCTCTGGGGCGACCGTGTCGACCTGGGCACGAGGGATCATTGCGTGTTCGACGTCCTGCGTGCGGAAGTCAAGGATGCGGTCGAGCAAAATCGACAACTCCTCGGGGAGGTCACCGCTTTCGCGGGAGTCGGAGACGATTCGCTCCAACTCCTCCGCGGTCGCCGTGGAGTCCAAGTCGTCGATCGGCTCGATGCCCACCGCCCGCAGCAGCAGGTTGGCCGACGCGTCGAAAAGGCTGATCAGCCAACCGAAAACGGTCAGATAGATCATGGTCGATCGCGCCAGCCACCGGGCCATCGGCCCCGCGTTGGCGATGGCGAGGTTCTTGGGATAGAGCTCGCCGAAGAGCATTTGGACGATGGTGGCGACGGCGAGCGCAACCACAGTACCGACCGAGATGCTCACGGCCGCTGGGACGCCAACTCCACCCAGGAGCGTCCCCAAGGCCCGTCCAACCAGCGGCTCGGCGACGTAACCGATGAGCAGGCCAGTGACGGTGATCCCCAGTTGGGCACCGGAGAGCATAAAGGAGGTGCGCTCGGTCACCTTCAGCGCCCGCCCGGCGGCGGCATCTCCGGACTTCGCCTGAGCCGCCAACTTGTTGCGGTCGACCGACATGTAGGCGAACTCCTGGGCCACGAAGTAGCCGTTCGCCGCGATGATCAGCAGGATGACCAGCACACCGACAAGCAGGAGCAATATCGCCCCGATCACCTACGCATCCCCGTCTGTGGACTGGAGCTCGCGAAACGCACCTGGGTCACGAAGGTTCTCTTCCTCATCAAAGGGTCAGCAGAATCTTGCCGATGTGCTGGCTCTGTTCCATTGCCCGGTGCGCATCAGCGGCCTGATCCAAGGGGTATGTGGCATGCACCAGTGGGCCTACCGTGTCGGCTTCGATCCAGGGCCATATTCGTTCGCGGACCGAGGCAACAATGGCCGCCTTTTCCTCCAGCGGCCGGCTCCGCAACCCCGTGGCCATCACGTGACCGCGCTTGGCCAGCAGGCGGCCGATGTTGAGCTCGCCCTTGGCCCCACCCTGCATACCGATGATGGCCAACCGCCCTCCCGTCGCCAACGCCTGAATGTTGCGGTCCAGATATTTCGCGCCGATCATGTCCAAAATCACGTTGGCACCCTTGCCGTCGGTGGCGCGGGCGACCTCGGCGACAAAGTCCTCCTCGCGATAGTTGATCCCGACGTCGGCACCCAACTCGCGGCAGGCTTCAAGCTTTTCGGTCGACCCGGCCGTGATAATCACCCGCGCTCCCAAGGCAGTGGCGACCTGGATCGCCATGGTGCCGATGCCGCTGGACCCACCGTGGATCAGTAGGGTCTCCCCGCGTTTCAACCCCGCTTCGTTCACCAGGTTGCTCCAAACCGTACACGTCACCTCGGGTAGCGCTGCGGCGTCCTGCACCGAGACTCCCTGCGGGATCGGCAGAACCTGCCCGGCCGGCACGACCACCTGCTCGGCATACCCGCCGCCGGCGAGCAGTGCGCAGACCTCTGCCCCCCTCGACCACGCGCTGACCCGCTTGCCCACGGCGGCGACGACCCCGCTGACCTCGAGGCCCGGCAATGCCGAGGCGCCCTCGGGCGGGGGATAGTTGCCCTCGCGCTGCACGATGTCGGCTCGGTTCACTCCCGCCGCGACGACATCGATCAGCACCTCACGGTCACCGACCGTGGGGGAAGGCACCTCTTCGGGCACCAACGCGTCGGGGCCACCTGGGGTCGGGATGGTGATTGCTCGCATACAAGCGACTCTAGAAGATGGCGAGGTGAGGGGCGAGGGCGGAGCACATCTCGGCACATCGAGTGACTGCACTGCTCGCGAGTCCACCGCCTTGGTGCACGTCGCGGGCAGTTACCGCACTCACCGGGTATGCGTGGCGTCAACCGATGAGGATGCCCGCGATCGCCGCGCTCATGAGGTTGGCCAGGGTGGCCGCGGCGATGGCCCGCAGGCCGAGCTCGGCAATCTCCCGGCGACGACCGGGAGCGATCCCACCTAGCCCTCCGAGGAGGATCCCGAGGGAGCCCAGGTTGGCGAAGCCGGTCAGCGCGAAGGTGATGATCGCGGCCGTCTTCGGCGTGAAGCTTTCGATCTGAGGGGCAAAGTCGGCGAACGCCACGAACTCGTTGACCACGACCTTTTGGCCCACGAACGACCCCGCCTGCACGGCCTCGTCCCAGCCGACCCCGATCGCGAACATAATCGGTGCAAACACGTACCCCAAGATCTGCTCGAAGGTCAGGGACTCAAGACCGAACCATCCGCCCACCAAGCCGATAAAGAGGTTGAGCAACGCAATCAGCGAGATGAAGGCCAGCAACATGGCACCGATGTTGAGCGCCAACTTCAGCCCTTCGGAGGCGCCAGACGCGGCTGCGTCGATGACGTTGCGATACCCCATCTCGTCTTCGTCTGCGGTGTCGAGTTCATCGCCAGATCGAGCACGGTCCGCGTCATCGTAGTTGGAGCCACTGTCGTTCGAGCCGCTGTCACGTGCGGCACTATCGTCCGATCCACGCTCGCCCGTTTCACTGTCGCCCGATGCCCTGAGGGCCGAGCTGCCACCGCTCGATGCCGACATCGCTTGATCATTCGAGTTATCCGAGGCGTTGGCGGACCGGGCATCGGCTGAGGCTCCCACCGCGACCTTCTCGCCAGTTGCTGCATCGACCGGCACGTCATCCGCAGTCTCCGGCAAGATGATCTTGGCCATCAGCAACGCACCCGGTGCGGCCATGAAGCTGGCAGCGATCAGGTACTCCAACGGTGCGCCCAGCAGCGAATACCCAACCAGCACCGAGCCGGCCACTGTCGACAACCCGCCGACCATGACGGCGAACAGGCCGGAGCGGCTGAGCCCTTTGACGTAGGGCTTGATCACCAGCGGCGCTTCGGTCTGCCCAACGAAGATGTTGGCGGCCGCATTGACCGACTCCGCTCGCTTGGTGCCCAGCAGCCAGGCGATGCCACCACCGAGGAACTGGACCACCTTTTGCAAAATGCCCAAGTGGTAGAGCACGGCGGACAGGGAGGCGAAGAAGATGATCACCGTGAGGACCTGGAAGGCGAAGACCAAACCTTCCTCGGGGATGGCCGGCCCGAAGACGAAGCCGATCCCCTCATTCGAGGAGTTGATCACCGCCTGGACACCCTTGGTGGCCTGCTCCAGAGCGAACTCGCCGGCAGACCAATACAGCACGATCACGCCGAAGCCCATCTGGAGGGCAAGCGCCGCGGCGACGGTTCGCAATTTGATCGCCTTGCGGTTGGTCGACAACAGCACCGCGATGGCCAGCAGGACGATCATGCCGCCCAGGCCCCATAAAAGGTCCATATGAACTCCTTTGTCCGAGGGGAACCTTAGTGATCGCCGACCAAAGCGCAAACCCGGCCGCCTGATGCTGGGTTGCGACGCGTGGGTTCCATCCAGGTGAGAGCATGACGAGATGCAACGCACCGTGACCGCGCAGCTCAACGCCACCATCAAATCTCCGGCCGAACTCGCCCTCAGCGTGGTGGTGGCTCGGGGCGCGGATCGCATCGACGAACATCTAAGGATCACCGTCGACGGTGCCGACGTGGTCGCCGAAGAGGTCGCCGGGAATGGCGGCGCGCGGTGGCATCTGATGCGGGCAGTGCCAGCCGGGAACTTCGTCGTCGACTATCGGGCCACGGTCACCTCTGGGGGTGTCGCACAGGACCTCACCGGGGGTGAGCGGATCAGCTACCTACGCCCCAGCCGCTATGCCGATGTGGACCGGTTGGAGTCCACCGCCCGCGCCCTCTTTGGCTCGGTTGGGGGCTCAAACA
>JBARZG010000025.1:0-1937 GCA_049649785.1 Ornithinimicrobium sp. | reverse complement strand
CGACTTGCACCACCCGGATGTGGCGACGCTCGAGTCGCCTGAGCCGGACAAGGACGTCATGGAGGAACTGTTGGGCGGTCCGAGCACCGACCCGCAAGGTGACGTGGGCACCGAATACGGTGGTGCTTATGGCGACGGCAAACGCTGATCTGGCGATCTAAGGAGACAATCGACGATGCAAGCAGAAACTAAGCTCTTCGCGATTCTGATCCCGTTCTTCGTGGTGATGACGATCGTGTACGCCTACTTTACGGGCCTCGGTGAATGGGTCGGTATCGTTGGGCTACTCCTGACAGCATGCTTGTGTGGCTTCGTGGCCTTTTATCTATGGCTGACCGCCCGCAAGATCGATGAGCGGCCCGAGGATCGGTTGGACGGTGAGATCGCCGAAGCGTCTGGCGATTACGGCTTCTTCAGCCCGCACTCCTGGTGGCCGCTGTGGCTCGGGCTGGCGTCCGCGACTCTCTTCCTGGGGGTAGCGGTCGGGTGGTGGCTCTTCGTCATCGCTGCTCCGTTCGCAGTGTTGGCGACAATAGGATGGACCTTCGAGTACTTTCGTGGAGAGCACGCCGTCTAACGCGATCAGCGGCGGCCTTTCAGGAAACACCCATCCCACCCAAAGCAACTGCGCATATCGCGACTCGCGACAGGGGTGCGCCGCGCGACCCTAGACATGCTGCTGCTCCGAGCGGCCTCCCGTCCGGCTGGCTCACCCTTGAGCACCACTTCACCGTCGCAGATACAGAGCTCTTCGCCCCTTGCGTTCCCAGCAGTTCATCGTGGCCGTGACCATCTCCGGCGGAGAATGGGGCACCACCGAGACTGAAGGCACGACTGACCTCGCGCGCTGCGTACCGATAGCCACGTGATCGAGACTGGAACTGCGCGCCGACATCATCGACATCTCCACAAACGTGCTTTGCGGAGCGCGGCCAATGGACCCAGCCTTGCCTGACGGACCCGGATGCCACGAGATGCCAACGACCGACTGAGCTCAACATCCCGTTACGGCGTGGGGCCGTGCAGCGACGATCCGGCGCGCGGCCTACGCGGAGGTCGAGCGTGACGAGCGTTGCCTCGAGGAGTTCGGCGAGGGCGACGTAGCTAGCGTCGTACGTTGTGAGGTTGTGGCGTAGTTGCCAGGCCCGGGGTGCCAGGAGCTCGTAGGGCCAGTGCTCGATGGCTAAATCGATCAGGTCGCAGTGGGCTTGGTCGGCGCTGATGGCTCCGGTGAGTTCGTGGCGTCGAATGATGTTGCTGGCCTCGAACGGCAGCAGGCTGGGGCGCAGAGGTCGGCGTCAGTGAGAGCGTCGCTAGCCCATGCCCATCCGGTCCCGAGTCCAGCAGGATCGCAACCACTGCGGAGGCGTCGCAGACGAGGAGTTGGGTCACCGCCGGTCGGCGTCGCGAGCGGTGAGGATCGATTCTGCGTCGACCCGGACGCCGGTTGCCTCGACGCGAGACCGAGCACGAGCGATGAGATCGCTGGCTGTGGGACAGATGGCGCTCTGTACGAGCATTGCTCGCAGGTATTCCTGCAGGGACATCCCGGCGCGGGCGGCGCGCGCCGCCAGTTCGTCCCTGGTCTGGTCCGGAACATCGCGGACGGTGATGGAAACACTCATGCTGTCATTGAGGGGGGCGGCGTGGCCCGCAGAATACTCAGCCGCCAGCTGGTGGGCCACGCATCGTCATAGCGGGCTGGCATCTTGTGTCGCTTAGGGCGTGTCTGCTAATGCCTGAGGCTCGGGTGTGTTGCGGTGGGAGGCGTGACTCGAACGGACGCGATTTCGGATGATCTGTGGGCGGCCCTGGAGACGGTACTCCCTTCTTCGCGGGGACGACCGGGCCGGCCGTGGAATGATCACCGCACAACGTTGGAAGGCATCATCTGGCGGTTCCGGACCGGTGCGCCGTGGCGGGACATCCCGCAGGAG
>JBARZG010000024.1:0-7495 GCA_049649785.1 Ornithinimicrobium sp. | reverse complement strand
GGCCTCGATCTCCAGGAAGCGATAGTCGGCACGAACCAAGTCGGCGGTTGCGCGAGCCGCCACGGGACCGAGCGCGAAATCCCGGCGTCCCCACAGGTATGTCGTGGGCACCCGTGATCGTGGGGTTGTGACTCGATGTCGCAGCATCGCCCGGTACCAGTTGATCGGGCCGGTGAGCTGAGAAGGTTCGGCGAACCGGGCGGCATACCGATCGGCATCTGCTGGCGAGAGCCCGGTCTTTCGATACATGCTGTGCAATTTCGCTGTCAGCACTCGCTCCGGTAGCGCAGGTAACTGGAACAGCGCCATGTAGTAGCTCGATAGAGCCCGTCTGCTGCGCACCATTGATCGCACGAGGGCAACCGGATGCGGCGTCGACAGGCTGGTCATCGTCAGCACTCGATCGCTGGTGCCGGCGAGCTGCCAGGCCACCGCGCCGCCCCAATCGTGGCCCACGACGTGCGCCCGCTCCACCCCGGCGGCGTCCAGCATCGCCGACACATCGGCCGCCAGCACATTCAGGCTGTACCGACTCACGTCGCGGGGCGCGTTGTGCTGGCCGTACCCTCGCTGCTCCAACGCCAGTGTCCGCAGTCCGGCCGCGCCCAGGTGCGCGACCACGGCATTCCAGGTGGTGTGGTCTTGTGGAAACCCGTGCAGCAGGACGACCGGCGCACCACCGAGCGGCCCCTGGTCGCAGACCGCGAATCTCAAATCCTCGTGCGTGAAGGCGTGCAGGCGGGAAGATTCTGCGGTGTTCGGCACCAGGGTATTATCGTCGAGGTTTCTGCCCAAGGGGGCCACCGTTCAACCAGGAACCTGCCGCTTTTCTGTAGCCGTTGCGTGGGAGGACTTGTTTGGCGGATCTAAGTGCGCCCAAGCCCCATCGATGACCGCATCGGCTCGACGGAGCCCCAAGACAATCCTCCTGGTCACAAGGATGAGCATGCTGAGCCAAAGTGCAAGTGCGATGAGTAACTCATCGAGGAAGAAGCAAACCGCCCCTGTCCCAAGCATCACAAAGACAAAAGATGACAACCAGGGAAACGTGGGATTAACGGAAAGGCGCATTTTGGTAGACTGAGTCATTCCTGCCCTCCATTGCTCCCCGGTAAACTCCAATTGTATGGGCGTAGGCCAAGATAAGGAAACTCCAGTCCACATATGTGGTAATTCCTTGCAGCGCAGGCTTTTAGAACCGACCCCCATGCCCATTGGTGAGGCACCGCACCGCACAACCTCCTGATCGCCCTCGCGCGAAGCCGGTTCGGGGCGCCTGGGCCGGCTGAAGGTATGCCGACAGGTGCCCTACCGGCTTGCGCTCAGGCGCGCCGCGCACAATAGGGCGGTGGAGGAGCAGCCCGAGCCAAAGCCGCGCAGGTACAGCAGTCGCGCGCTCACCGAGATCGCGATCTACGCGTACTCCAGCGTCTTGGTGCTGTATGCGCTGGCCTGCGGGTGGGTGTTGTTCTCGACCCTGAACGGCGAGCTGAGTCGAACCGCCTCGGTGTTCAGCATCATCGGTCTGGGCTTGATCTTCCCCGTGTGCACACACTCCATGCAGCAAGCCGTGCGGCTGCAGACCAAGCAGTCGACTCGGCGCGAGCCCGGCATCTTTACGTTGATTTCGTGGCGGCCGGGTCCACAGCTGCGGCGCTGGATCCCGGGGTTTCTTCGACGCGGAGACCCCGGTCAAGGCATCCACGCGCCGATGTCGCGCGACCGGGCACATGACCTCGGGATCGCCGTGGTCAGCGTGGCGCTGTTTTGGGCCTTTTGGGCGGGATCCCTGGCGGCCGCGTTTCTCGTGCCGATAACAGTGCATTGGATGCGTCGCCATCGCGCCTGAACGTTAGCCTGGCCCGACCATGGACCTGCCAGCGTTCACCCTGAGTGCCTTCTCGTTGGAGGGCAAGAGTGCCATCGTCACCGGTGGCAACTCCGGTCTGGGGCGCGCCTTTACGGTCGCCCTAGCCGCCGCAGGCGCCGACGTGCTGGTGCTGGCCAGGACCGATGACGATGGGTCGACAGCGCAGATGGTGCGGGCTCATGGGCGGGGGTATACATACCTCGAGGACGATCTCACCCGACCCGGAGCAGCTCGGGACGCGATCGGTCGGTGCGTCGCCGAGTTCGGCAGTTTTGACATCGTGGTCAATTCGGCAGGAATCTGCTTCACCGCCGATCCCGAGGATTTCGACCGAGGCCAGTGGGACCCGATGCTGGCCGTCAACCTGACCGCAGCCTTTGAGATGGCCAAACATGCCGCCGACCACATGCGCGCCCACGGCGGAGGCAAGATCGTCAACGTCGCGTCGTTGTTCTCCTATCTCGGCGGTCAGCGTTCGCCGGCGTATGCAGCCACCAAGGCGGGGATTGTGGGCTTCACCCGGGCCTACTGCGACGACCTCGCCGGACACAACATTTGCGTCAACGCTCTGGCACCCGGCTACTTCTCGACGGCGATGACGCTCGGCACCCGGTCCGACCCGGAGACGAACAGGCGAGTAATCGAACACATCCCGGCCGGGCGGTGGGGGGACCCGGCCGACCTGATGGGTGCCGTGGTGTTTTTGGCCTCGGCCGCCAGCGACTACGTCAACGGCCACACGCTGGTCGTCGACGGCGGCTATTTGGTGCGCTGATCTAATGAACCCATGACGACATCCCGATCTCTGCTCTCCCGCGAGCAGATCGTTGCTGCGATGACCGAACTGCTCGGAGCCGGCGCCGTCGACACGTCCGCCGAGCACCTGCGCGAGGCGAGCGTCGACCGTTTTCACAAGTATGAGGCAGCACACGGCATCTACGACGGCCCGTTTCCGGCGGCGATCGTCCGCCCGAACAGCGTCGATGAGGTCGCCGCTGTGTTGGCGTTCGCCGATGCCCAACAGGTCGCGGTCGTCCCGCGCACCGGCGGCACCGGCACCGAGGGCGGCCTGGAGGTCGTCGTCGAGGACAGCCTGGTGCTCGACGGCTCGGCGATGGACGCCATCGGTGACATCAACGAACAGGACATGAGCGCCACCGCACAGTGCGGGGTGCCGCTGCGGGTGCTCGAAGAAGAGCTGCGGACACGCGGCCTCACCACCGGGCACTCACCGCAATCGCAACCGATCGCCCAGATCGGCGGATTGGTCGCCACCCGCTCGATCGGTCAGTTCTCGACTCTCTACGGCGGCATCGAGGACATGGTGCTGGGCCTGGAGGCGGTGCTGCCCGGTGGCCACGTCACGCGCATCAAAGGCGTGCCGCGCCGGGCTGCCGGACCCGACATTCGGCATACCCTGATCGGCAACGAGGGGGCGCTGGCCTTCATCACCGAGGTGACCGTCAAGGTCTTTCCCTGGTATGCCGGCAGCGAGCGATACCGGGGCTACCTCATCGAGGATTTCGGTGCGGCCGTCGCCGTAATGCGGGAGGTCGTCGTCGCCGGGTACCGCCCCGCCGTGGCGAGGGTGTACTCGCCGGGCGATGCTCGGCAGCACTTCCCGGACCACCCGAGCGAGGCCAATCTGGTGGTGCTATCGGCGATGGGACCGGAGCCGTTGGTGCAGGTCACGATGGCGGCGTGCGACGCGGCCGCGGCGCGGGTGGCACATACCGAGGTCGATCCCAAGCGCATCCGATCCTGGTTCGAGTCGCTCAACTGGGGGCCGGAGAAGATCGAGGCCGAGAAGGCCGCCATGGTCGTCGATCACCGGCTCGGCTACACCACCGAAGTCTCCATCGACTGGTCCCGGACAGCGGCACTCTACGAAGCAGTGATGCACCGGATCGAGACGACCTTCGAGCGCTTCGAAGACCTCCATCTGCTCGGTGCCCATTCCTCGCACTCCTACCAGAGCGGCACGAACCTGTACTTCGTTTACGACTACGACATCCGATGCGAGCCCCGCGAGGAGATCAGCACCTACCACCAACCGCTCAACGCGATCATCGTGGAGGAGGCGCTCGAGTTCGGCGGCTCGATGGTCCACCACCACGGTGTCGGCAAATACCGGACACCGTGGATCCATGCCGAGCACGGCAGCGGTTACCGGCTGCTGCGCGGGCTCAAAGACGCCTTCGACCCGAACGGGATCATGAATCCCGGCACGATCTACCCCCTGGACGAGGGTCGATGACGCCCCTGCTGCTGGCGATCGACGGCGGTTCGCAGAGCACCAAAGTGACCGTTTTCGACGCCCGCGGGGGTGTGCATACCCAGGGCAGCGCTGCGCTGCGGCCCTATGCGCTGGGTTCCGATGGCGAGGTGGTGCATCCCGGCGATGACCTGTGGGACTCGGTGGCTGCGGCCTGCCGCGTCGCGATGGGGCAACTGCCGTCGCCGGAGTCGGTGGTCGCCATCGGGCTGTGCGGCATCCGGTTCTGTCGGGCCATGGTCGGCGCCGATCACACGCTGGTCGAGCCGGTGCTGTCCTGGATGGATGCCCGAGTGGGCGAGCGCGTCGGAGCCCTCGATCCTGCTGTGGCCACCATCGCTGCGTCCTCGGGATATCTCACGCTGCGGCTGACCGGCCAGCGGCGGGACAGCGCGGCGGCGTATGAGGGTATGTGGCCCATCGATCAGACCACCGGTGACTGGTCGGCCGACGACGCCGCGTTCCAGCGCACCGGTATGCCGCACCACCTGCTGCCCGACTTGGTGCCGCCCGGCGCTGAGCTGGGGGTGGTGAGTGCTTCGGCCGCGCAACTCACCGGGCTGCCGATCGGGTGCCCGGTCTATGCGACCGCCAACGACAAAGCCGTCGAGGCCCTGGGGGCCGGATTGTCGGCAGCCGACGGCACCAGCGTGTTGCTGTCGCTGGGCACCTACATCGCCGCGATGACCCCTGGCCTGCGGTCGGCTGTTCCGGCAGAAGGGGCGAGCAGCTGGGTCAATGCGGCGAGCATTCCGGGTGAGGTGTTGCACGAGAGCGAGGGCATTCGGCGCGGTATGTGGACGCCCGCGTGGGTGCGTGATCTCGCCTCCTCGGCCCCGCCAGGAGCTGACCCCGTGGCGACGCTGCGGTGGTTGGAAGCGGGCGCGGGCGACGTGCCCCCCGGGAGTGCCGGGCTGCTGACGCTGCCGGACTTCCTGGCGCCCGGCGATGCGTCATACCGCCGGGGTGCGGTGCTTGGCCTGGATGGCAGACACCGCGCGCACCACCTCTATCGCTCCGTGTTGGAGGGCATCGCGGTGCGCATGGCCGGGCATACCGAGGCCCTGATCGAAGAGCGCGGGATCGCCGCGCCGAGCCTGACCGTGGCCGGCGGGGGAGCGAAGTCGGCGTTGATGATGCAGATCGTCGCTGACTCGTGGGGGGTCGCTGCCACCCGAGCCGGTGTCCCGGATGCGGCAGGTCTGGGGGCTGCGATTGCTGCGGCCGTGGGCAATGGGGTGCATAGCGACTGGTCCAGCGCGATCGGGGCGATGACAGAGGGCGGCGAAGTCTTCGAGCCCGAGCCGGCCTCGGTCGAGGCTTACCGCGAAGTCCGGCGTCGATATCGGACGGCGATGGAGTTCACCGACCCGATGTTCAGGGCGTTGGCGAGTCATGAGTGATGGTAGGCGCACGACGTGGATTCAACGGCACCGTGCACCAGGGCAGCATCGCTTGGGTCAGCGGGCCGATCGACACGGCATACAGAATGGTGCCTAGGCCGAGCACGCCGCTGACAGACCCGGCGAGGATGACGCCGATCAGCACGACCGTCACCTCGATGGCGGTGCGGACTAGCCGGATGGATCGGCCGCTGACCCTGGCCAGGCCGGTCATCAAGCCGTCGCGGGGGCCGGGGCCCAGTTGGGCTCCGACGTAGAGCGCGGTGGCCAGTCCGTTGAGAGCGATCGCACCGATGAGCAACGGGATGCGTGCCTGTAGTGAGCTCAGGTCGGGCACAAGATTCAAGACGAGGTCGGCGGACAGTCCGACCAAGAAGGCGTTGGCGATCGTGCCAACACCTGGGCGTTGACGCAACGGGATCCAGAGCAGCAGCACCACTAAAGAGACGAGGATCGTCATCGTCCCGAAGGTGGTCGGGACATGCGTGATGATGCCGAGGTGCAAGACGTCCCAGGGGATGACGCCGAGGCCGGCTCGGATCACCAGGGCCATGGAGGCGCCGTAGAGGAACAGTCCCACGACGAGTTGGATGAGGCGCCGGGGCAGCTTGCCAGCGCGGAGCTGTTCGATCGGGCCGAGGTTGGCGAGTTGACGCCGCTGCGACGCGGGATCGTGGGGTTGCAGCTTGGCCGACTGGTCGTTCACGGTGCCAGCCTCTCTCAAATTGGACTGTTCGGAAAGGTCCAATCATGCGATAGTGGACTGATGCAGCGGGTTCTCTCGGCAGGCAGGGTCGCTGCGGTCGTCGGCGGCACCCGGCTGAGTGCACCACTGTATGCCGCCCTCGCGGCACAATTGCGGGGCGCCATCACCGATGGCCGACTTCCGGCCGGGGCGCGGATGCCGAGTGAGCGCGAACTGATGAAGGCTTTAGGACTGAGCCGATCCACCGTCACCCGGGCGTTTACCGAGCTACGTGACCAGGGCTATCTCAGGACCCGTCGAGGCTCGGGGAGCGTGGTCCATCTGCCGCTCGTGCCGGGTGGCCGAGTGGATCACTTGCTGACTCCGGCTGCCGGTGGGCCAGGTGTCATTGATTTGACCACCACCGCCTCCAGCGCAGGTCCGTGGTTGATGGAGGCCTATGCCCATGCGCTGCAGGAGTGTCCGCGCTACCTGTCTGGTGTGGGTTATTACCCGACCGGGTTGCCCGCGCTGCGGGAGTTGGTCGCTCAAGATTTTGCCCGCCGTGGACTGCCGACCCGCGCATCGCAGATTTTGATCACGCCGGGCGCTTTGTCGGGCACTGCAATTGCTGCCCAGGCGCTGCTGTCTGGACCTGGTTCGCGGCGGATAGTGATCGAGTCCCCGACCTACCCCAATGCGATCGCCACGCTGCGCGGGTTGCGGGCGCAGTTGGTGGCCCATTCGGTGGACCACGAGAGGCCGGCGGCTCAGTGGGATCCGGCAGGATTGGAAGTGTTGCTGCGCCAGATCGATGTCCGGACGGCATACCTCGTGCCTGACTTCCATAACCCCAGTGGTGCCCTGATGGACGAGGAGCAACGACAGCGGGTCGCCACGGTGCTGCGACGTGCCGCAGTGGTGCCGATTATTGACGAGACGCCGGTGGACTTGGCGTGTGAAGATATCGAGATGCCGCCCCCGTTGGCCGCTTTCGTGCCGGACTCGATCACCGTCGGTGGGGTGAGCAAGACGTTCTGGGGCGGGCTGCGGATCGGCTGGATGCGGGTGCCGTCGGCACGAACCAAGCAGATAGCGACTCACCGGCTCCGGCTTGATCTCGGGGCGCCTGTGTTGGAGCAACTTGCGGTCGCGGAGTTGCTGCGGCGCCGGGACGAGATCCTGCCGGCGCGCCGTGAGGCGTTCACGGCTGGTCGAGACCTGCTGGCGAAGGGCGTGCGGACGCATCTGCCCGCATGGCG
>JBARZG010000023.1:0-6352 GCA_049649785.1 Ornithinimicrobium sp. | reverse complement strand
GCCTCGGGTCGACCGCGCCGCGCAGGAGCTCCTGGCCACCGGCGAGACCGCCCACCGCCGTGACGCCGGCCCCCAGCAGCTGACTCCGCAGGAGCGCCAGCTCGCCAAATTGCTCGCCTCCGGCCTTACCACCCGCGAGGCTGCAGCCTCGGTCTTCCTGAGCCCGAAGACAGTCGAGTACCACCTTCGGCACGTCTACCAGAAGCTCGGCATCCGGTCCCGCAAGGAGAGCTGACCGAGCTGATGGCCCGCGACCGCTAGGAGCGGACCATCGGCACGCCTGAGGGTCGGCCGACGGCAACCGGTGGTGAGACGGCCTCGCGAGCTGCGTCGCACCGGCTGCGGTGGGCTGGTCAGTCCAGTGGTCGCGACCGGACGCCGTACCGACCCGGCGAAGACGGAGGATGCGTGCCGCACGTGCCGCAAGCCGATCCTGTTGCGGGGAGTGGTGTGGAAGGGGCGTGGCCGGGCGGGTCTGGCTACCTAGGGCGGGTAGTTCAGGTTGGACGGTTACTGTTCGTGCGGCCGCTTTCGTAGGCCCAGATCACGAGTTCGACGCGGTTGCGTGCGGCAAGTTTGGCCATGAGGGCGCCGATGTGGGTTTTGACGGTGCTAAGTGCAAGGTACAGTTCTGCGGCTATTTCCTGGTTGGTGTGTCCGGCGGCGACTAGATCGAGGACTGCTTCTTCGCGGGCGGTCAGCGGGTCGATGGGCTCGTGGACTGTTCGGTTGCGAGTTGTGGCGAACGTTGCTAGGAGCCGTGCTGTGATAGCTGGGGCGATGAGGGCGTCGCCTTGTGCGGCGGCGTGGACAGCACGCGTTAGCAGTTCGGGGTCGGCGTCCTTGAGCAGGAAGCCGCGGGCCCCGGCCCGCAGCGCGTCGTAGACGTACTCGTCCTGGTCGAAGGTGGTGATGACAATGACGGGAACGGGGTGGTCGACTGCGGGCCCGGCGATCTGGCGGGTGGCTTCTATGCCGTCCAGGTGGGGCATCCGTATGTCGAAGAGGCAGACGTCGGGGCGCAGCGACCGGGCTTGGGTCACGGCTTCGAGGCCGTCGCGAGCCTGGCCGACCACGTTGATCGAGGGTTGCGCGTCGAGGATCGTGGCGAGGCCGACTCGGACCATGTCTTGGTCGTCAGCGATGAGTACTCGAAGCGGCGCGGTCATCGGCTGCGCCCCTCTCCTTCTACGCTGACCGGGACTGTCACCTCCACTGTCCAGCCGCCGTTGGGGTCGGGTCCAGCCCGGACGTCGCCGCCGAGTAGTGAGAAGCGCTCTCGCATCCCAGCAAGACCGTAGGACGGTCGTGCACGCTTGCCGCGGGCGGGGCTGGCGGGTCGTCCGTCGTCGTCAACCTGCAGCCTGACACAGTCTCCGTCGTCGGTGAGGTGGACCGCGACCAGCGTGGGCTCCACGGCGTTTTGGCGGGCGTTGTTCACCGCCTCCTGAGCCGCCCGGAATAGGGCCGACCCCACCGGTGGCGGCAGTCGCTGGATGTCGCCGGAGGTTTGGACGACCACCCGGGGACCTGGGCCGTGGTCACAGGCGAGCAACGGTATGTCAGCGACGTGATGCGTGGGGGTCCGGCCGTTGATGGCTTCTTCGGTGTTGCGAAGCACGGCCACCATGGCGCGCATGTCGTCCAAGGTATGCGCGGCCGCTTCTTCGACCCCGTCGATTGCCTCGGCGGCGGCACCAGGGTCGGTGCGGCCTCGGACTTTGGCCGCCCTAGCGTGCATCAAGATGCCGGATACGTGGGGCGACGGTGTCGTGCAGGTCGCGTGCTAGTTGCTCGCGCTCGCGGACCCGGATCTGTTCACGGGCCCGCAGTTGGGACGCGGCCCAGGAGCGCACCAGGGCACCAAGTGCGACGGGCAACATCAGTGCCCCTACTCCGATCACTATCGAGGAGCCGCTGGAGTCGTAGAGAGGCTCCCGGGCCAAGTGCACTGCGAGCAGGAAAATGCTGCCTACAACGACGCCCTTACCGCTGGCCCAGCGGCCTAGCGAGTAGGCCAGCAGCAGAACGACAGCAGTCACGTCGAGCACACTGTGTGGCTCCTCTGCAAGAGCGGGTATCACCCCGGCGACCGTCTGGGCACCATAAGCCAGGATCAGCATCGCGAGTGGGTGGTGACGCCAAAGCTGCGTGGCGACGCACACAAGAGCCCAGGTCGCATGCCAGATAGGCCAGGCCACGTCCCCCCGGAGCCCGGCCTCTAGAACGGTCACGGGGACCAGCCCGGCAACCAGGGCCCGATCCCACCACGCTGTCCCCGGTGGCGCGGCCGCCTGGGGTTCCTCCCAGAGCGCGAGCAGGGCACTGCCGACCATCGTCCCAGTCTAGGCCGCGCGCTCCACCCATCGGATGGAACTTTCGGCCAGTCCAGACCGGCCATGAGGACTACCTATGTGTGGCCCTGGCTCCGATCCGGTGGATCACCAGTTTCGCGACAGTGGAGGAATGAGACGAAATACAGAGATCGAACAGTCCGCAGCCACCGTGGCCGGGTCACCGCCACCATCTAACGGGCCGTTGACCACCCTTGTCCGCGCTGGCGGCATCGGCGCCCAGGTAGTCGCAGGCACCTACGTCATCGGGTTCCTCGCGATGGCCGCCTACCTAATGCCACGTGGCCTCACCTCGCCTATCGATGACCCCTCCGGTTCGCTTGGCTTCCTCGTGGACCACCAGGCCGAGATGGCCGGGTGGTACTTCGTGCTCTACCTTCTCGGCGGAGTGGCCATGGCGCTGGTTTCACTCGGGGTCAGTGAACGACTGAGGGCAGCGCCGACGCTAGCCCGGATCGGCGCCGCCTTGGGACTGATCTGGTCGGGCATGCTCGTGGCCAGCGGAAGCATCGCCATGGTCGGACAGCACGCCGCAGTCGAATTGCACACCCAGGACCCGGACCTCGCCATCAACACCTGGGTCTCGGTGAGCGTGATCCAGGACGCGCTCGGCGGCGGCGTTGAAGTCGTGGGCGCGCTCTGGGTGGCCGTGGTCGGGTTCGCCGCCCTACGCACCCGGGCGCTTTCAGCCGGACTTGGCGGGCTCGCGCTCGGTCTTGCAGCCGTCGGCATGGCCACCGTCATACCCGCGGCATCCGAAGCGGCAACAGATGTCTTCGGGCTCGGTCTGATCCTTTGGTTCACCTGGCTGGGGCTCGCACTCGGCCGGCGCCACGATCAGAAATCATGATGAAGCGGGCAGTCCTGCGCCGTTCCGCGGCCTACCTGTCTCAGACACAGCTGCCGGGAAAAGGCTCCACCCGCTCGTAAAGGAACTGGCCGCCACCGACGCCCGGATCAGGGTGCCGGTGGCGGTCTCGTGCCGGGTCCTCAAACTCCACCGCCAGCACTACTACGGCTGGCTGGGTGCACCAGCGTGGCGACGCCGTGATGGGCGGCCATGCCGCAACCGTGAATGGTGTCCTGACACCTGCCTATCGCTGGGCGGCCGCAGGTCAGGCTGCGCTCCTGCTCCTGATGGCTTGGCTGCTACTCGGCCGCGGCGCTCTGGTCCGCGTTCCAGGTATGTCCGCAGGCGGCTTGCGAACAGTCGCCTGGGTGATCGCAGGCTTCTTCACGCTCAACACGCCCTCATCGCCCTAGCCAGCGCCACTCTCGCCGCCTTCTCCATAAGCCCATCGGGCCGCGAAAGCGCGCCGGCATACCACCTTGCACAACTCAACCCCGCAATCGAGAAAGGGAACACCCGATGAGCCACACGACCACACCACAGACATCTACCGTGCTCGTCGCAGGCGCGACAGGGTACATGGGCGGCCACATCCTGCGTGCCCTGGCAGCGCAGGGCTGCCGCGTGCGAGCCCTGGGCCGCAGCGAAGAGCGCTTGGCAGCGGTGGCAGATGCCTGTGACGAAACGTTCGTGGGTGAAGCGACCCGACACTGCAGAACTCCGAGTTCGGCTTCAGGGGACCTCACACATACAGGCAAGCCGAACTACCACAACTAGCTGCCCGCGCACTCGGCGCGCAACTGCGCACCGTGCACCTGCCGCTGTGGACCATCACAGCTTTAGCTGGGCTGCTTGCCCCCATCAACCGAAGCGCCTCAGGCTTCCTCAAGTTCTTCGCCATCGCCGCCGGCATTGAGCAGGTCGGCACCGCTGTGGGTACCCACAGCCTGGAGGACTTCTACGCCGCTCTCGCCCAGCCGACTCCGATCAAGGCGCGAGTGAGCTGGCACATTTCGTCACTCGCCGAGGTCGTCAAGCTGATCCGTGCACGTGCGGGGACCGGCTTGGTTCCTCAGGCGTTCTGGGTGGATGCGGGAGATTTAGATCTGCCGGTGTAGGCCACCCCCAGCCTGAACACGGCCCACAACACCCCGCTTACCGCGGTTGCTATCAGCGCCAGAGCGAAGTCGGGCTGAAATAGTGTGATGGTGGTCAACGGGGAGCCGAACAGACGCGGGACTAGGCCTAGGATGATCCATGCTGCGACAAGCGTGGTGAGCAGCGGGAACCATAGGCTGAACAGGCCGGAGAGGCCCGTCTTCGCTCGTATCTCAACTCGGTGACGCCATGCCCAGATCATGCTCAGCAGGTACCCGATCGGTAGCAGCACCAGGCCGATGAACAGGGCCTTCTGCGGCAGACGAGACCCCTCGCCGTCGTAGTCCAGGCCTAGCGCTGTGGCGGCGATACCGGCACGCAGTTCGGTCGTTTCCCCGAAGCCGACTCCGCTTCCGCCGTTGACGAGCACGATCACCGCCTTCTTCTCGTCGGGGAGCATTTGCGCCAACGTCTCGAAGCCCGGGGTGGCACCGGAATGCCACACGCTTCCGTTGCCCGGGTCCAGGAACCAACCGAAACCGTAGGAGGGCGATGCTGCGCTGGCAGGCCGCATCATCTGCGCTTTGCGTTCTGCGCTCAGCACGTCGTCCTGGCCATTCATCATGACCTGCAGGTAGCGCGCGAGATCGTTTGCGCTTGCGACGACCCCGCCCTGCGGAGCGGTCGCGCGGTCGGTCGAGTTCTCGGCTAGAGGTCGCTTGGTGGTGAACCACGGTGTGTGCCCTGTTGCCATCGCGTCATGCACCTCACCGTCAGCGACGAAACTGTCCTGCATTCCAACCGGCCTGAGGATGTTGGCTTCCAGGTAGGGCTAGAAGCCTTGCCCGCTCACCACTTCCACAAGGCGACCAAGAACTTGGTAGTTCGTGTTCGAGTACTCCCACCCCTGGTCTGGTCCGTAGGCGGGAGTGACCTCGAAAAGTCCCTCGACCCGGCGCTGCAGCGCGTCCTTGCCGCCGCTGTTGTCGGTGTGTGAGGCGTTTCCTTGCAGGGTGGAAAAGCCGCTGGTGTGGCTGAGGAGCTGACGGATCGTTATGGCGCCGGCTGGCCGCCCCGAGAAACCGTCGAGATACTCAGAAACCTCGGTCTCGAGGCCGACCTGGCCGGCCTCCACCAGTTGCATCACGGCCAGAGCCGTGAAGCTCTTGGAGATAGAGCCGGTCACGAAGGGCGTATCGGGGGTGACCTGCTCCTCGCCTCCGGCTATGAGGACACCTCGGGCACCGGTCACTGTGATCTCGCCGTCGGCCACGACGGCGTAGGCCAGGCCGGGCACGCCAGAGGCCGGCATCTCGGCGGCGACGAAGTCGTCGATGGACCCCTCCGAGGTGTTCGCTGGAAGGGCGAGACCGAGGCCAAGTGCGAGGATCGCTAGCAGCCGCAGCACCAAATCACCATCCCTGGTAACTGTTTCCCTTCACGGACAATGGGTAGAACTCGTCCACATCGGGGCAGGCCACCTACCTCGCAGCGCCTCGGATGGGCCACATCAGGCTCTCTCGGGACGTTCTGTGGGGTCAAGTGACTGCTGGACCGCGGTCAGGCTCCGGTCGTCACATGGGCCGTTGGAGACGTCGTGTGAACAGGAGCCACAGGCCTAGCCATCCCTCGCCGATCATCGACGGGAGAGCGACCGCGACGAGAAAGATGTCCGCGACGGCGGAGTAGTTCGGCAGCAGCGCGTGCGCCAGGGTGTCTGCCAGGTAGGCCGAGCCAGCGACGACGAGCATGACACCGAGCACCCGGGGAACGAGTTGGCTGCGTATGAGCAAGACGCCGAGCAGGATGAGATGCACTCCGAAGACGGCCAACCCGATGAGCCACGCTGTGTCGAAAGAGCCGAGCGCGAGCATCACCTGGGCACCCGTAACCTCCGGCCCGATCGCCGCGGTCCCCGGGGCGGTGAGCAGCGCGATGACCTGGAAGAAGTACACCAGAGCGACCCCGAGGAGCACGGTGTAGACGAGCCTGGACCAGGCGGCCAGCAACGCCAGGTCATGGTGAACGTCCCGCAGGACGACGAACAGGG
>JBARZG010000022.1:0-18218 GCA_049649785.1 Ornithinimicrobium sp. | reverse complement strand
TGAGGCTTTCTCACCAGCGGCTTCGTTGCATCGTGAGGAGGACGAGCCCGGCGGCGACGATGGTGCCGATCCGGTGGGGACAGACGGTGACGCGGCGTAGCGCCCTCCAGGTCGACTTCAGCAGCGCGTTGGCGCGCTCGGCTGAGGCCCGCATCCCGTTGAGCAGCAGGTTACGGGTCTGGTTGTCCTTGCCCAGGTGCCGACCCTTGGTGGGGACGTGGATGCCGATGCCGGCGCCGGTGTAGCCCTTGTCAGCCAACGTAGGCATCCCGGCCGCCGCGGCTGGGTAGAGCGCCCCGAGCACCCCGTGGGTGCGGGCGGTGGTGATGTCGTGGACCGAGCCGGGTTCCACGGGGCTGGTCCATACCGGGAACCCGGCCGGGTCGGTGAGCACCTGGATGTTGCCACCGTGGGCCTTGTGCTTGCCGGAGTACCACAGGTCATGTCCGGTTTCGGATCGGGCACTGGTGCGGGTGGTCTGGAGCAGGGTGCCGTCCAGGCACACGTGCTCCCACCCTTCGGCCAGCCCGTGGGCCAGCACCTCGGTCAACTCCGGGGCACGGTCGGCGATCACCTCCACCCCCTCGTGCAGGTACCGGTAGGCGGTGGCCTGGGAGATGCCGGCGTCGCGGGCCAGCAGGTGCACCTTGGTGTCGTCTTTGAACCAGCGCAGCACCAGCACTGCCTGGACCCAGCAGGTCGCAGCCCGTTGCCACGGGCGCTCATCGTGGGCGCGGCGGTGCGCCTGCAGCCAGGCCGAGACCCGGGCTACGGTAGTGAGGGGGACGTCGAGGGTGGCACGATAGGTGATCACGTGGGGTCCTGGTCCGGTTCGGAGTCTTGGTCGACAACGAACCTGGCACCCAGGACCCCACGGCTACGTCATGACACGCCGACCTCCCAGGTCACACCCGTCACACGAGCCCCACGCCCACCCCCTGGTGAGAAAACCTCCGTGTGTCCCGTTTCGATATCGGCACTGGTGACCTGGTGGAGGAGCCGATTGAACTGGAAAGCCTCGAAGTGCCCGAAGGGCATTCGATCACGGATATTCTTCACTTTGGTTGACCCTTCGACGACGGGGCGGTCGCTGGCTGTGGGCTCATGACGGGGCTGGGTACTCACCGCTCGCTTGAGAGTATGGCCGCAACCCGCTCCCAGACATCTTGGTTCCAGCGTTGTCCCAGGAGGACCGCCAAGCAGTTCACGTTCGATCCCCCCGCCAGCCCGTCCGGGTGTACTGGGGTTGCTCTGTCCGGGCACGACGACCTGGCCTCGGGTCTACGGAACTGGCTCCTCGCCGGTCAGAGAACGGCACCGGGGTTCATGATGTTGGCCGGGTCGAGAGCGGCCTTGATGGTCCGCTGTAGCGCCATCACCTCTGGGCCCACCTGATCCGGCAACGCCCCCTTCTTGGTGCGGCCAACGCCGTGCTCCCCGGTGATGGTCCCGCCAAGAGATATGGCGAGCGCCATAATTTCATCGAAAGCGCCCAGGGATCGGTCCCGGGCTGCGTCGTCATTCGGGTCGAAGACGATGATGGGATGCGTGTTGCCGTCGCCGGCATGGGCGACCACGGCCACGTCCACTTGGCGCTGAGTGGCCAGCGAGGCGATCCCGTCGAGCAGATCCGGCAGCAACGGCACCGGCACGCCGACATCTTCCAAGAGCAGCGCGCCTCGCACTTCCATCGCAGGGAAGGCCGCTCGGCGAGCCGCCACGAACAGCTCACCCTCGTCGGCATCGTCAGTCACGAAGACCTCGGTAGCACCGGCGGTGTGACTCGCCTCCTCGATTGTCGTGATCTCAGCGATTCGAGCATCGCCCGGGGCATCGGATTGCGCGATCAGGAGTGCGCCGGCCGCTCGGTCAAGTCCCATCGGGCGGTAGTCCTCGACCGCGTTGATCGACGCCGAGTCCATCAATTCCATCATGGACGGACGCAGTGAGCGCCCTACGGCGACAACGGTGGCCGCCGCATCCTTTACGGTGCTGAAGCTGGCGACCAGGGTAGATCGCTGTGCCTGGGCCGGGATGAGCCGCAAAATCGCCCGGGTGACCACACCGAGGGTGCCCTCGCTGCCGACGAACAGCTTGACCAGCGAAAGCCCGGCAACGTCCTTGATCCGTTTACCACCCAGACTCACCAGGGTGCCGTCGGCCAGCACAACGTCCATCCCGAGCACGTAATCCGTGGTCACGCCATATTTCACACAACACAGCCCGCCCGCATTCGTGGCGACGTTGCCGCCGATCGAACAGATCTCAAATGACGAAGGGTCCGGCGGATACCAGAGTCCGGCCGCTGCGGCGGCTTCCTTGACCTCGGCGTTGAACGCTCCGGGCTCGACGACTGCAACCCGGGTGGCGGTGTCGATCTCGATTGATCGCATCCGTTCCATGCTGAGCACGATGCCGCCGTCGACGGCCGAGGAGCCTCCGGACAGCCCACTTCCCGCTCCTCGTGGCACGACCGGCACGCGGTGCTGCGCGGCCCAGCGCACCACGGTCTGGACCTGTTTGACGTCGGCGGGCCTGACCACGGCGATAGGGGTGCCGGCATTCGGGTCGCGGGCCCAATCCCACCGGTAGTTTTCGCACACCGTCGCATCGGCCGACACCGTATCCGCTGGAAGCGCGGCCATCAGCGCCTCTAGTGCCGCAGCGGGTAGCTGGTTCGGACTCATCAAAACAATCTACTCAGTTCCTCCGGCTAGAGGTCGAAGTCGGTGCATGTGGCGCCGTGCGTTGGGTTCTGCACCGAAGAACCCGGTTTACGAGTGCATGTCGCGCCGTGCGGTGGCTTCTGCACCGAAGAACCCGGTATGCGAGTGCATGTCGCGCCGTGCGGTGGCTTCTGCACCAAAGAGACCGGTATGCGAGTGCATTCGACGCCGTGCGGTGGTTTCTGCACCAAAGACTCGGGGTGTCGTTGCGCATAGCGCCGTGCGGTGGCTCTGCGCGCAAGACCAGTCAGCGAGCACTGGCGACTCGCCTGCCCTACCGTGGCAAGCATGTCGAACTTGATCGAGGACTACGCCATGGTGGGGGACCGGCATACTGCGGCACTGATATCCAGCCAGGGATCAGTGGATTGGTTGTGTTTCCCGCGCTTTGACTCCGACGCGTGCTTCGCGGCCCTCCTCGGCCGACCGGAGCACGGTCGTTGGATGTTGTCTCCTCGCGACGAGGCCCGGACCACGCGCCGGTACCTCGAAGGCACCTTCGTGCTGGAGACCACGCACGAAACGGACAGCGGCACGGTGCGTGTGACGGACGTGATGCACCCTGCCGACGGGCGCGCAGACCTGGTACGTCGGATTGAGGGGATCGCGGGGACGGTCACCATGGAGCATGAGTGGATCGTCCGGTTGGGTTATGGCCGAACGGTGCCGTGGCTTCGGTACGAGCCTGACCCCAGCGACCACGGCGGTGATGAAGCCTTGGTCGCGGTGGCCGGCCCGGACATGTTGATCTTGCGCGGACCACGACTGCCTGACCCGGAAGATGAGCGCCACGTCGATGAGTTCGAGATAGCCGAAGGTGAGGTGGTCCATTTCAGTATGGTGTGGTCCCCGTCCTACCTGGAACTGCCGGAGCCGATAGACGTTGAGGCTCGACTCAAAGAGACCATCGAGGAGTCCCGCGACTGGATCGGGGAGGGGTGCGGCCTCAAGAGGTACGGCGAGGCGGTCAATCACTCCCTGCTGGTGCTGCGCGCCATGACTCACTCGCAGACCGGTGGCATCGTAGCCGCACCAACGACGTCCTTGCCCGAGGAACTCGGTGGAGAGCGCAACTGGGACTACCGGTACACCTGGCTGCGCGATGCCGCCCAGACGGTCCAGGCACTGCTGTCCTCGGGTTTGCGGGATCGCTCGGTGCTGTGGCGCGATTGGCTGTTGCGAGCGGTTGCCGGGGACCCGGATGACTTGCAGATCATGTACACCGTCGACGGCAGCCGGTTGATGCCGGAGCGGAAGTTGGATCACCTGCCCGGGTATGACGACTCATCGCCGGTGCGGATAGGCAACGAAGCCGTGAATCAGCGCCAGACCGACGTGCTGGGCGAGATCATGATCGCGCTGGAGATGCTGCGCGACGAGGGCGTCGAGGAGACCGAGGACTCGTGGCGTCTGCAGCGGGCGCTGATTGAGGATCTGGCTGGCGACTGGTACGAGCTGGACCACGGGTTGTGGGAGATGAGGGGAGACAAACAGGCCTTTACCCACTCGCGCGTGATGGTCTGGGTGGCAATGGAGCGGGGGATTCAAGCCATTAACGAGCACGGCCTCGAAGGGCCCACGGAGAAGTGGGAGGAGGTGCGCGACGAGGTCCGCGAGGAGGTGCTGAGCAAAGGCTTCAACGCCGAGATCAACTCCTTCACCCAGCACTACGAAACCACGGAGGTCGATGCCTCCCTCTTGGTGCTGCCGATGACCGGGTTCATCGAGGCCGACGATCCGAAGTTCGTCGGCACCGTCGAACGGATCGAGTCAGAGTTGATGCGAAAGGGACTGGTGCTGCGCTATCGCACCTCCTCGGGCGCGGATGGCCTCGACGGCGACGAGAGCCCCTTTTTGATCTGCAACTTCTGGTTGGTGCGCGCCTACGCGGCGATGGGCCGCCTCGACGATGCCCAAGCGCTTTACGAGCGCCTGTTGTCACTCAGCAACGAGGTTGGCCTGTTGGCCGAAGAGTACGACGTGGAGAACGAGCGGCAGTTGGGCAACTTTCCGCAGGCGTTCTCCCACCTCGGGGTCGTGCAGGCCGCTGTCGAGTTGGAGCGGGCCCTGGACAACGCTGACTCATCCTGACCGGGGGGACGATCGGCGACGGCCGCGGAGGCGTCACCTCGTCGCCAGAGCGGAGGCGTCACCTCGTCGCCAGAGCGGAGGCGGCGACGGCCATGTCCGCCAGGTCTTGCTGTATTGCCTTGACGAAAGCTCGCGAACCTAACGGCCCGAGGACCGCCGCTGCAGCATTCCTCAGTCTCGTATCCGGGCCGACGGCGGTGAACTCCAGGCTGAGTTGTGTACGGCCCGCTTCGTCACCGCCGGCTGATTCAGCTTCGGCAGGTCCGACGGGCCGAAGCCGCCAGGTGCTGACGTAGTCGACTCCGCCGTTGGATGCCTCGACCACGGTGCTTCGCAGCGGATCGCATCTGCGCACCCACATTTCTTCAGTCGCCGTCATCCCGAAGAAGGTGCGTGTTTCGCGCCAACGGGTGCCCACGGCATACGGCCCGCTCGTCATGATGTCGACGCTGGTCAGGCCAGACAGGCGACGCGCAGCGTTCGGCAGGTCGGTGAGGACTTCCCAGACCTGCTCGACGGGTGCCTCGATGATCCGCATGAAGTGCAGCTGCTGCGTCATACCTCGGAGTGTAGGCGGGCCGGGGGCATCGGCGTTCTGATCCGATGTCTACCTGCTAGCCGCAGGAGTCAGTGCAGGCGGTGGGCCAGGGATGGATCGGGTATGCCGTGGCGCGCGGGGTCAATGATCGCCGCCAGGGCTTCGACACCGTCAACGAGCCGGGGACCCGGGCGGGCGTACGAAGCGTTGGCGTCCACGGCCCATACCTGTAGGTCCGGAGTCGTGGTCAACAGTTGGCTCAACGGGCCGTCATCGAGCAGTTCGGCGGCCAGTGAGGTCGAGGTGGGCAGGTCGAAGCCACACGGCGCGACGACCACGACATCGGGCGCTGCTGCGGCAATGACATCCCAGCTGGTCGGCACGGACCGCGCGCCGGCTGTTCCAAGGACGCTTACACCCCCGGCAAGGGTCACCATTTCGGGCACCCAGTGACCCGGGGCAAAGGGCGGGTCGGTCCACTCCAGGACCGCCACCCGAGCGGCCCCCGGCATGCTCGATCCCGGCAACGCCGCCAATCGCTGCTGCAGCGCATCCACCAAAGCCGCGGCCTGCTCGCTGGCTCCACTGGCCGAGCCGATCTGCTCGATGCTGGCCAAAACGTCGTCCAAGGTATGCGGGTCGGTCGTCACCACGTCGGCGGTGCACCCCAGATAGTCCAGGGCGTCGTGCACTTCGCTGACATCGACCGCGCACACCGCGCACAGGTCTTGGGTGATTACCAGGTCGGCATCCAGCCCCGACAGCGCCGCGCGGTCCAGGTGGTAGAGGTCTTCGCCCGCGGACAACTTGCCCCGCACAGTGGCGTCGATCTGCGCGGGACTGGGTGGCTGACCGTCAATCGACTCAGGCAGCGAGGAAGTCGACACGATCGTTGCGCTAGACCGCGCCTGGGCGGGTTCGTCGCACTCGAAGGTGACGCCGACGACGCGCTCACCGGCCCCCACGGCATACAGAATTTCGGTGGCCGACGGGAGAAGCGAGACGATCCGCTGAGCAGTCATCGTGCCCGTGTCGCTGCGAGAGAGGATCTAGCGCCGGCCGAAGGGGCGCCGATCGTCAGTGACCGCGTGGGGTCGCCCACGGGGCTGTTAGCCCTGCGAGGGAGCAGCATCGGCGGTGCTTTCAGCGGTATCGGCCGGAGCAGGCGCCAACTCCTCGAAACCGTCCCCCAGCACCAGGTCGATCTCGTCGCCTTCGCGTGCGTCGGGGACCAGCGTCGAACCCGGCACTGATTGCTGCATCAGCGTCGCTTCCTCCACCCCCTCGGCTCCGTGCCGGATGTCGGCCGAGCCCTCGATGGTGGCGTTTTCCGGGTCGTTGTCGATCGAGGACACCCTGAAGCCGCGTTCTTCTAACGCAGCACCAATCCGCCCCGCCAATCCCGGCTCGCCCTTGGCGTTGTACACGTTGACCGCCACGTCGGCGGGTTGCAGCGCGGGAGCCGTCGCCGTCACCTGATCTTGGTCGGTGCTGCCCCCGTCACCGCCGGGGCCCCAGCCCTGGTAGATGGCAATCGCATAAGCGAACACGATCAGCAGGAGGACGACCAGACTAGTCAAAACCAACGCGGTGGTGCGCCGTCGTCGGCGCGCTGCCGTCGACATACCTCCCGTGCGCACGTAGCCCATGGTCGACCACGCTAGCCCTCGGAACGCTCAGTCCAGCACCAGGACACGCCCATGGACGGCCGGACGACCCTGCAACGCGGCCCGTAGTGCCCTGTGCAGACCGTCTTCGAGGTAGTAGTCGCCGCGCCACTGCACGATGTGGCAGAAGATGTCGCCGTAGAAGGTGGAATCTTCACTCAGCAGCGCTCGCAGATCCAACTGCGCTCGTGTCGTGATGAGCTCTTCGAGCCGCAGCATCCGCGGCGCCAGGTGAGCCCAATCGGCGGGACTGTTCAAATCGTGCGATGGGTAAGGACGGTCCTGCCCAACACCCTTAAAGATCATCGCCTGAGTGTAAGGCCCGCCCAGCGGCAGGATTCCTGAGCGCGGCCGGGACGCTGGCCGACGAAGCCAGCATCCCGGCGGCCGTGCTCGAAACGGTGGTGCAGGCCTCGCCGCTGTGGGAAAGTATGCCGAGGCGCTGGATCGCGAGTCGGCTTACGAGCGGTTGAACGAACGGATGCAGCCGTCGGCGGAGTCTGATTCGGGAGTAGCGACTGACGGTGCGGCACCAAGCGACGGCCTCGACGCCGAGTCCGAGCAGGCCGCCGCCGATGGGCAGCAGCCGCAATGGGTTTAGCACCGCCAAGCGCCGCTAGAGGTCACCGCCGGCATGTGGTGGTGGCGCCTGGCGGTGGGATGTGAACGGGCGTTGGGGGTGTGGGCGTGGCGGTGGCGCCTGGTGGTGGGATGTGCACGAGATAAGAGGCACCGAAGCCACGAATGATCGGTTGGCGGAGGATGCGGGATTTGAACCCGCGAGGGGTTTCATCCCCAACACGATTTCCAATCGTGCGCACTAGGCCACTATGCGAATCCTCCGCCGAAGAGGCTACCTGAGCCGCGTGGCAGGGCCGAAATCGGCCCGAGCTACGACCTTCCGTGCGCGGAGGCTGGCCCGGTGATGGCTTAGGCGACGTGGCCGGGCTCCCTCGATGAGATGCGAAGCAGCTCCGCGTACCGGTGAGATACGAAGCACCTCCGCATACCGATGAGATGCGACACACGTCGGCATACCGATGAGTGCGAAGCACCGCGGCATACCGGCCTGAGATCGAGCTGCTTGGTTACGCCATGACGCTCCGCTCGCTTAGACTCATCCGCAGGCCCCCCGTGTGGTGGTACCTCACTGAACTCCCCCAGGGCAGGAATGCAGCAAGGGCAGGTGAGCTCTTCCAGGTACGCGGGGGGTCCCTTGCGTTCGCGGCCGGATGCCCCGAGGTCTCACGCTGAATGCCTGCGCCAATCCGCAGGGCCTTCGGTGACGAATCCCTGCTGACCTCATTGCGCAGACATGGTCGTCGCGGACGCAGGTAAGACATGCCTTCCGGCTCCCCGGTCACTCGCTTATGGGATGGGTGTCGATTCGGAATCGCACGATCTCTCGAGAGGATCAGCATGTCTTCACCATCACGCACGCCGGGCCGGAGCCGACCAGCCAAAGCAATGTTGGCCACCGGTTCAGCCCTGATGGCAGTCGCCCTCGCAGGCGGTCTGCCCAATTTTGCTGGTGCATCCAGCCACCGGGAAGCCCCGCTCATTGCGGACGACCCGGTGCACGACAACACGGACACCTACGCCTTCGTCAGCCCGGATGACCCCAACTCGGTGACACTTGTCGCCAGTTGGTCGCCCTTCCAGGAGCCGAATGGTGGCCCGAACTTCTACCCCTGGGAGGACGGGTCCTGGTATGACATCAACATCGACAGCAATGGCGATGCCACCCCGGACATCACCTACCGGTGGACGTTCACCACTGATGACCAGCGCGGCACCGACACGTTCCTGTACAACAACGGGCCGGTCGAGTCGTTGGACGACGAGAACCTGCTCTTCCGGCAGACCTTCACGTTGACCAAGATCGAGGGTGGGAATGAGACCGAGATTGCCACTGGTCCGGTTGCGCCGTCGAACGTGGGGCCTGCATCAATGCCGGACTACGCAGCGTTGCGCGATGCGTCGATCACCGAAGTAGACGGCGGAGGCAAGACGTTCGCCGGTCAAAGTGATGACCCATTCTTCCTCGATCTGCGAGTGTTCGACTTGCTGTATGGCGGCGACTTGTCGGAGACCGGCGAAGACACACTGGCCGGCTACAACGTGAACTCGGTGGCCCTCCAGGTGCCCATCAACGAGGTGGCGCTCAATGGAGACTCCGCGACCAACCCGGTCGTCGGGATCTGGAGCACGACCAGCAAGCAGGGTCTGACGTTGGAGCCAGGCACCGCCACCCCCGAGGGTGATTACGTTCAGGTGTCCCGTTTGGGTATGCCGTTGGTCAACGAGGTCGTCGTCCCCGCCGCTCTCAAGGATGCGTTCAACGGCATCAGCCCGGATATGGATGCGGCTGCGGCAGATGGCGCCGTGCTGGGCCGGGTGCTCGACCCCGAGCTGCCGAAGCTGATCGAAGCAATCTATGGCGTTCCCGCGCCAGAGGTACCTCGCGAAGACATCCAGCAGATCTTCCTGACCGGCATCGCTGAGTCCACTGGGCCGATCAAGGCCGACCTGAACTCGCAGGTGCTCAACGGTGACGTGGAAGCTGACGCGTTCGTGCCTTCGGAAATGCTGCGGTTGAACCTCACCGTGCCGCCGTCGGCAGAGCCGAGCCGCTTGGGCGTGTTGGCCGGAGATTTGGCCGGCTTTCCGAACGGGCGCCGGCTGGCCGATGATGTCGTCGACATCGAGATCCAGGCACTGATGGGCGCTGCGCAAACCGGCGAAATTGTCAAGGCATTGGCCACCGGAGACGGCGTCGACGTCAACAACGTTGCCTTCGGCGACACCTTCCCCTACCTGGCACTGCCGAGTAACTCCTCGGTCAACGCCGGCGAAGACGTGATGCCCGGTGGTGGCGTTGCGACCGGTGCTGGTGGCACCGCAACAGACGGCGCCATCCCGACCTGGGCGCTGATGAGCGGCGCGGGTTCGCTGATCCTGATCGGTGTCGGCGCGGCGTCGATGGCGCGCAATCGCCGTCAGCGCATCGTGAGCGTCGGCTCGGGCACGATCGCCTAGTTCGAGCACGCACAAACCGCAGATCCGTGGGGGATGGACGCAGTGTTCGTCCCCCACGGATCACCACCCACTAGCCCATCGACACCCGAAGACTACCGGCTCGCCGGCTGTAGCACCGAAAGGATCGACCGTGAGCGACCAGGACCACGCTTCCTCTGAATTGCCGGACGGCACACCCACCGCAGGTCAGTTGCGCCCGCGGCCCCGCACAAGTTCCTGGCCGTTCCTGACCGTCGTTGCCGGTGTCGCCTCGCTGGCTTTGCTGCTGGCGACCATGGTTGGTTATAGCCTGGCGCCCGCCCCGCAACAGGCTGACCGTGGCACGAGCCTGGCGGAGTCGGCGGCCGCCGCGGGCCTTGACCCCACGATCCCCGGGATCGATGGTGCAGGCGACGGCAGCGATAGCCAGAGCGACAACACGCAGGAGCCATCGCCAGCGACAGCGGGCAGCGACACCCCCGCCCCCCGTTTCGATCCGGACGCCTCGATCCAAGCCCCAGCCAACCGCGGGATGCTGCACATCCAGCCGATCAGCGTGGCCATCCCGCGCATCGACGTCAGTTCGACCCTCGTCGATTTGGGCCTCAACGCAGACAACTCACTTGAAGTGCCAGAAAACTATGGCAGGGCCGGCTGGTATGTCGATGGCTCTTACCCGGGCGACAGCGGTGGCCCACCGGCACTGATTGTGGGTCACGTCGACAACTCCGAGGGCCCAGCGATCTTCCACGATCTGAACAAGCTAGGGATCGGCGACGAGATCCTGGTTACCCGAGCCGATGGCAGCACCGCATACTTCGCGGTCTACGACGGTGAGCAGTTCGCCAAGAACTCACTGCCGACCGATGAAATCTATGCTGACCGCGAAGGCTCCGAGATCGTGCTTATCACCTGCTCGGGCGATTTCGACGTCGAGGCTGGTTCCTATCTGGATAACTACGTCGTGAAGGCCAAGCTCAGTCGCGCACGTAGCGGGCTTGACATCTAATGGACACCTCTACGGCCCGCGCCAGCCTCGTCTTGGGTGCCGTGCTGCTGGCTGGCACCACGATTGTGGCTGCTCAGGCCGGCAGTCCGCCGCCACAGTTCGCCGCTGAGTCCACCTCCGACGCCCCGACGCTGGCCGATCCGCTCTCGGCCACGATTACTGACCTGCAAGCCGACCTCGAAAACTCACCGGAGGACGCGCAGGCCTGGGCTGAGCTGGGCGCGGCATACGTCGAACAGGCGAGAGTGAGCGCGGACCCGTCGTACTACCCGAAGGCTGAGGGCGCCTTGAGAACCTCGCTGAAGGTTCAGCCTGAAGGCAACGACGATGCCCTGACGGCGCAGGGCGCGCTGGCCAACGCCCGGCACGATTTCGCAGCGGCCGCCGACTACGCGGAGCAGGCCCAAGACATCAACGTCGCCAACTCGACGTCGTGGGGTGTGCGCGCCGATGCACTGATTCAACTCGGCGACTACGACGGCGCCACAGACGCCGCCCAGCAGATGTTGGACCTGCGACCGGGGCTGGCCTCATACAGCCGCGCCTCCTACGACTTGGAACTAGCCGGTGAGCCGCAGCGCGCTCAACAGGCGATGGAGTTGGCACTGGACGGTGCCTATTCCCCGGCAGACGTGGCCTTTTGCCGCTACTACCTCGGTCAGTTGAGCTTCAACGCGGGCGACTTGGACGGAGCGCAGCAGCAGTTCGAGCGCGGGCTGGCGGCGGTGCCGGACGATCCCACGCTGCTCGCCGGCCGCGCCCGGGTATACGCCGCGCTCGGTGAGGAGGATGAGGCGCGTCGGGTGTATGACCGGGTGGTCTCAGCCCGTCCGCTGCCGGACTATCTCGTCGAGTACGGCTTCTACTTGCAGTCGCTGGGGGACGCCGAGGCCGCCGACGAACAGTTCGCCACGCTGGAAGCGGTCCAGCAGATCTTCGAGTCGAACGGCGTGCAAGACGACCTGACCTCGGCATACGTCGCCGCTGATCGTGGTCGCCCCGAGGTCGCGCTGCAGCACGCCGCGGCCGAGTGGGAGCTGCGTCAAAACATCGACTCAGCCGATGCGATGGCGTGGTCACTGCATCGCGTGGGCCGACATGACGAAGCACTGGAGTATGCCGACAAGGCGAACCGGCTGGGCGGCGAGAACGCGCTGTTCCTGTACCACCGCGCGATGATTCACCAGACGCTGGGAATGGACGACGCTGCCCGGGCAGACCTGGAGACTGCGTTGGAAGCCAACCCCTACTTCTCGCCGGTGCACGCCCCGTTGGCGCAGCAGGCATTGGCGGAGCTCGGCGGCTCGACGTGACCACGCGGGTATGGCGCACGCTCGCCACAGGGTGCATCACCGCCCTGGTGACATTCGGCGCGCCACTGGCTGCCTCGGCCGGCGACCTCTCGGCGGCATCAGAACCTGGTGCGGGCAGATCGACCTCTACGACGTCGCTGTCCGTCGCTGCTCCTGCCCACCCGCTCGGCAACTTCACTGTCAGCCATTACAACGGGCTGACCCTGACCCCCGAGGGCGTGCAGGTTCTGACCGTCATCGACAGCGCCGAGATCCCGACGCAGCAGGACTTCTCGCAGATCGACACCGACGACGACGGCACGATGTCGCCGGGCGAACTCGCGGCACACGCCGAGAATGTGTGCCCTCAGGTGCGGCAGGATCTGTTGGCCGACGTCGGTGGCACGTCGTTGAGGTGGCAGGCGCGCGGCGACCGGGCCCAGGCCGTGCCAGGCTCCGCTGGGTTGCCAACGCTGCGGCTTACCTGTGAGTCGTTCTCGGCGGCGCCGCTGCGTGGGAGTGGCTCCCTGTCGTTCAGCGACGAATATCGCGCCGACCGGATCGGCTGGCGTGAGATCACCGTCGGCGGCGAGGGCCTCGCCCTTCTCAATTCGCAGGTGCCGATCGACAGTGTGAGCGATGAGCTGCGCTCCTACCCCGAAGACCTGCTCTCCTCGCCATTAGATGTCCGGTCGATCACCGTCGAGTTCGAGCCAGGATCGAACGGCAGCAACGCGGCGGAGTCGGCGGCCGACATCGGCGTGCCCGGCTTCACCGGCGATGACCCGCTGAGCCGCTTGGTCAGCGCGGGGGATCGCCAACTCGATGCTCTGATCGGTGACCGCGAACTCACGCCGGTACTGGGCTCGCTCGCGTTGTTGTTAGCCGTCATGTTGGGCGCTGGCCACGCGGTGCTGCCAGGACACGGCAAAACGGTGATGGCGGCATACCTTGCGGGTCGGCGAGGGCGGCCGCGTGACGCTTTGATCGTGGGTGCGACGGTGACCGGCACGCACACGGTGGGCGTGTTGGCGCTCGGCATTGCACTGACGGTCTCGAGCGCGTTCGCCGGGGAGCAGGCGCTGCGGATCCTCGGCATCATCAGCGGTCTACTGATTGCGGCCATCGGGGTGAGCTTGATCCGCGACGCCCGGGC
This sequence comes from Ornithinimicrobium sp., assembly GCA_049649785.1. Taxonomy (GTDB): domain Bacteria; phylum Actinomycetota; class Actinomycetes; order Actinomycetales; family Dermatophilaceae; genus Ornithinicoccus. The sequence continues at coordinate 4,721 of JBARZG010000022.1, read as the reverse complement.
TCTCCGCGGCGAGGGTCATGACCACGCAGATGAGCACACCCACGGGGATCAGGAGCCAGCGAAGGTGCTGGCGCACGCTCACAGGGATCAGGAGCCAGCGAAGGTGCTGGCGCACGCTCACAGGGATCAGGAGCCAGCGAAGGTGCTGGCGCACGCTCACGGTGCCACGGATGCCGGCGCTATGGCGACCCTCGACTCGGTGCCTCACCGCACCGAGGGCCACGCTCACGACCAGTCGGATGGGCCCGGGCACGACCATTCGCATGGCCACGGTCATTCACATGGGCACGGTCACTTGCACGGCCGCAGGCCTTCACATGGAGCCGGCCACGGTCACTCCCACGACCACGGCTCGGGGCGCCGCAGTCTGATCGGTATGGGCGTGGCCGGCGGCCTCGTGCCCAGTCCGTCAGCGTTGGTGGTCTTGCTCGGCTCGATCGCTTTGGGCCGGACGGTTTTCGGCGTCTTCTTGGTTTTCGCCTACGGGATCGGCATGGCGGCCACGTTGACGGCTGTGGGCCTGCTGCTGGTCGGGCTGCGCTTGCGGCTCGACGACGTCGAGGCCACTGGCAGCCACCGCATGACGACCACCATCATTGCTGCCCTTCCGCTGGTGACTGCTGTGCTGGTGCTCCTGGTCGGCGTTGGGCTGGTCGCTCGGGGCCTCTTCTTCAGTCTTTAGATCGCTCCTCAGCAATTAGCCCTTTGGTCATTGTTTTAGTGGCTGGATGCGACAAGATAGTGAGTGCAGGGGCCCGCATGCGAGCCCTCACGGCGGCTGGACGTCATACCCACGACTCGCTTCAGACGCTGAACACTTCGCCCCACGACGAAAGAGCCGGCCATGAGCACTTCAGATTCTCGCCCTCCGACGACAACAGATGGAGGGGCCGCAGTAGCCAGCGACGAACAGTCCCTCACCGTGGGGGCCGATGGGCCGATCCTGCTTCAAGATCACTATTTGATCGAACAGATGGCCAATTTCAACAGGGAGCGGATTGTCGAGCGCCAACCGCATGCCAAAGGGGGCGGAGCATTTGGCGTCTTCGAGGTCACCCACGACGTCAGCGTCTTCACTCGCGCATCTGTATTCCAGCCGGGCGCGAAGACCGACGTGCTCGCCAGGTTCTCCACCGTCGCCGGCGAGCGAGGCAGCCCCGATACCTGGCGCGACCCGCGCGGATTCTCGCTGAAGTTCTACACCGATGAGGGCAATCTCGACCTGGTAGGAAACAACACGCCAGTGTTCTTTGTGAGGGATCCGATGAAGTTTCAACACTTCATCCGCTCGCAAAAACGGCGGGCCGATAACAATCTGCGCGATCACAACATGCAGTGGGATTTTTGGACGCTGGTGCCGGAGTCCGCGCACCAGGTGACCTGGCTGATGGGGGACCGGGGGATTCCACGGACCTGGCGGCACATGAACGGCTACTCCAGCCACACCTACATGTGGATCAATGCCGAGGGTGAAAAGTTCTGGGTGAAGTATCACTTCAAAACCGATCAAGGCATTGAGTGCTTCACCCAGGACGAGGCCGACCAGATGGCCGCGACCGACGCCGATTATCACCAGCGTGATCTGTATGACCACATCGCCGGTGGTGAATTCCCGAGTTGGACGTTGAACATGCAGATCATGCCGTTTGACGACGCAAAGACCTACCGCTTCAACCCGTTTGACCTGACCAAGGTCTGGCCGCACAGCGACTATCCGCTCCAGGAAGTCGGACGGTTGACGCTGAACCGAAACGTGACCGATTATCACACCGAGATCGAGCAGGCCGCGTTCGAGCCCAACAACGTCGTGGCCGGCACCGGTCTATCGCCCGACAAAATGCTGCTCGCCCGCGGCTTCAGCTACGCCGACGCACACCGGGCTCGACTCGGAGTCAACTACAAACACATCCCGGTCAACACTCCACACTCGCCGGTGCACAGCTATTCCAAGGACGGCCAGATGCGGGTGCAGAATGTCTCGGACCCGGTCTATGCACCGAACTCCTACGGCGGACCGGAGGCGGATTCCTCGCTGACCGACGACGGCGGCCGGTGGCACAGCGACGGCGACATGGTGCGATCTGCCTACACGCTTCGAGCAGAGGACGACGATTGGGGCCAAGCCGGCACCATGGTGCGCGAAGTGCTGGATGACGCCGCGCGCGAGCGACTGGTGTCCAACATCGTCGGGCACTTGCTCGACGGCGTTAGCGAGCCCGTGCTGGAGCGGGCGTTCAAATACTGGGCCAACGTGGACGCCGACCTCGGTCAGCGTGTCCAGGCCGGTGTTCGGGCCGAGCGGGCCTAGGCTGCTGACCGCGATACACCTATGCCATACCGTTCGCGGGGGAGCGGACCTGCCTGGTATCGGAGTCAGGGGCGAAGCATCGTCTTGATCGTTCGTCGCTCATCCATCGCCGCATAACCCTCGGCGACCTCGCTCAATGGAAGCGTTAGGTCGAAGACTGCGCCCGGTGAAATGGCCCCATAAAGTACGTCGTCGCGGAGAACTCTGCCACCTTCTGTCGAGGCTCATGTTGCGACATGGCGATGATCCGCTCGGCGCCATTCCGCGAGACGGCCAGCACCCGCACCAGCACGGTCGGCGCCGTCCCCAACGACGCCGACCGTGCTGCCCGAGGTGATCTTCGCGCGACGGGCCGCGTGCCAGCCGGTGCACATCACGTCGGTCAGCGTCAGCAAGGACGGCAGCTGCTCGTCACTGGGCTGCTTAGCCGTGGCCACCAGGGCGCCGTCGGCCAACGGGACCCGCACATACTCCCCTTGGCCACCGTCGACCATGTGTCCCTCGGCGTCTGTGGATCCCCAACCGCCCATCACCTCGTAGGCGCTGTGGACGCCGACGCGACAATGCGAACAGTGTTGTCGCAGCAGGCGAAGGGAGCGATGACAAACTGACTGGATCCTACGATCTGTACCTCGGGCCCCACTTCCTGCACAACGCCGACGAACTCGTGCCCGATCCGGCGAGGCTCGTTGATCTGGTTGATGCCGCGGTAGGGCCACAGGTCCGAGCCGCATACACAACTCGCTGTGACCTTGACGATCGCATCGGTGGGCCGGAGGATTTTGGGTCGGGAACCTCGTCGAGGGTGATCTGACGGGTGGCCTGCAGAACGGTTGCCTTCAAGAGCCACAGTGTGCCAACGGCCGGTGACAGGATGGGGGCCGACCCCGTCGACGAAGAGAGGCTAATGCGATGACGTTTCATGTGGGCTCAGAGGTCGGCAGACTGCGGCAAGTGATCGTGCACCGTCCCGGGTTGGAGATGCACCGGCTGACCCCGGACAACAAGGAGAGTTATCTCTACGACGAGATTCTATGGGTTGAGCGGGCTCAAGAAGAGCACGACGGTTTTGTCGAGATCATGCGTGGGCGGGGGGTGACGGTGCACTATTTCGATGAGTTGCTGACCCAGACGTTGGCGGTGCCAGCAGCCCGTGAGTTCGTGTTGGCCCAGTCGTTGGACGAGCGGCATGTCGGCCCATTGGCCGCGAAACAGTTGCTCGCGATGTTCGAGGAGATGAGCGATCAGGAGTTGGCTCAGTTCCTCATCGGCGGCCTCACCAAGGCCGAGATGCTGGAGCGGATCGAACGCCCTCGGTCAGTAGTGATCGGACAGTTGGAAGACCACCAATCGCTGTTGGCCCCGCTGCCTAATCACCTATTCACCCGGGACACCTCGGCGTGGGTCTATGGCGGAGTGTCGGTGAACTCAATGCACAAGAAGGCGCGTCGCCGCGAGACCGTTCACTACGCCGCGATCTACACCTACCACCCCATGTTCGCCAGCAACGATGCGCCGTGGTGGTGTCATGGCCTGGAGGCCGGGCCAGCGACGGCGGAGGGCGGCGACATCCTGGTGCCCGGCAATGGGAGTGTGCTGATCGGGCTCAGCGAGCGGACCAGCGCGCAGGGTGTTGAGCGACTGGCCCACACGATGCTCGCCTCGCCGGAGATCGACAAGGTTATCGCCGTAGACATGCCGAAGTCGCGCGCGGTCATGCACCTCGACACCGTGATGACCATGGTCGATGAGGAGACCTTCACCCGCTATCTGGGTCTGCCGGACCTGCCGTCGTATACGTTCACTGCTGGCTCCGGGCGAGAGGATTCGGCGACGGTCGAGATCGAGGCCCACGACTCCGGCGAGATGGAGCAGGTCATCGCACGCGGGCTCGGGTTGGAGTCGCTGCGCATTCTCGCCGCCGATCAAGACCCTGCGGCTGCTGCTCGCGAGCAGTGGGACGACGGGTGCAACGTCCTCGCCCTGGAGCCAGGCGTCGTCGTCGGGTACGAGCGGAACACGGTCAGCAACGACTACCTGAGATCGCAAGGCGTCGAAGTGCTCGAGATCGCCGGGGGCGAGTTGGGGCGTGGCCGCGGTGGTCCCCGTTGCATGTCCTGCCCCATCGAGCGCGACCCGTTGGACTAAGCAGTGCCAGCCCGTCGCCGTGTGCCGCTGGATGAGGGCGAGCAGGCTCTCGCGGTATGCCGTGCCGCCGCCGACGGGGCCATTGCCGGGACTGAGCCGACCGGGGACGGCGACGAACAGTGTCAACTGGCGGTCAAGTCTGCGACAGAGGCCATCAATGCGCTGCCTCGAGAGGTTCGCGCGACGGCAGTGCGTTACACCCTGGAGGAGTTGGCGGCCAGTGTGCCCGGTCGCTCTGTCGAGGTCAGGGTTCCGCCGTTCGGGG
>JBARZG010000021.1:0-5488 GCA_049649785.1 Ornithinimicrobium sp. | reverse complement strand
TTATCCTCAAACCGAGTGAGTTCACTCCCTCGACAGCGATCTGGCTCATGCAGGCGTTGGAGCGCGCCGGCTTGCCGTCTGGTGTCGCCAACTTGGTGCTCGGCACCGGGATCGACGTCGGGGTCCAGATGACTGAGTCGCCACTGGTCGACCTCGTGTCGTTCACGGGGGGTGTGGAGACAGGGCGAGCCATCATGGCTACCGCTGCCGCCACCGTGAAGCGGGTGGCCTTGGAGCTCGGCGGCAAAAACCCCAACGTGATCTTCGCCGATGCCGACCTGGCTGCGGCCATCGACAACGCGTTGACCGCGATCTTCCTGGACTCAGGTCAGGTTTGCTCGGCTGGGTCGCGGCTCATCGTCGAGAAGCAGATACACGATCAGGTCGTCGATACCCTCGTCGCCCGGGCCGGTGGTATCCGCCTCGGTGGGCCCTTCGATCCCCGCGCTGAAACCGGTCCGCTGATCAGCCAAGCGCACCGGGACAAGGTGCATGCCTATGTCGAGCAAGCGATCGCCGATGGAGCCCGGCTTCGCTGCGGCGGTGCCGCACCCGAGGACCCCGAATTGCACTCCGGGTCGTTTTACCTGCCGACGATCCTGGACGAGTGCACCTCGGCGATGGCGTGCGTGCATGACGAGTCGTTCGGGCCGGTGCTCACGGTCGAAACCTTCCGCGGGGCAGACGACGACGCTGCCGAAGACGCGGCCATCGCCATCGCGAACGACACCATCTACGGGTTGGCGGGTGCGGTCTGGACGACGAACGCAGGCCGCGCCGAGCGCGTCGCGACCAGGCTGAGGCACGGCACGATCTGGATCAACGACTACCACCCCTACGTTCCGGCGGCGGAATGGGGCGGCTTCAAACAGTCCGGCATCGGCCGCGAGTTGGGACGGGCCGGCCTGGAGGAGTACCAGGAGACCAAACACATTTGGCACAACACCCGCCCGGCTCCGGCCGGGTGGTTCACCGATCGCCGCCAAGACTGAGCAGCACATACCGCCTAGCCACGACTGAGCCATAGATACCGAATGCCAGGGAGCCTGATGACCACAGCCAAGCACTTCGACTACATCATCATCGGCGGCGGATCCGCCGGCTCGGCCCTCGCCAACCGGCTCAGCAATGACCCGAGCATGTCGGTGCTCGTGCTGGAGGCCGGTCGCAGCGATTTCCGGATCGACCCGTTCATCCACATGCCGGCGGCTTTGCCGTACCCCATCGGCAGCCCGCTGTATGACTGGAAGTACGAGACCGAGCCGGAGCCGTATATGAGCGGCCGCCGGGTGGAGCATGCCCGAGGCAAAGTACTCGGGGGGTCCAGCAGCATCAACGGGATGATCTTCCAGCGGGGCAATCCGCTCGACCTGCAACGGTGGGCAGCCGACCCCGGGATGGAGGACTGGGATTTCGCGCACTGCTTGCCGTACTTCAAGCGGATGGAAACCTGCCTAGCCGGGGCCGACACATGGCGCGGGGGCTCTGGTCCGCTGGTGTTGGAGCGCGGACCAGCGACCTCTCCCCTGTTCGGGGCCTTCCTGGAGGCGGTGCAGCAGGCCGGCTATCCGCTGACCGACGACGTCAACGGCTATCGGCAAGAGGGCTTCGCCAAGTTCGACCGCAACGTGCACCGGGGCCGCCGGCTCTCGGCCGCCCGCGCATACCTGCACCCCGTTCGTCACCGGCCCAACCTCACGGTCCGTACCCTGGCCCAGGCGACCGGGCTGCATACCCGCCGCACCTCCGGCGGTGAGCCGCAGATCACCGGGGTGGACTATCTGGTCGCCGGGAAAGCCCGCCGTAGCGCGAGCGCCGGTGAGGTCATCCTGTGTGGCGGGGCGTTCAACACGCCGCAGTTGCTTCAACTGGCTGGGATCGGTGCCCCAGAGCACCTTCGCGGGCTAGGCATCGACCCGCTGGTCGAGCGGCCGGGAGTCGGACAGAACCTGCAAGATCACCTTGAGGTGTACATCCAGCACGAGAGCACCCAGCCGGTGTCGATCGCGCCCTGGTTGAAGCATCACCACAAACCGCGGATCGGCGCAGAATGGCTGTTCTTGCGCAGTGGGGTCGGTGCGTCAAATCACTTCGAAGCCGGCGGGTTCATCCGCAGCAACGATGAGGTGACCTACCCCAACCAGATGTTCCACTTCCTACCGATCGCGATCCGGTATGACGGGTCCAGGCCGGCCAGTGATCACGGCTACCAGGTGCACATTGGCCCGATGTACTCAGACTGCCGAGGTGAAGTGATGATCCGCTCCTCCGACCCGCTGAAGCGTCCCGCGATTCAGTTCAACTATCTCTCGACCGAGGCCGACCGGCGTGAGTGGATCGAAATGGTGCGGGCGGCCCGAAACATATTGGAGCAGCCCGCTTTCGCGGCCTTCAGCGCCGGCGAGATCTCGCCAGGGCCGGGGGTGAGCAGCGACCAGGAGATCTTGGACTGGGTGGCCACGGATGCCGAGACCGCCCTGCACCCGTCGTGCACGGCGAAGATGGGTGATTCCGGCGATGACATGGCGGTGGTGGACCCCCACACGATGCGCGTGCACGGAACCCGTGGCTTGCGGGTCGTAGACGCCTCGGTGTTCCCCTACATCACGAACGGCAACATCTACGCGCCCGTGATGATGGTGGCCGAGCGCGCCGCCGACCTGATTCAGGGCAAACCCACGTTGCCCCCGGTGGAGGTCCCGTTCTACCAAGCGGGCGAAGGCATGCCCTTGTTCCCACACGGCGATCCGCGCAACGATGCCTGGAATGCCACCACAGAACCTCCGAGCGCGACCGGTGCTCGTAGCGGTATGCCGCAAGTGCGGCTCTCACGAGATGTAGGAGAACCAGCATGAGCGTCGACACCAAGCCCGAATCGCATGAGCCACCGCCGCCGGAAGCGAGCTCCGGTGGAGGTGGTGGCGACACCCGCGTCAACCCGATCGTGTTCGGCGCCTCCTTCGCCGGAACCCTGCTGATTGCCGTCTGGTTGATCTTCTGGCCCGAGGCGGCCGAAGCGAGGATTGGTTCCCTGGTTGGATATACCGGCACGTGGTTTGGCTGGTTCTACATCGCACTGGCCACCATGGTGCTGATTTTTGTGCTGTTCCTAGGCATTTCGCGCTATGGGCACGTCAAACTCGGCCCGGACCACTCCACACCAGAGTTCTCCACCTTCTCTTGGGCCGCAATGCTCTTTGCAGCGGGCATCGGCACGGACCTGATGTTCTTCTCGGTCGCCGAGCCGGTCACCCAATACCTGGCCCCTCCGGTCGGGGAAGGCGGGACCGTCGCGGCGGCTCGCGAGGCGACCGTGTGGACGCTATTCCACTACGGGATCACCGGTTGGGGCATGTACGCGCTGATGGGTATGGCGCTGGCCTACTTCGCCTACCGGCGTAACCTGCCGTTGGCCGTGCGCTCGGCGTTGTATCCGATCTTCGGCAAGCGGATCGAGGGCGGCCTCGGCCACACCGTGGACACGGCCGCGGTGCTCGGCACGATCTTTGGTGTGGCCACCAGCCTGGGCATCGGCGTGGTCCAGCTGAACTTCGGGCTGAACATCTTGTTCGGTGTGCCGGAGGGCCTGGCGGCACAGATCGGTCTGATCGCCTTGGCTGTCATCATCGCCACCATCTCGGCCACGACGGGCGTCGACAAAGGCATCCGGTTGCTGTCCCAGATCAACGTGTTGCTCGCCATCGGCCTAGCCCTCTGGGTGCTTATCGCCGGTCAGACCGCGTTCTTACTCAATGCGATCGTGATGAACGTCGGGGACTTCGTGACCTCTTTCCCCGGGCTCACTCTTCAGACCTTTGCCTTTAGCGACACTGCCGAGTGGATGAGTTTCTGGACGTTGTTCTTCTGGGCGTGGTGGATCGCGTGGGCATCCTTCGTCGGGCTATTCCTGGCCCGCATCTCGCGGGGCCGCACCATCCGCCAGTTCGTGTTGGGCACCATGATCATCCCCTTCAGCTATGTGGTGATGTGGGTGTCGATCTTCGGCAACTCCGCGCTGGAGCGCATCCGCGGTGGGGACGAGGCGTTTGGTGAACTCGCCCTGAACTCCCCCGAGCGCGGCTTCTACACGCTGCTGCAGGACTACCCCGGCGCCCTGTTCCTGGTAGGTCTGGCGACACTGGTGGGACTGCTGTTCTACGTCACGTCGGCTGACTCGGGCGCTTTGGTGATGGCCAACTTGAGCTCGACCCTGAAGACGTCGCATGACGATGCCGACCCATGGTTGCGGATCCTCTGGGCCCTGGCGACCGGAGTGCTCACAGCCGCGTTGCTCAGTGCGGGCGGCATCGTCGCCTTGCAATACGCGACCGTCATCATGGGCTTGCCCTTCGCTTTCGTGATGCTGCTCGTCGTGGTGGGCCTTTGGCGAGCTCTGCAAGTTGAGGGCAACCGGGTCGACAGTGGCCGACACGTTTTGCCGATGATGCTCTCGGCCCGCGACACGACCGGGACTACACCGCATAAGCGCTCTTGGAGCAACCGACTCTCGCACGCCTTGACGTTCCCAGAGGTCGAGAAGGGTGAGGCCTTCCTGGCCGAAATCGTCCAACCTGCCCTCCAGCAGGTCGCTGAGGAGCTGCAGGAGCAGGGCGTGGAAACCTCGGTCAAGACCGACGTGCTCTCCGACGCGGACGCCGAAATGGGTGTCTCGAGTCGCAACGTACATCTGCAGACGAGCCTGGATGACCCGCACCCGTTCATCTATCGGGTTGAACTGCGGGAGGCGCCCGTGCCCTCGTACGGCGGCCGGATGGCGCGCGGCGACGAGAAATATGCGCGGCTGGAGGTGCATTCAGCCGAGGGTGGCCAGGGCTATGACGTGATGGGTTATACCGAGAGCCAGATCATCAACGACTGCCTGGACGCCTACTTGCGCCACCTGGAGTTCCTTCGCCTGGAGAGCGCCTCGCAGGACAGTTGACACCGAACCAGGTACAAGGGCAACGCGCTCCGGACATCGACTCTGCGGGCTCAATCGTTACCCGGCTGTGATGTACCGGACCCGCATAACAGGTCCGCAATCGCTTACATTAACGGAGTATCCCTCATCGTCGAGGCACGAACCGCCTCGGCGTCCACGCACGAAACGGAGGCGGGCATATGCCCTCACGCACGACTTCACGTCGCTGGTTGGCCCTCACGGCTGGTATGGCGACGATCACCCTGGCTGCATGTGGCGGCGATGACGGAGACAGTGGCGGCGATGCGCTGGCCGATGTCACCAGCGACGTCGACTGCGCTGCATTCGAAGAGTACGGCGACCTCGAGGGCACCGAGGTCACCTTGTACACCTCGATCATCTCCCCAGAAGATCAGCCGTTTATCGATTCCTTCATCCCGTTCGAGGAGTGCACCGGCGCCGAGGTCAGCTATGAAGGCTCTCGTGACTTCGAAGCGCAGTTGCAGGTCCGCCTCCAGGCGGGCAACCCTCCGGACATCGCCTTCGTCCCCCAGCCGGGTCTGCTCA
>JBARZG010000020.1:0-11411 GCA_049649785.1 Ornithinimicrobium sp. | reverse complement strand
CCGGTGGCGACCGTCGCGGCGTTAAGTGGATGCCAGCCAGCATGCATCGCACCGAGCCCCCGGCAAGCTCGATAGTGGGCACGTCGACCGCGAGGATCGCTGCACTCTGCTCGATGGCCTCCACTTGCTCAGGATCCAAGCAGCCGCGTGCCCGGGCCGACATCACCAGCATTTTGCCGCTTGGGGTCTGCAGTTCGATGGCGTTGCCGGCGAAGTCGTGGATCTGGTCGGCGCGCAAGTCGATGAGTTGGCGGCCGGAGTCCTCGATCGCCGCGACGACCTCGGCTCGCCGTCGCTTATCCGCGATCATCTCGACGCCGATCATTGCGAAGGCGGTCCCGACGCACATCATGACGTTGGTGTGATAAATCTGCTGGCCAGTGGCGTCGACCGCTTCGAAGACCAGCGACTCGTAGCCGAACCGGGTGCAAAAGCGCTCCAGGGCCATCGGGTTGGCCCGGTTGGAGCGGGCGGCGAAGACCAGGCGTGAGTTGTGGTCCAGCACCATCGCACCGGTGCCTTCCAAGAAGATGCGGTCGTACTCCAACCCAGAGTAGTCCGCGACCTCTTGGACGCGGTAGTCCCGCTTGAGCATCTCGATGATGTCGCTGCGCCGCTCGATCCGCCGGCTTTCGGAGTGCATCGGGTAGATCGCGACGTACCCGCCGGCATGAGTGGAGAACCAGTTGTTCGGGAAGACGCTGTCTGGGTGAGTGGCGTCGGTGTTCTCGAACACATGCACTCGTACCCCGGCCTCGCGCAGTGCCTCGGCGACCCCACTGACTTCGCGGTAGGCATCCGCTGCGATCTGCTCAGCGCTTCGATCGGGATCCTCGGCTTGAAAGGCATTGTCGATCGCGGTCGCCGGGTTGGGGGTGAAGTGGTGTGGCCGGATGAGCACGACCGCGCTCGGAGCTTGAGAGGTCACCGCGTCAGTATGCTGCACGCTCGAACGCTCCGCGGGCAGCTGCGAAGGGCCCGGAACGCCCGGCCAGGTCCGGGATCCAGGGCACGAGATCAGCTGAAAAGCTCACGCTGGCCTCCCATGGGAGGAGGGAGGGCAGATTGTCGATCGCGATGACCTCCACCGGCCGCTTCTGTGGTGGACCATCAGAAGCGCTGCTCGACGTGGCTGGGTCCTCCGTGCTCGTGTTTGCCTCAGAAACCGAGGGCACGAAGCGACGCACCGGGTCGCTCCAGGTCGTGATAGCCGTATTGATCGCGATTACGTTGTGTTCCGAGGTGACATCGCAGGTCACGTCGGCGATCACTCGCAGCCGCCGATCGGCCACATCGATGTCCGCACAGGTCACAAAAGGCTCCTGAGGCCGATGCGTGACGATGCAGTTCACCAGAACGTCGTGCCCGCGGATCGCCTCGTGATCCAGGACGCGGGTGTCGGCCAGCCCCCACCGCGTGACGCCCCAGCCGGCTGCACGCAGGGCATCGCACGCTCCGACCCCGGAGCGGCCCCGAGCGCCGATCACCAACGCCTTTCCCGGGGAGCCGGCGGTCCGCTTGACGGCGGCATCCAACTGCGCTCGTGAGGTTGGCTGCAAGGGCGCTATCAGGCCACCCGCGTGCTGCAGCAGCGACAGGCTCGCACCGACATACCCGGCCCAATAGCCGAAGGCCACGACTCGGCGCCCGTCAACGGTGAGGTACTCGACGTCCAGCAACTCCCCGCCACCGCGGGCGAATCGGCCCAGCACCTCAGCGGCCCCAGCCTGCCCCTTGTAGGCATGGGCGAAGTAGAGATGGGCATGCCGCAACGCAGCGGGCTCGTTCGGCAGCTCTTTGATGCCCACGATGTAGGCATCCGGTGGAGCATCCACCCATGCGCCTTCGGGCGCGATCGTGCATCCTGCCTCGGCATACTCGGACGTGCGGAAAATCCGCTGGGCAGACTCCTCGACCGTGATCGGGACCCCCTGGTCGACCAGTTGGGCAGCGTCGGCGGGCACAATGGGGGCGCGGCGCTCAGTGGCTCGGGACTCGCTTCGAATCCAGAGGTGGACAGGGGTAGGGGGCGCGCTCACGCCCCATACTGTAGGGCCCACCGATCACGCACAATCGAGGGGCGGACGCCGACCGACGGATGGAGGGGCTCACGTGTGGGATGTGGTGGTCGTGGGAGGTGGGCCTGCCGGGTGTAGTGCCGCTCTGGCCGCTCGCCGTGCCCGCCCGGAGGCGTCGGTGCTCTTGCTTGATCGGGCTGCCTTTCCGCGGGACAAGTCCTGTGGGGACGGGATCGCTCCGCATGCCGTCGACATCCTGCGGGGTCTGGGGGTTCCGTGGACCTTCCCCACGCACCGGCCGGTGCGCGCCCTTGAACTGTCGAGCGCCACCGACCGGGTGGCGCGTCAGATGAGCCGTGATGCCTGGGTCATCCCGCGCTACGACTTCGACCATCATCTCTTCCAATGCGCACAAGCCGCGGGCGTCGACGTGGCCCAGCACCGGGTACGAGAGGTGCGTCGCGGCGTGTCCTGCGTCGTGCTAGATGAGGAGATCGAGGCCAAGGTCCTGATCGCGGCGGACGGTGTGCATAGCGGGGTGCGCCGGTCCACCGGTGAGCGACTGGGCAGCCATAGCTCGACCGCCTTGGCGCTGCGTGGGTATGCCCCGACCCCGGCGAACCGACTGGGCAAGCAGGCCATCGTCTTCAGTTCTCTTCGCCAACCGGCCTACGCCTGGTCCTTCGACCGGGGCGATGGGTGGAGCAACATCGGCTACGGCGAGGTGCTGCGGGGCAGTTCCGTCCGGGCGCCGCTGAGCAAAAGAATGATGATCGAGCAATTGGAGCGGCTGCTGCCGGGCGGCACGATTGAAGCCCAGAGTTGGCTTGGCGCCGAGCTGCCCTTGTCCGGGCCGGGCTTTGCGCACCCCGACGGACGCATTGTGTATGCCGGGGACGCGGCTCATCTGGTCAACCCGCTCACCGGCGAGGGTATCTACTACGCGGTCCTGACGGGTTCACTAGCCGGCACGTCCGCTGTCGCGGGAACAGGGGAGGACCCGGCGAGAGGCTACCGCCGTCGAGTTCGCCGACACCTCCAGAGGCACCTGCGGACCACTGCCGCAGTGAGCCGCCTGTCCCGCTCGCCGCTGTTGCTTCGAGCCGGGTTGCGTGCTGCCGCTGTCGACCAAGGGGTCTTCGACGATGTGGTCGAGGTCGGTTGGGGTAGCGGCACCGCGACGGCTCGAGCGGCCAGAGGCGTGCTCCAGGAAGCATGGCGCGGACGCCGCTGAGCGCCGCTGGGCGCCGCTGGACGTTTTCATCCTGCGAGAGATGTGTTTACGTTGTATGTTTACGTCGTAAATCCCTCGACATCTCAGGAGACACCATGAGCAAGATCACGATGGCAGCAGCAGGCGCAATCGGCTACGTCCTCGGCAGCCGAGCGGGCCGTGAGCGCTACGACCAGATCACTGAGAAGGCTCAGTCGGTCTGGAACAACCCGAAGGTGCAAAAGGGCAAGCGGCGCGCCCAGGAGAAGGCCGAGCAGGCAGCCGATGACCAGGGACTCACGTCGGACTCTGACGACTCTGGCGACCTGGCAACCAACGACCAGGGTGGGGAAGGAAAACAATTCAATGTCTGAGCGCATGACCGAACCAGTGTCGAGGGGGTCACAGGAACCCACGACCGGTGAACTGATGGCACGTCTTTCGGAGCAGACTTCGACCCTGATCAGGGACGAAATGAGGCTCGCGCAGGCTGAGGTGTCGCAGGCTGCCAAGCATGCCGGAGTGGGCCTGGGCATGTTCGGCGCCGGCGGACTCCTGGCGCTGCTCGGGTTAGGAGCGGGGGTGGCCACCGCCATCATCGCGCTAGCCCTGGTGCTGCCCACCTGGGCAGCTGCGCTGATCGTCACGGTCGCGCTGTTGTTGGCAGCAGCCGTGGCGTCCCTGTTGGGCAAGAAGCAGGTGGAGCAGGCCAAGCCCACGCCAGATCGGGCTATTGCCAATGTCAAGGAAGACGTCGCGACCGTGAAGGAGAACGCCAGCCATGGCAACTGATACGCAGACCAGTGACGACACGTCCAACGAGGCGCCGTCGAAAGACCCGGAGCAGATCGAGGCCGAGATCCAGGCCACCCGCGAAGAGTTGAGCAAGACCGTCGATGAGCTGAGCGCGAAGTTGGACGTGAAGTCCCAAGCTCAACAGCGCGTCGATGAGGTCAAGGAGCGAGCCCAGAGGACGATGCAAGACCCTCAGGCGCGTTCGGAGGCATTGCAGTCCGCAGCGCCGGTGCTGGCCGGTATCGCTGGCGTGGCGATCCTCTTCGGCGTACTCAGGCGACTGTTCCGATGATTCTCGGATTGGGCGAGAAGAAGCGGGCCAAGCGGGGGGCGAAAGACCGCAGTTCGGCGACTCAGAAGAGCGCTGAGAAGTCCTCGGAGGATACTGCGAGGAAAGACACTGATGACCGTCACAATGACAGTGACGGGGATTCGGCTGAAGACTCCGCCGATGCCCCACACCCGGAGTCTGAGGATAAGCCGGACTCACCGGGTGACGTCACGGCACCAACGTGGGGTTACACCGCGCGCAAGACGTTGCGGGAGTTCACCGACGATGAGTGCACAGACATCGCGGCGGCATTGACGTATTACGCAGTGTTGGCGCTCTTCCCGGCGTTGATTGCGATCCTGTCGTTGCTCAGCCTGGTCGGGCAGAGTCAGAAGACCGTCGAGACGGTGATGGAAATTCTTACGGACTTCGGTGGTTCGTCGGTGGCCGACACGTTGAAGCCGACCATCGAATCCCTGGCGACCGCGCCGAACGGACTGCTGGCGTTGATCATCGGCCTAGCGACAGCATTGTGGTCGGCGTCGGCCTACATCATGGCTTTCAGCCGGGGCATGAACCGCGTCTATGAGATCCGGGAAGGTCGCCCCATCTGGAAGCTGCGTCCGATGATGTTGTTCATCACCCTGATCATCGTGCTGATGGTCGTGGTTATCGCGTTGATGTTGGTGCTGTCCGGCTCACTGGCGACCACGATTGGCAACACGATCGGACTCGGCTCGACTGTCTTGACAGTGTGGACGTACGCCAAATGGCCGGTCATCTTGATCCTGGCGATTCTGACCGTCGCGTTGCTGTACTACTCGACCCCCAACGTCAAGCAGCCGAAATTCCGCTGGATGAGCGTCGGGGCGGCGTTCGCCATCATCGTCTGGATTGTGGCCTCCATTGCCTTCGGCTTCTATGTGGCGAACTTCTCGAGCTACAGCAGCACGTATGGCTCGCTCGCCGGAGTCATCATCTTCTT
Organism: Ornithinimicrobium sp.; assembly: GCA_049649785.1. Taxonomy (GTDB): domain Bacteria; phylum Actinomycetota; class Actinomycetes; order Actinomycetales; family Dermatophilaceae; genus Ornithinicoccus. The sequence continues at coordinate 6,129 of JBARZG010000020.1, read as the reverse complement.
GCTCTGGCTCTGGATCACCAACGTCGCCTTGCTTTTCGGTGCCGAACTGGACGCTGAGCTCGAGCGGTCGCGGCAATTGCAGGGTGGCCTGGAAGCTGAAGAAGAACTTCAGCTCCCTGCCCGTGACAGGAGCAAGATCGACAAGCTCGAAGAGAAAGAACGGGAGGACATCAAGAAGGGGAAGGCGTTGCGTCGCAGTGCGGGTCGGACAGCCGACCCCGAGGCAACACAGAAGGAGAAGTCGGGGCGACGGTGACTCGTTTCCTCGGTTGACCGGTAGTTTTCATCGACAGACAAGGAAGTCTCATGATTACCACGGACCAAATGCAGGGCATGATCGACAACGACGCGGTTGTCGTCGATGCCGACGGAGACAAAGTCGGCAAGATCGGCCAGGTCTACCTGGACGACACCAGCGGCAACCCGGAGTGGGTGACCGTCAAGACCGGCCTTTTCGGTACCTCGGAGACGTTCGTGCCGCTAAGCGCAGCAAACCTCAGCGACGACACCATCCGAGTTGCTTACGACAAGGCCACCATCAAGGATGCCCCTCGGATGGATGCCGATGAGCACCTCTCGCCTGAGCAGGAGGATGACCTCTACCGGCACTACCAGGACGTCGGTGGCGAGGGTGCGGTCGAGGCCGATGGTCGGCGCGGCGATGGCGACCGTCATGACCACGACGGTCACAACCACGACCCCCAAGAGGGCGATCACGACCACGACGATCACGACCGCCACCGGCATACCGATGGCGACGGGGATTCGATGGTCCGCTCCGAGGAGCAGGTACACGTCGGCAAAGAGAAGGTCGAAGCTGGCCGTGCTCGACTGCGCAAGTACGTTGTCACCGAAGATGTCACAACTACCGTCCCCGTCGAGCGCGAAGAGGTACGGTTGGAGCGTGAGCCGATCAGCGAGGCCGATGCGCGTGACGGAAACGTGGTTTCCGACGGTGACCTCGGCGAGCAGGAGCAAGAAGTCGTGTTGACCGAAGAGCGCGTGAAGGTCGAGAAAGAGACAGTTCCGGTTGAGAAGGTCAACCTGGGCACCGACACGGTCACCGACGAGCAGCAGGTCAGCGAAGAGGTCCGTAAGGAACAGGTCGAGGCCGACCTGCCGGACGGGCACGATGACAACAGCCAGCGGCACGACGGCGATCGCTGACAATTGAGGTGAGCACATCTATGGGCGGCGATGGCGATCACGTCCAGCCCCGGCGTCAGGATGAGGGACAGGGCAACCCTGTCTTTGATCAGCCTGGCGCCGGGGCGCCACCGACCTACGACGAGGAGGCCGACGATCCCTCTGCCCGCACAGATCGCGAACGGGATGCCTACGGTGGCCTGAAGTGGGGTTCGGCCTTTTTCGGGTGGGTCACGGCCACCGGGATGGTCGTGTTTGCCTCGGCGGTGCTCGCCGGCATCGGGGCCCTGATCAATGAGAACACGAATACCGACCTTGGCCAGATTGCGGAGGACCCTCAGTCCGCGGGCTGGATCGGTGGTGGCATCTTACTGGCGGTGATTCTCCTGGCGTATATCTGCGGCGGCTTTGTCGCCGGACGGATGGCGAGGTTCGATGGTGGTCGCCAAGGGTTGGCGGTGTGGTTGTGGACCATCTTGATGGCAGCCATCGTGACTGCGGTCGGCCTCAGCATTGGGGAACGTCTCGACGTGACCGAGCAACTCAGTGGTCTGCCGACCATTCCGATCGAGGAAGGTGACCGCACCCTGGCAGCGGCCATCACGGGCGCAGCGGTGTTGGCCGTCGCCCTCATCGGCGCGCTTCTTGGGGGCACGATGGGTATGCGTTTCCACCGCAAAGTCGATTCGCTCTCCGGCGGAGACCGGATCTAGGGCGATGGCACGCGACACCGGCCCGCACGCCGAACCCTGATGCCGGCCCCCAACGATGTCGTCGGCGGGGAGGGGGTAAGGGGAGAGGGACGGCCGCTGGACAGAGCGGTTATTATCGATGCTGCGCAGAAATGCGTCGACGCAGAAGGACTGCCAGCTCTGACCATGCGGCATCTGGGTGCCTGCCTGGGGGTGGAAGGCATGGCCATTTATCGGCACTTCTCCGGGCGCAGCGACCTTCTGGACCAGATGCGAGCCCGATTGTTGAGTCAAGCGAGGCGGGAGATCGATTGGCGCGGCGAGACGTGGCAGGACGTCGCGGAGTCGGTGGCTGCCCAACTGCGTCGCCTGTGGCACAGGCATCCGGCCATGATCCCGGTGTTGACCGCCTACGACGCGGGTCAACCGTGGCTACGACCCCCGTTGGCGCTGCTGGGGTTGGTCGACGATCTGCTGGCTGCGCTGAACTGGCACGGCTTGAGCGACCGTCAGTCCGTCGCTGTTTATCGCGGCCTGTCGGCGCATCTTCTCGGCGCCACCTTCGCAGCGCAGAGCCGTATTGAGTTCGAGGCTGACCTGCGCGCCGTCTTGGCTGGGCTCCAGGTCCCACTTGCGGATCGGAGCGGGGCCAGGTGAAATGGCTACGGTCATCGCAGTCCGTGGTGATGTCGTACACGGCACGGGAGGGCCCCGATGAGACCCGGTAAGCAGCGCCCACCGTCGGAGCCGCGAGCGCGGCTGGATCGGGAGTTGATCGTGGCTACGGCCATCGACTTCATGGACACCCACGGCGTTCAGGGCTTGACGATGCGCAAGCTGGGGGCTGAGTTGGGGGTCGAAGCGATGTCGATATATCGCTACATCCCGGGGCGTGAAGACCTCCTCGAGGCTGTTGTGGCACACCTACTGGACGGGTTGACCGATCGGCTCGATACCGACCTAACCCAGACCTGGCAGGGTTACGTTCAGGCCTATGCCCACGAGATCCGGGACGTCGCCATGGCGCACCCAAGCATCTTCCCGCTGGTGGCGACCAAGCATCCCGCAGCGCCGTGGCTCCGCCCCCCGCTACGCAGCGTGGAGTTGGTCGAGGACTTTCTGGGGACAATGTCGGGGCACGGCTTCCAGGACGACAAGCTCGTCGACGCCTACCGCTCGTTCACGAGCTTCTTGCTCGGCCACCTGCTGCTCGAGTGTGGGATCCGAGGCGCCGACACCGGTCCCATCGACGAACCTCTGGACGAAGGTTCGGCGGACATCACCAACGGGGGCGATGGCGATCGCGATGACCTGCTCGACGATGCACCGACCGTTCGCAGGCTTCAGAAGGAACTCAGCCAAGACCACAGCAAGGCCGAATTCGAGAAAGCCTTGGAGATGTTGCTCGACCGCTTCGAGCTCTCCATGTCCCAATAACCCGTTGAGCATGAAGTTGTTGCCGTACACCACCGGTTGAGCATGATCTTGTTGCCGCAAACCGCCGGTTGCGCGCGATCTTGTTGCCGCGCAGGGCCGGCTGCGCGTGATCTTGTTGCCCACGAGTGCCTGTTCAGCGCTGCGGTTGCCGTGAGGCTTACGAGAGCAAGGCCGCTGTTGCGCCACCCACCGCCAGGACAGCTCCCACGAGACGTATGCGGTCTGCGACCAAGAGGCGATGCAGCAACGCTGGCTCGGTGCCGGCTGCGAGCGCGCCATGTGCGGGCGCGGCCACGAACGCGGTCACCGCCATCGACACGGCCGCTCCCACGAGCGCCACCCATACCCCGATCGTGCTCGGTACCGCAATGACGGACCACCCGCAGGCAAGAAGCAGCGTGCCGTACGTCAGCGCGACGACCGGGGTGATGGCTCGGCCGTGTGCGTTGTGCGCAGTTGTCCACTGTTCGCGGTCGACCGCTGCCAAGGCAGGGTAGACAACGAGGGTTACCGTTAGTTGGAAGCCGAGGTGGAGGGAGGCTGCTGCCAGCAGGAACGCAGCGCTCAGGTGCTGCTCTTGCTGGAGAGACCCTCGAACGTTCCAACCAAGAGCACGGCGGCAATGATCGCGCAGACCCCGCCAATGATGTTCAGCTCAAAAAAATCCCCGGATCCGATAAAACTGGCGATGACACCGCCGATGAGGGATCCAACGATACCCAGCAACAGCGTCATCGGGATGCTCAAGTTCTGCTTACCCGGCTTGATCAGTCTCGCCACAGCCCCGACGAACAGGCCGAAGATGAGGAAACCGAGGATGTTGATGATCACGTAGCGCTCCTGAAACTATCTTGGGGTTCGCGCCCTCGTGGCACGGAAAGACAAGAGTAACCACGTAAGGCTCGCGGCGCGAACCTAGCGGCGCGACAACGCTGACTCCTTGTGAGCGGCCTGCGAGCCGGACTTGTCGGACTCCACAATGTAGTAGGGGTCGTCGTCGGTGGGCTTGAACTTTTGTCCCTTGAACTCGAAGTCGTTGACCCGCTTCTGCTTCACCGTGCCGTGGGTCTGACCCTGTGTGGTGTTCCAGGTGACTTCATCACCGTTGCTGAATGACATTGTTCAACCGTAGATCAGGGCCCCAGCCCGGCGCAGGCCGGGTTGCCGCGTCAGGGAAACGCGTCAAGAGACACGTCACGCAATATCGTCGGCCGAGACTTCCAATCGACCCTCTTCGATCGCGTCGACGACGGCGCGTGCCACCTGCTCCGGGGTCAGACCGTCTGGCAGTTTCGGTGCCTGGCCAGCAATAGCCCGATCGACGAGGCCGGTCTCGGTATGCGGTGGGCGAACGTCATACACGCTGATCTTGGAGCGTCGTAGCTCTCTGATCAGCGCACGGTCGGTGGCGCTCAGTGCTGCTTTGCTGCCCGAGTATGCCGCCATCCCGGGCATGGGCTGCTCGGCGACGATCGCGGAGATGTTGAGGACGAAACCCTGCGACTGCGACAGTGCCGGAATCGCGCGACGAAGCATCCAGAGCGGGCCGATGACATTGGTCAAGAACAGTTCCTCAATGACCTCGTCGTCGGTGTCCGCGAGGTTGCCGAACGCCACCACCCCGGCAGCATTGATCAGTCCGTCCAGGCGACCGTGCTGTTCGTTCGCCGCGTGCACGACCTTCTCTCCCGCAGTGGCATCGCCCAGGTCGGCGACGACGCGGACCGCACCATCGATGTCCACCCCTTGCAGGCGCTCTTCGTCACGGCCTACCAGGATCAGGTGGCCCCCACGGTTCGATACCTCGGCGGCGATCCGAGATCCCAGCGCGCCGCTGGCTCCGACGACCGCGACGACAGCATTGTTCAGCGAGTGTCCAGGCATATCTCACTGTAGAACGGAGCAGATCGCAGGCTGCGGCCGGTACCCTCACCAGATGTTGGTCGACCTGAGCGAGGCCTCGGCGCGCAGAGGTGGTTCGGCCCATCTATCTGGCTACCTCGGCGCGCCGATGAGTCCGGGACCACACCCTGGGGTGGTGGTGGTGCACGAGGCCTTCGGCCTCGACGAGAACACCCGCCGGCATACTCAGCGGTTGGCGTCGATGGGGTATGTCGCGCTGGCGGTGGACCTGTTTTCAGCCGGAGGCGCGGTTCGATGTTTGGCTGCCACGATGGTTTCATTCAGGAGGGGTCGGGGGCGCGCGTTCACCGACATCGAAACCGCCCGGTTGAGTCTGCTGGGACGCGAAGACGTCAACGATCGGATCGGCATCATTGGGTTTTGCCTGGGCGGCGCGTTTGCGCTGCTGACCGCGGAAGCGGACACCTACAGGGCCGCATCGGTCAACTACGGGATGTTGCCGCGGACGCTGGACGGCTTGTCCGGTCTGTGCCCAGTGGTGGCCTCGTACGGCGGCGCCGACCGGTCCTTGTCAGGGGCTGCCGACATCTTGGAAGAGGAGTTCAGTCGCCACGGCATCCCGCACGATGTGTATGAGTACGACGGCACCGGTCACAGTTTTCTCAATGAGGTGCCCGCCGGCCCGCGCCCATTGCGACCCCTCTTGCGAGTCTGCGGCATTGGCCCCGACCAGGCAGCCGCATCGGACGCCTGGGATCGCATCGAGGCATTCTTCGACACCCACCTGCGCGGTTAGGTCGCGTCGACGCGGCGAAGGACCTCCTCGGCGACGATCACCGGCACCGTTTCCGGCAGCCAATGGCCGGCCTCGATCTCCAGGAAGCGATAGTCGGCACGAACCAAGTCGGCGGTTGCGCGAGCCGCCACGGGACCGAGCGCGAAATCCCGGCGTCCCCACAGGTATGTCGTGGGCACCCGTGATCGTGGGGTT
>JBARZG010000019.1:0-1758 GCA_049649785.1 Ornithinimicrobium sp. | reverse complement strand
CCCCTGTTGTCGAGGCTTGGAGACTTGTGAACTTTGGCGATTACCTCTCCCGAAATCTTGACAACCTGTTTGAACTGAGTGTCGAGCACGTGCAACTGGTCGTGATCTCGATGCTGCTGGCCTTTGCGATCAGCATCCCCGCCGGTGTCGTGGCGTTTCGCAAGTCCAACCTCCGGCCGGTGATCGTCAGCTCGGCCTCGGTCATGCTGACAATTCCCTCGTTGGCGTTGTTCGCCCTCTTCGTCCCGGTCTTCGGGCTCGGTCAGGCTCCCGCCATTGCAGCGCTGACGCTGTACGCCTTGCTGCCGATCATCGGCAACACCATTGCCGGGCTTCAATCTGTCGACCCCGCCATCACCAAGTCAGCGCGCGGTATGGGGGTTGGCCACTGGAGGCGGTTGTTCACGATCGAGTTGCCGCTGGCCTGGCCGGTCATTCTCACCGGCGTGCGGGTCTCGACGCAGATCGTGGTCGGTATCGCCGCCATCGCGGCCCTCGTGGGCGGACCCGGCCTCGGCGTCGAGATCTTCCGCGGGTTGCGCTCACTGGGGTCCCCCGGCGCGGAGAACCTGGTGTACGGCGGAACATTGGCCGTGATTGTGCTCGCTCTCCTGTTCGACGCGTTCTTCATTCTTGTCCGCCGCTTCACTACGTCTCGAGGTATCCGGTGACCACCACTGAAGCATCCAGCACGCACCATCCCGAACCCGATGACGGAGGTGCCACCGCGCCGACGATGATCGAGCTCGACGAGCTCAGCAAGACCTTCCCGGGGCAGGACGTGCCAGCGGTGGACAAGCTGAACTTGTCCATCGCGACCGGCGAGATCGTTGTCTTCGTCGGCCCGTCCGGTTGCGGCAAGACGACCTCCATGGAGTTGATCAACCGATTGATCGAGCCGAGTTCCGGGCGGATCATCCTCGAGGGTGAGGACGTCACCAAGACCGACCCCGATCAGTTGCGTCGCCGGATGGGATACGTCATTCAGTCCACCGGGCTCTTCCCGCACCGCACGCTGGCCGAGAACGTCGGCACCGTGCCCGGCCTCGTGGGATGGAAGAAAGACAAGATCGCTGAGCGGGTCGATGAGCTGCTCGGCCTCGTCGGAATGGACCCCGAAGTCTACCGCGGCCGCTACCCTAAGGAGCTGTCCGGTGGACAACGCCAGCGTGTCGGGGTGGCCCGTGCCATGGCGGCCGATCCACCAGTGATGTTGATGGACGAGCCGTTCGGGGCCATCGACCCGATCACCCGCGACCGGCTGCAGAACGAGTTCTTGCGCCTGCAAGCCCAGATCCATAAGACCGTGGTCTTCGTCACGCACGACATCGACGAGGCGATCAAGATGGGCGACCGGATCGTGGTGCTCAAGGATCAGTCGCACATCGCTCAGTACGCCTCCCCCGAAGAGTTGCTGACCAACCCCGCCGACGAGTACGTCTCCGACTTCATCGGATCCGGCGCATCGCTGAAACGGCTTAACCTCACTCGGATTCGCGACATCGACATGGCCATCGACGCCCCGACCGGCGGGTTGGGCAGCGACCCGGCCAACCTCCTGGAACGGCTCGCCGGCTCGCCCTGGTCGGCGATGCTGCTGCTGGACGACAAGGGACGACCGGCCCGGTGGGTCGGTGCTCAAGCGTTGCGCGAGTCCTCGCGTGGCAGTTTGGAACGTGCGGGGCTCCCGGCTATTGCCACGGTGGAGCCGCACGCCACCCTCTCGGATGCCCTCAACGAGTTGATCATCTCCAATGC
>JBARZG010000018.1:0-13989 GCA_049649785.1 Ornithinimicrobium sp. | reverse complement strand
GGCATGCGCGTCGGTGTCAGCCGGCTTGTTACCGATCCCGAGCCCCTTCAGGTCGGTCAGCCGATCTTCACTTTCTACCGCTGACTCTGGCCTGACATCAGCACGCATCAAGGCGCTGAAGCTGGTCAGCTTCCCGATACATCAGCCGCATACACATACACGTGGCGGGACCGTTGGACTGGGTGACATCGAGGTGATCAGCCGTTCTACTAGTTGACCTGTCAGTTCGGCTATCAGGTCGAAGTCTCTATCACGGTGCAGCATGCTTTGGCCAGTGAGTTCGGCGGTAGCCGCTATCAACAGGTCAGGAACCGAGGGCGCGTCCTGCCGGTATGTGAGGTCGCTCGGTGCTGCTCGTGGACTCCACGCGTACCCATCGCGGTCAGGACCCCTGGGTAGCCTTTCCCGGATGGACCCTGACGTGTTGCTTGTTGGCTGCGGAGACCTGGGCGCGGACATCGGGCTACGCCTGGCACGCCGCGGACACACTGTCGTTGGCATCCGACGCCGCGCCGATCTCGTGCCTGAGCCGCTGATTGGGGTCTCGGCAGACCTGACCCGTGACGTCCCGAACATGCCCGACCTCGACTTGCGATACCTCGTGGTAGCGCTCACTGCCCGGCCGCGCACCACAGAGGCCTACCGAGCGACCTACGTCGACGGGTTAGGACGGGCCCTCGACGCACTCGGCGCCTCGCGGCACGAGCCCTCACGAGCAGTGCTGATTTCCTCCACCGGGGTGTATGGCGACGTGCCGCCGGATCCGATCTGCGATGAGGCAACACCCCCGCGTCCATCGGACGGACCCGGCCGCGTTTTACGTGAAGCCGAGCAGTTGTTCACCCGCCGCATGCCATCCGCGACGATTCTGCGGCTCTCCGGCCTGTACGGCCGCGGCCCCTCCCGACTCGCCGATCAAGTGCGGCAGGCCGCGGTAGCCGACCCGCACCGCTGGACCAACCGCATCCACCGCGATGACGCGGCTGCAGCCGCCGTGCATCTGCTCCTCCGGCCGGAGTCTCCGGCGCGGCTGTACATCGGCACGGACGATGAACCCGCGCTGCTCGGCGACGTCGCTTCATACCTCGCGGATCGACTCGACGCACCGGCGCCAGAACGGGCCAACCTCAAGCGTGGGCACGGCAAAAGGCTCAGCAACGAACGGCTGCGAGGGACCGGGTGGGCGCCGACATACCCAACGTTTCGCGAGGGGTATGCGGAGTATCCGGAAGACTGACCGACGTCCCGGTCCCTCACAGGGAAGTAAGACAGGAGGACGGTCGCTCGTCAGCGGACGCATCAGCCTGGCCAACGTCGTCCGACTCATCATGAGCTACTCGTGGAAGCCGATCAGCCAGGGAACGCCGAAGCGGTCAATAACCGAGCCGTCCCAGTCGCCCCATGGTCGCTTTTGCAAGTCATCGCTCACCGTCCCCCCGTCGGCGAGCTGAGCGAACCACGTCCGCATCGTGTCTGGATCGGCCGTGCCCAAGAGAGCAAAACGGACACCCTGCATATTCACGGATTCTTCGTCTCCCGCAACGTCCGCGGCCCCAATGTTCACGGGGCCGGTCAACTCGCCGTGGGCAATCGCGTCCGCCGTTCCATTATCCCGTCCGAAGTCTTCGAAGGTATGCAGGCTCAGGCCACCACCGAAGATCTCGGCGTAGCAGGTCAACGCCTCGCGGGTGGTGCCGGGGAACATCAAGTAGGGCTGCAGCGCGCTCATGTACACCACGCTAACTCTGCGACGTGCTGTTCACCTCTCTCGAATTCACAGGATCTCCACACGTCGCACCCCCACCGCACAGACATGCGCTCCTAGGCTCAGACACATGAGCCAGCCCGGGGCATCGCGCCGCAGCATCTTGGTCGTGGAGGATGACCCGACCATCAACCAGGCGCTGAGCGATCGGCTCACGGCCGAGGGTTTCACCGTGGCCCGGGCCTTCGACGGCCCCGGCGCGCTGACCGCATACGCCGCCCACAAGCCCGACCTGGTCCTGCTCGATGTGATGCTGCCCGGCCTCGACGGGCTGGAGGTGTGCCGCCTGATCCAGTCGCAACGCCCGGTCCCGGTGCTGATGCTCACCGCCAAAGACGACGAGAACGACATGCTGCTGGGCCTTGCGGTCGGTGCCGACGACTACGTCACCAAGCCGTTTCGGATGCGCGAGGTGATGGCCCGGACTAACGCCCTGCTGCGCCGGGTCGAGCGGGCCACCACGTTGGTCACCGATCAACAGCCGGCCCTCAGCGTGGGTGGCCTCGTCATCGATAGGGCGGCTCACACCGTCGCAGTGCATGACACGCCCGTCCACCTGACCCCACTGGAGTTCGACCTGCTCGTGATGCTGGCCGAACAACCCGGCACCGTGCACAGCCGCGAAGCGCTGATGACCCAGGTATGGGGATGGGCCGACGCGCGTGGCACCCGCACGCTGGACAGTCACATCAAGTCGCTGCGCTCGAAGATCGGGCCCGAGCGGGTGCGCACCGTGCACGGTGTCGGCTACGCGCTGGAGGGCTGAAGTATGCCGCCCCTTCCGGGCACCGAGCGCCCGCTGGACCCGGTGGCTTCGATCCGAGTCAAAATCGGCTTGCTCGTGGCATTGAGCATCGTGGCGGCCGTCGTGATGCTGCAGGTCGGCAGCGGTGCCGGGGTCCCCGGCTGGTTGACGATTCCGGTCACGTTGGCGGCCGCCCTCGGGGTCACCCTGTGGCTGGCTCGTGGGATGACCTCACCGTTGCGCGAGATGACACGTGCCGCGGGCCAGATGGCGAGCGGAGACTACTCGGGCCAGGTCGTTGCCACCTCTGCCGATGAAGTCGGGTTGCTCGCTCGAGCCTTCAACACCATGGCCACCGAGCTCGCCAGCGCCGACCAACAGCGCCGGCAACTCCTTGCCACCGTCAGCCATGAGTTGCGCACTCCCCTGGCCGGCCAGCGGGCAGTGCTGGAAAACCTGGTCGACGGGGTGATTTCTGCCGACGATGCCGCTTTGCAGGCGGCCCTCGATCAGTCCGAGCGGCTCAGTGCGTTGGTCGAGGACCTGCTCGATGTCAGCAGAGTCGACGGGGGCGCCGTTGCCCTGGACGTGGCACCGGCGGGGGTCGCCGATCTCGTCGCCGCCGGGATCGCCGAGGCAAGCGTCAGCAATCGCGACGTGGTTCTTGAGTCATCTGTTGAACCGCCGGACCTGAGCGTTGAGGTCGATGTGGCCAGGCTCGCCCAAGTCGTCGCCAACCTGCTTGATAATGCGATCCGACACAGCCCTCCGGGCGGCACCGTCACTGTCCGCGTCAGCACTCTCGAGACGGATCAGTGGGCCCTGGAAGTCATCGACGAAGGCGACGGTATCCGCGCCGACCAGGCCGAGCGCGTATTCACCCGGTTTGGCGTGGGCGATGACGCTGGCGGCGGCACGGGTCTGGGTCTGGCTATCGCGAGCTGGGTATGCCAATTGCACGGCGGCTCGATTGTGGCGCTTCCGCCGATGTCCGGACAGACGGGCGGCCACATCCGCGCGGTGGTGCCGCGACACCCACTGACGCAACACCCATTGACGCAACCCGCTGGCCTCGACCACACGCAGCACCCAGAGCAACAGCGTCCTGAGCACGTGAGTCCGGGCCTGCATACCGCAACAGGGCCGACACCGTCGTCCCAGGAGCCACCAGTGAACCCTCCCGCCCCAGCGCTCGGATCGCAGCCGCGCGCCTTCGCGCCCTCCGCCCCCGTTTTCGACCCCCTATTCACAGAGCTCTGGCCGGAGCGTGAGCCCCACACCGCTCCCCTGCCCCTGATCTTGTCCCTTGCCATCGGCGCGCTCGCGGCCCTCATCCTCCCGGAGCGACTGGCCACCCTCGGCACACTGCTAGTGCTGGTCCCGGCCGGTGTGTTGGTGCTTTTCCTTTCGGTCTACCGCGGCCGACGTTGGACGATCACATCCGCAGCGCTCTGCCTGGGTCTGGTCTCGCTAACAGTGCTCCGCGCCGCCGAGTGGCTCAGTGTGCTGGCCCTCATGGCCGCTGGAGTCCTGGTGGTGGCCGCGCTGACAGATGCTCGTCGGGTGCTGCCGATGCTGGCCGCCGGCATCGCCTGGGTGCTCAGCGGCGTGCGCGGGCTCCCGCTGCTGGGCCGCACCCTGTCGCTGACCCGGCAACACAGGTTGCTCTGGCCGGTATTGCGCACGGTGGCGTTGTCGGTTGTCGCCCTCGTCGTGTTCGGTGGCCTGTTTGCCTCCGGGGACGCGGTCTTCGGATCGTGGGTGGCGAGCATCGTGCCCACCGTGTCGGTGGCCGACACGCTCGTCTTGCGCGGGTTCGTCTGGTTCCTGGTCGGCGGAATTGTGCTGGCCGGGTGCTACCTGGCGATAAATCCGCCGGCGGTTGAGAAGGTCGCACTCCCGCCCGGGCGTCCAGTCACCCGGCGCTGGGAGTGGCTGGTGCCCGTGGGTGTTGTGATTGCCGTCTTCGCCGGCTTCCTGATCGCTCAGGCCTCAGCACTGTTCGCCGGTCACGATTTCGTCCTCGCCACCACAGGTTTGACCTACGCCGACTACGCCAGGCAGGGCTTCGCGCAGTTGACGCTGGCAACCGCCCTCACCCTGATCACCATGGCTGTCGCGGTGCGCAAAGCGGCCCGGTCCACCGAGGCCGACCGGCGTCTCCAACGAGTCGTGCTGGGTGTGCTGTGTCTGCTGACGCTGGTCGTCGTGGGGTCCGCCTTGTTCCGGATGCATCTCTACCAACAGGCCTACGGATACACCGTGCTGCGGGTGCTGGTCGATGCGTTTGAAGTTTGGCTCGGAATCTTGGTTGTGCTGGTGATGGTGGCAGGAGTCCGGATGTCGGGCTGGTGGCTGCCCCGCGCAGCGCTCGTCACCGGGACAGCCCTCCTCCTGACGATTGGCCTGATCAACCCCGAGGCATGGGTAGCCGAGAAGAACATCGATCGCTATGAGGCCACCGGCAAACTCGATACGTACTACCTGGCGGGTTTGGGCGCTGATGCGGCTCCGGTGATGGTGGCGAGGCTGCCCGAGGATGTGAGCAAATGCATCTTCAGTCAGCGGGTGGACACATCGATCGAAGCCCGGGTCCTCAACTGGAACCTCGGACAAGCCCGCGCCAACGAGATTCCCGCATTCGTTGCTGGCGGCGTGGATCGCTTCGACACTGCGTGCCCTGATGAGATCGGCGAGTCGATTCCGCTGCCCCGCGCCTCTGAGGGGTGAGTTTCATATCCCATCTGCGTCGGTGTGCCACAGCGAGAGGCCGTGGCATGAGCAGCAACGCCAGCCTACCGCAAGATTGCCCCGTACATCACCATGAGAGTCATCTAGATGAGCACGACGACGACCGTCAGAACCGCTCCGGTGCGGGTGCGCATGAACGTGGGGAAGGCCGATCCGCCCGCCTGCTTGTCCATCTGATCGGCGAGTTGCATGTGGTAAGACTTCTGCAGCCCCGGATGCTGTTCGCCGCGATCCGGCCCTTGGTCATCGCCGTGTGAGTCATACATGCGAGCCATGGCTGCCTCTCCCAAACGTCTGTCGCTTCCTGTCGAGTATGCACCTCCTCGTCCCTTAGCAGTGCCTTCAGCCGCTGTTGCGCTCAGCGCAAATGGTCAAGACAGCCCGCTCCACCGCATACTCCGGTGATCGCGCTACCGTCGCTCCGCTCCGTAGTCCACCTTTGATGTCGACGTCGGCCGCGGCCACGGCTTCGATCGCCCGACCCAGCCGCGGACCGTCCCAGCCCTGGGACACTCGGCGTGCCTGATCGACTTGCCACGGGGCCATACCCAAGTCCTTGGCCACCGACGCCGCGCTTGCCCGTCCAGCGGCGCCGACTCGCCCGATCTGACGCAACTGCATCGCGAGCACCGCGACAATTGGCACCGGGTCCAACCCACCGCCCATCACATGCCGCAGCAGCCGCATGGCCTCGCTGGTATCACCGGCCAGTGCCGCCGCGGCCACCTTGAACCCGGTGGTCTCCACCCGTTCGCCGTAGTAGGTCTCGACGTCGGTGGTGCCAACGCTGCCGGACACGTCTCTCATGAGTTGCTCGGCGGCGCTGGCCAACTCACGAACATCTTTACCGGCGGCTTGGACAAGTGCCACCACGGCCTCTTTGTCGATCCGCCGCCTGCCCTGCTGGAACTCGTGCCGCACGAACTCGGCCTTGTCGCTCTCGGACTTGATCGCCTTCGCATCGATCATCCGAGCGCCGGACTTCTTCATCGCATCCAACGCGCGCTTGCCGCGGTTGCCGCCCTTGTGCCGCACCACCAAGACGACGTCATCGACCGGGTCAGCCGCCAGAGCAACCACTTCGTCCAGCAGCACTTCGTCGGCCTCGTCTAGGTCGTGCACGACGATCACCGTCGAGCCCCCGAACAGCGACGGGCTGGCGTGCACACCGAGATCTCCGGGCGCATACGAGGCGGCATACAGATTGACGACGTCCGCCTCCGGGTCGCTCTCGCGGGCGAGCACCACCATGCTCCGGACCCCTCGCTCGGCGAGAATCTCCTCCGGTCCCGCGACCAGGACTAAACGTGGGGCTCCCCCGTTCACGCCATCCCTCCACGCAGGCCTGCTCCGCTAGCCTGCGACGTCCACGCTGACAGCGACAAGCTCACGAGGACACCATCTCTAAACCCAGTTGGTTGATCCGCGACACGATCGCGTCGGGGGCCACCTCCAGGTGATCGGCCAAGGCTTCGGTGGGCACGCCGGCCTCGACTCCGTCGCGCAGCTCTTCATCCTGATCGTCGGTCCAGGCGTGCCCACCGGTGACGGCGGTCCGCGCGGAGCGAGCGACGGGGACGTCGGCGGCAACGGGCTTCGCTTTGCCGCGGGCGGCGTGCACCGGCAGCACATCCTCGGCCTCGGCGTTCAGGCGTTGCAACGCTCCCAGCACCAGCGCTTGATCCGTCGTGGGCCAAAACGGTGGCAGCGAACGTTGCAAGAACCCGGCATACCCCTTGCTCACCATTCGAGAGTCCAGGATGGCGACGACTCCGCGGTCGGCGTCTCGGCGAATCAACCGACCGGAGCCCTGGGCCAGCCGCAACGCCGCATGCGTGGCAGAGACGGCCATGAAGCCGTTGCCGCCCATCCGGCCGATCGCTTCGGTACGTGCCGATGACAGTGGGTCATCCGGCCTGGGGAACGGGATGCGGTCGATGATCACCAGCTGGCAGGCCGAGCCCGGTACGTCGACCCCCTGCCACAACGACATCGTGCCGAACAGACACGTCGGCGCATCACCGGCGAACTGGCGCACCAGCGTCGGCGTCTGGTCATCGCCCTGGCAGAGCACGTCGATGTCGGTGTCCTTCAGCCGTGTACGCATCTGCTCTGCGGCTGTTTCGGCCGCGCGTCGAGAGCTGAACAGACCCAGCGTGCGACCGCCCGCGGCACGGACAAGCGCCTCAATCTCGTCGAACACCTTGGGGCCCGCGCCGTCGCGCCCCAGGGGCGGCAGGTGTGCCGCGACGTAGACGATGGCCTGCTGGGGATAGTCGAACGGGCTGCCCACATCGAGCGGGGTGTATGCCGGGGCGTCCGGTCCGCGAAGGCCAATGGTGCCCGCGACGGTGTCGAACGAGCCCCCGAGTTCCAACGTGGCTGAGGTCATGACGACAGTGCGATCGCCGAACACTTTGTCCCGCACCATCATCGCCACGCTCATTGGCGCAACCCGCAGCGTCGTGTATCCGCGCAGATCACGGGCGACCCAGGCAACGTCCAGTTCGCGATCATCCAACAGCCGCTCGGCCGTGTCGAAGATGTCGTCGATCCCAGATCTGGCGACCTGCCGGGCACCGTCGGCGGCTTCCTTGGACTCACCCTTCATCTCACTCTGCGCGCCACGCGCGGCGTCGCGGACGGCGATCAGCACCCGTGACAGGCTATCCGGCAATCCCTGGGCCAACCGGCCTTCAGGCATCTCATCGAGCACTTCGGCCAGGTCGTCGGCCGCATCGGACAGAGCCTCGACCGACCCATACTTCGCCGCGCGTCTGGCTGCAGTCGTGACTACACTTCCGGTCATCTCGTCGGTGACCGTGGAAGTCACGCGGTCGGTCAACTCGTGGGCTTCGTCGATGATCAACAGGTCGTGGTCGGGCAGCATGTGCCGACCTTCGAAGGCATCGATCGCCATGAACGCATGGTTGGTGACGATGACATCGACGTGATGGGCGGCCGCTCGCGCCTCCTCCACGTGACACTCAGCGACCAGCGGGCACTTCTGGCCGAGGCATTCCCTCGCGCTGACCGATACCTGCCGCCAGGCCTTGTTGCTGACCCCTGGTGCGAGCTCGTCGCGATCCCCAGACTCGGTGGCCTCGCCCCACTCCCTCAGTCGAGTGATCTCGGCCCCCATCCGAGACTTCTCGGCGTCAACCGCCCCGACAGACAGCAAACTGTCGGCGTCGTCATCAGGGAAACCTCCGACCACCTTGTGCTTGCACAGATAGTTAGATCGGCCCTTGATCAAGGCAAACGTGGGCTCGCGCCCGATCGATGAGCGCAGCGCCGCGCAGATCCGTGGCAGGTCTCGGTCGATGATCTGCGCCTGCAGGGCCAACGTTGCGGTCGCGACCACCACCGGCTTGCCGGTCGCGGCGGCGTGGGCAATGGCGGGCACGAGGTAGGCCAGCGACTTACCCGTACCGGTGCCGGCCTGCACGAGCAGATGGCGCTCCTGCTCCACCGCGTCGCGCACGGCGCGGGCCATCTGCACTTGCCCGGTGCGGGTCGCGCCACCGACCGAGGCGACGGCGGCGGTGAGCAACGCGTCGAGGTCTGTGGCCATACCGATGAGGGTATGCCGTGCAGCGGCGCGAAGAGACTCGCCTGGGGATATCGGCTGGGACGCGCCTGTTGCTAGCGGAGTCGATGGTGACCCAGTGATGCGGGAGACTAGGACCATGGCGCTTTCTGACCCACCAGGAAAGACGATGACGCAAGCCAGGGGCGGTGTGCTGGTCAGCGGCTTCGAGCGGTTCGGAACGACGCCGGTCAACCCGGCCGAGGGAGTGGCCCGGGCGCTGGATGGCTCCGAGATCGGCGGCAAGCGGGTCACCGGGCTGGTCGCCCCTAGTCGGTGGTTCGACTGCATCGACGCTGTGATGCAGTCCATCGAGGAGATCGAGCCCGAACTCGTGTTGATGACCGGCGAGTACGGCGGTCGCTCGATGATTACCGTCGAGCGCATCGCGCAGAACCTCAACGACTCGGCCCGGTACCGGGTGGCCGACAACGAAGGGCGGTTCCTGGAGGACGACCTGACCGCTGCGGACGGCCCGGTGGCCTACTGGGCGACCGTGCCGCTGCGGGCCATGGTCTTGACAATGCGAGATCGCGGCATCCCGGCGGACATCTCCGACGCGCCCGGCACCCTCATGTGCAACCACCTCATGTACGGCGTGCTGCACCGGGTCGCGACAGCCGACCTCGCGACCCGGGTGGGCTGGCTGCATCTACCGCACCTCCCCGAGGTCGCAGCGATGGACATCAACCTCGGTGCACCGAGTATGGCGTTGAACACCTCCATCGAGGGGGTGCGTGTCGCCATCGAGGCGGCTTTGCAGCACGACGAAGATGTCCATGAACATGTGCTCTCGCTGTTGCAGATCTAGGTTGCCCGCTCCTCGCGACGGACCAGTGCAACCATCAGTCCGCCTCGGCGAGCCCAGATGGCGACGACCCGAGGCAGCCCACTCTCGGACCCACAGAACTCGCGGAGACCTCTCGGCCCGTTCAGCGATTGGCGATTCCGTCAGGAGCGCAGATGAAGTGAGCCACGAGCGCTGTCCACCCAGTCTGGTGCGAAGCACCCAAGCCCTCCCCATTGTCGCCGTTGAAGTACTCGCTGAAGGTGGGATGAGCATCCCAGAGAGGCCCGCTTGGGTGGTGCTGCGGCGTGTTCGGGCGCCTGCCGTTTGGACCCGGACGGAACATCGCCACGAGGCGTTGCTCGACCGCACGGGCCACGTCGGCCAACGGCATCGACTCCCCCGAGCCGGTTGGAAACTCCACCTGCTGATCGATCCCGGCCCCCCGTCCATACACCCGCAGCGCATCGGTCAGCAGCGCATTGACGGGCATCCAGATGGGGCCGCGCCAGTTCGAGTTGCCACCAAACATGCCGGTCAACGACTCAGCCGGGACATAGGTCAGCTGGAGGTCGATTCCGTGGAAAGACGCCTCGACGCCGTCACGGTGGATCGCCGATAGCGAACGAATCCCATGTGGCGACATGAACTCCGCCTCGTCCAGCAACGGCCTGAGCAGTGCCGACCATTGCTGAGCGGAGGCCATTGACAGGGTGCGCAGGGCCTGCCCGTGGTGATTGGTGTGAATCAACGAACGCGCCAGTTTCGGTCGCCGCTGAGTCCACCCTTGAAAGAAGTCAGTCAGGTCGGGCAAATCAGTGACAACCCAGTCGGGCACCAGCGAAACCGCGGTCAGTGGCAACAGACCCACCATTGATCGCACCGGGCTACGGTGCGCGTGACCATCGACCCCGACCAGCACGTCGTGGAAGAACTCATCTTCTGGGTCCCACAGCGCCTTGTGGCCTGAGCCGAAGTCTTCCATCGCCTCGGAGATCGCCAAGAAGTGCACTAAGAACTTCGTGGCAACCTCATCCCAAGAGGGATCGCGTCGGGCTAGCTCGGTGGCCATTCGCAGCATTTTCAGGCAGAACATACCCATCCAGGCCGTTGCGTCGGCCTGCTCCAACCGCTGGCCGTGAGGCAGCGGCTCCGAGCGGTCGAACAACCCGACGTTGTCCATCCCCAAGAAGCCGCCTTCGAACACATGCGAGCCGTCGGCGTCCTTGCGGTTCACCCACCACGGGAAGTTCAACAGCATTTTGAGCACAATTCGCTGCAGAAAGTCTCGGTCTTGGCACCCTCCGATCGCGTAGACCTGCCACGCCGCCCACGGATGCACGGGCGGGTTGACGTCTGAGAAGTTCCACTCATACGCCGGCAGTTGCCCGTTCGGATGCATCGCCCATTCGCGGCACATCAACAGCAGTTGGTCCTTGGCGAACGCCGGGTCGACGTGAGCCAGGGCCACACAGTGGAAGGCCAGGTCCCAGGTGGCGAACCACGGATACTCCCACTCATCGGGCATGGAGATTACTTCGGAGAGATTCACGTGCTTCCAGTCGGTGTTGCGGCCTTGGTGGGCTGCCGCGCGCTGCGGCGGGGGCGGCGGCTGAGCCGGGTCACCGGCTAACCACCGCGGCACGTCGTACAGGTACAACTGCTTGCCCCACTGCAACCCGGCGAAGGCCCGACGGGCGATCTGGGCGTCCTGCTCGCTCGTGTCCGTGGGCAACACGGCGGCGAAGAACTCATCCGCCTCGGCGCGCCTGGCCGTGAGCACCTCGTCGAAAGTCTGAGCGCTTTCACCGCCTGGGCGAGGTTGTGCATCGGTGGGAGTTGCGATGTCCCCCGATTCGCGCGGATAACCTCGTCCAGGCGATAAGGAGTCGTCGATCAGGCGCATGCGGACACTCACACTGTCGCCTGGTGGCACCGCCGGGAAGGCCCACCACAGACCGACTTTGGTACCCACCCGCTCGGGATTGCCGAGCTCGCCCGGCTGCCCTCCCGCACCAGGGTTCCTGCCGCCGAGTTCGCCCGGCTGCCCTCCCGCACCAGGGTTTCTACCGCCGAACTCGCCCGGCTGCCCGCCCGCACCAGGGCTCCAACCGCGGAGCACGGCGTCGTTGATCGTGTCCTTGGGGTATGCCGTGTGCTGGCCGCCCGCAGCCGACTCGCCATAGAGGCCGATCAGGTTCGATTCGTTCTCGCAGAACACCGGCGTCGGCAACCCAGCCTCGTGGTGGCGCTCGGCGAGCACCCTGATCTGACCGAGCTCGTGATGTTCGGCCACCAGCTCGACATACCCGTTGCCTTCCCCGACATGATTGCTCTTCTGCGATCCCTCGGACGCCAACGACAGGGTGGGTCG
Organism: Ornithinimicrobium sp.; assembly: GCA_049649785.1. GTDB lineage: Bacteria > Actinomycetota > Actinomycetes > Actinomycetales > Dermatophilaceae > Ornithinicoccus. The sequence goes on along the minus strand of JBARZG010000018.1, from coordinate 1,978 downwards.
CCGGTCGTCCAATCCCCAGGACCACGTGTTGCGGAACCAGACCTGCGGAATCAGGTGAATCGGTGCCGCCTGCGAGCCGTGATTGGTCGCTGTGACCTCAATGCAGATGTCACCCGGCGCCGCCTTCGCGTGAGTGACTTCCACGTCGAAGAAGGCATCGCCGTCGAAGATCCCGGTGTCGGACAGCTCGTACTCGGGCTCGGCCGGCCCGCGAGCACCGTTGGTCGCGATCAGGTCGGCATACGGAAACGCAGCGTGCGGGTAGCGGTAGAGCCAACTCGCATAACTGTGGGTCGGGGTCCCGTCGGTGGCCCACCAATACTCCTTGACGTCCTCGCCGTGGTTGCCCTGCGGGTTCGTCAGGCCGAATAGTCGCTCCTTGATGCGGTCATCCTGACCGTTCCACAGCGCCACACCGACATTGAGATAGCCGTCGACATCGCACAGACCGGCTAGCCCATCTTCACCCCAGCGGTAAGCCCGACGATGCGCGTCATCGAACGGAAAGTGTTCCCAGGCGCTGCCGTCAGCGGAGTAGTCCTCTCGCACGGTGCCCCACTGCCGCGCCGAAACATACGGACCCCAGGTGCGCCACGGCGCCTTGGGGTCATCGGAGGTGGAAAGTCGATCCTGCTCGGCGGTCACAGGCGACACTGTGGCACAACACGGTGATCACTTGGACCCCGGCGCGCTAGTGCTGGGAGGCAAAGGTCGCCAACGTGCCATGCAGGTCCGGCAGCACCTTGGCCTCAAGCCGGGTGCCTTCAGCCGTGTGGTCTTCGGCAAGCACGTCACCCTCGGCATGCACCCGGCTCACCAGGTCGCCGCGGTGGTACGGCACCAGCACGTCAATGAGGATCTGCGGCCGAGGTAGGGCAGTTTCGAGTGCCTCGGCGAGCAACGGCATACCCGCACCTGTCCGTGCAGAAACCAGGACGGCGTCGGGATAGGCCCTGCTCAAACGGTCGAGTACCTCGGGCTCGGCGGCATCGGCCTTGTTGAAGGCGATCAATTCGGGGACATCATGAGCGCCGACGTCAGCCAGCACCTCGTGGACCGCCCGGATCTGACCTTCGGGGTCCTCATGGGCGCAGTCCACGACATGCAGCAGGACATCGGCGTCGGCCGCTTCCTCCAACGTCGAGCGAAACGCCTCGATCAACTGATGCGGCAACTGACGCACGAACCCGACGGTATCGACCAACGTATACGGGCGGCCATCCGAGGTCTCGGTGCGCCTCACCGTCGGGTCCAAGGTGGCAAAGAGTTGATCTTGTACCAACACACCGGCGCCGGTCAGCCGGTTGAGCAGCGAAGACTTGCCGGCGTTGGTGTAGCCGACAATAGCCACACTGGAGACCTGCGCGTCCTTGCGCGACGAGCGTTTTGTGTCGCGGGTGACCTTCATCGAGGCGATATCGCGGCGGAGCTTGGCGATCCGGGTGTTGATCCGCCGCCGGTCCAACTCGATCTTGGTCTCACCGGGGCCCCGGGAGCCGATGCCCTCACCGCCAGCCACCCGGCCACCCGCCTGTCGAGACATCGACTCACCCCAACCACGCAATCGCGGCAGGAGGTACTGCAACTGGGCCAGCTCGACTTGCGCTCGACCTTCTCGAGACTTGGCGTGCTGAGCAAAGATGTCGAGGATCAGCGCAGTTCGGTCGATGACCTTCACCTTGACGACGTCTTCGAGCGCGCGGCGCTGCGAGGGCGCCAATTCGTCGTCGCAGATCACCGTGTCGGCGCCTTCGGCCTGGACGATGTCCCGTAACTCTTGTGCCTTGCCGGAGCCGAGGTATGTCGCCGGGTCGGGCTTGGGGCGCCGCTGCAGCACGGCAGCGGCGACGGTCGAACCGGCCGTTTCGGCGAGTGCGGACAATTCGTACATCGAGTTCTCGGCATCCTGGGCCGTCCCCGTGCCCCACACCCCGGCGAGTGCCACCCGCTCCAGGCGAAGCTTGCGGTATTCGACCTC
>JBARZG010000017.1:0-42013 GCA_049649785.1 Ornithinimicrobium sp. | reverse complement strand
GTCGCCGCAGGTCTGACACCGCTGGCCATCGGGACCGACACCGGCGGGTCGATCCGCGAGCCCGCAGCACAGTGCGGCGTGGTCGGCATCGCACCCTCTCCTGACCTGGTGCCGATGACCGGGGTGGTGCCGTTCGCGCCAGGGCTGGACCGGGTCGGGCCGCTGGCCCGCACCGTGGCCGACGCCCGGCTCCTCCTCGCCGTGCTGGCAGGCCAACGACCCACCCCTTGGGAGCGCAGGCCGAGCCCGACGCAAACCTCCCTCGGATCGCGCGCCGCGCCAAACCGTGTCGCCGTCGTGGACGAGCTGGTCACCGACCGCAACCGGCCTGAGGTGATGGCCGCCTTCGAGGCCTGGTTGGACGGGCTGCGCGACCACGGCATCGAGGTCTGCCGAGTCTCGGTGCCGGAGGTACACCGGGCGCTGTCGGCATACATGCGGTTGACGTCGGTGGCCGCGCTGGACTGGCTGGAGCCGTGGGTGCGCTCCGGGCGAGCCGGAGATGAGCTGATCCGGCGCTATGACTACGGTCGCCGGTTACGCGATCACGACTCGGCGGCGCTGGCGGGGGCGGCGCAGGTGCAGCGCCGGGTGCGCGATCAGGTCACCAGTGCCCTCGTGCGCCACGAGGTGCTGGTCTCCCCGACGATGCCGACCACCGCGCCACTGCTGGACGGTGAGATCACCCCCGAGGAGCTGGCCGACCCGCTGGCTGCGCCCTACACCGACTGCTGGACCGTTGTGGCCAACCTGGCCGGGGTGCCAGCGCTGTCCGTGCCCGCTCCGACCAGCGGTCTGCCGGTCGGCGCGATGCTGATGGGCCGGCCCGGCTGCGATACTGACCTGCTTGCACTGGCCGCCGGGACTCGCTGACCCGGCCCTCGGATGAGAGGTCGCTCACCCGGTGACGGCAAGTCTGGCCCAGATGGACGGACCGGACGGTGTCAGCATGCACACCCCTTCGCGCGCGCGACCTGGAGAGCAGATAGTTCAGCTGATGCGGAAAGGGCGGCCTGGTGGTGGCGGTCTCCTACGGCCCGCTGGCCGTGTCTCTGATCGCTTGGTGGGCCGGTGGCGCATCTGATACCGCGGTGCTGGCGGGCCGTGGGCCACCATGGCACTATGGCCGGTTGGGCTCCTCACCATCAAGGCCGTGCCGCATTAGTTCCACCACGGGGTAGTCGCTCACCAGTCACCGTTTGTAGCATCTGCAGACAGGCCTGCTCAGCGGGCGCGAGGTCACCTGTTCTGGTGAGCACCACAATGGCTCGGTGGACAGGGCGAGCACACGGCACGAAGGCCACACCGCCGGTTGACCATCGCTGGGCGATGCGGGGCACCAAAGCGTAGGCAAGGCCCTCCTTCACCACCTCCAGTTGCGTGGCGAAGTCGGTCGCCACAAAGGCGATCCGGGGCTCCAGCCCTCGCTCCCGCAATGCCTGGACCATGCCGTCATGAGCTTCGGCCCCACCGGGACAGGCGATCCACGGATGCTCTGGCAAGCGAACTAAGGAAGCTTGCGGGTCCGACGCGGCCGGATGAGCTATCGGCAGCGCCACATCAACCTCTTCCTCCAGCAGTGGATACACCGCCACCCCCGGCGACGTGCTGAGGCGCCGGTTGGCCCAACTTTCGGCCAGCACGATGTCGAGATCCCCGGCCCGAAGCAACGGCATCAGGGTGCTGGCTTCGCCATCGCGCGCCTCAATCATCAGCCGCGGATGCGCGGCCTGCAACCGGCCAACCGTGGACGGCACGACTTCGCGCATTGTGGCGTTGACGCTACCGATGCGCAGCGGCCCGGCCACCTCGTCGCGTAGCCCGGCCACTTCCTTGGTTGCCGAGGTCACGCTGGCGTGGATGTCTTTCGCGTGAGCAGCGAGCACATGGCCCGCACCGGTGAGCCGGATCCCGCGACCGTCGGGTTCGATCAGCGCAGCGCCGATCTCACGTTCCAGGTTACGCACCTGTCGCGATACGGCCGGACCGGTGAGGTGTAAGAGGTCGGCGGCTCCAATGATCGAACCCTGCCCGGCAACCTCGTGAAAAACGCGTAGTCGATCCCAATCTAACTGCATACTTCAAGTATGCGGTGATGAACAGAAAAGCAACCTGGATCGCATTGTTTGCGCCTGTCACTATCGGGGTATGCCGACCACCTCACCCTCGACGCTGCTGCCCGTGTCCCTGCTGCTACTAGGCTGTATGTCCCTGGCCGCATCAGCAGTACTCATCTCCTGGGCCGGTGCCGATGCGGGCACCACCAGTGTCGTGCGGTGTCTGCTTGCTGCGGTGATCTTGGCTCCGTTGGCCCGGCGCGAAATGCGTCGAAATGGAGCCCCGCCACGCCGGTTTTTCGTGGGCGCCGCGTTGGCGGGGGCCCTCCTGGGCCTCGATTTATGCTCGCCACCCAAAGTCTCCTGATGGTCGGCGCGGGAGTCTCTTCGGTGCTACTCAACACTCAGATCGTGGCATTCCCGCTCCTGGCATGGTGCCTGCAGAGGCAGCGGGTGACCCGCGGCTTCAAGATAGCGGTGCCCTTGGTCTTCGTCGGCGTCGCCCTGGTGGGCGGGCTAGGGGGAGGCGTCGACGGCTCAGAACTGCCGACGATCGGAGTGATGATGGGTGGCGCTGCGGGACTGGCTTACGCCGCATACCTCTACGTCAGCCGCCAGGGCAACAGGAACGCGCCAGGCCATACAATCACCGGGCTGACGGTGGCGAGCGTGACCGCTACGGCAGCCAGTGCCGCGATCGCGCTGCCCACCACCGGGCTCGACTTCGATCTGAGCGTGATGTCGTGGTTCTGGCTGATCCTGCTTGCCGTGTTCGGACAGGCGGGGGCGTGGCTGATGGTCGGTGCCGCGTCCTCGCGACTGCCCGCCCACACCACCGCCATGCTGCTGGCCCTTCATCCCGTCGTGGCCGTGCTCCTCGCAGTGGGCGCGCTCGGCGAGACGCTGAGCCCGAGCCAAGTCGGCGGCGGTCTGCTGGTGCTGATCGCCCTCCTCGTGACTTCGACCGGGAGACCAAGCCCTTCAACACGCAGGCCGTTCTCCCACCCGACCAAGGTTATGCATCGTTCAAGCGCGCGATCTCCCCGGATCCGGACGCAAAGCCTTGCCCAGGTCGTGAGGGGAGGGGGTCGGCGCGCGATTCAGCCTCAGCGCACGTCGAGCTCGGCAGCAATGGCGGCAGCAGCACGCTGTAAGGGGAGGATTGCGGCGGCCACGGCCTCGTCGTCCATTCTCGACAGGGGCCCAGACATCGATACCGCCAGCCGGTGCCCGGCGGCTGGGACTGCCACCGCGACGCAGCGAACGCCTACTTCTTGCTCTTCGTTGTCTACCGCGTAGCCGGTGACGCGTGCCCGAGCCAGCTCGGCCAGGAACTGCTCTACGGAATCGATGGTGTGTTCAGTATGTGCGTCAAGCCCACTGCGGGCCAGCAAGGCTTGCACGTCGGCCTCAGGCTCGGACGCCAGAATCGCCTTTCCCACGGCTGTGGCATGCGCATCCACGCGGCGCCCCACCTCGGTGAACATACGCATCGAATTCTGCGAGGGCATCACGTTGCCGATGTAGACAATCCGATCACCGTCCATGGTGGCGAGGTTCACCGACTCGCCCAGCTGTTTGACCACGGGCTCCAGGTGCGGGCGCGACCACGCGGTAATTCGCTGCGACGTTACCTCGCCTAGCCGAATCAGCCGAGGGCCGAGCGAGTACTGCCGCGAGGCTTCCTGACGCACATACCCTAGATCGACCAGAGTGCGTACCAACCGGTGGATGGTTGGCAGAGGTAGGCCCGTCGACCCCGCCAGTTCAGACAGCGACACCACTCCGCCAGCGTCCGCGATCGTCTCCAAGATGGTGAACGCTCGGCCCAGCGATTGCACCCCTCCGGCCGCACGGGCCGGTTGGACTGGTCGCTCACTCTGGGGTACGGCTGACACGAAGTGCCTCTCTGGGGGACATTTCCTTTGGACAGAAAATGTTTTCCGCTTAGAGAGATTCTACGTGTGCCCGCTGTGGCTTTGCTGACAGCCCCCTAGAAACGCTCACTGCTCATCATAGATCGGCTCTGATCGGTGTCACACAAACTGGCGCGAGAGCGTCGCGTGCCGGTTGACATCCTTGTAGAGCAGGTAACGGAACCGTCCCGGACCGCCCGCGTAGCACGCCTGCGGGCAAAACGCACGGAGCCATATGAAGTCGCCCTCCTGCACCTCGATCTAATCCGTGTTCAGCAGATAGACCGCTTTGCCTTCGAGCACATACAAGCCGTGCTCCATCACATGCGTCTCCGGGAACGGAATCACGCCACCGGTTTCGAAGTTCACGATCGTGCAGTGCATGTCGTGCCGTAGGTCATCCATCCCGACGAAGCGCTGCGTGGTCCAGCGGCCCTGCGTGCCCGGCATCGGCGCACCCTCGACCTCGGTCTCATGGGTGACCAAAGCCTCGGGCATGTCGAGACCCTCAACATGCTGATACGTCTTGCGGATCCAGTGGAGGCGTCCCGGTCCCTGTGCTGACTCATCGACACGCAACGTCCACGAAGCGCCAGCCGGAAGATACACGTAACTGCCCGCTCGCAGAGCGTGAGTCTGCTCATCAATGGTCAGCGTGAGGTTGCCCTCAACGACAAACAGCACGCCTTCTGCTTGCGGATCGAGCTCGGGCTTGTCGCTGCCACCACCGGGGGAACCTCAACGATGTACTGCGTAAAAGTCTCGGCAACCCGGACAGTGGCCGGGCGATGATCCACATCCGCATGTTCGTCCAGAACGGCAGGAAGCTGGTGACAATGTCGGTCATCGTGCCGCGTGGCAGCACGGCATACGCTTCGGTGAACATGGCGCGGTCGGTGGTCAACTCGGTCTGCGCCGGGAGTCCACCGGTCGGTGCATAGTAGGTCGGTTCGCTCATGCTTCTCCTCTGCTCAGCAGTTGGCCTCGCGGCGCTGCGGTGATGTCTACCTGTATGCCGTTCAGCCAGGTCGATCGGACAACGCCGGTCAGCGTCGAAACGTCATAGGCCGAGACGGGGTTCTTGTGATGCAAATCAGCCACCTTGACCGTGAATTCTTCATCGGGGGCGAACACTGCGAAATCGGCGTCGGCGCCGACTTCGATGCGCCCCTTCGATGTCAGCCCGACGAAGTCTGCCGGCCCAGCGGACATCCACCGCACCACGTCTGCCAGCGAGTATCCCCGGGTGCGGGCGCCCGACCATGTCGCGGACAAGCCGACCTGAAGACCGGCGACGCCACCCCAGGCCGTGCTGAAGTCACCGACCCCGAGCGCCTTGAGATCGACGGTGCAGGGTGAGTGGTCGGTGACCACGATGTCGATGGCACTGTCGCCCAGCGCGGCCCACAACTCGTCTTAGTTGCCCTTCTCCCGAATGGGTGGGCAGCACTTGAACTGGGTTGCGCCATCGGGGATGGTCTCAGCGACAAACGTCAGATAGTGCGGGCAGGTCTCCACCGACAGCGGAACCCCATCAGCCTTGGCCGCGCGGATCATCGGGAGCCCATCCGAACTGCTCAAGTGCAGGATGTGCACCTGTGACGCGAGCTTTCGATCACTTGCGCAATGGCGAGGTTCTCCGCGTCCCGAGGGCGCGCAGCGAGGAAATCGGCATAGTCCTGGCTCGGGTGATGACTCGATGAAGCAACGTCGACCGTGTGCTCGTCCCCGGCGTGCACGATCAACAGCGAATCCAACCGGCCCGTTTCGCCCATGGCGGCTTCGACCTCGGCAGGGCTTAAGTGACCGAACTTATCGACGCCAGAGGGCAACGTGAAGCACTTGAAGCCGAAGACGCCAGCTGCGTGAAGGGGCGCGAGGTCCGGGAGGTTACCGGGGACAGCGCCACCCCAAAATCCCACGTTGATATAACTCTGGTCGCCGGCGACGGCACGTTTGCGCTCGAGCCCATCGAGTGTCTTTGTTGGCGGCACAGAGTTCAGCGGCATATCGACCAGCGTGGTCACGCCACCGGCGGAGGCGGCTTTGGTGGCGCTGGCAAAGCCTTCCCACTCGGTGCGACCAGGTTCGTTGACGTGCACGTGACTGTCGACCAAACCGGGCAGCAAGACCTCGTCCTGCCCGAGGTCGAGGACCTGAGTCGCCTCTGGGGGTGACTCACCTGCTCCCGCTCCGGTCTGATCGGGCGACCACGGGTCCACCGAGACGATGCGGCCGCTCTGGACGCCCACTAAGACAGCCCGCTCGGCACCATCGATGATCGCCCGCGGGGCTCGAATCAGCAGATCGAGGGCCATCAGCTTCCCCGATAGGTGGAGTAGCCGTACGGATTCAGCAGCACCGGCACGTGACAGTGGGCTTCGGCATCGGAGATGGTGAAGGCGATGGTGATCTCGGGGTAGAAGGCCGTCGTGCCAGCGGCTGCGAAGTAACTGCCGGAGTCGAAGGTGAGCCGGTAGTCACCCACCGCCAATCGCTCCGGGCCGATGGTGCCGATCCGACCATCGGCGTCGGTTGAGCCCGCGCCGAGGGAATCACCGGCGAGGGTATGCAGCGTGATCGGCACCCCTTGTGCGGGCAGGCCCAGGCTGGTGTCCAGAACGTGAGTGGACAGCGTTCCCATCAGAGTGTCTCCGTCAGTCGCAGGATGGCGATGTCACGTAATTGAGCGACCGTCTCTTCGCGTTCACTCAATGCGCCGTTGTCCAGTCGGCGGTTCAGTTCATTCAAGATCTCGTGGGCAGATCGGCCAGCGGCTCGGATCAGGAACACCCGGTGGAACCGCTGCTCGTAGGCAAGGTTGCCAGCACGCAATCGGGCGGCGGTGTCCAGATCAGCGGGGTCGACGCCGCCCTGTTCGCTACGGGATAACTCGGCATCATGGTCTGGGTCCGTGGCCTGTTCCCCGATGCGGGCATGGCCTGCCAGGGCCGCTCCCAACTCGCCGTCGTCCAGGTCGGAGGCGGCCGCAGCGGCTGTGGCTTCGAGACTAGCGACGTCGACGTATGGTCGGCCCGCCGCCACGGTGTCGACCCAGCGCGGCACATTGAGGCATCTGCGCAGCTGTTCCCGGACCTCGCTGTCGCTGAGGTCGTTGAAGGATGCGACGTCCACGGTCTGCATGACACCTACTTCTGCGGCGTTCCGCTGGCTGTGCTCAGATGGTCGCGAGCGATCTGCTCGCCGAGTCGGGTCAGGAGCGGCCCGGCGCCCGCCATTGATCGCTGCAGGTCAGGCTCAAGGTCGCTCAGGGAGTAGGCAGCGCTGATGCCCGCGTCCGCGAGGCGCTCGGCGCTCAGTGTGGTCCGACCGCACACTGCAACGACCGGTATGCCGCGCTTGCCGGCTGCGGTCGCCACCCCAGCAGGGGCCTTGCCGTTGAGGGTTTGCTCATCAAGCGATCCTTCGCCGGTGATCACGAAGTCCGCTCCGTCCAGCGCAGCCTCGAATCCGACGAGATCGAAAATCAGGCCAATGCCTGGCCGCAGCGTCGCGCCGAGTAGCGCTAGCGCCGCATACCCGACGCCGCCGGCGGCTCCGGCCCCCGCGGCATGACGCTGATCGTTGTGTCCGTGCGCGGCAACGACGTCCGCGAAGTGACTCAGTGCCTCATCCAACTGGCGGACCTGCGCTTCGTCGGCGCCCTTCTGCGGGCCATAGATTGCGGCGGCCCCCGTTGGTCCGGTCAAGGGATTGTCCACGTCACAGGCAATGGTGATCGTGACCCCCGCCAGCCGGTCAGCAAGTGCCTGGGTGTCGATACTTGAGACGTGCTGCAAAGCGGCGCCACCGTCCGCGATAGCGACACCCTGGGCATCGAGCAGTTGGACCCCCAGAGCGGCGACTAGGCCAGCGCCACCGTCGGTGCTCGCGCTGCCACCGATGCCGACGACCAGTGTGGTGCATCCGGCCTCAATGGCAGCGGCCATGACTTCTCCGGTGCCACGACTGGTCGCCGCGAGGGGCTCCAGCACGCCGCCGGGTAGGCCCACGAGCCCAGAGACGTCCGCCATCTCGACGACGGCAGTCCCTTCGGAGCGTGCATACCGCGTTGCCACGGGCTCACCAGTCGGCCCAGCAGCTGTGACTGGCACCTCGATGTACCCAGCAGCGACCGCGGCGGCAATGGTGCCGTCACCACCATCCGCCACAGGTACACCACGCACATCGACCGAACTGACGGATTGCAGACCAGCGCTGACCGCCGAAACCACTTCGGCAGCGGTCAGCGAACCCTTGAACTTGTCGGGCGCGATTAACACTGTTCGCATTGGCATACCTGTTCCTGTCATGGACACCTTCTCGTGGGCCACTTCACGCTCGTGGTCAGTCGAGCATCGAGATGGCGGTTGGGGCATCCTTGCCGTCGGCAGCAAGATCCTCGAACTCGGTCACCGCATCGATCTGCACACCCATCGACACGTTGGTGACGCGCTCCAAGATCATCTCGACGATGACCGGCACCTTGAACTCAGCCATCCATGCCTTGGCTTGCTCCAACGCCGGCGCAATCTGGTCCGGTTCGAACACCCGGATCGCTTTGCAACCCAGCCCCTCGGCCACCTTGAGGTGGTCCACGCCGTAGCCATCGAGCTCGAAGGAGTTGATGTTGTCGAAGTCGAGTTGAACGTGATAGTCCATCTCGAACCTCCGCTGGGACTGACGGATCAACCCGAGGTAGGCGTTGTTCACCAGCACGTGGCTGTAGGGGATCTTGACCTGCGCCAACCGCCAGCTCCTCGATCAGGAACTGGAAGTCGTAGTCCCCGGACAGGGCAACGACGGTGTCCTCGGGAGCAGCAACAGCGACACCCAAAGTCGCCGGGATGGTCCACCCCAACGGGCCGGCCTGGCCCGCGTTGATCCAGTGTCTGGGCCCGTAGACGTGCAACAGCCGAGCGGCCTGTATCTGGGACAACCCGATGGTCGAGACGTAACGACTGTCCCGGCCGAAGACCGCGTTCATCTCCTCATACACCCGCTGCGGCTTCAACGGCACGTTGTCGAAGTGAGTCCGGCGCTGCAGGGTGCGCTTGCGCTCCTGACACTCATACACCCACTTGCTCTCCTCACCGCTGATCTTGCCAGAGTCTTTCCGCTCCGGGGCGACCTCCACGAAGGCCTCTAGCGCTAGGCCTGCGTCGGAGACGATGGAGTAGTCGGCGGCGAACACCCGACCGATCTGGGTGGGCTCGATGTCCACGTGGGTGAAGGTGCGGCCGGCGGTGTAGACGTCCGTGCCGCCAGTATGCCGGTTGGCCCACCGGTTGCCGATGCCGAGCACGTGGTCGGCTTCCAGCATGGTGGCGTTGCCGTAGCGATGCGACGTCTGCGGGCCGACCATGCCCACCATCAGCGGGTGGTCATCGGGAATCGTTCCCCAACCCATCAGGGTGGGCACCACCGGCACTCCGAGCGTCTCGGCCAGCTCCACCAGCAGGTCGGCGGCGTCGGCGTTAACGATCCCGCCACCCGCCACAATCAGCGGCTTTTCGGCGGCCAGCACCATCTCCAGCGCCTTCTTAGCCTGGGCATGGGTCGTGCCCGGCTTGGCCACGGGCAGCGGCTCGTAGGTGTCGCTGTCGAACTCGATCTCGGCCATCTGCACGTCGATCGGCAGGTCCAACAGCACCGGGCCGGGGCGACCCGAGCGCATCAGCTGAAACGCCTTCTGGAAGCTACCGGGCATCTGCGCGGGCTCCATCACCGTGACAGCCCACTTGGTGACCGGAGCGGCGATGGACGCAATGTCGATGGCCTGGAAGTCCTCTTTGTGCAGCTTTGCCACTGGAGCCTGACCGGTGATGCACAGGATCGGGATGGAGTCGGCCGAGGCCGAGTACAGCCCGGTGATCATGTCGGTTCCGGCCGGCCCGGAAGTGCCGACACAGATGCCGATGTTGCCTGGCGCTGCACGGGTGTATCCCTCGGCCATGTGGGAGGCGGCCTCCACGTGCCGCGCCAGGACGTGTTTGACCCCACCATGGGCCTTCATCGCGTTGTAGAAGGGGTCGATCGCGGCGCCGGGGAGGCCGATGGCCTGAGTGGCGCCTTCCTTTTCCAGGATCAACATTGCGGCGTCGACGGTGCGCATACGTGCCATGGTTGGTGCCTTTTCTTCTCGAGTCGTCAGTGGAGTGAGGTGCCGTCTCCGGCAGGATCCGGTGCGGGCTAGTCGCTGAGGCGGTCAGTGCGTCCAGAGAGACGCTCGACTCCTCGCAGCAAGCCGGAGTGATCCAACTGGCCGTCGCCAGCCGCGCGCGCCGAGGCCATCAACTGGGCGACCAACGCGCCCAGCGGTACGACGACGCCCGCCTCGCGGGAGGCCGAGGTGAAGATGCCCATGTCCTTGTGATGCAGGTCGATCCGGAAGCCCGGGTCGAAGGAGCGGTCGAGCATGTTGGACTTCTTCTGGTCCAGCACCTTGGACCCGGCTAAGCCGCCGCCTAGCACGTCCAGGGCCGCTGGCATGTCGACTCCGTAAGCCTCCAAGAACACCACGGCTTCGGCTAGCGCCTGGATGTTGCTGGCCACAATGAGCTGGTTGGCCGCCTTCACGGTCTGGCCTGCACCGCTGGGGCCAACATGCACGATGGTTTTACCGACCGCGTCGAAGACGTCTTTGGCCTCCGCGAAATCGCTGGCTTCGCCGCCGACCATGATCGAGAGCGCAGCGTTCACCGCACCGGCCTGGCCACCGGAGACCGGCGCGTCCAACATACGGAAGCCGCGTTCGCGCGCCTGAGCCGCCAAGTCCCCAGCCACATCGGGGCGGATGCTGGAGAAGTCGATGATCAGCGAGCCTTTCTTGGCACTGTCGAAGACACCGCCCTCGTCGTTCAACACGCCTGCCACGTCCGGGCTGTCCGGCACCATGATGCAGATGACGTCCGCGTCCTTGACAGCGTCGGATGCAGACTCAGCAGCTCGACCTCCAGCGTCCTTCAGTGCTGCGTAGGGGCCAGGGCTGCGATTGAAACCGTGGACGTCGTGTCCGGCTTTGGCGAGGTGCCCGGCCATGGGGCTGCCCATGATGCCGAGTCCGATGAAGGCGATCGAAGTCATACTGTCTGTCCTTTTCTGTGCGTCCCTGCGAAGAGAATGAACAAGTTGGAGGGCTCAGGGCGAGCGCCAACCGAAACTGTCGGCGGTGGCAGTGGTGGGCTTGTATTCCAAACCGATCCAGCCGTCATAACCGCCGGCGGCAAGGGCCTCGAGCTGGGCGAAAAGCGGCAGGTCGCCGGTGCCGGGCTCGCCGCGCCCGGGGGCATCGGCGATTTGCACGTGGGCGATGCGATCGATGTGGTCAGCGATGACGGCGTCCACATCGTCGCCGTTGACGGCGAGGTGGTAGAGGTCGGCGAGCAGTCCGACGTTCTTCCCGGACCCAGCCTCCTGGGCCCGATCGATCACGGCGATGGCGTCGGCGGCGGTGCGCAGCGGGTATGCCGGCGCGCCGCTGACGGGCTCGATCAGCACCGTGCCGCCGACATCAGCTGCGGCGCGGGTGGCGAGCACCAGGTTCGCGGCGCCTACCTCATCGTGCTCTTCAGGGCTGACGCCGTCGATCCGGTTGCCGTAGAGCGCGTTGAAGGCGGTGCAGCCGAGGCGCTCGCCGATCCCGACGGTGACGCTGATGTTGTCGCGGAACTCTTGGCTGCGCTGCGGCCAGGAGACCAGTCCACGGTCGCCACCGGGCATGTCGCCGGCGAAGAAGTTCAGACCGCTCAGCTGAACACCGGCGTCCTGGATGGCGGCTACGAAGGCGTCGACATCGGCGTCCCCGGGGACCGCCTCACTGAACGGCCACCAGAACTCGACGGCGTCGAAGCCAGCTGCTTTGACCGCGGCTGGACGCTGGAGCAGGGGCAGCTCGGTGAACATGATCGAGCAGTTCACTGTGTAGCAATGTGCGGCGCTCATCTATAACTCCTTCTCAATATCAACGGTAGGGGTATCTGTCCGAGAGGACTAGGGCTTGATGACCAACCACCGCGTCGTATGCAGGCGTAGTCAGGGATTCGACGAAGTCTTCACCCAGTGCAACGTCTTCGAACACGGTGCGAGCGACATCGAAGTAATGCTCCTGCCCGTCGTCCTGCAGGAACTCGCGGATGTTTGCCATCTCGGCGTCGAGCACCTCCTGCACCAGATCGACGGTGACGGGTGTGCCGTCTTCCAGCGTTGAGGCGTTGCGGACCCACTGCCAGATTTGGGTTGCGAGATCTCTGTTGTCGCGGCGTCCTCCATCAGATTGTGAATGCCCACGGCGCCCAGCCCGCCGATCCACGCTTCGATGTAGCGCAACGAAACCTCGACGTTGTTGTGCAAACCGGCACGCGTGATGGTGCCCGTGGCACTGGCGAAGTCGAGCAGGTCGTCGGCAGTGATATCAGCAGCATAAGACTCGATCGGCTTGTCGACCTGGTTGGGTCGCTCGCCCAGCACACCGTCGAAAATCTCGGTGCACGTGCTCACGAATCGCGGGTGAGCCACCCACGAACCGTCGAATCCCTGGGTAGCTTCGCGCTGTTTGTCTTCGAGCACTTTGGCGAATGCGCGATCGTTGATCGCCTCGTCGACCCGGCTCGGGATGAACGCCGACACCGCCCATCGCGTGCGCTCCCCGGCGGTGGCAGGTGGCGACCAGCAGCTCGGCATACGCACGCATGAAGGGCGTCGTCATGCCGATCGTGGCGCGATCCGGCAATACAGCGTCGCTGCCAGCGTTGCGGAAGTACTTGATGACGCTGAACAGGTAGTCCCAGCGCCCCGCGTTCAGGCCGGAGGCATGGTCGCGCAGTTCGTAGAGGATCTCGTCCATCTCAAAGGCGGCGGGGATCGTCTCGATCAACACCGTCGCGCGGATCGAGCCCTGCGGTATGCCGAGCGCGTCCTGAGCTTGGACGAATACGTCGTTCCACAACCGGGCCTCAAGGTAGGACTCCATCTTGGGCAGGTAGAAGTACGGGCCACTGCCGCGATCCAGCAGCTCCTGGGCGTTGTAAAAGAAGTAGAGGCCGAAGTCCACGAATGCCCCGACCGTGGGGCCGCCGTCGACCAGGATGTTCTTGTCGTCCATGTGCCAACCCCGGGGGCGCATCACGATGGTGGACAGGCGTTGATCGGTGCGCAGTTCGTAACTCTTGCCGGCCGGGTTGGTAAACGAAATGGTGCGCCGGATGGCGTCGCGCAGGTTGAGTTGGCCACCGACCACGTTCTTCCAGTGCGGCGTGCTGGCGTCCTCCATGTCTGCCAGCCACACCCTGGCGCCGGACTTGAGCGCATTGATGGTCATTTTGCGATCGGTGGGGCCGGTCATCTCACACCGGCGATCCAGCAGGTCCTCGGGCGGCGGCGCCACGGTCCAGTCGCCAGCCCGCACGTCGGCGGTCTCGTCTAAGAAGTCCAGCCGGTGTGTCCGCTCTACTTGCGCTTGGCGGGTTGCCCTGGCGGCCAGCAGGTCGTCGCGCCGGGCGCCGAAGGCGGTCTGCAGCCCTGCAACGAAGTCGAGCGCAGCAGGTGTCAGGATCTCGGCTTGACCCTCGATCTGCGCTCCGACAATGTCAACTCCCACGATGATGGCCTCTCTGTGATCGTGCGCTGTGGATGGGTTCTCGTGCTTTGAGGGTGACGATGCTGGGTGGTCGCTGCCGGCTGCAGCGACGTCCACTCCATGTTCGGCTGCTCGTCGGACGGCGGCGGCAACCATCGTGGCAACGTCTGGGTCGAAAACTGAGGGGATGATGAAACTCGCGTTCAGTTCGTCGGGCTTGACCACATGGGCAAGGCCTGGGACGCGGCCAGCATGATCTCCAGGCTGATGTCACTGACGCCGGCATCCAGCATCCCGCGGAAGAAACCGGGGAAGGCCAGCACGTTGTTGATCTCATTGGGGAAGTCGCTTCGTCCGGTCGCCACTACGGCGGCGTGCTCGCGGGCGGCGAATGGGTCAACCTCCGGGTCGGGGTTGGCCATCGCGAACACGATGGCCTTGTCGGCCATCGTGGCGATGTCCGCGCCGGTGAGCACATTGGGGGCTGAACCCCGATGAACACATCCGCTCCGGCGAGCACTTCACGCAGCGTGCCCGTCTGGCCATCGGCGTTGGTGTGTTGGGCAACCCACTGACGCTCGTCGTCCAGGCCTTCCTGGTCGCGGTGGAGGGCACCGTCGCGACCGCAGGCCACGATGTTGCCGACCCCTTCACCGACCAGGAGCTTGATGATCGCGTGACCCGCGGCCCCCACACCATTGACTACTGCGGTGATGTCTTCCATGTTCTTGTCAACGATCCGCAGGGCATTGACCAGTGCGGCCAGCACCACAATGGCGGTTCCGTGCTGATCGTCGTGGAAGACAGGGATGTCTAACTCATCGCGCAGTCGACGCTCGATCTCAAAGCAGCGTGGAGCGCTGATGTCCTCGAAGTTGACCCCGCCGTACACGGGCTCCAAGGCATTGACGATGCTGATGATCTCTTCGGTTTCTTGGGTTGCCAGGCAGACCGGCCAGGCGTCAACATCCGCGAACTGCTTGAAGAGTGCGGCCTTGCCTTCCATCACCGGAAGCGCGGCGGCCGGGCCAATATTGCCCAGTCCAAGCACAGCCGAGCCGTCGGTCACCACTGCGACGGTGTTGCGTTTGATCGTCAATCGTCGAGCGTCTTCGGGGGATTCTCGGCGATGGCCATGCACACCCTGGCCACGCCAGGGGTGTAAGCCCGGGACAGGTCGTCGCGGTTGCGCATAGGCACCTTGGGGTTGACTTCGAGCTTGCCGCCGAGGTGCAGCAGGAAGTTTCGGTCGCTGACCTTGCGCACGGTGACCCCGTCCACCTCGGCCAGTGCCGCCTTGATGCCGTCGGCGTGATCCGCGTTGATCGCATCACAGGTCACGTCGACCACGACACGATCAGCGTGGGACTCGACGACATCAAGGGCAGTCACTGCCCCTTGTGCACGGCTCACCGCAGCAACAAGCCCGCCGGTGGCATCCGATGTGGACGGTGCTTCGACGCGGACGGTGATCGCATACCCGGGACTTGTGCTTGCCATGAGGCCTCATATTTCCGTTATGTGGAGAACTAGAATCTGCATCGCGGAATGTCCAACGCCATGTGACACCCTGACCGGGTTGGGTGGATGAACCACGGGGCGAGTAACCTTGGTACTGGTATGAGCAAGAAACCATCGCGCCGGCTCGATCGTGTCGTCATCCGTTTCGCTGGCGACTCCGGGGACGGTATGCAGTTGACCGGCGACCGGTTCACCTCACAGACCGCGTCACTGGGCAACGACATCTCCACCCTGCCCAACTTCCCCGCCGAGATCCGCGCCCCTGCTGGAACACTGCCCGGTGTGTCGAGTTTCCAGTTGAACTTCGCCGATCACGACGTGATGACCCCAGGGGATGCCCCAGACGTCTTGGTGGCGATGAATCCAGCCGCGCTCAAAGCGAATCTGAAGGATTTGCCGCGCGGCGCGACGGTGATTGCCAACACGGATGAGTTCACTCAGCGCAACCTGAGCAAGGTCGGCTACACGACCAACCCCTTGAGCGACGGCAGTTTGGACTCCTGGCACCTGCACGACCTGGGGCTGACGTCGATGACCGTGCAGGCGCTCGCCGACTTCGACCTGAGCCGCAAAGAGAAGGGCCGTGCCAAGAACATGTTGGCCCTGGGCCTGTTGTCCTGGTTGTACTCCCGGCCGCTGGAGAGCACTGAGGTCTTTCTGCGGGCCAAGTTCGCCAAAAACCCGGAACTTCTGGAGGCCAATCTCACCGCGTTGCGGTCGGGGCACGCCTACGGGGAGACCACCGAAGACTTCGCCGTGCGCTTCGAGGTGGCGCCCGCGCCGATGACGGCAGGCACCTACCGCACGATCACCGGCAGCCAAGCGTTGGCCTTGGGGTTAGCCACCGCGGCGGGACGCAGCGGTTTGCCGATGGTGCTCGGTTCCTACCCGATCACGCCCGCCTCCGATGTGCTGCATGCCCTCTCTAGCCTGAAACGGTTCAACATCACCACGCTGCAGGCCGAGGATGAGATCGGCGCCGTGGGGATGGCGCTCGGAGCGGCATACGGCGGGGCCCTGGGCGTGACCACAACGTCGGGCCCGGGGCTGGCCCTGAAGTCCGAGACCATCGGCTTGGCCGTTGCCACCGAGTTGCCGCTGTTGATCATCGACGTGCAACGAGGTGGCCCCTCGACCGGGCTGCCGACCAAGACCGAGCAAGCCGACCTGCTGCAGGCCCTGTACGGCCGCAATGGCGAGTCGCCAGTCGCAGTCATCGCGCCACGCTCCCCCACCGACTGCTTCGACGCGGCGATCGAAGCGATCCGTATTGCCACGACCTATCGCACGCCGGTGGTGCTGCTCTCCGACGGGTCCCTGGCCAATGGGTCCGAGCCATGGTCGGTGCCACGGATCGAGGATCTGCCGTCTTTGGACGTGGAGTTTGCCACCGGCCCCAACGACATCGATGACTCCGGAGCCTCGGTATTCCAGCCCTTCTTGCGCGATCCGCAAACCCTGGCCCGACCATGGGCTATCCCCGGCACCGCCGGTGTGGAGCATCGCGTCGGCGGCATCGAGAAGGCCGACGTGACCGGGCACATCTCCTACGACCCGGACAACCACGACCGGATGGTGCGCCTGCGCGCCGGCAAGATCGAGGCAATCGCAGACACCATCGGCGACGTCGAGGTCGATGATCCCAGCGGCCAGGCCGGCGTGCTGGTGTTGGGTTGGGGTTCGACCTACGGGCCGATCTCTGCAGCCACCCGGTTGGTTCGGGCTGCGGGCACCAACATCGCCCAAGCCCACCTTCGACACATTAATCCCTTCCCGGCAAACCTCGGCGAGGTGTTGCGTAGTTACGAGCGCGTCATCGTGCCGGAGATGAACCTCGGTCAAATGGCCCTGTTGCTGCGCGGACATTTCTTGGTTGACGTTCAGTCGCACACGTCGGTGCGCGGTATGCCGTTTACCGCGAGTGAGCTGGCCGAGATGCTTCATACCCATGCGCTCTTGGTGGACGACTTTGCTATGGCGCCGAGCGGCCGGGGGCAGCGATGAGCGCCGAGGCAACGTCCGGGCTGGTCGACATCGGCATGCCCGGCGAAGGCACGCACGGTGTGCCCCGCACGGATGCCGAAGCCCCGAGCGCCACCAAAAAGGACTTCACCTCCGACCAGGAAGTGCGTTGGTGCCCAGGGTGCGGGGACTACGCGGTGCTCGCCGCGGTGCAGTCGTTCCTTCCCGACTTGGGGTTGCGACGCGAGAACATCGTCTTCGTCTCAGGGATCGGATGCTCATCTCGGTTCCCGTACTACCTCGACACGTTCGGCCTGCACTCGATCCATGGCCGCGCTCCGGCGATCGCGACCGGCCTGGCGACAGCCCGTGGTGATCTGTCGGTATGGGTGGTGACCGGGGACGGCGATGCGCTGTCGATCGGTGGCAACCACCTCATTCACACCCTGCGGCGCAACGTCAACCTGACCATCCTGCTGTTCAACAACAAGATCTACGGGTTGACCAAGGGCCAGTACTCGCCGACCTCCGATGTCGGCACCGTCACCAAGTCCACCCCGGTTGGCTCGGTGGACTACCCATTTAACCCGGTCTCGTTGGCGCTGGGAGCCGAGGCCACGTTTGTTGCTCGCACATTGGACTCCGACCGGTCCCACTTGGTCGAGGTGCTCAGCGCGGCGGCAGCGCACCGCGGAACCTCGCTGGTAGAGATCTATCAGAACTGCCCGATCTTCAACGACGGCGCCTTCCAGTTGATCAAGGACCGCGATCAGGGCAAGGCGCGGATCGCCTACTTGCACGCTGGCGAGCCGATCCGGGTCGGTGAGGATCACGTCGTCGTCCGGGCCGGATCCGGTCTGCGGGTGGTGCCAGCAGCCGAGGCGCATGCTGACGATGTCGTCGTGCACGATCCGGCCCAGGATGACCCCACTCAGGCTTTCGCCGTGTCTCGTTTGGATGAGCCGGGCATGCACCACGTCCCGATGGGGATCTTCCGGCAGGTGGAGCGCCCGACCTACGACGATCGGGTGCGGGCCCAGGTCGACGGTGCCACGGCCAGCGCGGGCGGGCGGGCCAGCGATGACGATCTGCAGCAGTTGCTCTACGGCAACGACACCTGGACAGTCGCCGAGTGAACCCTTCGCCCGTGGAGGCTCACGCTCCTGCGGGTGAGACCAACGACAGCGGCGGCGTTGCCCGCGGCACTGCCTACGGCCTGGCCGCCTACGGCCTGTGGGGATTGTTCCCGCTCTATCTGCTGTTGCTCAAGCCCGCCGGGGCGGCCGAAGTCCTTGTGCACCGAGTGTTGTGGGCGTTCGCGCTGTGCCTGCTGCTGCTGGCCTTGGCCGGGCGGTTGCGCTGGATCAAACATCTGTTCTCCCGCCCCCGGATGCTCCTGGCCGCCACCGCCGGCGGCGTGCTGATCGGTATCAACTGGACCATCTACACCTTTGCCGTGCTGAGCGAGCACGTCACTGAGGCGGCCCTCGGATACTTCCTGAATCCTCTGGTCACCGTGGCTTTGGGCGTGATCGTGCTGCGGGAACGGCTCCGCGTCGCGCAGTGGGTCGCCGTTGGCCTTGGTGCCATTGCGGCGATCTATCTGAGCATCGACTACGGCAGCCCGCCGTGGATCTCGGTGGCCCTTGCGCTGTCGTTCGCCAGCTACGGGTTGGTGAAGAAGCGGATCGGGACCTCCCTGTCGGCACTCCAGTCGTTGACCGCAGAAACCATGGTGATCGCACCGGTGGCGTTGATGGCCCTGATCTATCTCAGTCTTACCGGGGCGGCGACCTTCACCACTGAGGGCCCCGGGCATGCGGTCTTGCTGGCCAGTGGCGGGGTGGCCACGACGATCCCGTTGCTGTTCTTTGCCGCAGCCGCGCGACGAGTGCCGCTGACCACGATCGGGTTGCTCCAGTTCCTCACGCCGGTGTTGCAGTTGTTGACCGCGGTGGTGTTGCTGGGTGAGCAGATGCCGGACTCGCGCTGGTGGGGATTCATTGTGGTGTGGGCCGCGCTCGCTGTGCTCACCGTGGACTCGCTCACCAACGCCAACCGCGCGCACCGGGCGCACCGCATGGCCGCTCGGGCCGCGCTCTAGGCTTCCCGGTGCCGCGAAAAGTCTTGCTCGTCGCCTGGGGGTCGCGTGGCGATGTCGCGCCGTTGGTGTCGCTCGGGGTAGGACTGCAAGCGGCGGGAGATGTCGTATCCGTGCTCGCTAGCCGCGACTTCGCATGCATGGTTGAGGATGCCGGGCTGAGTTATCGCCCCTTCGACATCAGCGTCAAGGCAGCAGCCCAATCAAGGGCAGGTCGTTCGTGGTTGGGCGGGCATCGCACCCTGTTCGGCGAGGCTCGCGCGCTGGAGCGGGTGCTCGACGGCTTCGCCGGGCCGCTGATCGAGGGACTGTGGACTCAGACGGGTGATGCGGATCTGGTGGTCAGCGGCGTCTTGACCGTGGACGCGTGTGCCAGTCTGACGCATGCCCGGGGTCAAGCTCATGCCTTGGCACTGTTGGCTCCGGTGCTTCCGAGCCGCCGCGGCCCCAGCTCCCCCAGCTCGATCTTTCCGGGTCGGGAGACCGCGGCGAATGCCATCTTCGGGGCGGCTGTCCTGTCGTCGTCCTATCGCCTGCTGCGCGTGCCTGGCGACGAGATCCGGGGCCGGCTCGGCCACCGGCGCAGCACGGCTCGATGGCTGAGGGCGCAGTTGGCGCTGATACCGACCATCGTGGGCGCCAGCCCCCTGATCGTCCCGCCCGCCCCGGATCGACCCCACGTGTCCTTGACCGGATACTGGCCGCCGTATGCCGAGCCTTCGTCGG
The DNA here is from genome assembly GCA_049649785.1 of Ornithinimicrobium sp. Lineage (GTDB taxonomy): Bacteria > Actinomycetota > Actinomycetes > Actinomycetales > Dermatophilaceae > Ornithinicoccus. The sequence goes on along the minus strand of JBARZG010000017.1, from coordinate 22,153 downwards.
CGTCGCCGTCGGAGTTGGCGCGCATCGAGACCGAGCTTGACGTCAAGCGCAGGGACGGGCGACCGGTCGCCTACCTCGGCTTCGGCAGCATGACGGCCTCGGACCCGGAAGGCACCGCGGACCTGCTCGTTTCGGCCGCTGCGCGCGCCGGCGTGCACCCGGTCATCGGTCAGGGGTGGGGTGATGCCGCGCCGTATCTGCGGCACCGCGAGGATCTGACCCTGGTCGGCGATGTGCCCCACGATTGGCTGTTCTCGCGCTGTGACACCGTGGTGCATCATGGCGGCGCCGGTACGACCGGCTCGGCCATCAGGGCGGGCGCGGCCCAGGTGGTCATCGCCCACATGGGAGATCAGCCCTACTGGGCCCGCCGGGTTCATATCTTGGGTGTTGCTGCGCCGCCGGTGCGCCGCTCCGGGCTGAGCGCTCAACGGCTTGGCGCGTCGATCGCGGCGGCCACGACGGGACCGACCGCGGCACAGATTCGACAGCGGGCAGCCGAACTGGCACTGGCGGTCAACACCGAGGACGGCGTGGCAGCCGCAGTGCAGGCACTGAACCCGAGCGCGCTCGAGGGCGCACCGGGTGGCACCGAGGCCTAGCCGGGGTCGGCGACCGCCGCCCTAACCGCGCGAGCGCCATCGTCCGCGCAGTCGCTGCCGTCCGGCATCTCGATGGCCAGCTGGCGTCCCGATGCTCGATAGATCAGCAGACCGGGCCCGCCCTTGATGACGAAGGCAGTGTGGCGCGAACTCCACCGAAGGCCCCACCCCCCGTAGACCATCGGATCGACCTCCGCGCTGGCTACGCCGAGAATCTCGCTCGGCTGCACGCTCACCAACGGCAGGCGCAGCGTCTGCGACCGGATTTGCACGCCTGACTCGTCGATGTGCACCTCGATCCGAGACCACGCGACTGTCAGCGTGCAGAAGCCCACTCCAAGCATCGCGACGACGATCAGCCACCAGGTCGGTGTCAGCCCCAGCGACAAGATCACGATCGCGGTGAATGTCAGCGCGCCAAAGACGGTCAATGCGGCCATCCTCCGCGACGTGATCTGGACGGTCCAGGGACCAGCGACCTGCCCTGCTGAAGATGCGCTCACTGGCAGGTCGCCGCTCGCTGAGCCTGCGGCATACCTAGAAGCCGGCGCGCCCGATGCTGCCCCAGAACCCCAAAGACGATCGCGCTCCGGGATGCCCTGAAGCACCGACGTCACCTCGGGTCGCTCCGCCCCGTGCAGGGTCGACACCACCCACCCCCAGCCCACACCGATCACCGGCACCACCACCCAGAAGGATCCGTCACCTGCGGCCGTCGCGACGACACTAGCGCCGGCAGCCGCAATGCCGCCGCACAACGCGATGACTACGCGAGAAAAGGGCGCTGGAATCCAGCGCCCTATCGCGGAAACCAACGCCGCCAACAGCGTGACCAGAACCGTCGCCCCCAACGCAAAGGCCCGAAGACCTGTATTAACGACCGGAGGTTCGGACTCGATGGCGACAATCACGACAGAGCCCACCAGCAGAACGAGCAGCGGAAGACTCACCGCCGCTCCCGCCAACCGGCGGCTTGGCCCCAAGGTCTTCATGACCAGCACCCTACGTCTCCAGCGCCCATCATGAAGTCGGCACCTGCCCTTTGTCCGACTGCTCGCTGGCATTCATGCGCGCTTCTTAGCCTCCGGCGTATGAACCCAGGAGCACCCACCTCGCGCCTGCTCCTGCCCACCTACGCCCCTCAAAGGGGCGCCTGAACTAACGCGCCGTCGGCCGTGAGCCGCAAGGCCGACACCATCGGGCTCACCCAAACCGGCAAATACCACCTCGTTGACGTAAAACCGCAGGTCGCCCGAAGTTTTGCCGGTTTGGGTGGCTGACAGGGGGTGGCGGCCGCGAGACGCATCGGGCAAATTCCTGAGACGTGCGAGCACACCGGGCTGAGGAATCAGGGAAGTGGGGTAAGCGAGTCCAGCAAAGCGATGGCGTATGCGAGTCCAGCACAGCGATGGCGTATGCGAGTCCGGCAAAGCGATGGCGTATGCGAGCCCAGCACAGCGATCGCGTATGCGAGTCCGGCAAAGCGATGGCGTATGCGAGCCCAGCACAGCGATCGGGTATGCGAGTCCGGCAAAGCGATGGCGTATGCGAGCCCAGCACAGCGATCGGGTATGCGAGTCCGGCAAAGCGATGGGGTTGTGGGTCAGGCCGTGCGGTCGGCCACGCCATCGACGAGGGCTCGCAGCGCTTCGATCGCCGGCGCTTCCCCTAGTTGGTCTAACTGAGATCGCGTCTGTGAGGCGAAGGATGCGGTGTGCTCACGGGCCCTCATCATGGCGGCATGGTCGCGCAGCAAGCGCACTGCTTCGCTGACATCCTCGGCGTCTGCAATCGGACCGCTGAGCAACGCGAGCAGTCGTTCGTCATCGGGACCGGCCATCGCCCGCGCATAGAGCACCGGGAGGGTGGCTTTCCCTTCGCGAAGGTCCGCGCCGGGGGCCTTACCCGACTCTTCGGCGTCCGAGGAGATGTCGAGAATGTCATCGGTGAGTTGGAAGACGATGCCCAAGTTCTCCCCGAAGGACGTCAAGAGGGTGATCGCGCGCTCGTCGGCGCCACCGAACATGGCGCCATACCGGGCCGCTGTAGCAATCAGCGAGCCCGTCTTGTCGGACAACACGGACAGGTAGCGCTGCACTGGGTCGATGCCCACTTCGGGGGCGCGCTCGTCTCGTATTTGGCCAGAGCAGAGCCGCACGAAGGTCGCCGCCTGGATCTTGACCGCATCCGCTCCGAGGTCGGCGATTACCGATGACGCGGTCCCGAATAGCAGATCACCGACCAGAATGGAGGTCGCGTTGCCGTAGCGCACATTGGCGCTCTGCACTCCTCGCCTGAGCTGCGCCTCGTCCATCACATCGTCGTGATATAGCGACGCCAAGTGAGTCAGTTCCACTCCGACGGCGGCGTCGATGACGGCCGGGTTGATGCCACCGGCGACTTGGGAAGCAAGCAGTGTCAGGAGTGGACGGAACCGCTTTCCACCCGCCTGCGCGAGGTGTCCCGACGCCTCAGCGATAAAGGGGTCCTCATGATCGACGACTTCACGCAGCCGTTGATCGACGGCGGTCAAGCCGTCGAGGAGGCTGTCGTGGAGGTCCTCATCTGCGTCGAACAGAGACGGGGAGTCGGCCCGTATCACCGGATGAACTGTGATGCTTGCTCTGCCAGCTCCAACATCGGCGAAGGCATGATGCCCAACCCGAGCGTGACCAACAGGCCCACCGCGATAGCGAACGTGGTCAACGAGGAGGGGTCGACCGCCTTCGTGTCGCCAGTGCGCTCACCGAAGTACATCGTCACGATCAGACGGAAGTACACGTATGCCGTGACCGCGCTTGCCAGGACGCCGATCACTGCCAGCCAAGCACCGTCGTTAGCGATGGCGGCCGAGAAGACGGCAAACTTGCCAGTAAAGCCCGAGGTCAACGGAATACCAGCAAAGGCCAGCAGGAGGAAACTGAAGGCGGCCGCAATCCACGGGTTGGTCTTGGCCAGCCCAGCCCATTGCGAGACGTGTGTCGCCTCGCTGCCCGAGGACCGCACCATCGTGACCAGCGCGAATGCCGGCACGGTCATGAATCCGTATGCCGCGAGGTAGAACATCGTCCCGGAGACACCGGCGGCGTCGAGGGCGAGAAAGCCGACGAGGATGAAGCCTGCGTGCGCAATCGAGGAGTAGGCCAAGATGCGCTTCACGTCATTCTGGCCCACCGACATGACGGCACCGACGATCATTGTGATCGCTGCCACGGCGGCGAGGATCGGCTGCCAATCCAGTCGAGCCCCCTCCCCAGCAACGTAGAACACACGCAACAGGGCGCCGAAGGCAGCCACCTTGGTGACCGCCGCCATAAACCCGGTCACCGGCGTGGGCGCACCCTGGTAGACGTCCGGCACCCAGGAGTGGAACGGCACCGCGCCGACCTTGAACAGCAAGCCGGTGGCGATCAGCAAAAGGCCGGGCATGAGCAACCCGTCCATGCCGATCTCGCTGCTTACCGCGACCGCGATCTCATCGAAGCGCATCGATCCCGCATACCCGTACACCAGCGAGGCACCGAACAGGAAGAACGCGGAGGAGAAGGCGCCGAGCAGGAAATACTTCAGCGACGCCTCCTGAGACAGCAACCGCCGACGTCGGGCCAAGCCGCACATGACGTACAGCGGCAGCGACAAGATCTCCAGAGCGATGAACATCACGACAAGGTCGTTGGACATCGGGAACAACATCATGCCGGCGATGCCGAACAGCGTCAGCGGGTAGATCTCGGTGGTGGTGGCCCCGACCTTCACTGCGAGAGCTTCCTCGGCCGAACCCGGCACGGAAACGCCGGCCTGGGTGAAGGCATCGGGGGCATCTGCGCCGAGGCGTTCGCTCATCACCAGCACGCCAATGATCGACAGCGTGATAACAAGACCCTGCAGCAACAACGCTGGGCCATCAATCACCACCGCACCTGCAGCAGTAAGTCCTTGATGGTCGGGCGCAATAAAGATCAACAAACCCAGCGCGACGACCAGGGTGAAAATAGTCAACGGCATTTGGATGCCGTACCGCTTGGACCGGCCGGCGAAGCCCTCGACCGCAACGCCGATTAGGCCGCCGACAAACACCGCGATCAGCGGCGACAACGCCCAGTAGTCGATCTCGGGTGCGATGAACTCCATCAGTCGTCACTCCCTTCGGCAGGTTCGGCGGCTTCATCCGATGGCGCGTCACCATTGACACCGACGTATTGCAAGGTGGTCTCTACCGCGGGTTCGAGCACATCCAAGGCCACCTTCGGGTAGAAGCCGAGCACGAGGAAGGCTGCGATCAGAGGCGCGACGATGAACTTCTCCCGCAGCGACATGTCTGGGGTGGATTCCCATTCCTGCGGTTTCGGTCCGGTGGCGACCTTCTGGTACATCAACAGGATGTACAGCGCGGCGAGGATCACGCCCATGGTGCCGATCACGGCATACACCGGGTAGGTCTGGTAGGTGCCGATGATGACCATGAACTCGGACACGAAGGAGTTCAGCCCCGGCAGCGCCAGGCCGGAGAGGCCAGCGACCAGCAACGAACCCGCAATCAGCGGGGTGACCCGTTGCCAGCCACCGAAGTCCATGATGTCTCGGGAGCCGCGCCGTTGGACGAGCATCGCCGCGATCAGGAACAATGCGGCTGTGGTGAACCCGTGGTTGACCATGTAAAGCGTCGACCCGGTCTGGCTGACGGTGGTCACCGCGAAAATGCCCAGCACAATGAAGCCGAAGTGGCTGATCGAGGTGTAGGCGATCAGTCGCATCATGTCTCGTTGCCCGATGGCCAGTGCGGCGCCGATCAGGATCGAAAGCACGGCGAGGGCCATCACCACCGGTGTAGCCCAGCGGCTGGCATCCGGGAACATCTGCAGGCAGAACCGGATCATTCCAAACGTGCCGACCTTGTCAAGCACGCCGACCAGCAACACTGACGTCGCGGGTCGGGCTTCGCTGGCTGCGTGCGGCAGCCAGGTGTGTACAGGCCACATCGGTGCCTTGATGGCGAAGGCGATGAAGAACCCAACGAACAGTGCGCGTTCAATCCACGTGCTGATATCGAGACCGCTGAGGTTCTCAATCAGGAAGCCGTCAGACCCGCCAGGTCCTTGGAAGTACACGCCGATGACGGCGACGAGCATGATCAGTCCGCCGAGCAGCGAGTAGAGCAAGAACGTAGTGGCGGCCTTGGCGCGGTTGACACCGCCAAACGACCCGATCAAGAAGTAGACCGGGATCAGCATGGCTTCGAAGAAGACGTAGAACATGAAGACGTCCGTGGCGGCGAAGACGCCGATCATGAACGCCTCGAGGATCAGCATCAGCGCGAAGTAGCCGTGTTGGCGGCGTCCCGTGCCGAGCGGCACGTCGTCCCAGGCCGCCAACAAGCAGATCGGCACGAGCACCACGCTGAGCAGAATCATCGTCAGCGAGATGCCATCGATGCCCAAGGCGTAGCTGACGCCGAACTGCGGGATCCAGGAGTAGACCTCGTTCAACTGGAACTGGGAATCGCCGCCGCCACCGACCTCGAACTGGAAGGCGGTGAGTATGCCGACCACAAGAGTCAGTAGTGAGACCCCGAGGGCCACTTCGCGTACCCGGTCGAAGCCCTTGGGCAGCAGGGCGACAGCGGCCCCACCGATCGCGGGGATCAGCAGCAGAGTGGTCAGCCAGGGGAAGTCAGTCATCACTGCATCACCAACACGGCGAGGACAATAGCGACGGTGCCGATCAGCATGGTCATCGCATAAGAGCGGGCGAAGCCCGTCTGTGTCTTGCGTAACGCCGCGGACAGAGACGCGACGCCACCTGCGGTCTTGGCCACCATCCCGCCATCGACCACATCTCGATCAGCTGCCGAGGTGATGTCGACCAGCCCTTGACCGGGCTTGCGCAGGAAGACTTCGTTGAAGTCGTCCTGGAACAGGTCGCGGCGCGCAGCCTGGGTCACGAAGGTCCCTTCCGGAGCGGTCTTTGGCACGTCCTGGCGCTGGTACATGAGGTACGCCAGACCAGCTCCAATGAGGAGTAACAGGAACGCGAGTACCTGAATGACGATGACGGGCAAAACCGGCTCGGGGTGCTCTTCGTGGCCGAACACTGGGTCCAGCCACCCGGACAGGATTCCGGTGGGGTAAAGCAGCACCCCTAAGAACAGGGATCCGACCGCAAGGATCATCATCGGGACGGTCATCGTCAGCGGCGACTCGTGCGGGTGGACATCGTCGGCCCAACGCGCCTTGCCGTGGAAGGTCATCAGGAACAGACGCACCATGTAGAAGGCGGTGACACCGGCCGCCAAGAGGGCCGCGCCGCCGAACACCCAGGGGCGCCAAGCCCCCTCGCCCTGATCGATAAACGCAGTCTCGATGATGAAGTCCTTGGAGAACCAGCCCGAGGTCCCCGGGAAGCCGATGATGGCGAGCACTCCAGCAGCGAACGTGATCCAGGTGATCTTCATTTTGCGCGATAGCGCGCCGAAGCCGCGCATGTCGACTTGGTTGTTCATCCCGTGCATGACCGACCCGGCGCCCAAGAACATCCCAGCCTTGAAGAAACCGTGGGTCAGCAGGTGGAAGATCGCGTACAGGTAACCCAAGGGGCCAAGCCCAACCGCGAGCATCATGTAGCCGATTTGGCTCATCGTCGAGGCAGCGAGCGCCTTCTTGATGTCGTCCTTCGCGCAACCGACGATCGCCCCGTAGACCAACGTGATCGTTCCGACGATCACAACGCCAAGGCGCGCATCCGGGGTCAGGTCGTAGATGGCCTGGCTGCGGGCAATCAGGTAGACACCCGCTGTCACCATCGTCGCGGCGTGGATCAACGCAGACACCGGCGTCGGACCAGCCATCGCATCGCCCAACCAGGACTGCAGCGGGAACTGAGCCGACTTACCGCAGGCCGCGAGCAACAACAGAAGGCCAACGGCCAAGAGCACCCCTTGGCTCATCGTGTCTGCTTCGGTGAACACGGTGTCGAAGTTCACCGAACCGAGGCTGGCAAACAACACCGCCATCGCCGTGATCAGCCCCACGTCACCGATCCGGTTGACGACGAAGGCCTTGTTGGCCGCGGTGGCGAACTCGGGGTTGTGGTTCCAGAAGCCGATCAGGAGGTAGGAGGCCAGGCCCACGCCTTCCCAACCGACGAACAGCAGCAGGTAGGAGTCGGCCAGTACCAGGGTGAGCATGGCCGCAATGAAGAGATTCAAGTAGCCGAAGAAGCGTCGCTTGTCGGGGTCGTGGGCCATATAGCCCAGTGAGTACACGTGGATCAGCGACCCGACGAACGTGATCAGCATGACGAAGGTCAGGGACAAAGGATCGAGCAGCAGCCCGATGCTCACGCTGAGGTCACCCGCGGAGATCCAGTCCCACAGTTGCACAGACAGTGACCGCTCGTCCTCGGGCATACCGGCGAGCTGGAAGATCACGCCGACCCCGACGACGAAACTGGCCCAGGACAGCCCCACCGCCAGGGCCGGACCGAACGTGTCGGTCGCCTTGCCCCCGATCAGCAAGATCGCAGCGCCCAGCAGCGGCAGGGCGATCATCAGCCAACCGAACGCCGCGAAGCCGGTCGCCTCGGTGGCCCGCGCCGCACTGGGATCGGCCAGCGCGATGCCCACAGTCGTGGAAAGCACAGACACCCCTTAGAGCTTCAGCAGGTTGGCGTCGTCCACCGAAGCGGAACGACGAGCCCGGAAGATGGACATGATGATCGCTAAGCCGACGACGACTTCCGCGGCTGCGACCACCATGATGAACAGGGCGTAGACCTGCCCGTCGAGCGTGCCGTGCATTCTGGAAAAGGTCACTAGCGACAGGTTGCACGCGTTGAGCATGAGCTCGACACCCATGAACACCACGATGGTGTTGCGGCGGGTCAGGACCACGAGGGCACCGATCGTGAACAGCACGGTGGCCAAATAGATGTATGCAGCCAGCGTCATGTGGCAGCCCCTTCGTCACCGGTGCCACCACGGGCCGGATCAGCGCCGCTGTCGGGGACTTCGGTGCCGGAGGGGTCGCGGGCCTCGGGATCGCCGATCGCCTCATAGGCGGCGTCGGTGCTCGCGGAGTATGCGGTGACCGAGCCAACCTGGCCGCGCGCCACCAGCACTCGGGGTACGGACTCTTGGGTCGGTGTGCCATCAGGCAGTAGCGCGGGGGTATCAGAAGCGTTGTGCCGGGCGTAGACACCGGGGTTGGGCTTGCCGGACAACCACGTGCCCGAAGCAATGGTCTGATCTGAGCGAGTGCGCTGCGACAAGGCGGGCGTGAGGCGCTCATGGTGAGCAAGCACCATGGCTCCCATCACCGCGATAACCAACAGTGCGCCCAACAACTCGAAACCAAACACTTGGCGAGTGAAGATCTCACGGGCCAACCCTGTGATCGCGCCCTCTTCTTGTACCGCTGCGAGTCCCACTGGCTCCATGAAGTCCACGCCCGCAAGCGCGACCACCACCACACCCGCGAAGACGAGAGCGAAGATGTAGGCGAAGACACGCTGACCCGGGAGGGTCTCGACCAGGGAGTCCGATGCGTCGACCCCAACCAGCATGACGACGAATAAGAACAGCATCATGACCGCGCCGGAGTAGACGAAGATCTGAATGATCCCGACGAACTCCGCGTCCTGCGCGATGAAGAAGATACCCAAAGCCACCATCACCAACGCCGTCGACATCGCGGCGTGGACAGCTTTGCGAGCGAACAGCAGTCCCAGTGCGCCCAGGACTGTGGCCGGGCCGAGGACCCAAAAAAGGAGCGCCTCACCTCCGCTCACCGGTACACCTCCTGGTCTGCCTCGTCGTCACTGCGGTTGTCACTGCTGCGGTCATCGCCATGCGCGTCGTGCTGAGCCTCACGCGCAGCCACATAGTCCTGCTGGCCCTGCGTCGGTCCGGTGATCTCACCCTTGTAGTAGTGGCTGTGATCGGTGCCATCCGCCATTGGCAGCGGCGCGCGAAGCATACCGTCTTCCATGGGCGCAAGCAGTTGATGCTTCTCATAGATCAGCGGCGCACGCTCAGCGTCGGCCAACTCGTACTCATTCGTCATGGTCAACGCGCGGGTCGGGCAGGCTTCGATACACAGTCCGCAGAAGATGCAACGCAGGTAGTTGATCTGATAGACCCGGCCATACCGCTCACCGGGAGAAAACCGGGCTTCCTCGGTGTTGTCGGCGCCTTCGACCAGGATTGCATCGGCCGGGCAGGCCCAAGCGCACAACTCGCACCCGATGCACTTTTCCAGGCCGTCGGCATACCGGTTCAGTTGGTGCCGGCCGTGGAATCTGGCCTGGGTGGGGCGAGGCTTCTCCGGGTATTCCTCGGTGGCCACCTTGCGGAACATCGTGCTGAAGGTGACGCCGAAACCGGCGACCGGGGCCAGTAATTCGGCGAAGAACCCCTTGTCCTTCTCCTCGCGGATGCCGTCCTGCGGGCGTCGCTCAGGCGTGATCTTGTCCGTATTCTCACCCGTTTGGCCCTCTGGACGCAGAATGTCACCCCCGTCTTCGAGTTCCCCGTCATCGTCGGTGTGCGCGGCCTTCTGGTCTTCATTCGCCATGGTCGTCCTCCGAGGTTTGCGCTGATGCGCTCGTTGTGGCCTCCACGGTCACAGGCTCCGCTGCGGCGACTGCTCGCCTCGGCTCGACCAAACGCTGACCTGGCAGCGGGGGAACCGGGTAGCCGCCCGCGTAGGGATCGACCTCTTCGGGCACTTCTCGTGCGGTCAGATTCGCCTCTTTGAGTGCCTGCGAACGCCGATCCCAGATCAGCAGGGCGCCGATGACGATCACCGCGATCACCACGACCGTGATCACCGTCGCCCACGGCGAGTCACCGAAGTAGCCGATCTGCGCAGCGCGAATCAGTGACACGGCAATCACCCAGGCCAGCGCCGCCGGAATCATGACCTTCCACCCGAGCTTCATGAACTGGTCATAGCGCACCCGCGGCAACGACCCCCGCAACCAGACGAAGACGAAGATGAACAGCCACATTTTCAGGAAGAACCAGAGCAGACCCCACCAGCCTTCGTTGAACATGCCGTCGTTGATCCATGAGATGGGCGGGGGTGCCATCCACCCGCCGAGGAACAGTGTGGTCGCCAACGCCGAGACGGTGAACATGTTGATGTACTCGCCGAGAAAGAACATGCCGAACTTCATCGAGGAGTACTCAGTGTGGAACCCGCCGCCGAGTTCGCCCTCCCCCTCGGCCAAATCGAACGGCAACCGGTTGACCTCACCCACCATGGTCACGACGTAGATCGCGAACGAGAAAAAGAGCGGAATGATGTACCAGAGCTCTGCCTGCGCGGCGACGATTTGCGAAGTGGACATTGACCCGGCGTACAAGAACACTGCAACCAGCGCGAGCCCCATGGCGATTTCGTAGGAGATGACCTGGGCGGTCGAACGGATGCCACCGAGCAGCGGGTAGGTGGAGCCGGAGGACCAACCTGCCAGCACGAAGCCATAGGCGGCGACACCGGCGACGGCCAGAACCAGCAGCACCGCAACCGGGGTGTCGGTCAACTGGAGCGGCGTGGTGTGACCGAACATCTCGACGGTGCCACCCATCGGGATGATGGCGAAGGAGACGAAGGCCAGCGAGCCAACGAGCAACGGGGCGATGATGAACATCAGCTTGTCTGCCGCCTTGGGCGTGACATCTTCCTTCATCATCAGCTTCAGACCGTCGGCCAAGGTTTGGAACAAACCAAACGGCCCGAACCTGTTGGGCCCGGGCCGTTGCTGCATGCGACCGATCACGCGGCGTTCGAACCAGATCACGATCAGCACATTGAGCAGGAGAAACACGAAAATCATTTGGGCTTTGATCAACGACAACCACCACGGGGTGTCGCTGAAGTCGGCCGCCGGGAGGTCGGACATCGGGACACCGCCCGTTGCCGCGCCAACTGACATCGCGGTGAGCTCGCCGATCATCATGCCGAACCTCCCAAGGTCGGAACGGAGCCAGCAGAGATACGCACCACCGCGCCGGCATCGACGCCCAACATCGCGCGTACCTGCGAACCGACCGAGTTGGTCGGCAACCAGACGACACGGTCCGGCATCTCAGTGACCTTGAGTGGGACGGTGATCGCCCCCGCACCGTGGCTGACCTGCACGTGCCCACCGTCAGCGACCCCGATACCGGCGGCCGTCATGGCGGACATCCGTGCTGTCGCCAATGGCGCAGTTCCGGCCAGGAACGGCTCCCCGTCCTGCATCGACCCGGCATCGAGCAGATGGTGCCAGGTGGCCAGAATTGCCTCGCCGTCGGCGGGGGTAGCAGTCTCAATCGGGGACACCAACGTCATCGACGGTGAGGCGTGAGCCGATCCCAGCGATGTCATTTCGTGCCGCAACGCGCTGAGGCTACGTCCACCCAGATGCACTCCCATCTGCGAAGCCACAGCGTCCAGCATCGCGTGATCGCTCCACGCGTTGGAGTCCAGCGCCTTGTCGAAGGTCCGCAAGCGGCCCTCCCAGTCTGCGAACGAGCCAGCCTTTTCCTGTTGTGGCGCGACGGGCAAGATCACGTCGGCGTAGTCGTGCACGGCCGACTCGCGGATCTCCAGCGAGATCACGAACGCTTTCTCCAGCGCCGCTTTGGCCAACACCGGATCAGGGAGGTCATCTGGGTCCAGTCCGCCGACCACCAGGGTCGACACGTCCCCGACCAAGGCAGCGCGCAAGATCTCGGTCGTGTTGCGCCCCGGGTCGCTCGGCAGGTCGCCGCCCCAGACGTCAGCTACCTCGGCGCAGTGGGCGGCGTCGTTGACATCGCGTCCACCGGGTAAGAGATTGGGTAGCGCACCGACCGAAACCGCGCCTCGCTCGCCTGCGCGGCGCGGGACCCAGCCGATCTTGGCGCCGGTGACATTCGCTAGTGCTGCCGCCGCCGACAACGCGCCGGGAACGGTAGCCAGTCGCTCACCGACCAAGATGACGGCGTCCTGAGTCAGCGAGTCGGAGGCGATATGCATCGGGTTGGCTGCTGTGGTCGAGGAGTCCAGCGGCTCAACCGGGCCATCGACGGGCTCGCCCTCGTGCTGTCGACGGGCGCCGAGCGCATGCAGGATCTCGGCTTCGGTGCCCGGAGCGGCGGTGATCAACGTGCCACCCATCTTTTCCAGCCCGCGGGTTGCGAACGGCGCCACGGCATACACCGGCATTTTGTCCCTGCGGCTAGCTTTGCGCAGACGTAGGAAGACGATGGGGCTTTCTTCCTCGGGCTCCAGACCAACCAGTAAGACTGCGCTGGCGCTCTCGAGGTCGGCATACGTCAAACCGTAGTGGCCAGCGATGGTCGAGGCCAAGAAATCGGCCTCTTCGTCGGAGTGTGGTCGAGCGCGAAAGTCGATGTCGTTGGTGTGCAACGCGGTTCGCGCAAACTTGCTGTAGGCGTAAGCGTCCTCGACGCTGGCCCGACCGCCCATCAACACTGCCGCACCGGGGCCCCCAGCAGTGCCGGAGTCGGTCGCAAATCGAAGCGCGTCGCCAGCGGCGCGGATGGCCTCGTTCCATGTGGCCACTGCATACTCGCCGTCGCCGCCACGCACCACTGGGTCACGCAACCGGTCAGGCATGGTCGCGTAGGTAAAGGCCCAGCGACCCTTGTCACAGTTCCACTCTTCATTGACGTCGGCATCATCGAGCGCCATCCGACGCAGCACGGTGCCGCGTCGGTGGTCCGTGCGAAGGGAGCACCCGGAGGCGCAGTGTTCGCAGACGCTGGACGTGGACACCAGGTCGAACGGGCGGGACCTAAAGCGGTATGCCGATCCGGTCAGTGCCCCGACCGGACAAATCTGAACGGTGTTGCCCGAGAAGTAGGACTCGAACGGCTGCTCCTCATAGATGCCCACCTGCTGCAACGCACCGCGCTCAATGAGTGCGATGAACGGGTCGCCGGCGATCTGATCGGAAAACCGGGTGCAGCGCGCACACAGCACGCAACGCTCGCGGTCAAGGAGCACCTGGCTGGAAATGTTGATCGGCTTGGGGAAGGTGCGCTTGACGTCGTCGAACCGGCTGGTGGGCCGGCCGTTGGACATCGCCTGGTTCTGCAACGGGCACTCACCGCCCTTGTCACACACCGGACAGTCAAGCGGGTGGTTGATCAGCAAAAACTCCATCTGACCGTGTTGCGCTTTATTGGCGACCGCCGAGGAATGCTGAGTCTTCACCTCCATACCCTCACCGACGGCTATGGTGCACGAGGCCTGCGGTTTCGGCATCGGCTTGAGGTTACCTTCGCGGTCTGGCGTCGCCACCTCTACCAGACACTGGCGGCACGCGCCGACCGGGTCGAGCAGCGGGTGGTCACAGAATCGTGGGATCTGGACGCCGATCTGCTCGGCGGCGCGAATCACCAGGGTGCCCTCGGGCACGGTGACCTCGACGCCGTCGACGGTCAGCGTGACCTTCTTCACGTCATCCGGGATGGCCGCGTTGTCTCCCTGGTCGACGGCGTTACCGCCGGCAGCGGGCGAGGTATTGACTGTCATGCCGGCAGCGCCTCCTTGGCGAACAGGGTTGAGTGCTCCGGCGGGAACAACTCCGCTGCACTAGTGTGCATCCCGGCCTCGAACTCAGATCTGAAGTACTCGACGGCCGAGGTGATCGGGCTGACGGCTCCATCCGCCAACGCACAGAACGAGCGCCCCAAGATGTTGTCACAGATGTCGACCAGTTTGTCGACGTCGTCCTCCGTGCCGTGGCCGGCTTCAATGCGCTCCAAGATCTGTTTCAGCCAGAACGTTCCCTCTCGGCAGGGGGTGCACTTGCCGCACGATTCGTGAGCATAGAAATCCGTCCATCGGGTGACCGCGCGAACCACCGACGTGGTCTCATCGAAAATCTGCAGTGCGCGCGTGCCCAGCATCGAACCGGCCTCGACGACCGACTCGAAGTCCAGTGGCACGTCCAGGTGTTCGTCCGTCAAGATCGGTGTCGAGGACCCGCCGGGCGTCCAGAACTTCAACTGGTGACCCTCACGGATGCCGCCGGCCATCTCCAATAGTTCCCGCAGGGTGATGCCCAGTGGTGCCTCATACTGCCCCGGACGGGTCACGTGTCCGGACAGACTGAACAAGCCATACCCCTTGGACTGCTCGGTGCCCAGGTCGGAGAACCAGTCGCTGCCATGTAGCACGATCGAGGGGATGCTGGCGATGCTCTCCACGTTGTTGACCACCGTGGGTCGGGCATACAGGCCAGCCACCGCGGGGAATGGCGGCTTCAACCGCGGCTGACCACGCCGACCTTCTAGCGAATCCAGCAAAGCCGTCTCTTCGCCGCAGATGTACGCACCGGCGCCGGAGTGCACGGTGATGTCCAGGTCGAATCCGGTTCCCAAGATGTCCTTGCCGAGGTAGCCGGCCGCGTATGCCTCTTCAACGGCCTGTTGAACCCGGCGCAGCACATGGACGATCTCCCCGCGGATGTAGATGAAGGCATGCTTGCAGCCGATCGCGAACGAGGTGATCGCCATGCCTTCGATCAGGAAGTGAGGCGCAGCCATCATCAACGGAGTGTCCTTGCAGGTGCCCGGTTCCGACTCGTCCGCATTGATCACCAGGTAGCGTGGGCCGCCGTCGTCAGGTGGCAGGAAACTCCACTTCAGGCCGGTGGGGAATCCGGCGCCGCCGCGACCACGCAGACCCGAGGACTTGGCCATCTCAACCAAGTCCTCCTTCGGCGTCTCCAAAGCGGTACGAAGTGCGGCATACCCGTCGTACTCTTCGTAGGTCTGCAAGGTCCACGACTGCGGGTGGTCCCAGAACTGGGACAGGATCGGCGTCAACTGCGCACTCATCCCTCGTCTCCTTCGGTCCGCGTGCTCTCGGCTTCTGACGTTGTCCTGACCGAGCCGTCACTGGGCTTCTCGTCGGCATCGTTGGTGGGCGAGTCGGTCGAACTGCGCTGCCCGGATTTGGGCGTGGTGCCTTCATCGGCTGCCGTGGTGTCGAAGCCGGTGCTGTGCTCGGGCTCGTGGCCCTCACCAGGGACATACGGCTTCGTTGCGCCCGCCACGGCCACCCAATCGTGATCGCGTGCCACCCGCAGGCCTTCCAGCGACGGCCCTCCGGCACCGATACCCTCATTGGCGCGGCCATCGCTGAATCCGGCCAGTACACGCGAGACCTGCTTGAAGGTGCACACCTTGGCCGCGCCGCGGGTCGGCACCACGTCTTTGTCTGAGCGCAGATTGTCGGTCAGCACTTTGGCGGACTGCGGGGTCTGGTTGTCGAAGAACTCCCAGTTGGCCATCACGACCGGGGCGTAGTCACACGCCGCGTTGCATTCGACCCGCTCGAGGGTGATCTTGCCGTCCGAGGTCGTCTCGTCATGACCGATGTCGAGGTGCTCACTGAGCTCGTCGAAAATCTGGTCACCGCCCATCACGGCGCACAACGTGTTGGTGCAAACACCAACCGTGTACTCGCCGTTCGGGTGACGCTTGTACTGGGTGTAGAACGTGGCCACACCGCTGACTTCGGCGGTGGTCAGGTCAAGTTGCGCCGCGCAAAAGTTGACTCCCCGACCGGTCACGTACCCGTCAACACTCTGCACGAGGTGGAGCAGCGGCAGCAAAGCCGAACGGCGTTGCGGGTATTTGGCGATGATGACCATGGCGTCGGCTTCTAGCCGGCCCAGCACATCTGCCGGGTATCCGTCCTGCGAGGCTTGCAGCGGCGTGTGGTGGTGCACCGGGCCGGGCGTGACGGCTTCGTGCAGTTGCTCGCGGGTATCGCCGGGCACCCCGGCGTCGTGGGTAGAGGGCGTCATCTGTCCGAGCCTCCCATTACTGGGTCGATCGAGGCCACCGCGACGATCACGTCGGCGACCAGTCCACCCTCACTGAGCACGGAGGCCGCCTGGAGGTTGTTGAAAGACGGGTCTCGGAAGTGTGCCCGAAACGGCCTGGTTCCGCCATCGGAGACCGCGTGAACTGCGAGTTCGCCCTTCGGCGACTCGACCGCGGCATACGCTTGGCCCGGCGGCACACGGAAGCCCTCCGTCACCAACTTGAAATGGTGGATGAGGGACTCCATCGACTCGCCCATAATCTTACGAATGTGGTCCAGGGAGTTGCCTTGACCATCGGCGCCGACACTGAGTTGGGCCGGCCAGGCGATCTTCTTGTCCGCCACCATCACCGGTTGGCCCTCGGAGGCACGCAGCCGGGCAATGGCCTGCTCGGAGATCTTGATGGACTCCCACATCTCATCGATCCGGATACACAACCGGCCGTAGGCGTCCATCGAGTCGCGCGTGATGACTTCGAAGTCGTAGGTCTCGTAGCCGCAATATGGCGCGGACTTGCGTAGGTCGTGCGGCAAGCCGGTGGAGCGCAGGATCGGGCCGGTGATGCCGAGCGCCATACATCCGCTCAAGCTCAAATGGCCCACGTCAACGGTCCGAGCGCGCAACACTGGGTTCTGCAGCAGCAGACCTTCGACCTCGCGCATACCGCGCTTGAGGTCGACCAACTCGTCTTCGAGCATGTCCAATGCGCCAGCAGAGACGTCCTGCGACACGCCGCCTGGACGGACATACGCGTGGTTCATCCGGAGCCCGGTCACTGCTTCGAAAAAGCGCAGCAGGCGTTCGCGCTCACGGAAGCAGGTAGTCATGACAGTTGTGGCACCTAACTCCATACCACCGGTGCCGAGTGCGATCATGTGTGAACCAATCCGATTCAGCTCCATGGTCAGCACCCGGATGTCATTGGCTCGCTGTGGGATGTCGTCGGTGATCCCAAGCAACTTCTCCACCGCAAGGCAGTATGCCGTCTCGTTGAAGATGGGGGTCAGATAGTCCATCCGGGTGCAGAATGTGGTGCCCTGGACCCAGGTGCGGTACTCCATGTTCTTCTCGATGCCGGTGTGCAGGTATCCGATGCCGGCACGGGCCTCGCGGACCGTCTCTCCGTCGAGCTCAAGAATCAGTCGGAGCACGCCGTGGGTCGAGGGATGCTGCGGGCCCATGTTGACGACGATGCGTTCCTCGCCGACGGCCGAGATGTCCTCGACGACTTGGTCCCAGTCGCCACCGGTGGCGGTGAATACTGCACCGGCATCCGCATCGTCGCCGTACAGATCTTGGGTCTCACTCGAGTTTGTTTGGGTAGCCATCAGGTATAACTCCTGCGCTCGTTGGGAGCCGGTATGGTCGCTCCCTTGTATTCCACCGGAATGCCCCCGAGGGGGTAGTCCTTGCGTTGCGGGTGCCCGGGCCAGTCATCCGGCATCAGGATGCGGGTCAGCGCGGGGTGGCCGGTGAAGTCAACGCCGAACATGTCGAAGGTCTCTCGCTCGTGCCAGTCGGCCGCGGGATAAATATGGACGATCGAGGGGATACGGGCATCGTCATCTGGACACGTCACTTCGACGCGCAGTCGCCGCGAGCCGTGAGTGATCGACAGGAAGTGGTAGACGGCGTGAAGCTCACTGCCGACGTCCTCGGGGTAGTGGACGCCCGAGACACCACTGCACATCTCGAAGCGCAAACCCGGGTCATCGCGTAGGGCGCTGGCCACCGGAAGGAGATGCTCGCGTTCGACCCGCACCGTCATCTCACCGCGGTCGATGACAATGCCCTTGATGGCACTGTCGTGCTCGTCACCCAGAACGGCTGCGAGCAGGTCCGCGATCTCGTCGAAGTGTCCGCCGTATGGACGTTCGGTAGCACCGGGAAGCAGGACGGGCTGAACCAAGCCGCCGTAGCCACTGGTGTCCGATCCCAGCGAGCTGCCGAACATACCGTGGCGCTCACCGACCTGCACCGGCGTGGTTGCCGCGGGATCGTGGCCGCTGACCACTCCGGCGCCGGTTTCCTGCGAGACGGTGGTGCTGACAATCTGCTCGTCGTTGGCCTCGGGTGCATTGACGCGGTCGATGGTGTTCTTGCCATCGCCCTTGAGGTTCTCATCGCCCGCGACCTCGGCTGTTTCGATCTCAGCAACGGCGTCCTTCTTGGCCTTGTCCTCGCTCACGCGATGGTCCCTTGAGCGTGACTCATGCCATAACCCAGGGCATAACTACGCGCCCGCCCCAGGCCGCCCACGCGAGGCGTGGGACCCAACTCCGCTGCGTTGCTTCGCCTCGCTGTCGTCACGCCAACAACCCCTTCATTTCGTGGGTAGGTGTTGCTTCAAGGGCCGCGGCTTCGGCGGCGCGGGCTGCGGCGACGCGGTCCACGCCAAACTTCGAGGCACGAATCTGCGAGTGCAACTCCAGGATGGCGTTGATCAACATCTGCGGTCTGGGTGGACAACCCGGTAGGTAGACGTCGACCGGCACGATGTGATCCACGCCTTGCACGATCGCGTAGTTGTTGAACATCCCACCAGAGCTCGCGCAAACCCCCATCGAAAGCACCCACTTGGGGTTGGGCATCTGGTCATACACCTGGCGAACGACCGGTGCCATTTTCTGGCTGACGCGGCCCGCCACGATCATCAAATCTGCCTGCCGCGGCGTGGCGGCGAACCGCTCCATACCGAACCGGGCGATGTCGTAGTCGGGCGTGCCGACCGCCATCATCTCGATCGCGCAGCAGGCCAACCCGAACGTCGCTGGCCATACCGACCGAGATTGCATCTCGCCGACCAAACCCTCGACCGACGTCAACACGATGCCCGAGGGAAGTTTCTCCTCTAGACCCATCGTCTACACCATCCTTGCGTTGTCAGTCCCAATCCAACCCACCCCTGCTCCACTCATAGACAAACGGCACTGATACGACGACCAGGAAGAGCATCATCGCCACCACACTGAACAAACCGACCTGGTCGAAGGCGACGGCGAACGGGTAGAGGAAGAGCACCTCGACGTCGAAGACGATGAAGAGCATCGCGGTCATGTAGTACTTGACCGGCACGCGACCACCGTCGAGGGCCTGCGGCGTGGGCTGTATGCCGCACTCGTAAGCCTCGGACTTGGCCCGGTTGTAGGTCTTGCGCCCCAGCAGCGCGCCGCCGAGCATCGACCCCCCGGCGAAGAGTAGCCCCAGGGAAAGCATGGTCAGAACGGGTAGATACGGATCAGTCATCCCTGGTCACGCTCCTCAAGGTGCATGCTCATCGACATCGTGCAGCCTTCCCAATCCTAGAGGGCAACGTCTCCATCGTGCCGTTCGGGGCAGACCCGTCATCACGACCGACACGCAAGGTCTGACCAATGCGCTGAACCATCATCGCTTGTGAAGGTATTCACGAACTGGCGAACAGCCTACCGCGCAACAGTCTGTCAGCCCCACCCCTCTCGCGTCGCGTCGGCCGCCACACTGATTCTCCCAGTATTTCCCCGCCCTTCCTGTACCGGCCTCTAGCTTCGTGTACCGGCGTATAGCGGCGTACCGGTCACAATCCGCCGTCACTGGCCGGTGGGCTGCAGATGAGGGGTGGGGTTTGACATGGCGCTAGGGGCGGACCGCGTGGTGCAGTGCCACGATGCCACCCGTCAAATTTCGCCAGGTCACACTCGACCACCCGGCACTGGTGATGATGCTGGCCAGTTCAGCCTGATCGGGCCAGGCGCGAATCGACTCGGCCAAGTAGACATACGACTCCGGGTTGGAGCTGACCTTGCTCGCAATCGCAGGCAGTGCTCGCATCAGATATTGCAGGTATGCCGTGCGCATCGGCTTCCACACCGGCTGACTGAACTCGCAAATCACCAACCTGCCACCCGGTTTTGCCACCCGAGCAAATTCAGTCAAGGCCGTCGAAACGTCACTGACATTGCGCAACCCGAACGACATCGTCACGACGTCGAAGGACGCATCTGCAAATGGCAACTGCAACGCATCGGCAGCAGTAAAGGGCATATCGGGGCGGCGACGCCGGCCCTGCATCAACATCCCCAGCGAAAAATCGGCGGGAACAACATCGATCTCCCGGTTCGCGAATCCCTCGCTGCTAGTGCCCGTCCCGGCCGCAATGTCGAGCACCCTTTCGCCGGCGACGGCATCGGCTGATGCCAAGACGGCGCGCCGCCACAGATAGGTCTGGCCCACCGACAGCACGTCGTTCGTCACGTCATATCGGGGGGCCACGCGATCAAACATGTGGGCGACTTCAGCGGGGTCTTTCGCCAAACTGGCACGGGGCATGCGTCTATCCTCGCACTCGCCGAATAGACTGCTCTGTTGTGACCGTGATCGCCCTGCCGCGTCTGCGCGCGAAGACTGTGGAGATCACCGATGGAGTGCAGTTGTCGGCTGACCTGCTCGATCACGTCCCCACGCAGCTTCGTTCGACTCCGTTGTCCTGTTGGTTACGCGAGGGCGATGGCCTGATCGGATGGGGCCAGGTCGCGTATCACCTCAGCAGCGGACCGAGCCGATTTGCCGATGCCGAGCAGTGGTGGCGCGAGATCCGCGATCACGCCAAGGTGCAGGATCCGGTGGGCTTACCAGGCACCGGATTGGTGACCTTCGGCTCGTTCAGCTTCTCATCTCAGTCCCGCGACGACAGCCGCCTCACTATTCCCGAGGTCATCTTTGGCCGACGCGCTGGGCGCATGTGGCGAACCACCATCAGCAGTGACGAGGGCGATCAACACGCGCCGACCGCCGTCAACGGCGCCCTTCGCCACCAGGAACAGCAGATCACCATCCAGCCCGGATCGATCCCGGCAAACAAATGGCCCGCAGTCATCTCCCAGGCAGTGGACCGAATCGAGGCCGGCCAGGTGCACAAGGTGGTCCTAGCCAGGGACGAACTGGCCCGGTCCAACGGGCCGATCGATGTGCATCGGGTGCTGCGCCGCCTCAGCCAGCGCTACGACGCCACCTGGACGTTTGCCGTCGACGGCCTGATCGGGGCCACCCCAGAGATGCTGGTCCGCTTGGTGGAAGGCCGAGTGCATTCGCGGGTTCTGGCCGGGACCGTGCGGCGGGACCAAGCGCCGGGAACACTGGTGGCCGAGGATCACCCCGACTTCCGCGCCGAGCACCACGTTGACCCCCAACTACGACTCATCTCCAGCGGCAAGGATCTCGACGAGCATGCTTACGCTGTCCGTTCGGTGGCCGAAGCCCTCGCACCGCACTGCCGCGACTTGCAGGTCCCCGATCAGCCCTTTGTCCTCAAACTCCCCGATGTCTACCACCTGGCCAGCGACATCAGCGGCGAGCAGACCGACGGCGCCACCTCGCTGCGACTAGCAGCGGCGCTGCACCCCTCGGCTGCCGTGTGCGGCACCCCGGCAGCGCCCGCGGCCGCCCTGATCACCGAGTTGGAAGGCATGGACCGGGGCAGGTATGCCGGTCCGGTCGGCTGGATGGACAGCTCCGGTGAGGGCGATTGGGGCATTGCTCTGCGCTGCGGCGAACTGTGTGAGGACCAGGTCAGCATGCGGTTGTTCGCCGGTGGCGGGATCGTGGCTGCCTCTGATCCTGAGGCGGAGTTGGCCGAGACCGAGATCAAGTTGGCGGCGATGCGGTACGCCCTGGAGGCGTAGGTCGCCGTGTCGGCGACGGGCAAGGGGACCACAGCGGGCAATGGGCCGACAAGGTTGAGG
>JBARZG010000016.1:0-52997 GCA_049649785.1 Ornithinimicrobium sp. | reverse complement strand
CTCGTCAGCGGGCGGCGTGCCCACGTGGGAGCGCACTGCGCTGAGCACGGGTGGGGCGATGCCGGCGGACCCTAGCAGCCCAGGCGCGAGCACCTCCAGCACCGCGTCTCGAAACACCACCTGCTCCAGGGCGAGTGCGCAGCAGGCCAAATCGCTGGCGCTCAGGCCAGTAGGCAGAGCCCCACCCTGCGAATGCACCACCAGGCCAAGGGCACGCGCCGCCCCGGTAAGCACCTCTGTTCTCAACGGGGATCCGCCGCGATCTCGGCGTAGGCGAGCGGTATGCGCTGCCGTCGCGACCGCCAAGTCGCTCTCGGATCGGCGGAAGACCTGAGCCAACGCTTGTCGCTCGCTCAGTGGCGCGCGGCCGGTGAGGACATACGTGGCGACGCCGGGCACATCGGATGCCGCAGGCAGGGCCAGCCAGCCATCGGTTGCTGGTGTCTGGCTGGCCCCAGGATCGACCTGCACATCGCCCCGGGTGGGCAACCTCTGTTCGCACACCGGGATGCTCAACCATCGGTCGCCGCAGACCTGGGCGAGGGCGCACACCTCGACGTGCTCGACGCGGGCCGCAGCTGCCACCTGGCCCAAGAACCGAGTGTGCGCCGACCCCGTTCCTTCGTCATCGACAACGACGGCGATGATCCCGCAGGTTTCACTCCGTCGTAGCGCTGGCAGGACGGCATTCAGCACCCCCTGCTCCTGGCCTGGCAGGGGCAGGTCGACTCGCGCGGTCAACGTCACCACTGCCCTGACCGAGTTCGAACCGGTGCTGCCGCCGGGTCCCAAGCACACCAGGACCAGGGAGCGCTGCGGACGGTAACCCAACTGGTAGGGCAAGGCGACGATGCACTCGGCGACACCATGCAACGTGGTCAGGGATGCGGCAGTAGCGGACATGCCCCCAGGATCGCCGCGTCGCCTCACCGGCGGTTCGACGTGTGGACGAGCCTAGGGGTGTGGACGAGGGTCAGTAAGCGGTCTCGGTCAACGCAGGGAACTGCTCGCGCGTATCGTCTGCCAGGCGCTTCATCAAGTAGGTGTCGAGGCCAGCACCGATGACCCCACCGGCCAGCGGCACTGCCCGTCCCAGTCGTCCTGCGGCGCGAGCGCCTAGCCGGGTCGCGACTCGGAAACCCACCCCCTTGTTGATCACCATCGAAGCCGCCTTGGGCACTTGGTTCAAGGCAACGGAGGCCATCTTTCCCCCGCTCAGCACGCCAACTCGGCGCAGCATGTCGTCGGCGTCAACTCTCAGCATGGTCAGCACGATGGCCGTCCGGGTGGCCTCGCTCGTGACGTCGTAACCCCGCACAGCGGACACCGCCGCGATCATCCGGGCGGCCAGCGCATAGAAGCTCACGATGTTTGCCGGCAGGGAAATCGGCATCGTGATCAGCCCGCCCACGCCCGTTGCAAATCCTCCGCCCGCCGCAAGCCGCAGGTGGTGCTTCACGATGGCCGTGACGGCGGCCTCCTCATCGACGTGCTCGGCCAGAGCCGACTGCGCGATCTCGTGCGCGGAATGAAGCGGCCCCACGCCGTCGACTCCGAGGTTGACCATCCAGTGCAGGGCCGACATGGACAACCGGGCCGCAAAGCCACCTTCGTCGTCTTCGTCGACCTCGTGGCCGGTGTCCGGTTCGGTGGCTGAAAACAGTCCCATGAATACTCTCCTGAGTGTGAAGGCGGGGTAAACCCCCGAATCGAGGGTATCGGTGCGTTAGATTCTGGGTATGAGTCAAGCACCATCGATGGCGTCTTCGCAGCACAAGAAGTCGGGAGCTGCTCGAGTGGTCGGCGGACTCGCTGCTCTACTCGCCCTCGCCGCGATCGCGTTGATCGCCCTCGGCGCGATCGGACTGGCAAATGTGGCCACCCCGAATATGCAGGGTTTCAATCCCGGCGCAACGGTCACCGTGACCGACGCAGGTATGTCGGTCTACGCCCGCTCCGATAACGATCGAGCGAGCACGGTGTGCACTGCCGATGACGGCTCGGCCACTACGTTGGCGCGACCGACGAGCGAGTTCTCTGTCGATGTCTCGGGTAGCGACTTCTACGAGGTGGCGCGCACTTCCGAAGACCTAGCGGCCGGCAGTTACACCCTGACCTGTCAAGGTACCGAGCAGGCACTATACGTCGGCCCGGCCGCGCCGAACACCTCGGCCGGCGGGCTGATGGGCCCGGCCAGTCTCGTCGGCGGACTCATGCTCGCCTTCTTTGTTCTGGTCCTGATAGTCATTGCTCTGGTGATGGGACGGAGCCGAGCCAGCAAGCAGGCTGTCGCCCCACAAGGGCCTGCCTACCCGTATCAGCCTTCGGCGGGATACCCGCCGCCGCCGGGCGGACCTCATCCCAGCCAGAGTTCCCATCCCGCGGCCGGCCAGCAGGGACCCTATGGAAGCGCGCCGCCTCCGCCATCGCCATACGGCGAGCAGAACGGTGCGACGACTGCCTCTCCCGAGCAAGGCACCCCTAACCAGTCGCAGGCTCCGCCTCCCCCACCTGGCTGGACTCCGACGTCGAGGGAGCCGACTCAGGCCATCGCCTACGGGCAGGGCGAATATGGGCCACCCGAAAGGCAAACCCACGGCCAGAGCCAGGAGCACACCTCCGAGGAGGTGGGGGGTGAATCTGACGAGGAACCTCAGGACGAGCCGTACAGCACGCAGGACCCCGATGCCGGGGACGAACCGGCACCCGGCTCAGATCAGTCGAACGGCGAAGGCCAACCTGACGATCAGCCGCGGCACTACCCGCCGCCTCCGCCCCCACAGTAGGACCATTGCCTACCCGGAGTGTGGATCCTCCGTCGCGCTCTCTCGCAGGAACTCTTCGAACTCAGCACCGATCTCATCGGCCGATGGGAGGTCGGCGACCTGTTCGGCAAGGATGTTGCGCTTCCGTTGGCCCTCTAGGAACTGGTCGTAGCGCTTCTCCAACTCCGCGACCGCCTCCCCGATCTCCGGCGCGGCCGCGACCTGCTCGGTGATCTCGGCTCGGTTGACTCCAGCCGAGGCCACCAAGTCCGTGGTTGGCATCTTCAGTTCGGTCATCGCCAAGTAGCTGTCCAACGCCGCCACTGCCGCGTCACCGAAGCTGGACTCAGCAAGGTAGTGCGGGACGTGGACCGCCAACCCATACGTCGCCAAGCCCTGCTGACCCAACCGCAGATGTAACAGCGACTCTGCGCTGGCCGGGACTTTGACCTGGCCGAACATCGGCTGGTTGCCGCTGATCAGGTCACTATCGCTGGCGAACTTGGTCATGCTGACCGGACGGGTATGCGGCACAGCCATCGGTATGCCGTGGGCCGAGACCACACTGCGAACGCCGAAGGCCAAGCACAGTTGGTGGACGGCGCTGGCGAATGCTTCCCAGCGGTAATCCGGCTCGTCACCATGCAACAGAAGGAACGGCCTTCCGGCAGTGTCCAGGACCCGGTAGAGGATGAGCGACGGGTCGGCGTAGTCCACCCAGTGGTCGGTATCGAAGGTCATCATCGGTCGTCGGGAGCGGTAGTCGATGAGTTGATCCATGTCGAACGAGGCGACAACGTGGTGTTCCAAGGTGTCCAAAATGTGCCGCGTCATCTGTCCACGCACCTGACCCGCGTCGATGAAGCCGTCCAGAGAGACGTGCAGCAGCGGCGCATGCAGTGGCTGCTCCTGCGCATCGGCTTCCAACCGGAACAGCGGAGAATGTGGAGTCACGAGCATCCTTTCGAGCAGTCTGACACCGTCGCTGATGTCAACGTATCGGCTCCCGCGGTGATTCCACGTGACCCATCGCCGTTGGAGTGATAGACCCATCCCATGACACCACCGGAGCCCTCCTCGACGCGCTTTCACGACCTCGACGCTTTCACCCGAGAGCCGCGGCTCTCGGGCTTGGCCGTGAACCGTGACGGCAGCCGCTTGGTCAGCATGCTCAGCGCCCCCAACGCCAAAGCCACGGCCTACACCAGTGCCCTCTGGGAGATCGATCCAAGCGCCCAACAACCCGCCCGGCGGCTGACCCGCAGCACCGAGGGCGAAAAGGGGCCGATCTTCAACTCGTCCGGTGACCTGCTGTTTCTCTCTGACCGCTCGACGGAGTCAGCCGAGAAGCCGTCCAGCACCTCGCTGTGGTGCATGGATGCGGCCGGGGGTGAGGCGCATGTGGTGCTGGACCGCCCCGCCGGCGTCGACTCCGCCGCGTGCGCGTCCGGTGCAGACGTCGTGCTGCTGAGCGCGCCGGTCTATCCCGGTGTCGAGGATGAAGCGCAGCAGAAGCACGTGCACACCACTCGTGCTGACAGCGGTGTCGACGCCATCTTGCACACTGGCTACCCGGTGCGATTCTGGGATCACGACCTCGGTCCGGCCGAGCCGGAACTCTTTGCCCTCACGCCGAAGGACGACGTGCAACTCCTGACCGCTGGCCTGGAGGGGAGCCTACGCGAGCACCACGGCGTGATCAGCCCGCAGGGCGGATTCGTGCTGACCACGGCCACCGTTGCCGAAGCTGCAGTGGAGCGACGAGACATCCTGGTCCGGATCGACATCGGATCGGGGACACACACCCGACTCATCGACGACCTCGACACGGACGTCCTCTCGGTCCTGATCAGCCCGGACGAGCGGACCGCGGTGGTAGCGCTCAGTCCACGGTCGACGCCACATACCGCCCCCCAGCCCACCTTGTGGTCACTCGATCTCGCGACCCACGAACGCACCCGGCTCGCGGCGCAGTGGGATCGGTGGGGCACCCCGACAGCCTGGGTGAGCGACGGGAGCGAGGTGCTCGTCCTCGCCGACGACACCGGACGCGGACCCGTATTCGCCGTCACGGTCACTGCCGACGACGACTCAACGGTCGGCGAGGTGCGGCAGGTCACCTTCGACGACGCCACCTACTCCACCGTCGTCGTGCCTCCCGCAGGTCCGGCTGGGGTGGCCTTCGGAGTGCGTAGCTCACCCGCCTATCCCGCTGAGGTTGTCCGCATCGACCTAGCCACTGGCGACGTCGTCGCGTTACCCGGCCCGGCCGATCGCCCGGCACTGCCCGGAACGCTGACCGAACTCACCGCGAGCGCTCAGGACGGCACAGACCTGCGCGCTTGGCTGGCGCTGCCACATGCCGGGAACGGACCTGCACCCTTGCTGGTGTTCATCCACGGTGGGCCGCTTGCCTCCTCCAACGCCTGGACCTGGCGATGGAATCCGTGGGTGCTGGTCGCCCACGGCTACGCGGTCCTGATGCCCGACCCCGCGCTGTCCACGGGGTATGGCCAAGACTTCGTTCAACGTGGCTGGGGCGCCTGGGGTGATACGCCGTACACCGACATCCTGGCGCTGACCGACGCGGCATGCGCACGCGATGACATCGACCAGGCTCGGACGGCGGCACTGGGCGGTTCCTTCGGCGGCTACATGGCCAACTGGATCGCCGGTCACACCCAGCGCTTCGACGCGATCGTTACCCATGCTTCGTTGTGGGCACTCGAAGGATTCGGACCCACCACTGACGCATCGTTCTACTGGCGCCGCGAAATGACCAACGAGATGGCTCACGCGAACTCTCCACACCGTTTCGTCACTGAGATCGCCACACCGATGCTCGTCATTCACGGCGACAAGGACTACCGCGTGCCGATCGGCGAAGGGCTACGCCTCTGGTATGAGTTGCTTTCCTCATCCGCGTTGCCCGCGGCTCCGGACGGCTCCACGCCGCACCGCTTCCTGTACTTCCCGAACGAGAATCACTGGATCATGGCGCCGCAACACGCCAAGGTCTGGTACGCGGTGGTGACCCAGTTCCTGAATCAGCACGTGCTGGGCGCGCAGGAAAGCACTCCACCGGTGGAGCTGGGGTATCTGGGGAGCCCGCCGAGTTAGGCACTCCAGCAAGATCAAGGGTCAGGTCAATCGTGTCGGGCCTCACTCGCTGGCTTGTCGCTGGGCGTCACCGGAGGCGTTGTGAAGCCGACGCTCATAGGGCACGAGGCGCTCGGTCCACAGCTCTTCGACGCTCTTGCGCAGGGCGCTCGCCGATCCGGTGTTCTCCAGCCAGACGTCAGCAGCGGCGCGCCGTGCGGCCTCGTCGGCCTGGCTGCGGATCCGCGCGGTTGCGTCGGGGTGGGTCATGCCGCGGTCATCGACCAGCCGACGCAACCGCTGTTCCTCGGGGGCGTGCACGATCACCACGAGATGGTATGCCGGGCCCATTCCCTTCTCCACCAGGAGCGGCACATCGTGCACCACGATGTCTCTGGCGCCGGCCTGGGCCATCAATGCGGCCGTGCGCTGGGCAATCAACGGGTGGGTGATGGCTTCCAAGTCTGCTCGGGCCGATGCTTGGGTGAACACGATCTGGCCAAGCGCCGGCCGGTCCAGCGCCCCGTCGGCGTCAATGACCTCACCGCCGAAGCGCTGAGCCACCTGGACCAGGCCATCGGTGCCAGGCGCCAGCACTTCGCGGGCGATCATGTCACTGTCGATCACCACCGCGCCGAGGTCGGCAAGGCTCCGGGCGACCGTGGACTTGCCCGATCCGATCCCCCCGGACAAACCAACACGCAACATCGCTCAAGCCTAGGAGGTCGCGTCCTCGGCCGCATCCATCGCGGCGTAGATCCGCTGCGCCGACACGGGCCCGGCCGCCCCCAACCGCTGCGCAAACAGAGACACTCGCAGTTCTTCGATCTGCCAGCGGATGTCGCGCACATCGGGGTCATCCCGACGCCAAGGCGGCAGCGCAGCCAAGAAGTCGGCGTATTCATCGCTGACCACCTGCACCTGCTCCATCCGTGCACTATCCCGGCCCAGATCTTGAGTGCCTCGATCCAACCGCTCGACCATGGCCTGCAGGTACACCCCGGCCCGAGGCAGTCGCCGGTAGCCGATCTCGGTGACGAAGCCGGGTCTGATGAAGGCGGCGAGCTGGGCGGCGAGGTCGGCGCGCATACCCTGGGCGGTCAACGATTCCAGGCGGGATGCAACCTCCCGGGCTAGGCTGAGAATCGGCTCCAGTTGAACAACCATCTCCACTAGGCGGGCGGTGGACTGCTGGCGCACCGCCCTTACGGCTGCGTCGAAGTCCTCCGCCCGACGCAGCGCCCCGCCCGGCGTCCCCATGTCTCGTGTCACGGAGTCGATCGCCGCAATCAGCACATCCTGTAGCACTGCGGGCACCGAGACGTGCGGCGCCATGCCCAACGCGAGTTTCTGCTGATTGCTGATCTGCGCGAGAATCCGCTTCCACGGCGGAGCGGTGGCGAGCAGAAGAAGGCGGCGCACGCCTAGCCTCGTGGCTCGTTCTGCTTCGCCCTGTTCGGCCAGCACCGCGATGTCGACCGCCTCGCCGGTGTCGACCAACGCGGGAAAGCCGCGCAGCACGTGACCACCGACATCGCTGTTGAAGGTCACCGGGAGGGTGCCGAAGTCCCAGGTAGTGACGCCGGTGCGTTCGATTGAGGCCCCTGCGGTGGCCATCGTGGAGCGCAGCGCCGGAGCGAGCTCTGCCTGCAGCGCCGCGAGGTCTTTGCCGGCAGCCAGCACTTCGACCCCGCCGGAAGCGGGCTGGCTCGGTCGCGCTGACGTGAGGCTGGCCGTGCGTTCCACCACAAAGGTGGGCCGTAGGTGCCCGGGAACCCGGGAGAGATCGAAGTCGCTCGCTCGCACCCGGGCCGATCCCGTGGCGCTCAGCGCACGCGCCAACTCCAGGGTCGGACCATCGTGGCGTGCTCCGGGTGCGGGCGGCAACGGGCCAGCGGATTGGATCGCGCGCAGCGCGCTGCGTGCGTGGTCTGGGGCGGGCACGAAGTGGCGCCGGAGGTCTTTCGGCAACGCCTTGACCAAGGCCACCATCACGTCCTCACGCAACCCGGGCACCAGCCACTCGAACGGCGCTGAATCCAATCGATTCAGGACTTCGATCGGCACGTGGACACTCACCCCGTCGTGCTCAGCGCCCGGTTCGAAGCGGTAGGTCAACGCCAACTGCACGTCGCCGTGCTGCCAGAAGCCGGGGAAATCACCGGCATCGATCATGTCCCCCGCGAGGAGCAGATCCTCAGTGAAGGTCAGCAGCTCGGGGTCTGCCCGCTGTTCCTTCTTCCACCACCGGTCAAAGTGAACCCCGGAAACGACATAGCCCGGGACGCGCTCGTCGTAGAACCGCATCAGCGCGTCGTCATCGGCCACGATGCCTCGGCGCCGGGTACGCGCCTCCAGATCTGAGACCTCGGCGATCATGGCCTGGTTAG
The DNA here is from genome assembly GCA_049649785.1 of Ornithinimicrobium sp. Taxonomy (GTDB): domain Bacteria; phylum Actinomycetota; class Actinomycetes; order Actinomycetales; family Dermatophilaceae; genus Ornithinicoccus. The sequence goes on along the minus strand of JBARZG010000016.1, from coordinate 44,743 downwards.
CAGCGAAGAAGTGATGCCGGTTGTCCCAATCACCCTCGACCAGCGCATGCCTGATGAACAGGTCCCGAGCCATCTCGGGCTCGATCCGGCCCAGCGGCACCGCTCGACCGGCCACCAACGGCACGCCATACAGTGTGACGCGCTCGCTGGCAATGGCGCTGGCTCGTTTTCGGGACCAGCGGGGCTCGGCGTAGGAGCGTTTCACCAGATGGGCAGCAGCAGCTTCGATCCATGCCGGGTCGGTGCGGGCGTTGACCCTCGCCCACAGGCGAGTGGTCTCGATCAGCTCAGCCGTCATCACCCAGTCCGGATTCTTGCGGTGCAGCGTGGAGCCGGGCTGCAGGTGAAACTTCGCGTTGCGGGCACCGAGGTATTCGCGCTTGTCCCGGTCATACAGTCCGACCAGGGAGAGCAAACCGGGCACCAGCGAGCGGTGGATCTGGTCCGGTGTGGCTGGATGCTGATTCAACGTCAGCCCCAGCGACTTCGTGGCCCGACGCACTTGGGTATGTAGGTCCTGCCACTCTCGCACCCTCAGGTAGTGCAAGTATTCGCGTTTGCACATCCGCCGGAACGCGCTGCCAGACAGCTCTTTCTGCTGCGCCTTGAGGTAGTTCCACAGCTTGAGCAACGTGATGAAGTCGCTGTCGTCGTCGGAGAATCGGGCGTGCTGCTGATCGGCCTGGGCTTGCTTGTCGACCGGCCGTTCACGAGGATCTTGGATCGAGAGTGCACTGGCAATGACGAGCACTTCAGCCAGCGCACCGCCTCGATCCGCTTCGACAAGCATCCGGGCCAGCCGTGGGTCCACCGGGAGGGCCACGATCGCCTTGCCGTATGCGGTCAGGCGCTTGCGCGGGATGTGCGCCGGGGCGCCTGAGTCGATGGCTTGCAGTTCCTCCAGGAGCCGCACCCCGTCAGCGATGTGGCGGGAGTCCGGAGGTTGCAGAAACGGAAACCGCTCGATCCGGCCGAGCCCGAGGTCCGTCATCGCCAGAATGACGCTGGCCAGGTTGGTGCGGATGATCTCCGGGTCGGTGAACTCCGGGCGTTCCTCGAAGTCTTCGCGGGCATACAACCGGATGGCGATGCCGTCGGCGAGCCGGCCGCATCGTCCTGAGCGCTGGTTGGCGCTGGCCCTCGAAATCGGCTCGATCGGCAGGCGTTGCACTTTGAGACGCTGGCTGTACCGCGAAATGCGGGCTGTCCCAGTGTCCACGACGTACCGGATGCCTGGGACGGTGAGCGAGGTTTCGGCAACATTAGTTGCGACGACGATGCGCCGCCCGCCGCTGCGCGAAAAAACCCGATGCTGCTCGGCGGCGGAAAGCCTCCCGTAGAGCGGCAGAATCTGGGTGCCGGTCAGGCCGAGGCCCTTCAACGCCTCGCAGGCATCGCGGATCTCTCGCTCCCCGGAGCAAAACACCAGAATGTCCTGCGGACCGCCATCTGTGGAGCCAGGATGGGTCCACAGCTCCTCCACGGCGTCGCAGATGCCGCCCACCTGGTCGATCTCGATCTCGGTGGCGCTGCCGTCCTTGGCCGGCGGGCCGGGGCGGGTCAGCGGGCGATAGGCCACGTCCACGGGGTAGGTGCGTCCGGTCACTTCGACAATCGGCGCCGGGGCGCCATCAGGTCCCGCAAAGTGCTGCGCGAAGCGGTCCACGTCGATCGTGGCTGAAGTGATGATCACTTTGAGGTCTGGCCGTCGAGGGAGCAGCTGCTTGAGGTAACCCAGGATGAAGTCGATGTTGAGACTTCGCTCGTGCGCCTCGTCAATGATCAGCGTGTCGTAGCGGCTGAGGTCCTTGTCCCGGTGCAGCTCGGCGAGCAGGATTCCGTCGGTCATCACTTTGATCAGGGTGTCCTGCCGGGATCGGTCGGTGAAGCGGACCTGATAGCCAACGGCGGTGCCCAACTCCACCCCGAGCTCTTCGCTGACCCGTTCGGCCACGGCGCGTGCGGCAATCCGGCGAGGTTGGGTGTGCCCGATGGTGCCGTCGATGCCACGCCCAAGTTCCAGGCACATCTTCGGTATCTGGGTGGTCTTGCCCGAGCCCGTCTCGCCCGCAACGATGACGACCTGATGGGCTGAGATTGTTGTCAACAGGTCGGACTTGCGCTCGACGACTGGCAGCTGGCTCGGGTAGCGCACGGCGCCCATGCTGCGGGCTCGCTGTGCCCGCTGACCCCTGCTCACACGACCGCCTTTCGAGGGTGCTTAGATCTCTTCGTGCTCACTGGCGGACCGAGCCAGCCAGTGGGCACCACGAGCGTAGACGACTCATCGCCGCCTCCCGTTCTGGGGACGACGATCGAAGCACGGTCACGAGGAGGTGGGCTCGAACTGGACACAGCCTTTGCCCACGAAGCGCCACCCCCTAGGCGGCGCGGCGAGATACCGGAAGCATCACGATGGCGTGGGCCGTGACCAGGTGGGTGCTCACCAACCGGAAATCGAGCTCACGGCATACCTCGATCACATCCTGATGCAAAGCCCGGTCCTCATCACTCAAGGCGGGTCCCTGGTGGGCAATACCGAGCACGAACGCGGTGTCGCAGTCCTGCTGAGCACACGCCTGGAACAGGTTCGACAAGGCTGGCCGGCGACCTGCTCTCGGCATCGCACCAGCCACGAAGATGGGTTGAGCCAGGGCGAGATTCGAGCGCAGCACGAGCACCGATAACCCGCCGCGCCGACGGTCTGCGTGGCTGACGCAGAGGTCGAGCACATCGCGTGCCAACACAGGGTCGCTCAGCGGAAGGCTTGGCCAGGTCGGTGGAAGGTCTTCGAAACTCATGCGGCACAGCATGCCGGTAGATGGGCTGATCACCGTGAAGTTATCCACAGCGCCGCCAGGTTGCCTGGTCACGACACCACTGCGCGCAGAGTCCGTGGTACCCGCTGCCGCCGCTGTGGGCCATGAATTAGCCAGCGAACAGTTGTGTCACGGCGTGCAGAACGAGCCCGACCAACGCACCGACCACAGTGCCGTTAATCCGGATGAACTGCAGATCGCGGCCGACGTGCAACTCGATCCGTCGGGCCGCCAGATCCCCGTCCCATCGTCGGATCGTCGCGGTGATCACTCCGGTCACCTCTGGGCCGTACTGCTGCACCGCCGCCATGACCGCATCAGCTGCCCAGGCATCCAGTCGGCTGCGCAACTCCTTCTCCGTGACTAGCCGGTGCCCCAGAGCGGATAGCTCAGCAGCAAGTCTCGAGCGCAGCGGACCGGGGGCATCCCCCAGAGCTTCCACCAGCGCCACTTTGATGGCCTCCCACAGGGCGACCGCTGTCTGCGAGGTCTGCGGATGGTCCAAGACGCGCTCTTTGAGGGCCTCGGCTCGCGCCATGGTGGGCTCGTCGTGCTGCAGGTCCTCGGCAAACGTCGCCAGGTAGGAATCGATCGCGCGCCTGACCTTGTGCTCCGGGTCGTGCCGAACCTCGGACGCCCAGGCCAGCACCTCGGCGTACACCCGAGCCGCCACACGTTCGTCGAGGAACTGCGGGGACCAGCGCGGCGCGCGCGAGGAGACGATCCGAGTGAAATCGTCCGGGTGAGCGAGCAGCCACAGGTGCAGCTCGCGGGCGGCGATGTCCACCGCGCCGTGGTGAGCACGATCGGTCACGATCGCGCCCAGGAGGTGCCCCGCCAATGGGCTGACCGGCTCGGCCCGCAGCCGCGGCAGCACCGTGGATTCGATCAGTGCGCCGGCGTCCTCAGCTGAGATCTGCTGCAGCACGCTCTGCGCCCACGGCGCTGCTTCCGCAATCACCCGTTCGCTGTGTTCCGGCACGCTCAGCCAGTGCCCCACTCGCGCAATCACGTCTGCGTCCAGGTAGCGCTCCCGCAGCGTCTGCGGGCTCAGGAAGTGTTCGGTCACGAACTGCTCGAGGCCCAAGGCCAGGGTGTCCTTGCGACGTGGCACAAGCGCGGTGTGCGGGATCGGTATGCCGAGTGGATGCCGAAAGAGCGCGGTGACCGCAAACCAATCGGCAATCGCCCCGACCATGGCCGCCTCGGCGGCCGCATGTACGTAGCCCCAGGCGCCGCCTTGTCCCATCGTGAGCGCGAAAACAATCCCAGCCAACACGAGCAGGCCGGTCGCCAGGATGCGCATTCGCCGCAGGTCGGCGCGGCGCACCTCATCGGTCACGAACATGGCTCGGCCACTTCGACAAAACGGCACAGCGCGTTGACGGCTCGCAGTTGCTCCGGGTTATCTGCCGGGGCCCGCAGCAGCTGGGGGCTGCCGACGATAATGGCCAGCGCCTTGGCGCGGCTGATGGCAACGTTCAGCCGGTGCGTGTCATAGAGAAAGTCCACCCCGCGGGGGGCGTCGGCCGCGCTGGAGGATGCCATGCTGTAGATCACGACTGCCGCTTCTCGGCCTTGAAACTTGTCAACCGTCCCGACCCGGACGCCGTCTGGAACGACGGCGGTCACCGCTGCCACGTGGGCGTTGTACGGCGTGACGACCAGCACATCCTGCGGGCGTATCTCGCGCTCGGTGCCTTGCTCGTTCATCCACCTGCCCCCCAGCAGCCGAGCGACCACGCCACCGACCAGTTGAGCCTCCACCGGGTTCTCGCTGCTGAAGCCTTCGTGCTGCACGGCGCGCCAGCGCAAGCCCGCCCCCGAAAGGCCGGAGTCGTTTCCCCGGTCCAGCGCCACCACCCGTTGTCGGTCCCGGCCCGGCGCGGACTCCAACTGACCGTCATACGACATGGTCGAGACGAACCGGGCGATGGCGGGGTGCATTCGCCAGGTGCGGTCCAGGAACACCCCACGGTTAGCGTCGATCACCGCAGCGCCACCGCTCATGTGCTCCAACACAGAAACGCCGGCGCCGTCTGGGTGAACGGCGTTAGAGGGTGCCGCCAACTGCTGTGGGTCGCCGAGAAGCACCAGAGACGTTGTCGCACTCGAGACTGCGAGCGCGTTGGCGAGCGAGAACTGCCCTGCTTCGTCGATGACCAACACGTCCACGGCGTCGCTCATCGACTCTTCGGCCCACAGCCAGGCCGTGCCCCCCACCAAGCGACAGGCCCCTGAATCCAACGCTTTGCGCAGGTCCGATGTCGAAGCGCTGAGCGTCACCGGGTCGTCGGCAGGACCGACGTCGAAATCGTCGATCTGATCTTTCTCGATCGATCGCTCAGCGGGACGTTGTTCGAGCATCTCTTTGCTGACCTTGCGTGTCGCCGGTCGCCCCGTCTTGCGCAGCAGAGCATCCAGCACTGCATGGGAAGGGGCAGTGACACCGACCCGCAGGCCACTATCCAGAAGTTCTCGGATGAGGTGGACACCCGCATACGTCTTTCCCGATCCCGGTGGGCCCTGCACGGCGAGCACCTCACCACGCAGCCCGCGACCGAGTCGGCACACCCGCGCAGGCACATCCTCGGCATCCTGAGATGGCAGGCCAGCGGGGACCGCGCGCTGCAATAGCCGCCCCCCGGCGCAGTCGGCCCCGTTCAACACGTCGGTACCCAGTCGAATGAGCGCCTCGCGCAACACCTTCGTCGGGACACCGTCCTTGGCGACCATAGCCAAGGCCGTCAACGGCTCCCGTCCTTGGCCACGGGTGATCTCGATCCAGCCTTCTTCGAGGTCATAGTCGTGCACCGGCCCGACCGCTTCGTGAGTGGCCGCATCGTGCATGTTCTTGCCGATCCGCGCCTCTTGCGCGGGGAAGGTGTAACGCCATACCTCCGAGCGCCTAATCACGCCGGTGCGCACCGGCGGGGCACATCCGCCGAGCGTCAGGCGATCCTCGATGAGCTCCTCCTCGCTCATCGTGGCGGTGCGGTAGTACTCCCACCACATGTGTTTGTCCTCGCGTCGATGCCACCCAATGCATGCAGCGAGCAGCGCGTTCTCGGCGTCGTCCAGTCGTGCGGACAACTCGCTTTCGCGTTGTATTAGCTCGGAGTCGCTGGCTTCTAGGGGCGGCTTGTGCTCCGGCCGAGGCACGGGGACACCCGAGTGCCCGATCGCTTCGGCGCGTCGCTCTTCGAGCCACCCATGCAGCGCCAGGGTGCTGTGCACGTCATCGCGGTTGTACTCGGCGATCCGATCCAGAATCGCCGTGTCGCTCTGGTCCGAGGAAGCCCACTTCTCGTACTGAACGACCGAGGACAACGCATTGTCCACGCCCCCGGCTGAGCTCGTCCGGGTATGACCCCAGTAGAAGGCCTCGAGTTGCTTGATCGAGTAGGAAGGCTTGGAGATCTGAACGCTCTGGCGCACCACGGCGTACAGGTCGACGAACCGCTCGCCACGCAGCAGCATGTCTAACTCGGACTCGGCGATGCTCTCCCGCTGGGTGAGCCTCTTCAGCGCTGCTTGCTCATAGCTGGCGTAGTGATAGATATGCATTCCGGGGTTGGCTTTCCACCGGTTGCACAGCCAGGTCAAAAGGTCGGCGACCAGCTGTGCCTCCGCTTGAGCATCGTGTGCCCACCATGAGTAGAACTCACCGGTGCGATCGCAGACGCCGGCCAAATACTCCAAACCCTGCCCACCGGGTGCGAATGGGTCACCTTCGAAATCGAGGTAAACGTCAGCATCGTTCGGCTCGGGCAACAGGGAAAAGCCTCGGTCCGAAGCTGGAGGTAGCAGGCGATAATCGGGGCTGCCCGTTGTGAGCTCCCCGAGCTGCAGCGCTGCCTGGGTGCATAGTCGGTCGCGAGTCGCCGAACTGAGGGCCGCTTGGACCCGCGGGTCGCCTGGGCCGACGTTCGCTAGCTCGGTTCCGGTCGCTATTCCCGCTTCGCGTAGCCGAAGCCGTTGGTCGCTGCGCATGCCCGCCACCAGGCACAGGTCGTCGTCGGCCCGCCATTGCGCCGAGCATCGCGGCTCCCAGCGGCACTGACCGCAGTAGGCGACCGGAACGGGCTCAGTTTTCGGTCGCTGGTCGACGGCGTCACTGAGGTGCTCGCGGGCCAATCTGGCGTATGCGGCCACGTCGACCAGACGCCAGGGGTAGTGCTTGTCGTCGCCCGCTACGACCGTCAACTGGGCTGGCGGGACACCCTGCAACTCTTCGAGCCGCACGGCGTACGTCGCCATCTGCAGGAGCGCCGGCACCTTGAGCCGCCGGGCCAGTTTGGTGTCGGCGATGTCGTAGGACCACGGCCCGAGCCTGCCAGGTCGCTCGACGCGCAACATAAAGTCGGCATACCCGACCCAGGCACCGTCATACAGCGCCGCTTGGAAGATGACCTCGGCACCGGAGCGCATAGCCGCCATCGTCAGGTGTTCCCGCTCGGTTGGGCTCAGCCCGTCCTCCGGGATCTCGACGACCTCCAGGCCGCGGGCGTACAACGACTGCAGGTAGGCGCGTTCGTGCTCCAGGCCTTTGCTGAAGATGAGCTGCAATTGTTCGTCTACACCGACATCCGGCCGCGCGATCTGCCCCAGCGCCGCCGCGTGGTCAAGCGTGGTCACATGGGGGCACGCCGCGTGCTTGGTGACATCGGTGGCGCTAAGCACGAGGGAGCCATCACGCATCTGCATACGAGCCCCCTGTCGGCGTTGCCCTCTGCGCGCTCTTTCCCCACATGCGATCACTGTGACATACGCGACAGACACAGGTGCCAGGCCATACCATCGACAGTGTGGAAACTGCCGTCCGGCCGCTGCGCACAGCCTCGGTGACCGGTGCCTGGGTGGTGGCGGCGACCGCGGTCGTGCACCTATGGGATCCGAATACGAGCGGCAGTTATGGCCTATGCCCGCTGCGCCTGGCCACGGGGTGGGTATGCCCACTGTGCGGCGGGTTGCGCAGCGTGCATGCGTTGACGAACGGTCAACTCGATCTGGCTTGGGGGCTGAACCCGTTGGTCGTTGCTGTCCTGCCGCTGGCAGTCCTGGCCTGGACAATCTGGATGATCCGAGCCGCACGGGGGTTGCCGACAACCTGGGCCGAGCGGTTGACCGTCTTTGCGCCGGCCGTCGTGGTCCTCGTGGTGTTCGGCATTGCGCGCAATACGCCGAGCCTGGAGCCATATCTGGCGGCGTTGACCTAGTGTTCTCAGTGACGTCGATGTTCCCAGAAAGGCAATGACATGAGCACACCTCCTCCACCCTCCGGTGGCGACGACAACCCATACAACTACGACCCGCAGTCCGGTGGCAGCTCTGGCGAGGGGCAGGCTGGCGACCAGGGGTATGGCGAGTCCAACCGGCAGGGTTACGGCGACCCCTCGCAGCAGGGTTATGGGCAGTCTGGCCAGCAGTACGGCCAAGGCCAATCCGGGTACAGCGGGGGTTATCAGTCCGCGCCGAACTACTCAGGGGGCCAGGCCCCTAATACCGTCGACAACAACTTCGGTGTCATCGCCTTGGTCACTGGGATCCTCGGGTTGCTGGTCTGTCAGCCGGTCGGCATTGCGGCAATCATCTATGGCCGCAAGGCTCAGGCCGCAGAGCGCGCGGGACGTGCAGACAATGGCACCCTCGGCGTCGTAGGTTTCTGGCTGGGCGTGGTGGCGGTGGCTTTGGCCGTGATCGCGCTGCTCTTCGTGGTGTTGATCTTCGTCGGAGCAATCGCCGGCGGCACGTTCGGACTTAACACCTGAACAGCGGACTCAACGCGTGATCAGCGAGCCCGGTCAGGGCGAGTCGAGCCCACCGTTGACGTGGAGTGTCTCGCCGACCACGTAACTCGACTCTGACGACGCCAGGAACACGAAGGCCGGCGCGAGCTCGACCGGCATCGCGGCCCGACCCAGCGGGGTCTGAAACCCGAACTCAGGCAAGCTCTCTTTAGGCTGGCCCTCCACGACCTGCAAGGGCGTCCACACCGGCCCCGGGGCCACAGCATTGACCCGGATGCCGTCCGGCGCGCACTGCTTCGCCAGACCCTTGGTGAAAGCGGTCATCGCCGCTTTGCTCGTGGCGTAGTCGAGCAGATGGTCGCTAGGGCCATAACCCTGCTTCGAAGACGTCTGGATGATGGCTGCGCCAGCTGGCATGCGCGGCAGGGCTGCCTTAGTGATCCAGAACATCGCGTAGAGGTTGGTTTTCATCGTCCGGTCGAACTGTTCGTCGTCCAACTCCTCCAGCCTCGGCACCGTGACCTGTTTGGCCGCGTTGTTGACCAAAATGTCCAGACCGCCGAGCCGTTCGACCGCCCCGTCGACGAGATCGGCGCAGAACGTGCTGTCCGTGATGTCGCCAGGAATGCCGACACCGAGGCGGCCTTCCGCCAGTACGAGGCCGACGATCCTCTCCGCGTCCTCCTCCTCAGCGGGCAGATAGTTGATAGCCACATCGGCGCCTTCACGCGCGAACGCGATCGCCACTGCCGCTCCGATGCCGGAGTCGCCGCCGGTGACCAGAGCCTTGCGGCCGGTCAGCCTGCCGGTGCCGCGGTAGGAATGCTCGCCGATGTCGGCACGCGGTGTGAGCTCAGCGTCAAGACCAGGCATGTCCTGATCCTGCTGAGGCGGTGAGATGGTTGGGTGGCGGTCTACCGGGTTGTCAAAGGCCAGTTGGTCCGTGTTCATGATGCTAGCCAAACACAGGACTTGTTGGCCTGCTCGTCGACAGGCTTCCACGTCGAGAAGCCCTGTCCGAAGCGCGCTAATAGGCATACTCTGAGGGTATGAAGCGCTTTGGAGCGATCATGTTCTGGGTTGGTCTTGTGCTCGTTATTGCCTCTGTGGCAGTGGGCGTGTTCGGGGGTCTGCGAGCCGCCGACGCCATCGGCACGGCAGTCGACGACGCGGCGCCTATGCCCAATGGCAGCAGCACGGTCCAGTTGGCGCAAGGCGACGAACGGACGATCTACGAGGAGAGCCAAACCGGTGTCTCGGTCGCCGAGTGCGCCGTGGTGGGACCCTCCGGCCAACCGGTCACACTCTCCCGTGATACCGATCAAAGTGGCACCCTCGGAGATATCTCGTACGTCAATGTTGGCTCCTTCGAGGGCACCGAAGCGGGCCCCTATGAAGTCACATGCACCGGAGCCATCACCTTGATTGGACCATCGCTGGACTTCGAGGCGGTCGGCACGGGGGCGCTCGGTGTGGTGGGCGGCATCTTGGGGGCCGGACTAGGGGCCATCCTGGCGATTGTCGGGGCCATCATGTGGTTCGTTGGGCGGTCTCGCGCCACAGCGGCGGCCACGCCGTCATACGGCGGATCGTCCCCACCCCCACCCGGCTCATACGGTGGCTCTGTCCCGCCTCCTCCGGGCTCCTACGGCGGGCAGCCGCCGCCCCCTGGAGCATCCGGCGGCCCGCCGCCACCGTCGGCGCCGGGTGGGTCATACCCGCCTCCACCGCCCCCGCAGAACTCTTAGGGCTTCTTCGACCACTGATGTGCCCGCTCGCCCTGTTGGGCCATCGTGGCGGTCTCAGCAATCCGGTTGGCTCGGGTCTGCGGCCTCTTCGCGCGAGCGATCCACTCCAGGATTCCTCGGCGTACGCCGCGAGGGAAAGCGGCGAACTCCTGCGCTGAGCCTGGACGTTCCGAGAAGGCAGCGGCCAGGTCGTCCGGGATCAGAACGGCCTCCACCCCATCCAGCGCGGTCCACGTCCCGTCTTGATGTGCACGGTCAATGGCAGCCTGGCCAGCAGGTTCGATCAGTCCTTGCTCGGTGAGGTCGGCGACCGCTTGTTTGTTGATCCGGCTCCACCACGACCCGGCTCGGCGCGGGGAAACCCATAGGATCGAGCGATGTTCGTCCAAGGTGCCGGCGGTGCTGTCGATCCACCCAAAGCACAGAGCCGTTCGCACGGCCTGGGGCCAACTGAGGTTCGGCACCGGCGCGGACTTCTTGCGTAACACCAGCCAGATGCCGGTGGCCCTGTTGTGGTTATCGGCAAGCCAGGAGCGCCACGCTGCGTCGTCCTCGGGCTCGAAGAGTTCGCGTTCTTTAGTCATCGTTCCCGTTGTGCTCGAAAGTCACGTCGACCTCCTCATGCTCTTTGGTCCTGGTGGAGGTAGCGAGGTCACTAAATGATTGCTCGTCTGCGTTGGTCAGGTCAGTATCTTCGGTGAAGGGGGCTAGAAGTGCTCGAGGATAGAGCCCTTTGAGCAGCACCACGTTGATCTCCACGGCCAACACCAGGATGCTAGCGACTACGAATAGCCACGCCATCAAACCGAATACCAGCGCAAACACGCCATACGTGTCGTTGGTCGTGTTCACGACTTGACCGACATAGGTCGCCCCAAAGGACTGCATCACCTGCCAGCCAACGGCCGCAAACAACGCACCGGGCAACACCTGCGACCAGGTCAGAGATTGGGTAGTGGACAACCTCATGCCGAGGGCGAAGAAGGCAGCAATCATCAGCATCGACGCGGCCAGCAGCACCCCAGAAGTCACACCTCCCACTTCGAGCCCATAGGACTCCGCGCTGCTGCCTAGGGCCGACAACGCAGTGCTGCCCAACAGAGCCACCGCAGCAATGACGATCAGCACAGCGCTGCGCAGCCTGGCCACGATCGGGTTGGGTCGGCGGTGTCGCGGCACCCCCCAACACACGTTCATCGCGTGCTGGGTGGCGTGCGAGACCCGCGACGCGCCGTACATCGCGATCAGCGCCCCGGCAGCGACTGCTGCCGTGCTGCCCTCCAACCCGGCCGGGTCGGTGACCTCCGAGCCGATCACCGGGAACTGACTGACCGCAGTCTCCAGCAGCCGGGCCTGCAACTCGGGTTGGCTTTGCAGCGCGAAACCCAAGAACGAGGCGAACAGCAACAACAGCGGGAAGAGCGAAAGGAACCCGTAGTAGGTGATCAGCGCAGCGAGAAAGACCCCTTGGTCATCCACATACTTGTAGACCACCGCCACGGGGAAGCTGATCCACCTGCGGTCCCGCTGCGCCGCGTCCAGCCGTTCGACGGCTTTCACCCCTGCCTCCGATCCTTGATGGCAGCGGCCGTCCTCAGCGGCTGCCCAGCGATATGTCCCATCATGGAGCAATGCCCACCGAGCCGGAGTATGGAACGCGCAGCGAAGGATCTGCGATCTCCGGTGTCTTCAGCACCATGGTGGTGGTAGGGGCCGTCATCGCCGGCTTCATTGCGTGGCACCCGGACTACGACGTGGACACCTTCACCCGGCTGGTCTCTGACCGGGCTGGTCAGGCGCCCAGCGTCACACCGCCAGCCAGCGGCGAGGGCACCTTTTCGTATGCGCTGACTCAGCCAGACGGTGTCAGCCCGGTCGGGTTCGACCCGTGCAGCCCGATAGAACTCGTGATCAACCCACAGGGAGCACCCTCGGACTACGCCGAGATGGTCGATGATGCGCTGACGACCACTTCGGCTGCCACCGGGCTGACCTTCACTGTGCTGGGCACCACCGAGGACCGCAACTTCACCTCCCGCGGACCCGGCGACCCCGTAATCGTGGCCTGGGCGGACTCCGATGAAGTGCCTGAGTTGGCAGGGGACGTTCGCGGCCTTGGCGGCAGCACCTCCATTCAACGCAGCGGCCAACGACGGTATGTCAGCGGCATGGTTGTCATTGACACCGACGGCTCCACGTTCGACCTAGGCGGACGGGTGGCGCAGGCCATTCTGGATCATGAGTTCGGGCATCTCGTCGGGTTGGGCCACGTGGATGACCCCGGCGAACTGATGAACCCGATGCCGAGCCGGCTGAGCTACGGACCCGGCGACCTTGAGGGCTTAGCCAACCTGGGCAACATCGCCTGCGGCTGATCTTCGGGCCACACACCGGACCCGGTCAGCCCAGCCCATGCCCGCTGATCACTATGCCTGCCCAGAGTCCTGCGGTGGGGGTGGCACAGCGCCACCGTGGCCATAGGTCTGCGGCTCGGTTGACGCTGGCGGCCCAGGAACAGAAGTCATGTCCCCCGTCGCCGCAGGAAGCCCGGCAGCGGCAACCAAGGCCGTCGTATTCTCGCCAATGCGAAAGAACACGACGACGGTCTCCATGAGAATACGAAGAAACAGCAGGTAGACCAGCGTCACCAATGGTACGAGGATCAGCGCAGCAACGATCAAGAACCCGCCGCCATCTTGGGAGACTCCCAGGACCAGCATGGTGAAGAAATAGAACAGCGCGCTGAGGAGGATGACCGCCATCAAGGTGATGTAAATGACCTTGATGAACTTGATCGTGATGAAATTCTTGAACTCGAAATCAAACAGCGTAGCAACGAGGCCCTTGGAATCTGTCGACATGATGCACCTTTCCCTATCCGGCGTCTACTATTGCTAGCAGCATTTCAGATTCTTTTCAAGGGTGTGGTCCGCAGCAGCCATAAGCACGGGATCTTGTCACGATCAACATGGCCACCCTACCCCCGCCGATTCTCTTCTCAGGACTCGGCGCCGTGGTTCATCGGCGGCCACCTCGTCTTGCCCGCGCCCCAGCGCTCTTGGTGCCCAACACCTGTGCACATTGCCTTGTGTCAGGACTGAGGTGGGTAGGCACGTAGCCGCTCACACTGAGCAGATGGGCGACACTGAACCGATGGACGACACTGAACCGATCACCGCCGCATTGAGGGAGCCGGGGGCACTGATCACGGATCGACGCTTTACTGGCGCGTTGCCGGTAGAGGCCGAGATGCGTGGCCTTGAGTTCGAGGGATGCATGTTGCATGCCTGTCGTTGGCAGGGCCAACAAATGGAAGCAACGACATTCGGTGAGTGTCACTTCGTCGGCTGCAACATCTCTGCAGTCTCACTGAATGAGACATCGTTTCGTGAATGCAGTTTCACCGGCACCAAGGCGCTGGGGATGGACTGGACTCGCGCCAGAGTCTCGGAGTTGGCCGCTGCTCCGATGGCCTGGCAGGACTGTGCTCTCGATTTCAGCACCCTGTCCGGGCTGAGCATGGCCGGGTGGACCTTTCGCGGTTGCTCGCTGCGCGAAATCCACCTGGTCGGGAGTGACGTGCGACGAGCCTCATTCTCTGAGTGCGACATCAGCGGTGCCACGATCTCAGAGTGCGACCTGCGAGAGGCCCGGTTCACCGATTGTGTGGGGGTTGCCTTCGACGCGCGCGATAATCGGGTGGCGGGCCTGACAGTGTCTGCATCGATGGCTCCGGACCTGCTCAGCCCACTCGGCATCGTGGTGCGCTGAACCGGTTAGACCTGTCCCCACATCTGTTCGGTCCAGCCGGGGGTACGAGCACTCAGGTAGGAGCCCAGCACCGCGGCCCCAAGGTCGTCGAGCTCGGGAGCCACGACCGAGCCTTGCACTCGGCGCGCCATTGCCTCGATGAACCGCGCGAGACCAGGGTCGCTGCCGAGCCGGAAGAAGGTCGTCTGGGTGCCGAGGCGGGCGCAGTGGTCCAACTCGCGCACGCTGCGGGCCAACGTGAGCGGGTGCGGCGGGTAGTCGAAGAAGGTCTCACCACCGGGCTCCAGATGGGCAGTCGGCTCGCCGTCGGTGACGATCAGCAGCACTGGTTGGGCACTGGGGCGCTTGCGGAAATGGCGGGCCGCCAGCAGCAGCGCGTGGTGCAGGTTGGTGCCCTTGTCGTAGCGGGGTTCGCGGGCAGTGAGGTGCTCGATGTCCAGCACCTCGGCATACCGCCCGAAGGAGATCAGTTGAAGTGCGTCGCCGCGAAAGCGGGTGCTGATGAGTTGATGCAGCGCCAGCGCTGTGCGCTTCATCGGCACCCACCGGCCCTCCATCGCCATCGAAAAGGAGGTGTCCACCAGCAGGGCTACCGCAGCCTGCGTGCGTGCCTCGGTTTCCTGCACCTCAACGTCGCCCAGCGAGAGGTGTATGCGACCTCGCTGCTGCGTGCCGATGCCGGTCCGGCGTGACCCGGCCTGGCCTGGCTCGGTCTGGAATGGCTCGGTCTGGCATGGCTCGGTCTGGGCCGCGAGCGCTGCACGGGTGTGGGCGTTGAGCACAGTCCGCGTGATGTCCCACGGCTCGGTGTCGCCGAACTCCCACTCGCGGGTAGCGCCGCTGCGTTCACCGGCCGCTCCGGCCCTGCGAAGATCCCGCGCTCCGGCCCGGCCGGACATCCGCTGGGCTACATCCTTCAGCAACGACTTGCCGAGTTGCCGCATCGCCTTGGGCGAGAGTTTCAACGCGCCGTCGCTGCCGCGCTGCATCATGCCGGTCTCACGCAAGGCCCGCTCCAGCTCGGCCAAAGTGGCTGCATCGACCGCCGCGTCACCGTCGAGGGACTTGGCCAAGAGGTCGAGATCGACGTCGCTCATCGATGCTCCGGCGTACTCCTGGGACAACTGCTCAGAGAGTGCGTCGAGGTCCGCCAAGTCCTGCAGGGCGCCCGTGCCATCTCCTAAGCCGAGTCCCTGCTCGCCGTTGAAATCGCCAGATCCACCCCAGTTTTCACCCGGGCGTAACGAGCGCAGGTTGTCGTCCAGTTGCGATAGCGATTCCAGCAACTCCGGTGTCCCGAAGGCCTGTTGCGCCAGCGCGTCGAGTTCGTCGCGCTGCTCCTGGGTCATCGAATTGCGCATACGCTGCGCGGCTGCGGCCCGTTGCGCCAACGCGTCGAGCAACTCATCGATCGTCTCCGGGTTCTCCGGGAAGTGGCCGCCATGCTTGTTCATGAAGTCGGCGAAGAGTTGTTCGGTATCCTCGCCAAGACGGCGGGCCTCCAGCAGAGCGTTAAGGTCGCGCAGCATCTCGTTCACTGAAGCCTTGTCCTCTTCACTGGCCCCCTCGAGCGCCTGCTTCATGCCGGCGAAGCGTTGGTCCAGCATTTCGCGGCCGAGCAGGTCCTTGATGTGCTCGTAGTCCACGCGGGCGTCGCTGCTGTGCCAGGTGTAGTCGCCGAGTTCGGAGACTGCCGCTGCAGTGGATGGGTTGAGGTTCTCGATCTGCATCTCGGCGAATCGGGCATCCTCGCCCATCTCGCGGGCCAGTTGCTTGCGCTCGGACATCACGGCGCGGTCCAACAACTCACGCACTTGCGCCATCGTGCCGTTCAGGTTGTGCTTGCTCAGCAACTCTTGACGTTGAGCCGCCACCCGGGCCGCGAGGTCGTCCAAGCCCTGTTGCGTGGGGCCACCACGACGCAGGAATTCACGCATCGCCCGCTCCGGGGAGTAGCCGGCCATGACGTCTTCGCCGATGGCATCCAAGGCCTCCGCGAGATCAACCGGCGGCGCCAACGGGTCCGGCCCGCCGACATACCCCCCGTATCGGGTGTCCCGACTGCGCCGTGGGCCGCCGTGTGCGCTAGCTGCCATCGCTCTTAGCCATACAGCGTCTCGCCGGTGTCGGCGGTTTCCTTGGAGATCTTGCGGGCCAGATAGAGGCCTTCGAGTGCGAGTTCGATGGCGCTGGCACGTTGTCCGTCACCAGCGGCTCCGAGGCGGTCCATGACCCGGTCATAGACATCGGACTCGCCGAGCACGGGCAGGCCGGCCAGCATGTCGCGGGCCGCAACCCGCTCCCCCGTTGTGACCGTGATGCCGCTTTCGAGGGCTTCGACAACCAGGGCGAGGTCGATCCCCGACAGTCGCTGGCGGACGGTGTCAGCCGTCGCGCGGCGCAGCAGGTGATCCAAGACGTCGCGTTCGCGGCCCTCTTCGCCGGATTCGAACTCCACTTTGCCGCCCAACACGTCAACAGCTGCGGCCAGGTCCACGACTCGGGCCACCGCTTCGCTCTCGTGTTGGGTGGTGGCGCGGTGCAACGCCGAGGCAGCGACCGTCTCTGCGCCAGCGATGGAGAACCGGGCCGAGACCCCAGAACGCTGATCGACGGCTCCAGATTCACGCAGCGACCGGGTGAACCGGGCGATGATCTCGATGAGATGCTCCGGGACGTCGGCCGATAGATCGGCCTCTTGATTGATAACGGCGATCTCGTCGGTGAGGGCCTGAGGGTAGTGCGTCCGGATCTCGGCGCCGAACCGGTCCTTCAGTGGGGTGATGATCCGCCCCCGGTTGGTGTAGTCCTCAGGGTTGGCGCTGGCAACCACCAAGACATCGAGCTGCAACCGCACGATGTATCCGCGGATCTGGACGTCCCGCTCCTCCATCACGTTGAGCATCGCGACCTGGATTCGCTCGGCAAGATCCGGCAGCTCGTTGATGGCCACGATGCCGCGGTGTGAGCGTGGGATAAGGCCGAAATGGATGGTCTCCGGGTCGCCCAACGAGCGACCTTCGGTGACCTTCATCGGGTCGACATCGCCGATCAGGTCCGCGACCGAGGTGTCCGGGGTGGCGAGTTTCTCGGCATACCGGTGGCTGCGGTGCCGCCAAGCGATCGGGAGTTCCTCGCCCAACTCCCGTGCTCTGGCGATCGAAACCGCGGTGATCGGCTGGTAGGGGTGTTCGCCGAGCTCTGAGCCCTCGATGACCGGACTCCACTCGTCCATCAACGTGACCAGGGTGCGCAGCAGGCGCGTCTTGCCCTGACCTCGCTCGCCAAGGAGCACGATGTCGTGGCCGGCGATGATCGCGCGTTCGACCTGTGGGATGACGGTGTCGGTGAATCCGTGCAGTCCCGGCCAGGGGTCGCTACCCTCAGCAAGCGCAGCCAGGAGGTTGTCCCGCAGTTCGTGCTTCAGGCCCTTGAGTTCGTGGCCAGTGCCGCGAAGCTCACCAAGCGTGCCCAGGGTGGGGCGGGTAGAGGGATCTTCGGCGAGTTGAACTGGGGTGCTCACCCACTCAACGGTACGTGCGGTGGATTGAGGCAAGGCAGCGGGTATGCCGCTGCGCGCCGATGTCCTCGACGGACGTCGCCGATTCGGCATCGACGTCCGAAGAGCGCCCCCCGTTCGGTGTAGGGGCTAGCCCGCGCGGGGCAGCATCCGGTGCGCGGGGCAGCATCCGGTGCGCGTTTGTCGATCTGGTGCTCGGTTGCAGCAGCGCACAAGATCGACAAGAGCGCACCAGACTCTGTTAGCCCAGTTGGGATCTGCCCGTCGGCTCATCACATCGCGGCAGGGCGGGCCGCACTACCGTTGCCGTATGCCTGACAGTGACCAGCCAGCGACCGGCGCCCCACGCGGGCTCTGCGGCGACTGCGTACACGCGAAGCTCAACCACACCCGGCGAGGCACCACATACCTGCGGTGCCTGCGAGCTGAATGGGATGAGCGCCTGATCCGCTACCCCCGACTCCCAGTGGCCGACTGCCCCGGATACGAACCGCACACGACTGGGTAACCGGCCCCGAACCGCGTCTCCCGGTGAGATCTGACTGCACGGGCGTCCCTCGCGGATCTCGTGTGCAAGCAGGACATTCATGCCGGAACACATGAGGGGTTACTCCGATTTGGTAGCTTCATCGGAGTAGCGGAGTCCTAGTTCCGAGTTATCGGGCGTTTTGCGGGTCCCAGCCCCAGGTCCCCTGAGAGCAGGCAGATATCGGTAGCCCGGACATCACTGGGACCATCGTCACTAGAGCCGACGCCACTAGGGGCGGTACCAAACTGGGTACCGCCCCTACTGATCGAATCTCAACCCACCTCGGTGGGCGACCGCTTAACTACAGCCGCTGGTGCTGCCGCAGCCTTCGCAGACGAAGCAGGAGCCGGCTGGGCGCATCTTGGTGCCGCAGGTCATGCACATCGGCGCATCTGCCGCCTTGCCCTGAAGTTGCTCCAGCAACTCGGTCGAAGAGTGAACGGTTGGCTCAACGGCTCGCACATCAGCGGCTCCGGCACCGGAGGTGATCTCGGAGGCTTCTGGCCTGGACCGCTTGCTGGCGGGCGCGACCGACTGACTGAACGTTTCCAATGCGTCCTCGACGTCTTCGTCGTCGGAGTCCCCGGCCGCGTACGACCCGGTCTCCAACTGGCGCGACCGCTCTTCGGCGGAGTGGATGCCCATGAAGGAGCGCGTCTCGAAGTCCATGTAGTCCAGCGCCAACCGGCGGAAAACATAGTCCATCAACGACTGAGACATCCGCACGTCCGGGTCATCGGTCAGGCCCGCAGGCTCGAACCGCAAATTGGTGAACTTCTCAACATAGGTCTCCAACGGCACTCCGTACTGCAAGCCGACCGACACCGCGATCGAGAAAGCGTCCATCACGCCGGCCAGGGTGGAACCCTGCTTGCCGAACTTCAGGAACAACTCACCCAACTGGCCATCGTCGTAGGTGCCCGCCGTCAGATATCCCTCGGCGCCTCCGACGGCGAACGACGTGGTCTGGCTGGCGCGTCGCTTCGGCAGACGCTTGCGCACCGGGCGGTATTCGATGACCTTTTCGACTTTAGGCTCGGCCTCGACCGATTCATCGACTTTCGCTTCGGTCTTGCGACCATCGGAGAGTGGCTGACCGACCTTGCAGTTGTCCCGATACACCGCAAGCGCCTTCAGACCCAGGTTCCAGCCCTGCTGGTAAACCTCGGCGATCTCCTCGACCGTTGCACTCTCTGGAAGGTTGACCGTCTTCGAGATCGCTCCGGACAGGAACGGCTGAGCCGCTGCCATCATCCGCACGTGACCCATCGGCTTGATTGCCCGTGCACCCATGGCGCAGTCGAAGACCTCGTAGTGCTCGGGCTTCAGGCCTGGTGCATCGATGACGTGACCGTGCTCGGCAATGTGCTCAACAATTGCTTCGCTCGTCTCGTCGGTATAGCCCATCATCTTCAAGGCGCGCGGGATGGTCTGGTTCACGATCTGCATCGACCCACCACCAACGAGCTTCTTGAACTTCACCAGCGAGAAGTCGGGCTCGATCCCGGTGGTGTCACAGTCCATCATGAAGCCGATGGTCCCGGTCGGAGCGAGCACCGAAGCCTGAGCGTTACGGTAGCCGTTCTTTTCGCCGGTTTTGATGACAGCATCCCAGGCCTTGGTCGCTGCCTTGTGCAGCGCCTCATCCATCTCATGGAACGGGCGGATCTCGTCGTTTGCGGCCTGATGCTTGCGCATCACCCGCTTGTGCGGGTCGGCGTTGCGGGCATACCCGGCGTACGGACCGACCACTGCGGCCAGCTCCGCCGAGCGCTTGTATGCGGCGCCGGTGAGCAGCGACGTCAAGGTGGCGGCCAAAGTACGGCCACCCTCGGTGTCGTAGCCGCGTCCAGTGGCCATCAGCAGCGCACCGAGGTTGGCGTAGCCGATACCCAACTGGCGGTAGTCGCGTGTGGTGTCTGCGATCGCTTCGGTCGGGAAGTCCGCGAAGCAGATCGAGATGTCCATCGCGGTGATGACCAGCTCCAAGACCTGCTGGTAGGTCTGCACGTCGAACGTGTTGTCCTCGCGCAAAAACTTCAGCAGGTTCAGGCTGGCCAGGTTGCAACTGGAGTTGTCCAGCGACATGTACTCCGAGCATGGGTTAGACGCAGTGATCCGGCCGGTCTCGGGAGTGGTGTGCCAGTCGTTGATGGTGTCGTCGTACTGGATGCCGGGGTCTGCGCATTCCCATGCGGCCTGCGCCATCTTGTCGAACAGCCGGCCCGCATCGACCGTGTCAATCACCGAGCCGTCCTTACGCGAACGCAGACCGAAGTCGGAACCGCTGTCGACGGCGCGCATGAACTCATCGCTGACTCGCACCGAGTTGTTGGCATTCTGGTATTGCACCGAGACAATGTCGGAGCCGCCCAAGTCCATATCGAACCCGGCATCGCGCAGAGCCCGAATCTTGTCCTCTTCGCGGGCCTTGGTCTGCACGAACTCTTCGATGTCGGGGTGATCCACATCGAGCACGACCATCTTGGCGGCGCGACGGGTCGCTCCCCCGGACTTGATGGTACCCGCAGAGGCGTCGGCGCCGCGCATGAACGAGACCGGTCCGCTGGCGGTGCCGCCGGAGGACAGCAACTCCTGGGAGGACCTGATCCGGGAGAGGTTCAGGCCGGCACCGGAGCCGCCCTTGAAGATAAAGCCCTCCTCCTTGTACCAGTTCAAAATCGAGTCCATCGAGTCATCCACCGACAAGATGAAGCAGGCGCTGACCTGCTGCGGGCTAGAGGTGCCCACGTTGAACCACACCGGTGAGTTGAAGCTGAAGACTTGGTGCACCAGGGCGTGAGTGAGCTCGTGCTCAAAGACCTCTGCGTCGGCATCGGTCGCGAAGTAGCCGTGCTCCTTACCCGCGCGGGTATAGGTCAGCACGACGCGGTCGATGAGCTGCTTCAGGCTGTTCTCGCGGACCGGGGTGCCCAAGGCGCCGCGGAAGTACTTAGTGGTGACGATCGTCGAGGCATTGAGGGACCAGAAGTCGGGAAACTCCACGCTGTGCTGCTCGAAGATCACGGCGCCGGTCTTCCAGTTGGTCTGAACGACGTCGCGCTTCTCCCAGGTCACCTCCTCATATGGGTGGACCCCGGGTGTGGTGTAAATGCGCTCGATCTGCAGCCCGGCGTTGGCCCGGCGCGAACGGGACTTGGCCCCGGTCGTCTCCGTCATAGTGAACTCCTCATGCGCTGGTGCGGTGGATGAACCGAAATTTTGACGTGCTGCTCATGACGTGCTCTTCATGCTGTCAGTGAGCACTGACATACCCTTGGTCGTGCCCGCTGGCGGGTCAGTTTCGCTGTGATCGCTCGACTCGGCATCGGCATCTGCCCGAAGCAAGGTGATCGCCGCTTCGAAATCAGCCAACGAGTCGAAAGCTTGGTAGACCGAGGCGAACCGCAAATAGGCCACTTCGTCCAACCGGCGCAACGGCGTCAGGATGGCCAAACCCACCTCGTGGGCATCCACCTCTGCCTGGCCGAGTGAGCGGATCGACTCCTCTACCGTCTGCGCCAACCGCTGCAGGTCGTCCTCGGAGACCGGCCTGCCCTGGCAAGCCTTGCGAACCCCGATCAACACCTTGTCCCGGCTGAACGGCTCGGTGGCACCCGAGCGCTTGATCAGGGCGAGCGTTGCCGACTCCACGGTGCCGAAGCGGCGACCGCACTCCGGGCACTGCCTGCGGCGACGAATCACTGTGCCCTCTTCCTGGACACGCGAATCCACCACCCGGGAGTCGGTATGCCGGCAGAACGGACAGTGCATAACTCCTCTTTCGTTGGGGACGACCTGTGGATGGCGTGTGCACGAAGACCCCACACCTGTGCACAAGATGTGGAGTAATCACATCGATGTAACTACTATATCTAGGGATACTAGGTGGCTTGGTCCGCCGTTGCAAGACCCGCCGCCGCATCCTCGGCGTGTCGCGGTGAGTGGACGATGCTGACTCCAGGCGACGAGACGCCGACCGCGCGGCGCGGCGACCTGATGGGGTCGCCTTGGCCGCAGGAGTTCGCCCTCCAGGTCGCACTATTCCAGCCAAGGCGGCCCTGCTGGCTTGCCGGGGCTACCACTCACTGGCCGAGGCGTCCCGGCTCAGTCACCCGGCCACCGCAAGGGCCAGCGGCAACACACCAGGTGCCCCCGCGGCCCGCAGCTCGCGGGACGCGACCGTCATCGTCCACCGGGAGTCGATCCGGTCATCGATCAGCAACACCGGCCCGGGTGTCTGCGCGATGGCCGTGCGAAGCTCGGTGCCCACCGAAAAGCGCTCCCATACGCCAGCCAAGCGGAAAGCACTGTTGCCGCCGGCCTCCCCGACCGGGCCGCCATCGACCAGATCGAGTGCTCCGAGCAACGGCAGACCGCCGATCCGCGCGATGTGCTCAGCCAGCGAGGCAACCAGCACCGGATGGGACCGCGAGGGCATCGTGACGATACCTACCGGACGCTCTACCCAGTTCCACTGCGCCAACACGGCAACAACGGCCCGGACCACGTCACCACCTACCGGCTGGTCAGTACCAAGCACCGTGCGCAGTCTCATCCCCCAGCCCAGGTCACTGAGCCGGGCCACGACTCGTCCCGGCTCGGCCATCTCATCGGCTGACAGCTTGCCCTTGACCTCGACGCCGAGCCGCGGCATACCGCTGGGCCACTGGGCCCGCGGATCCACGCTGACCCCCACCGAAGACAACGCTCCCGAGGCCACCGCCATCGCTTCGGCGCCGATCTCGGCGTCAAACCATGGCTCGGCACAGACATCGCAACGACCGCACGGCACCGCGCTCTCATCGTCCAGGCAGTCCTGCAGAAACGCCATTCGACACCGTTGTCCCCGCTCGTACTCCAGCATCAACGAAGCCTCCCGCTCGCGGGCAGCGCTGACCCGGGAGTACCGCTGCTCGTCATAGGTCCAGGGCGCACCCGTTCCGATCCAGCCCCCCCTGACCTTGTCCACGGCCCCCTCGACATCCAGCACTTTCAGCAGCAGCTCGAGCCGAGTACGCCGCACATCGACCAGCGTTTCCAGCGCCATGGTCGACAGCGGAGCCGGTGCCTGCGCGAGCGCCGCCACCACGGCCTGGGCCTGGTCCACGGCAGGCATCGAGGCAGAGGCGAAATAGGACCAGATGTCGCGATCTTCCGAGCCTGGCAACAGCAGCACGTCGGCCCTACTGGTGGCGCGCCCGGCCCGGCCGATCTGTTGGTAGTAGGCCACCGGGGACGATGGGGCGCCCAGATGAACCACAAAGCCCAGATCGGGCTTGTCGAACCCCATCCCCAGTGCGCTGGTCGCAATCAGGGCCTTGACCTCGTTGTCGCGCAGAGACTGCTCGAGGCGCTCGCGGTCCTGCGGATCAGTGCGACCGGTGTATGCCGCGACCTCGGCACCCACCGAACGCAACGCCTCTGTGGCCTCGTGGGCTGCCGAGACAGTCAAGCAGTAGATGATGCCGCTGCCTGGCAGGTCCTGCAGGTGTTGCACCAGCCACGCGATCCGCTGCGTAGGCGTCAGCGGCCCCAGCACGCCGAGGCGCAGCGACGAGCGTGCCAACGGGCCGCTGATCGTCGTGACCGACTCTGCGCCCAAGGCCAACTGCTCGGCGACATCATCCACCACCCGGGCGTTCGCGGTTGCCGTCGTCGCGAGCACCGGGGTGCCGCTCGGCAGGGTGTCCAGCAGCGTGGCGATCCGCCGATAGTCCGGCCGGAAGTCGTGGCCCCAGTCGCTGATGCAATGCGCCTCGTCGACCACCAACAGACCACACCGCGCCGACAGGTCCGGCAACTGCTCGGACCGAAAGCGAGGATTGTTCAACCGCTCGGGACTGACCAATAGCACGTCCACCTCATCGGCAGCCAACGCGAGTCGCACGTCCTCCCAGTCCGCCGCGTTGGCCGAGTTCATCGTCACGGCCCGCACCCCCGCGCGAGCTGCAGCGGCCACCTGGTCACGCATCAAGGCCAACAACGGGGAGACGATCAGCGTCGGGCCGGCGCCGCGATCCCGGCGCAGTCGGGTCGCCACGAAGTACACCGCCGACTTGCCCCAGCCGGTGCGCTGCACCACCAGCGCACGTTCGCCTCGCTCCACGAGCGCCTCAATGGCCTCGAACTGCCCCTCGCGAAAGTCAACATCGGCCGAGCCGACCAGCGCGGCCAGGGCGGTCAGGGCGTCATCTCGCAGGGTTGACATGCCGCTCAGGGTAGGCGCGCTAGGCGACAGACCGTGCCGACCGGTCCATCCGGCCCGGTAAACGTCACCGCCAACGGCCCACCTCCCCTAGGCTTGCGGTGTGAAGTGGGACGACTACGACGCTGCCCTGTTCGACCTCGATGGCGTGTTGACGCCCACCGCCCAGGTGCATATGCGTGCCTGGGCTGAAATGTTCAATGAGTACCTGGGCCAACTCAATGCTCAACAGCCATTCACTGACGACGACTATTTCGGCTACGTCGACGGCAAGCCGAGGTATGAGGGAGTCGCCTCGTTGTTGACCTCCCGCGACATCTCCATCCCGTATGGCGAACCGGACGACGCGCCCGGGACCAGCACCGTATGCTCGTTGGGCAACCGCAAGAATGCACTGTTCACCGAAGTGTTGGGGCGAGGGGGCATCGCCCCGTATCCAGGCTCGTTGCAGCTGCTCGATCACTTGGAAACGCTGGGGGTCGGTATGGCCGTGGTCTCCTCGTCCAAGAATGCCGCGGACGTACTCGCGGCCGCTGGCATCGCTGACCGGTTTGCGGTGGTCGTCCACGGCGGTGTCGCGGCGCAACACGGCATACCGGGCAAACCTCGACCCGACACCTACACCTACGCCGCGCAACAATTGGGCATCCCCAGCGTCGCGTGCGTGGTCTTCGAGGACGCGCTCTCCGGTGTTCAGGCCGGCGCTGCCGGTGACTTCGGCGTCGTGGTCGGGGTGGACCGTGGTGTCGGGGCTCAGGCGCTGATCACGCATGGCGCGGACATCGTGGTGACCGACCTGGCGGAGCTCATCTGATGGCCACCAAAAATCCGTCCCCACACGTCCCGCCGGTCGCGGTCGACCCGCTGGATCGGACCTGGTTCCCGATCGATGAGTGGGCCCTGGTCGAGGATGAGTTCCGCCCTCAGGACCTCGGCACCACCGAGACGCTCTTTGCGGTCGCCAATGGATATCTGGGTATGCGAGGCACTCCGGAGGAAGGGCGAGACACCCACACTCACGGCACGTTCGTCAACGGCTTCCATGAGACCTGGCCCATCCGACATGCCGAAGAGGCCTACGGTCTAGCGCGCGTCGGCCAAACGATGATCAATGCTCCCGACGCCAAGGTCTTGAAGATCTACGTCGAGGACGAGCCATTGCTGCTCGACATTGCGGACCTGGAGACCTACGCACGGGTCCTGTCCTTCCGAGATGGCGTGCTGCGACGTGAACTGATCTGGCGCACCAGCGCGGGTCTGCGGGTCAAGGTGTCCACCACCAGAATGGTGAGCGTTACCGCTCGGCACCTCGCGGTGATGACGATGCACATCGAGTTGCTCGATGGGGACGCCTCGATCGTGATTTCTTCGCAACTGCTGAACCGCCAAGATGGCTCCGATGAATACCACGTGAGCTCCGCAGCGATGGGCGAGGGAGGCGACCCACGCAAAGCCGAGGGTTTTGATCGCCGCGTCCTAGAGCCGAGAACAGACCGTGCCCACGATGGCCAACTGCTGCTGGGGTATCGCTGCCACGACTCGGGGATGACGATTGCCGTCGCAACCGATCACCGGATAACTACCGAGAACGAGTGGACGCAGAAGAGCACCTCCGGCCCGGATCAAGCCAAGCACGTCGTCAGCATCGACGCCCGTGAAGGCATACCGATCCAGCTGCACAAGTACGTGACCTACCACACCTCCCGGGGGGTGCCGGTGCTCGAGTTGAGCGATCGCTGTTGGCGCACCCTGGATCGCAGCGTCACCCAGGGCGTGGCTTCGCTGCTGAGTGATCAGCGAGCTTGGTACGACGCGTTCTGGAATAGGTCGGATGTGCAAGTGGCCGGGCAACCGGCCGTCCAGCAGGCCGTGCGTTGGAACCTTTTCCAACTCGCCCAAGCCTCCGCTCGGGCCGGGAGCCACGGCATACCCGCCAAGGGAATGACCGGCTCGGGCTACGGCGGACACTACTTCTGGGACACCGAGTGCTACGTCCTCCCCTTCCTCATCTACACCGACCCCCAGGCCGCTCGAAACACGTTGCGCTTCCGGCACAGAATGCTGCCGGCCGCCCGGGAGCGAGCCGTTGAGTTAAATCAGCACGGTGCGCTCTTTCCGTGGCGGACCATCAGCGGCAAGGAAGCCTCTGCGTACTTCGCTGCCGGCACCGCGCAGTACCACATCAACGCCGATGTGGCCTTGGCCCTGACCAAGTATGTCCGGGCTACCGGCGATGAGACGTTCTTGCTGCGAGAGGGCTTGGACATCCTTGTCGAGACGGCGCGGTTGTGGGCGGACCTGGGCTTCTGGCGTGGCAATGGCGATCAGAGCTTTCACATTCATGGGGTCACCGGCCCTGACGAATACACCACGGTGGTCAACGACAATCTGTTCACCAACGTCATGGCCCAATTCAACCTAGCGGTCGCGGCAAGCACCCTCGGGGATCTCAAGGTGAGCGCCCCCGACGCCTACGCCAAAGCCAAGTCTCGGCTGCATATGGACGACGGCGAGATCGACGAGTGGCGCCGTGCCGCCAAGGGCATGTTCATTCCGTACAATCCTGAGCTCGGAGTGCACCCGCAGGACTCACATTTCCTGGATCGCGAGATGTGGAACCTGGAGCAAACCCCCGACGACAAACGTCCGCTGTTGCTCCATTACCACCCGCTGGTCATCTATCGTTTTCAGGTGCTGAAGCAGGCTGACGTCGTGCTGGCGAATTTCCTGCAAGGTGACCGCTTCACGGATGCGCAAAAGCGGGCGAACTTTGAGTACTACGACCCGATCACAACCGGCGACTCGACCCTGTCTGCGGTGATGCAGTCCATCGTCGCCGCTGAGGTCGGCTATCACGACCTGGCGTTGCGATACTTCTTTGCCGCCCTGTTCGTGGACTTGAATGATCGACACGGCAATACCACCGACGGCTCCCACATTGCCTCGACCGGCGGCGTGTGGAGCGCGCTCGTGGGCGGATTCGGCGGTATGCGGGACCACAATGGGGCGCTGACGTTCGATCCTCGGATGCCACAGGAGTGGGATGAAGTTTCCTGGACGATGTTGTGGCACGGCTCGCGCCTGTCGGTGACAATCCAACAGCAGGCGGCCATCTTCGTCGTCACCGATGGAGATCCGATCGAGTTGTCCGTTCGGGGCGAAAGACACGAGATCGGGCATGAGCCGGTGAGCGTGCCGCTCGCGGGCCAAGGCCCACACATCAAGGGATCGTTGGACCTCTCTGGACTCATCGGAACCAAGAGGGATGACGGGACGAGGATGACGGCGACCGTTCCACACTCCTGGTCCGAGCCGTCCCACGCACCGGGAACTGATGCATCGGCGCCATCCAGTCCGTGAGCGCGGTGGCTGTGAGCATAGGCGTTGTGCCACCGGCCATCCGAGAACGATCCTCACTGAGCCGGCCGGCCCCTAAGCCCCTAAGCCCCTAAGCCCCTAAGAATCGCGTTTGAATCCAAGTCGCACAGCCGTACACTGCCGTCGAAATCCAACGAATGACTTCCGCCTCATTGGGGTGACGTAACTCCAACGCTCAAGCAAGCGCCGCCACAGCGGACGACACTGTGCGTTGGCGGACGAGCTAACGCTCCCGACAATCTGCGTTGATTCGTCCTGTACCGCCGTATGTCTTCGTGTGCCGGTGTATACCGGCACACAGGTGCACTTTTGCCTACACGGCCGACGTGCGCGGTTGTGAGGAATCCTCTCGGCGACGCCCGGTGTCCTAGCCGATGCTGATCCTAGATCGGCAGGAGTCTGCAGCCGGCCACGGTGCGGCGTGCGGTCACGAAATACAGCGCCGACCCCGGCGGGACCAGCACCACTTAGGCGTCTAAACGATCCATCAACACTCTGGCGACGTTGTCGGGCAGGGCAATCAGGATGGCGAGCGCGTCGCCCTTGATCATGAAATGCATCGATGGGCAGGCGTGCCACACGCGGAGTTGGGTCACCCCCAATCCGCATACGCGATCACAGTGTGCACAGCGACGGTAAGCCTCCCGAGCAAGAGCAGTACCGTCGGGCTGAGCCGCCGACCAGCCACGGCAACCGACCGGCACCAAAACCCACCGACAGGCACCGACAGGCACCGACAGGCACCGACAGGCACCGGCAGAAACCAAAACGCATCAAAGCACCAACCGACACTAAAGACACCGACAGGCGCCGTCAGGCACATGGCGCCGACCAGCATGCCTGACACTTCCACCGTCCTTGGCGCCCCAGTCGTCCGCGCCAAGATACGGCGGCTCTAAAGCGCAGCAGCACTGCGGCCCGACTCTAAGCCACCGACCGTTCCGGGAACCTGGTCGTTAGTGGCTTCGTGCACGCCGCTGTGGTGCGATGGGGAGATGACGGAAACCCCTGACGCGCCCGATGACGCCAATGAACCAGTCGTTGACGCCAACCCACCCCCCGAAGAGTCCGAGATTGATCGGCTCGTCAACGGGATCTCCGGTGAATCCGATCAGGTTGGTATCGCTGCCCTGTGGCGAGTCACGATGACCCTCGAGCATTGGTGGTTCATCGCTGTGGGAGACCCCGGCGAAGAGTCCCCTGCGGCCGCCGAAATCGATGACCAACTGATGCTCTTGGCCTTCACCGACAGCGACCGCGCTCGTCATTTCGCTGTGCAGCAACGAATGATCGATCCGGGTGACCACCTCGGAGCTATTGCGCTTCGTCCAGGCGAGGTGGTGGAGACTGCCTCGGCCTACCAAGAAGCCGGAATCGCCGGTTTGATGTTTGACCCGCACATCAGTGGCTACTTCATTCCCTCCGAGCAACTCCCAGTCGTGCATGAGGCAGTGGCGGGCGCATAGACCAGATGCCGGCCGGTGCTACGGAATGACCAACGTCTGACCGGCCTGCACGTGCAACGTGTTCATCTGATTTGCCAGTTGAACTTCTACCATGGCCCGGTCCAGGCTCAGGTGCGGGAGTTCTGTGGCCGCGATCTCCGACAACGTCTGCCCCGGTTGTACGACGACCTGCGTGCCAGCGTTGGCCGGCCCCATGAGGGTCCACGCCACGGCGACCACGATGATCACGACAGCAAGGATTGACGCTGTTCTCATCAAACGGCCGCGACGGGTGAGCACCATCGAAGGATCAGATGCAAAACCGGCGTCCAGGTCTGTGCCTCCGGCGAGGTACAACGTTGGCCGACGCATCGACGGGGCCTGGGTGGGCCAGCTAGTGGCACTCACTGAGTTCATTGTCATGGCACTCGCTGTCACTGCACTCATTCTCACTGCACTCATTGCTGCTCCTCGTCACGCTTCTCGGGTCCGAACTGCCGGGTCTACCTACGAAACTAGACATGCGTTCGATAGAACATCTGGCGTATGTATAGCACATCCGTACGAACCGCTCGACACGCCGACTCGAACATATGTTTGCCCTAGAGTCCGAACGCTCGTACGATCTATCCATAAGATGCAGTGCACCACCGAGCACTGACAGACCCGCTGACCAGCGGTTTTCGTCCAGAGGGGATGGAACAGATGGCAGACATACACGAGTTCGCGACTCATTCAGGTGAGCCGGAGTTGACCGCCCGCCAACAGCGGGTGCTGGAGGTGATTCGGGATGCGGTCGACCAACGGGGCTATCCGCCGAGTCTGCGTGAGATCGGCGAGGCTGTTGGTTTGACCTCGCCATCCTCGGTTGCTCACCAACTGAAGATGCTGGAGCGCAAAGGGCATCTGCGACGCGACCCGCACCGCCCACGCGCCATCGAAGTGGTTATGCCGGGGCAAGACGGTGAGGGCACCCGCGGCTATCGACGCGCCGAGGAGTCGGTGCCGATAGTCGGCGAGGATGACAGCGACTCGACCGGAAGTGCCGACGAGACACCCGCACCGTCCTACGTACCCGTGGTCGGTCGTATCGCCGCCGGTGGGCCAATCCTGGCCGAGCAGGCCGTGGAGGACGTCTTTCCGCTACCGAAGCAGATCGTCGGTCACGGCGACCTATTCTTGCTCAACGTTGTCGGCGACTCGATGGTGGACGCGGCTATTTGTGATGGCGACTACGTGGTGGTCCGGCGCCAACCCTCAGCCGACAACGGAGACATCGTGGCCGCCATGCTGGACAACGAGGCCACGGTCAAGACCTTCAAGCGCCGGGACGGCAAGGTCTGGTTGCTGCCGCACAACAATGACTACGACCCGATCGATGGGGATCACGCGGTCATTCTGGGCAAAGTCACGGCGGTCCTGCGCCGTATTTAGCCCCCCGACCTCAATGCCGTCCGCCGACTCCAACCCCTCCGGCGGGCGGCATTGTGCTGTCACAAAGCTCGCTGAGCAAGCAAGCACCGGCGCGTCCGACCACGCCGACCACGCCGACCACGCCGACCACGCTAGCGGGAATTCTTGGCCACTAACGCGCGACCCAACGCTGGCACCACATCGGCGAGCAGGGCGTCCACATGCACGGTCGTTTCCTCGTGTCCGCGGGTCGGTCCACGTGTGATCACGGCAATCGGTATCCCCAGCGAGTGCGCTCGGCGCACGAAGCGGTAGCCGCTCATAACTTGCAGTGACGAGCCCAGGACCAAGAGCGCCCTGGCCCGGTCCACCAAGGCAAAGGAGCGGTCAACCAGTCTGCGTTCCACTGTCCCGCCAAAGAAGACGACATCCGGCTTGAGCCGGTTGTGGCTACAACGCGGACAGCGCACGAGAGCAAACCTGGCGACACGCTCCGCAGACAAGAGGACGTCGCCGTCAGGGCGAATCTCTGCGACACCATCCGCGGTGTTGAAGTGGGGGTTTGCGGCGCTGAGCCAACGGTGCATGTCGCTGCGGGCGTACCGCGCATCGCAATCCAGGCACACCACGCGCGCCAGATTTCCATGGAGTTCGATCACATCCCGGGCACCGGCGGCTTGGTGTAGACCGTCCACATTCTGGGTGATGATTCCGGCCAGCGCGCCGGCCTGCTGCCAGTCGGCGACACCGAGATGGGCACTGTTGGGGCCAGCCCCGGCGAAGCGCTCCCAACCGGCGAAGGCGCGGGCCCAATATCGCCGCCGACCCTCGGTGTCGGCGAGAAACTCGGAATACTGCATCGGCTGGACCCGCCGCTTCCCGTCCGGGCCGCGGTAGTCCGGGATGCCGCTGGCAGTGGACATCCCCGCCCCCGTCAGGACAACTACGTCCCCGGCGCGGAGAAGCGCCAGAACCTGCTCGAGGTGGGCTTGCACAATCGGAGCAGGCGGCGGAACTGTGAGGTGCTCTGGCACCTGGCTAGGGTAATGCGCCCGCGACGAGGTCAACGTCAGCGGGGGTATTCCAGAGGTGGAAGCCCACCCGCACTGCGCCTGCCCGCGACGCTGCGGTGATCCCGCGCTCGGCGAGTCTTCCGGCGAGGGTGTCGTCGTGATCGGGCAGCATCACTACCGGGCTCGGCCTGGTCGGCAGATCGAGCCGGGAGCGAAGCTGTTCGGCCAGAGCGATGCCATGTTCGCCCAGTACCTCGCGCGGCACACGGGTGAAAATCTCGGCGGCAACTGCGGCACCGACCCAGGTCAGCCAGGACGGTGAGATGTCGAATTGGCGGGCATCATCGGCCAATTCCATATCGGGTCCATAGACCGACTCCCATCGCGACTGACCGGCATACCAGTTGGCATGAATGGGGGTAAGTCGCTCACGCGCCCGCGGCGTGGAGGTGAAGTAGGCAGCTCCCCTGGGTTGGCACAGCCACTTGTATGCCGCGCAGACGGTCAGGTCGAAGTCGCCGGCCCGCACCGGATACCACCCGGTGGCCTGGGTGGCGTCGCAGAACGTGAGAGCCCCGGTGTCCCGCGCCCGCTCTCGGACGGCGCCGAGATCGGCCAAAGCGCCGGTGGAACTCTGAGCCAAACTGAACACCACCAGATCTGTGCCGGGTGTGATCGAAGTGGCGAGAGCATCCAGTGGCACGAGTTTGACCTGGACACCGCGACGTTGCTGCTGCACCAAGAACGGGAAGATGATGGAGGTGAAGTCGTCGGTGACGATGACCACCCGCGCGTGATCCGGCAAAGAGGCCGCCACGAGGCCTGCGAATACGGATGCTGCCGGGCCGACCGAGACATCCGTGGCCGGCGTGTCGACCAGGGTCGCGTACCCCGCTCGGGCCGATTCAACCGCAGCGTCGTACGCCAGGGGACTGGCCCGGCCCCGCTGCCAGTCCAACAGGCCCGCCTGCATGGCCTCGATCACCGCTCGTGGGGGCAGGCCGAGGGTCGCCGCGTTCACATACCCGGGAACGGGGGCGAACTCGGCGATGATCGGCGACACGACATCCAGAGGGTCCACCTGGCAAGCCTGCAACATCAAGACCCTTAAGACAACGACACGCAAAGAGCATCATCGATAACTTCCGGTGATCAATCTGCCCGGATGAGGAGGTTACTGGAACATCTCGCCGATGCCGCCGCCCTTGCCTGCTGCTTGGCCGCCGCCGGTAGTCACGCCTTCGGAGGGTTGGATCAGCACGTATCCCTGACCGGTGAAAGCCATTTGCAGCATCTCCCCGGTGCCACCGCGGACCAGCGAGCCCAGCCCGCCGCTATCGATCTTGATGTCCATATTCACGCCGGCAGTCCACATCACCACCGCTTGTGCGTCCCCGAAGGTCGGCGCTTGGGCAACGTCGAAGGCCACGGGATCGCCCTTCGTGGTGATGGCTACGTAGCCCGTACCTTTGAGGTGGACGTTGTACATCCCGCCGGTCATCATGCCGCCGCGCGCCTGGATCCGGCGGATGTCCCAATCGATCGAGGAGGAGAACGCCAGCACGCTGTTTCCGTTGACTGAGATCTCGTCATTCTCGAGGTACATCACCTGGATCTCAGCCGCGTCATCTGCCACAAAGAGCTCACCAGAGCCGGTACAGGTCATCATCTGCACACCTTCGCCCGTCATCTTCGACTTGATGATCTTGTTGAGACCTCCGGAGCCCTTGTTGGCGAACTTCACGTCGCCCTGGTAGGCGACCATCGAGCCCGTTTTGGCGTTAACCGGGCCAAAGTTCATCGAGATCTTCAATAACTTCTTGTTTTGCAGAACGAACGGGTCGGTAGAGGGGTTCTCTTGGTAGTCCTTGAAGAGTGAACCGTGAATGGCCATGAGCAAGGTGCCCCTTTCGGATCGGTGTGGTACTCACTATCCTGCATACAGAGCAGCCGGGGAAGCCGTCTCGTGCGACACATGGCGTTTCGCCGGTCCCACCCCTACGACCCATCGGAGCGCTCATGGGCTTCCTCGACAAGGCCAAAGCCGCGGCAACCGACCTCGCCGCTAAAGCAGACACCGCGATCAACCAAGCCACTGCGGGCGGTGGCCAGGCCGAAACCGACCGCTACCTGCACGACCTCGGCGTTGCCGCCTACGCCGAGCACACCGGCAGCGCGGTAGATCGTGAAGCCCACCCGCGCGCTGAACGGACTGGACGAGATGCGAAGTCAAGGCCGCATCGGCACACTGAGCATGTCGCAGGCACCGCCCCCGGCCCCTGGCACGGCTGGCCCTCCCCCCGCACCCGGCACATCAGCTCCCCCACCGCCACCGGGCGCAACTCCCCCACCCCCGCCACCGGCGCCGGATTCTGCAGCTACACCCCCACAGACGAATCAGGCCCCACCTCCGCCGCCGCCACCACCCACCTGAGCCCGACCTCACTGGAGGCCCCGGCCCTGGCTGTAGCCCCAAAGGGCAGGTTACAGCGCGCGGCCCAGGGGTCGTCGTATTGGTCAGGGTTACCCTGAGCGTCATGTTTGATGCAGCCGGTATGCGGGTGATGCGCGCCATTGCGGACCACGGCAGTTATACCGCGGCGGCCTCCTCCTTGGGCTACACCCAACCAGCGATCTCGCAGATGGTGCGCCGGTTGGAGCAACGCTCCGGCGCCGTCCTGGTGGAGCGAATCGGGCGCAATGTTCGGCTGACCGAAGCCGGCGAGACGTTGGCGCGGCACGCCGTGCATGTCTTGGCCGCACTAGACAATGCCGAGGCCGAGGTTGCCGCGATCGCTGGCCTGAAAGCCGGTCGAGTGCGGCTGATGGCCTTCCCATCGTCCTCGGCGACCGTCGTCCCGCGCGCATTAGCCAAAGTGGCCAGGGCCCATCCGGATGTCACGATCAAGTTTTCGGAGGGCGAGCCCGCGGAGTCTTTGGCCGCCGTCCGAGAAGGTAGCTGTGATCTAGCCGTTGCCTTCACCTATGAGGACAGTTCAGCGCGTTCTCGGGCCGACTTGTTGCAGGGTCTCGACGTGATCGAGATGCTGGTCGAGCCCGTCCTGGTCGCCCTACCCGCCGGGCACCGATTGGCCAACGACGGCGTGATCGGTTTGGCTGCGCTGAGCCAAGACCCATGGATCGCAGGTTGCCCACAGTGCCGGGGGCATCTCTTGTCCCTGTGCGACCAGGCCGGGTTCGAGCCCAATGTCGCCTTCGAGACCGAGGACTATGTCGCGGTACTGGGGTTAGTCGCGGCGGGTTTAGGCGTTGCCCTCGTCCCCGCGCTGATCTTGCATTCGGTCACCCATGACGGGGTGGTGACGGCGGAGATCTCCCCCGCGTCGCGACGGTCTGTGCAGATCGTCACTACTCCGGATCTGCGGCGAGTGCCTGCGGTGGCCGCAACCATTGAGGCATTGCTGGCCAGTGCTCGTGAGTTGGGAGCCTCGACCTACCCCGGCAAAGTGCGTTGACGGCACGGGGGCATCATCGCTCCTCTGGGACGGTGGCAAGGCCTCGCCCGGTCCGCAGGACCGCTATGTCACCATCGCGGTCCGTGCGAGCAACTGTCATGCCCGCTTGTCGAAGCAACGCGAGTGCACTCGAGGTGGGATGGCCGAACGTGTTGTCCTGGCCCACGCCAATCAATGCCAGCGCCGCGCCGGTGCCGTAAACCAGGTCGCGGTCTTGATCGGCTGAGCCGTGGTGCGGCACTTTCAGGACGTCGAAGTGCTGGCCTCGCAGCAGCTGCCGGACGTGGGCGGAGGCAAACGCCTCGATATCTCCGGTGAACAGCAACCGGGTGGAGCCACTTCGCACATCAAGCACTACGCTGCTGTTGTTGGCCAGGGAGTCGGCGCTGAGGACCAACGGCAGCTGCGGCCAGACGACGGTGGCAGACAGCGGTCCGAGCAGCAGTTTCTCGCCGACCTGAACCGCGCGAAACGGTACGTCAGCGGAGCGCAGCATGGAATGGACTCGCTCGGCTGAGGCCGCAGGTTCTAGGACCGGGCTGAGGTATGCCGCTTCAACGTCGAACTCGCTGAGCACGGCCTGCAGGCTTCCGACATGATCGTCGTGAAAGTGGCTCAGGACAACGGCATCGATGCGCTCAATGTCGAGGTCGCGCAGGC
Source organism: Ornithinimicrobium sp. (assembly GCA_049649785.1). GTDB lineage: Bacteria > Actinomycetota > Actinomycetes > Actinomycetales > Dermatophilaceae > Ornithinicoccus. The sequence goes on along the minus strand of JBARZG010000016.1, from coordinate 9,013 downwards.
ACCCGACCACCATGTCCCCGGGCGGCCCGACGTCGACCAGCACTGCCGAACGTGATCCGGTTGGCAGCACGAACGCATCGCCTTGTCCAACATCGCAGGCCACCACGACGAGCTCCTCCCTCGTGAGCCACCCATGTCCCGCAGGGAACGGCATGATCAGCGTGAGCAGTGCTGCTCCGGCGGCTAAAGCACCCAGCCTGCGGCGGCGAACGTGGTGTACCAACCAGGGCAGGGCGAGCAACACCACGGCGGTGACCAGGGCCAGCGACCATGCCCCCGGTGCACCGTCCAGCCACTCGATATGGCCGAACGGCAGCGACGAGCAGGCACGGGCCACCCCGGCAATCCACAGTGCCGGCAGTGCTGCCAGCCAGGCCAGGCCCACCCCGATCGGCAACCACACGGTTGAGCCGATCGCGACCGCGATACCCGACACGGTCGTGATGGCAACCATCGGAGCAGCGAGCAGATTGGCGACAACGGCGATCACCGCTACGTCCCCTTGCAACAACACGATGATGGGCGCACAGACCACTTGGGCGGCGAGGGGGATCGCCAGCGCCTCGCCGACCACGGCAGCGCGAGCGGGCAACCGGCGAGCGATGGCGTCCGCCCAAGGACGGGCGAAAACGACCAAACCAAGCGTGGCCACACAACTGAGCGCGAAGCCGTAGGACCGGGCCAAGCTGGGGTCGATACACAGCAGCACCAAGATCGCCGCCGCCAACGCCGGGACGGTGGCCGCGCGGCGCGAGGCGCTGAGACCGGCGAGGCCGATCAGGCCCATGACACCTGCTCGGAGCACACTGGGCTCGGGGCGACACAGCACCACAAATCCGACCAACGCGATCGCTGCCCACGGCGCGCGCCAGCGCCGTGGCACGCCTATCCACCGGCAGGCCAGGACCACGGCCCCGAGAACGATCGCGACATTGCTCCCGCTCACGGCACTAAGGTGGGACATCCCGGTGTCCAGCATCGCTTCACTCAGATCTGGTGGCGTCAGCGAAGTGTCACCAATCACCAAGCCAGGGATGAGGCCCCGAGCATCGGCCGGTACTCCGTCAACGGCCAAGCGCAGTCGTTCTCGCACATAGTCAGCGCCATCCAGAAGTGTCGGCGGACCCCGCTGCATCACCGGCGCACCGAGTGGCGAGAAGACCGCGACGACGTCACCGGTGCCGGACCGAGACCCCTGCAGGTCCCGAGGCAGCGTCAACCGTCCGCGCACCTGGACCTGCGAGCGCCACGGAACGCCGAGCCATTGTGTTGGCGCAAACACCAAGGTCGGGGTGGCTACCTGACTGCTCTTCCCGCGAGCAGTGACCTGGTCCAGACGAAGGCGCAGAACGACCTGCTCGCCGGCCGACGACGCCACCAACCGTGGTTGTGTGAGCACGGTGCCGCGAACCTCCACGATGGCTCGTTGGGTTGCAAGGCTCGAGACGGGACCCGCATGGTGCACCGCGTCAACGCCGAGTGCCGATCCAGTGACTGCGACGACGGCAAGCCCGGTCAGCGCAAACAGCGAGACCGACCCGGGTCTGTGGCGTGGCGTGCGCCACGCCACGACGGCTCCCGCGATCACGACGAGCAACCCGATGACGAACGCAACGCCGAGGTCGCTTCGACTGCGTCCCAGCAGGAATGCTGCGAGAGCCCAAGCGATCGCGGCGGGCACCATGAGTCGAAGGTCCGGCGCGGGGGCAAGCACGCCCGGCTGCCCTTCGCCTTGAGAGAGCCTGCTCATCTTCGGATCGCAAACACTCGCCCGCTGAGGGGGTCGACCGCGGACGGTTTTCTGCTTGTCGCTCGCCGGCAATTCACGGACCGACCTGGACCATCGGCCGCAGGTTTTCCAGAGTGCGCGGTCCGATGCCGCTGACTTCCAGCAGTTCTTCAACCGTCGTGAAGCTTCCATGCTGGTCACGCCACTCGATCATCGCCGCTGCTGTTACCGGTCCGATGCCGGGCAAATCTTGCAGGCGGGACTCGTCCGCAGCGTTGATATCGACGTGATCTGAGGCAGCCGAAGCACCCTCTCCCATGCCGGCGGGCTCGGTCGCCGCAGGTGGGGCGGCCAGATCGGGCGGTGGATCGGCACCGATGAGCGGCACCCAGATTCGCTCACCGTCGCTCACCACGCGGGCCAGGTTGACCCTGCTCAGCTCAGCCTGGTCGGTAGCGCCGCCCGCAGCTTCCACGACATCGCCTACCCGGGCGCCAGGTGCAACGGTCACTACGCCCGGCTCGCTGACGGCACCGATCACATGCACGACGCTGCTCACTTCTGGTGCAGCGGTCCCAGATGATCCGGGCACGGCACCGCCCGGCCTCACAGCACTCTGCGCACTGGCAGCGGGAGACCCTTGTTCGGTGCCGGGCGCGGCGGTGGCCGCTGTCACATCAGCCGGCGCGACGAGCTCCGGTTGAGTAGTCCGTTCGGCCCATGCGACCCGCACACCAAGGACGATCAGGACGACGAGGACAACGAGCGCCGCACCCCTCACTGCCGACGGCTTCACCCAAAGCCGAGCACCCCTCAGGCCGGCCGGCAGGGTGAACAGGCGGGGTGGGGGCTTGGCACGGTCGTCACCTTCACCGGGCGCAGACCCCGGCGCGCTGCTTGCACCCGCTTGTCGCAGCGAGTCGATCAGGTCTTGGGCGCGATCCGAGCGGGGCGGCATACCGGGACGGTAGGTAACGCCGGCTCCGGCCGGGTGTCTGAGCGACAAACTGTGGACAACGCGTCAGTCGAGTTCTTGATGTGGACAGCCGCCCGTCGAGCCCCCGATACGGACAGCGGTCGGCTGCCGGTTCAGATGTCGGGACTGATGACAACTGCCAGCGTGCCGGGGCCGGTATGCACACTGGTCACGGCCCCGAGCTCGACGACATCGACAGCCACCGATGGACTGCCCTCAGAGCCATCAACACGGGCTGCGTTGCTGGACGCCGTCTGAATCCCTTCAGCAAACTCCAGCGCCCGATCGGCGACGTCGCAGTGGTGCACTCCCACCCGCACGGCAGACCCCTGTGCCGACAACGTGGCAATGTGCTCCATGGTCTGGGCGCGCAAACGGGCCATCGCCCGGTTGCGGGTGCGTACCCGTTCCCACGGCTGCACCTCACCGTCCGCCAGGGTCAGCAACGGTTTGATCGCCAGGGCGCTACCCACGAGCGCCGATGCCGCACCGATTCGTCCGCCCCGGCGCAGGTACTCCAAGGTGTCGACGTAGAAATAGGCCCAACACGCCCGGCAATGAGCCTCGATGGCGTCGGCGACGTCGGTCGGCGCTACCCCCTCGGCAGCGAGACTGGCCCCCTTGCAGACGGCATACCCCATGGCCAGCCCGAGAGTGCGTGAGTCAACCACGGCGACGCTCACCTCATCAGCTACGGCTGCGCCGGCTAGTTGCGCCGATTCCACGGTGCGGCTGATCCGACCGGACAGGTGCACCGAAACGATCTGGGTCGCTTCCCGTCTGCGCGCAACGTCGCGGTAGAACTGCACGAACTCCCCCGGCGCCGGACCCGAGGTCGTGACGTCCATGTCCTCAGAGCGCAGCAACTCCGCGACCTCGGCCCCGCTGATGTCGACCCCTTCGGCCTTTGTTTCTCGACCCACCATCACGTGCAGGGGGATGACCTCGACCTCGTACTGGGCGGCCAACTCGGCGGGGAGGCTAGCGGTGGAGTCGGTGACGACGACGGTTCGCACGAGTGGCGCCTTAGGCCGGGACAATGTTGACCAGGCCCGGGGCTCGCACAATCACGATCCGCGGCGGCTGCCCCCCGAGCAGCGCCCGAATGCGCTCGGTGCCAAGTGCCAGCTCGCGCAGCGTTGCCTCGTCGATATCAGCGGCGACCTCGATTCGGTCGCGCACCTTGCCCTTGACCTGCACGACGCATGTCACGCTCTCTTGGGCCAGCAAGTCCGGGTCGGCGATCGGGAACGGCGCAAAAGCGAGCGAGTCAGCGTGTCCAAGCCGCGACCAGAGCTCCTCGGCCAAGTGTGGCGCGACCGGGGCAGCCATCTGGACAAGAGGTTCCACGGCTTCGCGGGGCACCACGTCGAGTTTGGTCAACACATTGTTGAACTCGATCATCTTGGCAATCGCGGTATTGAAGCGGATGCCCTGGTAGTCGGCCCGCACCGCATCGATCGTCCGGTGCAGCGATTTCGCCACCTCGACCGGCATGGCCTCTTCGCCTACGCTCACCTCGCCGCTGTCTTCGTCGATGACGTTGCGCCACAACCGCTGCAGGAAACGCTGCGAGCCGACCACGGCGCGGGTCTCCCACGGCCGGTATTGCTCCAGCGGACCCATCGACATTTCGTAGACCCGAAAGGTGTCCGCGCCATACTCGTCACAAATGTCGTCCGGCGTGACGACGTTCTTCAGCGACTTGCCCATCTTGCCATGCTCTTGTCGCACGGGCTGGTCGTTCCAGGTGTATGACGATGCGCCGCCAGCGTGGTCGGGGTGCTCGATCACTTCGCTTGCGGGCACGGGCTGGCCGCGGCTGTCGCGGTAGACGTAGGCCTCGATCATTCCCTGGTTGATCAGCCGGCGAAACGGCTCCTCACTGCTGACATACCCTAAGTCGTGCAGCACTTTGTGCCAGAACCGTGCGTACAGCAGGTGCAACACGGCGTGCTCTACACCGCCGATGTAGAGGTCGACGCCTCCGACGTCCACAGCACCCTCGGGTGCATCGGCCACGGCGTTCTCCCGCGGACCGATCCAGTACTTCTCGACCTCGGGGTCAACGGGCAGGTCGGTGTTGGCCGGGTCGAGGTAGCGCAGGTGATACCAGCACGAACCGGCCCAGTTGGGCATGGTGTTGGTGTCGCGGCGGTAGGTCTGTAACCCATCACCGATGTCGAGCTCGACCTCCACCCACTCCGTTGCCCGCGCCAGTGGCGCCTCCGGCATTGAGTCGGCATCCTGCGGGTCGTAGGTCCGCGGGCTGTAGTCCGGCACGTCCGGCAGTTCGACCGGCAGCATGTCGTCGGGAACCGCATGCGCGACACCGTCGACGTCCCACAGGACCGGGAACGGCTCGCCCCAGTAGCGTTGCCGGCTGAACAGCCAGTCGCGCAATCGGTAGGTCACCGTCGCTTCGCCGCTGCCGCGGGCGACAAGCCAGTCGATGATGGCCGCCTTGGCCTCGGCTACCTCGAGTCCGGTCAAACTGATCGAGGCGTTGGCTGAGTTGATCGCTGGGCCCTCGCCGACGAATGCTTCGTGGTCGGGATGTCCCTGGCTCGGTTGCACAGTACGCACGATCGGCAAGTTGTAGGCACGAGCGAAGTCCCAGTCGCGTTGGTCCTGACCTGGGACGGCCATAATCGCTCCGGTGCCGTAGCCCATCAGCACGTAGTCGGCGACAAACACCGGGATCGGCTGCCCGGTGACGGGGTTGGTCGCACGTGCGCCGGTGAACACACCAGTCTTGGCCTTCGAGTCGGCCTGCCGCTCCAGATCGCTCTTTGTGGAGGCCGCGCGTCGGTATGCCGTCACTGCCGCCTGCGGGTTTGCTGCTGCCCCGGCCCAGATGGGGTCGGTGTCGGTGGGCCACTGCGCGGGAACGATCTGGTCCAACAGTGGATGCTCCGGGGCGAGCACCATGAAGGTCGCACCGAACAGCGTATCTGGCCGGGTAGTGAAGACCTCGATGTCGACACGGTCTGATCGTGTCTGAGCCGGTGCCTTCGCGGGCGTGGCCGTGGAGGCGGTGAACCGGACCAATGCGCCGGTGGAGCGGCCGATCCAGTTGCGTTGCATAGCTTTGACTTGCTCCGGCCAGTCGAGCCTGTCCAGGTCGTCGACGAGACGGTCGGCGTATGCCGTGATCCGCATCATCCACTGGCTCAGATTGCGTCTAAAGACCGGGAAGTCGCCGCGCTCCGTGAGACCTTGGTTGGTGACTTCTTCGTTGGAGACCACAGTGCCCAGGCCGGGCGCCCAGTTGACGGGGGCCGAGGAGACGTAGGCCAGCCGGTGGTCGTCCAGGATCGCCGCCTGCTCAACGTGGTTGAGTTCTTCCCACGGCTGGCGGCCCGGGGTCAGTCGCTCGCCTGAGATGAACTGCTCGATGAGTTCGGCAATGGGGCGTGCCCGACCGGTGCCACCATCGTCGCGAGGTGCGTCGGCGTCGTACCAGGCGTTGTAGATCTGCGTGAAGATCCACTGAGTCCAGCGATAGTAGTCGGGGTCGAAGGTCGAGACTCGGCGTCGTGCCTCATGGCCCAGGCCCAGCTGCCGCCATTGACGCAGGTAGGTCTCGATGTTGGCTTCGGTGGTGGCGCGAGGGTGCTGACCGGTCTGCACGGCATACTGCTCGGCCGGCAACCCGAAAGCGTCGAACCCCATCGTGTGCAGCACGTTCTTACCGGTGGTGCGTTGGAATCGCGCGTACACGTCGGTCGCCACGTACCCCAGTGGGTGACCGACGTGCATACCTGTGCCCGAGGGGTAGGGGAACATGTCCATGATCATCAGGTGGCCGCGATCATTGGCCAGGCGGGGATCGTCGGGCTCCGCCCACGGCCCGGCTGGGTTGGCCGCTGTGAACATGCCCTCGGTGTCCCACCGCTCCTGCCAGCGCGCCTCGATCTCGGTGGCCAGCGCGGCGGTATAGCGATGCGGCGGAATGTCCTGGTTCATCTGCGTGCGCTGTCCTTGCCCTCGGGTGTCCTGCGGATGGCGACTATGTCTGCACCTGCACAAAAAAGCCCCCCGATGATCGAGGGGTAAGCCGCGCTGGGTGGTGCCTAGATCAGCGCGGCTGCCGAAGAAGCTGGTGTGTGCGGGCGGAGGTCTCCATGGTCATCACACTGTAGCGCAGCAGCCGCAATGCACATCGCGCCCACCGGTGACCGGATAGGCGCGAAGCAACAACTTCTGGGTTCAGCCGAGCTTTGCGGCCTGCTTGGCCATGGCGGCCTTCTTGTTGGCGGCCTTGTTCTTGTGCAGCACACCCTTGGTCACGGCCTTGTCCAACTTGCGCGACGCGTCGCGCAACGCGACCTGCGTGGCCTCGGCGTCACCGCTGGCCTGGGCGTCGTTGAACTTGCGGATCCAGGTGCGCAGTTCCGACTTGTGCGCACGGTTCCGCTCAGTACGAACAGCGTTGGTCTTGACGCGCTTGATCTGCTGCTTAATATTTGCCACGAAGTGTCTTCCGCCTTGTTGGTCCTGGGCTGATCGCCCGCAGTCATGCTTGCTTGGGGCCTCGTGTATGCCGACATGGCACGAGACGCAACGGCTTACGATACCGCCTCGGCTGCACAACACCAACTGGCTTGCCACGTCGTATTCTCCGTGTGTGGGCTTTGGATTGCGACTGCAGCGGTTGGCGTGGGCCGTGCAGCCGGCATACATCGCTGGCGAGGTGCTGATCGGGGTCGCCGCAGGCGTTGCTTATTCGTTTCGGGACGACACGATTTCGGCTTTGGGCACAGGGTGTTCGCAGGCCGTGCTCAGCGGTTGCTCGTCACAGCCCTGGGCGATGAATGCAACATTTATCTGCTTCGGCGCACTTCAGGCGCTCGGAGCCTGGCATTTGATCAGAGATCGCACCTCGCGCCGGTCTCAGATTCTCGGCGGTCTGTGGGCGGTAGCCGGGTCGTTTTCGGTGCTCGTCGGGGTCTTCCCCGTCGATAGCCACCCCGTCGCTCACACGCTGGTAGCCCTGCCCGTCTTCATCTGCCAACCGCTGGCGCTCATCCTGCACGCCCGTATGTCGTCTGGTCGCCTACGCACGGCAGGTCTGGGATTGGCCACCATCAGCGTGGTCGGCGCCGTGTCGTTTGGCGCCCTGCTCGGTAGCGACACCTGGGAAGGCTTCGCCGAACGCGTCGCCATCTGGCCAGCGAAGCTGTGGTTGGGGCTGGTGGCATCGGGGATGATCGTGTCGAGACTGCCCCGCTCTGGCCTATCGGGCCGATGACATCCGAACCCACAGCGGGATTCAGTCGATCCGCGGCTCAGGCCATTGACCATGTGCGAGCCGTTGACTCCGGTGAGCCAAACCATTTCACGGTGGCCAGGACGAGTGATCGCCGCCCTTTTCGATCCCAGCGGTTTGTCCTCGGCGCAACGATAGCTGGTGGCGTGTTGGGAACCACTGAGGTCGGTGGATCGACGGACTTCGCTCGATGGGTGAAAAACTGGCAACGTTCCAGCACTCGAGCCCCGGGCCGATGTGGTCGACATTGCCATGGCCGTGTTGCGGTGAGCTCCGGCTGGACACCTACGTCGTCCAAGACGACAAGGATGGCCATCACCGACACTGGTACCCGTGGAACCAACGCCCGAGAAGCCCGACCTGCGTGACTACGTCCAGTGGCATGCGGAGTACGACGACCCTGCTTCCGCCCTTTCGGTGCGGCTGCGACATGTTCAACTCGAGATTAGGCGGTGGCTGGATCGGACTCCTGGTCGGGTCCGCGTTCTCAGTTCGTGCGCTGGTCAGGGCCATGACATCCTCGGCGTCCTGGAGGAAGGCAGCCCCGAAGACAGAGCACGGGTCAGTGGCGCACTCATCGAGATCGATCCCGCGAACGCGGCCATCGCCCGGCGCCGGATCGCCAGTCGTGGCCTATCGCTGAGCGTGGTTGAGGCGGACGCCGGAACAACGGATGCGTATGCCGACCACGTTCCGGCAGACCTGGTGCTGCTGAGCGGCATTATGGGCAACATCTCAGCCAGTGACATCGAAACGCTCATTCACGTCTCTCGCCAGCTCTGCTCATCGGAAGGCACGGTCATCTGGACCCGCGGCGCTCAAGAACCGGATCTCGGCTCCGACATTCGGCGGTGGTTCGGCGAGGCCGGCTATCAGGAAGTGTCTTGCCAAGAATGGATCGAAGGCACCGGCATGCGCGTCGGTGTCAGCCGGCTTGTTACCGATCCCGAGCCCCTTCAGGTCGGTCAGCCGATCTTCACTTTCTACCGCTGACTCTGGCCTGACATCAGCACGCATCAAGGCGCTGAAGCTGGTC
>JBARZG010000015.1:0-6225 GCA_049649785.1 Ornithinimicrobium sp. | reverse complement strand
GAGCCTCCCACACCTGTTGGATAGGCCGAGCAGGCAGCCCCTACTCGGTAACCCACGACCATGTGTGAGTGAGGCTCCGGCCCGCAACCCCCCGAACAACCCGAGCGGTCACTCCATACCGTCTAGGCCCTCTTCACCTGGGAGTCACAGGAATTGCACCCAGGGAGGTCTCATTATCGGCGTTCGTGCAGTGACATTCAACTGTGGCTCTTCGTGAACCTGCCCATGCGCGAGCCCTTTGTCGCAGTGTCAGGTCGAAGGAAGGACAGCAACCCGCAGCCCGGCTGTGCATCCATCGGGGCGTTGAGCCACGAATACCTGGTGAGGACGCGTGGCCATCGCTGGAGGTCGTGTGTGATTCCCCGCACCGTCATGGTTTGGTCACTGCTCATCCCAAGGTCTCTTTGAGAGGATAGAAATATGTCCACGCGGATACCCGGCGCACTGGCCGGCACGGCTGCAGGGGCGCTCACCCTGGGCGTTGCCGAGTTGCTCTCCGTGGTGATGAGCCGGACCGATGCCTCCTCCGGCACGCCATCGCCCCTGCTGGCCGTAGGTGGGGCGTTCGTCGACCTCACCCCAGCGTGGCTCAAAGACCTCGCGGTGGCTACCTTCGGCACCAACGACAAAATCGCCTTGTTCGTGGGTATGGGGTTCACCCTGTTAATGCTGTGTGCAGCACTCGGCGTGTTGAGCGTTCGCCGCCTGTCGCTGGGATTGACGCTCTTTGGTGTGGTCGGCCTGGTCGGCGTGCTGGCGGTTCTTTCCCGTCCGGAGAGTGCAGTTCTCGACCCGCTACCGACCGCGGTGGGGGTGGCTGTCGGCTTGGTTGTGTTGCGCTGGTTGGCCGCTCGAGCCGCTTCGCTTGTCGGGACATCGCAGCCGAGGACTGACGACGGTGGCGTCGTTGCCGGCTCTTCTGCTAGCTCCCCGGAAGCGACTCGACGGCGGGTGTTGGCGTGGGGAGGCGGGCTGACTGTCGTGGGGGCCATCGGCACCTACGTCGGGCGCACCTTCAACGAGGCAGGCGAGGCAGTCCAGGTCGCTCGGGCGCAGGTCTCTGAGCGCCTCGCCGCCGCTCGGTCCCAGGTCCCGGAGGTCAGCATTCCGGCCGACGCTGACTTCGAGCTGCCAGGTCTGGCGAGTTACGTCTCGCCCAATGATGACTTTTACCGGATCGATACCGCGTTGTCGGTGCCGCAACTGCGCCCCGACGACTGGTCCCTGCGGGTGCACGGCATGGTCGATGAAGAGATCGAGTTGTCCTTCGACGAACTGCTGGATCAGGACTTGATCGACACAGTGGTGACCTTGTGCTGCGTATCGAATCCGGTGGGTGGCGACCTGATCGGCAACGCGGTGTGGACCGGGTGGCCGATCCGGGAGTTGTTGGCCCGGGCTGGGGTGTCTCCGGAGGCCGACATGGTGCTCTCGACGAGCTCGGACGGCTTCACTGCAGGCACCCCGCTCGAGGCGTTGACCGATGACCGGGACTCCATCTTCGCCGTCCTGATGAACGGCGAACCGCTCCCGGCCCAGCACGGCTTCCCGGTGCGGATGGTTGTGCCGGGCTTGTACGGCTACGTGTCGGCCACCAAGTGGGTCGTAAGCTTGAAGGTCACCCGATTCGACTCCGATCAGGGCTACTGGACGCCGCGTGGCTGGAGCGCTCTCGGTCCGATCAAGGTGCAGTCGCGGATCGACGTGCCGACGTCGGGCGCCAGCCTGGGTGAAGGCTCGACGGTGATCGCCGGCGTGGCGTGGGATCAGCACACTGGCGTGGAAAAGGTCGAGGTACGGGTGGACGACGGCGACTGGATGGAAGCCGATCTGTCCGGCGAGGTCAGCATCGACACGTGGCGGCAATGGCGCTTGGACTGGGATGCGCCGGCGGGGGATCACACCATTGCGGTGCGAGCAACCAACGCCGACGGTGAAACCCAAACTGAGGAGACCGCCCCGGTGGCGCCTGACGGTGCAACCGGGTGGCACACCATCGACGTCACCGCCGGCTGACCGGCATACTTCTGCCAGGCAGTTCGGTATGCCGCAGGGCTGGCTGAGCGGCAGACCTGCGTCCGGCTGCCAGGGACGTCGCACGGCTGGCTGACCGGCATACTTGCGTCCGGCTGCCAGGGACGTCGCGCGGCTGGCTGAGCGGCAGACCTGCGTCCGGCTGCCAGGAACGTCCTACGGCTGGGTGACCGGCATACTTCCGTTGAGGCTGCTCCTGTCGTGATTGTCCTTCGCGAGTATTTCTGGTGGGCGTTTTTGCATCTGGTGCTGCGTTGCAACAGCGCTCCAGATCGACAACGCAACACCAGAGCGGCTGGTGCCGCGGTCGGGTGAGCGACGGCTCGGCCAATCGGCGGCATTCCGGGGTGCTTGCCCCAGTTAGCCTTGCCCGATGATTGAAACCGCCGAGCGTGATGACACTGAAGGCCATGACACTGAAGGTCGCGACACTGAGAGCCACGACAGCCAACGCCACGACGGGCGTGCCTTCGACCAACTGCGCGACGTCACGATCACCCGCAACTGGCTAGATCACGCCGAAGGTAGCGTGCTCGTCGAGTTCGGCAAGACCCGCGTGCTGTGCGTCGCGTCGCTGACCAACGGGGTGCCGCGCTGGCGCCGGGGTAGCGGCAAGGGCTGGACGACTGCGGAGTATGCGATGCTCCCGCGCGCGACCCACACCCGCAGCGACCGGGAGTCCGTCAAGGGCCGCATCGGGGGCCGCACTCACGAGATCTCTCGGCTGATCGGCCGGAGTCTGCGCTCGGTCATCGACCTGTCGGCCTTGGGCGAAAACACCATCCAACTCGATTGTGACGTGCTGCAGGCCGACGGCGGCACCCGGACGGCGGCAATCACCGGCGCCTACGTGGCGATGGTTGACGCGGTCGAAGCTGCCCGCGACCTGGGCTTCATCGCCAAGAAGGCGACCCCGATCACCGGGTCCATTTCGGCGATCAGCGTCGGTGTGGTCGGCGGCACCGCAGTGCTGGACCTGGACTATCCCGAGGATTCAACCGCCGAGACCGACATGAACGTCGTGCTCACCGGGGACGGCGAATTCATCGAGGTCCAAGGCACCGCCGAAGGGGCACCGTTCGACCGCGCCTTGCTCAACGAACTGTTAGACCTCGCCGTCAAGGGCTGTGCAGAACTGACCGCGGCGCAGCAGGCCGCTCTGGCGCACGGGCAGTGAACATCGACCCCGCGAGCGGCTCACCAGCAGCATCGAGGCGCCGCAGCGACTTACCGGGCCCGCAGGTAGCCCCGCGTGGCGCTGCGGACCGGCGGATCGTGCTGGCCACGCGCAACGAGCACAAGGTGGTCGAGCTCCGCGAGATTCTGGCCGATGCGCTAGCGCAGACCGGGTTGCAGTTGGTCGGGGTCGGCGACTTCGCAGAGGCCGAGGACGTTGTCGAGTCGGGGGTCACCTTTGCCGCGAATGCGCTGCTCAAGGCTCAGGCCGCCGTGGCTGCCACCGGTCTGCCCGCGCTGGCCGATGACTCCGGGTTGGCGGTCGATGTGCTTGGCGGAAGCCCTGGCGTCTTCAGCGCCCGATGGTCCGGAGTGGGCAGCGCCGACCGGGACAGAGACCGCGCCAACAACGACCTGCTGCTGCGCCAACTGGCCGATGTCCCCGCCGAGCATCGCGGGGCCGGCTTCGTGTGCGCTGCGGCGCTGGTGTTGCCCGACGGCACCGAGATCGTCCGCGAGGGACAGGTGCGCGGAGTCTTGACAACGGAGCCGGTCGGCAGCGAGGGTTTCGGCTACGACCCACTCTTGATGCGGCCCGACGGGCGCACGTTAGCCCAGCATTCACCGGCTGAAAAGCATGCCATCTCGCACCGTGGCCAGGCCTTCCGGGCTCTTGCCGCCGACCTGGTGGCAAGTTTCGGCCGGGCGGACTAAGGCTGGTCACCTAACTGCATACCCCTCACGCAGGCGCTCGGCGCCGAGACCGATGCCCCAGCGTCCACGCCACACACGGCATACCCCCGATAGAAGGAACACATGGTTCACCAATGGCGCGGCATCATCGCCGAGTATGCTGACCGGTTGCCTGACTCGATCACGCGCACGGTTGTGACGTTGCGTGAGGGTGGCACGCCACTGATCCTCGCCGAGCACCTCTCCGAGGTCGTGGGCGCAACGGTGCACATCAAGTACGAAGGCCTCAACCCGACCGCCTCCTTCAAGGACCGGGGGATGACAGCGGCGATCTCGGTGGCCGCCGACCGCGGCGCGAAGGCGGTGATCTGCGCCTCGACCGGCAACACCAGCGCGTCGGCCGCGGCCTATGCCACCAAGGCTGGAATGACCTGCGGCGTCCTGGTGCCGGATGGAAAGATCGCGATGGGCAAGCTGTCCCAGGCCATCGCCCACGGAGCCACGTTGTTGCAGGTCGACGGCAACTTCGACGACTGCCTGACCGTGGCGCGCAAACTGGCCGACAACTACCCCATCGAGTTGGTGAACTCGGTCAACCCGGCCCGCATCGAAGGGCAGAAGACGGCGTCCTTCGAGATCGTCGACGAGCTCGGCGATGCCCCGGACATCCAATGCCTGCCGGTCGGCAACGCGGGCAACATCACCGCCTACTGGAAGGGCTACACGGAGTACATCCGTGACGCCACGATGCCAGGGCCGGCGACGCATCTGCCGCAGATGTGGGGCTTTCAAGCCTCAGGTGCGGCTCCGATCGTGCTCGGTCACCCGGTGGATCACCCCGACACGGTGGCCACTGCCATCCGGATCGGCAATCCGGCCTCGTGGCAGCAAGCCCTCGATGCCCGCGACACCTCCGGCGGCGTCATCGAAGCCGTCACCGACGACGAAATCCTGCACGCGCACCGCGTCTTGTCCGCGCGCGAGGGCATTTTCGTCGAGCCTGCCTCGGCCGCTTCAGTCGCTGGGTTGTTGAAGCGCTCCGACGCCGGCCTCGTGCCTTCCGGGGTCACGATCGTGTGCACCGTGACCGGCCATGGGTTGAAGGACCCGCAGTGGGCGTTGCGCAACGCGGACGGTTCGGATGTCGTGCCGGAGCGGATATCCGTGGACGCCTACAGTGCCGCGGTCGCCTTGGGTATGCAGAGTTGAAACGATCCGTCTCGGTCCCCGCGAGTTCGGCCAACCTCGGCCCCGGCTTCGACACCGTGGGCCTGGGTTTAGCGGTGCGCGACGAGTACTCGTTGCAGCTCACCGGCGAACCTGGCCTGGTCGTACACCTGCATGGCGAAGGCAGCCAAGACCTTCCCCGCGACGAAACCCATCTCGTGGTGCGTGCCGTGGCCGAGGCGGCGGCAATGTGCGGGGCGCCGTGGCTCGACGGTTTGGCGGCCCGTGGCCAGGGAGTGCAGATCGACTGCCACAACGTCATCCCGATGTCGGCCGGTATGGGGTCATCGGCCAGTGCCATCGTCGGCGGGCTCGGGTTGGGTGTGGCCTACGCCAAGGCGTTACAGGGAGCATCGCCGAAGCTCAACGAGGCCGACCTGGCGCTGGTCAATACGCGTGCCGGGGTGTGGGAGGGCCACCCGGACAACTCCTCGGCCAGCGTCTACGGCGGGCTCACCATTTCGTGGATGCCATCGGCCGATGTGGTCCGTACCGCGAGGGCGAGGCTGCACACCGACATCGAACCGGTCATTCTGGTGCCGCGAGGAGATCGATTGTCGACCGCCACGGCCCGGTCGGTGTTGGCGCCGACAGTGCCGCATCTGGATGCGGTCCGTCAGGCCGGCAGGTCAGCCTTGCTGGTCCACGCCCTCACCACCGACCCGGAGTTGCTGCTCGATGGGACGAGTGACTGGTTGCACCAAGAGCAGCGGCGGGCCGCGTACCCGCAGGCCATGGCAGCCGTTGACTCGTTGCGCGACCTGGGGCAGCCGGCGGTCGTCTCCGGCGCTGGCCCCTCTGTGCTGGTGTTGGCTCGGGCCGGGATGGTCGAGGCCTTGGTCGCCGAGGTGCGGTCATGGGGGCGGGTATGGCGTGTCCGTCGACCGGGCGTGGCCACTAGCGGCCTGCGGGTTATCGATCCGGCCTAAGGCCGCTGGCCGCCACCCAGCCGCCGTTGGCCAACTCCTGGCGCACTGATTCACGAACGGTGGGATCGGCAAAGACCTCGTTGTCGCTCAGGCCGCGTAGGCAGTGCAGCCGCTCGCGTAGCCAAGCCCGCGCCACCGGCTGTGACATCAACGACACCGGCTGCCC
>JBARZG010000014.1:0-21331 GCA_049649785.1 Ornithinimicrobium sp. | reverse complement strand
TTCTGCGGCGCATGCGGCCAACGCAGCGCGCGTGTCCCCGAGTGTCCAACCGGCCCACCAGGAGAGGTCACGTTCAGTGCCCGGGCCGAACCGGCTCAACCACAGCCGCGCCAACTCGGCTTGCGCTTGCCTTCTGCTGTTGTTTTCCTGCCCGGCGTGACCCATACCTGCTTTGGCCCTCTCCTGGCCGGCGTTGGCGCTGACTTGACCATCAGTGTCCGGCCGGGCGTCACCGAGCAGCGAGGTATACAGGTCAGGCGCCCAATCCTGCATCCGCGCCCACGCATACTGGCCGTTGATCCAGCTGCCACTGGGCCGGGTGCGTACCGCAACCCCCTCGAACCCCAGCCCGGTCACGACCCTCGAATGCGCGCCTTGAGTGCCCGCATAGGTCTTTCCCTGGGCCATCGCTAACGGGCGAGCGACATCGGGCAACCGCTTGCCGATCTCTCGTGCACTGATCGGGCCGTGCTCGGCCAAGACCCGGCATACCTGCTCGCTGGCATCGGCCAACCACGGCCCGGGGTCAGTGATGCCCGATGTGGCCAGGAATGCCTCGGTCTTGCGACGCTCAGCAGCGGCGATCTTCATAGTGCAGGCGCGGTGGATCACGGAGACCACGTCTGGAGTCGCAACCCACAGGGTGCGTCGCATCGCGTGATGCCGGATCAGCGAACGGCGGGCATACAGCGCCTCGGCGACGGCGTTCAGGTCGGGGTTACGCATCCGGGCCAACACGCTGAGGTAGACGCTGACCGGGTCAGTGGAATGCAGCGCCACGACCGAGGCGGTGATCGCCTCGACGTCATCGGTGCGTGTGCTGGGGGTCAACAAGTGTCGAGCGCCAAGAAGTCTGCGCCGATGAGCGTCAGTCACGGCCGCCTGGGTCACCACAACTCACCCATCCGGATCCGGTAGACCTGACTCATCAGAACAGAGTCGCATCCAGCACCCAGACAACGGCCATGCCCGCCACCATCGTCAGTCCAGCCGACTTCCATCGCCACGCGATCAGCCCGGCGAGGACCCCAGCGATCCACCAATCCCATTGGACGATCCACATCCGCTCATCGACGAAGAGTTGATCGGCGACGATGGCGGCGAGTACGGCCGGGCCGATCAGTCGCAGGATCTGTTCGGTGCGTGGCGACGGCGTTCCCAGTCGGCTGGACAGACCGATGAAGGACAAACGGAGCAGGTATGTGCCCAGTCCAGCGAGCAGGATCTGCAGCAACGGGCTCATCGCGTCACCTCGCTCTGCCCTGCCCCGGCCTGGTCGACTCGCGGTGCAATGCTGGCGCCGGCGGCGATTCCGGCGATGGCGGCCAGGGTGATGTTGAGCCCGCTGGGCAACGGCGCGGCCAACACGCTGACGGCACCGCCGACCACAGCAGCGATCACGGCAGGCCGGTCGGTCAGCGAAGGGACGAGCAGCGCTAGGAACATCGCTGGCACCGCAAACCCGATGTCGATCTGCTCGGGAATCGAGGCTCCCAAGACGATCCCAGCAACGGAGCCGGACCACCACAGGGAGGCAATCAGCAGCGCCGATGCCAGGTAGTAGGAGCGGCGAGCCACCGGGTCGCGCATCTGGCGAAACCGGATCATCGACAGGCTCGCCGCTTGGTCAGTCAACAGGTACGGCAGGGTGAAGCGCCAGCGGGCGAGGAAACTCGGCGAATGCCGGGGCCAAGGCGGCGCTATACAGGGCGAACCGGGCGTTGATGACCAGGGCGGTGCCGACCGCGATCGGCCAGGCGGCGCCATTTTCCATCAACTCGAGCATGCTGATCTGGGCGGCTCCGGCCAGGATCAGCCACGAGCCCGCCGCACCCACCCACGCCGACAGCGAGCTGTCGCTCACCGCGACTCCATAAACCAACCCGAATGGGAGCGCGCCTAGCGCCAGGGGTACGGCTGCACGCATCCCGGCTTTGGCGGCCGCTCCCGAAAACTGCATCACGTGCCGTATTGAACACCCAGCCCCTGACTCGCCCACAAACTCACCCACCTGGTCGAGCCACGCATACCCAGCCACCTTGGCCGGCGCATACCCAGCCGCCCTGGCGCGCTGCAACCCCTACGCACCTCGACGCTTACCGGCATACCCACCCACCTTGACGCTCTACCGGCATACCCACCCACCTCGACGCTCACCGGCATGCCCAGCCGACTTGACGCGCCGACACGCCCGTCGCGAGCGGCTCAGGGGTTCACGTGCGCGCTACAGCCGCAAAACCCGGGCGTGTCGTCGGACCAAACCGGTCAACCTGTGGATAAGGCCAAGGTCTGACTCGTCAGCGCGGGCACAGTTGGCCAATGCACTCACAGGTGACCAACCGAGGGCCGTTCCTCCGACAGCGGGCAATCGAGGCGGGCCACACGAAGTACGATCTTGACGGTCCGGCATACCATCAGCTGTTCGGCTCCGTCAGGGTGACGACGCAATCTCGGTTAACGCCAGACATCCTGGCTCGTGCCGCCATCCTGGTCGTGCCGGACGCCGTCATCAGCCACCATTCGGCGGCTCGGCTGCACGGGGCAGTGGTCCCCGAGGACTCATCGACCCATGTCACCGTGTCAACGGCCCGCCAACGTCGGCGCCGCAAAGGTCTGATGGTCCACGTCGGCCGGGATCTGCAGACCGAGCGTCGCGGCTCGCTGCTGCTGACCAGTCCGGCACAGACGTTCTGCGATCTCGCCGACCACCTACTGCTTGTCGATCTCGTGGTTCTCGGTGACTCATTCGTGCATCGTGGATGCCTCGACCCGGCAACCCTGCTCGCCGTCGTCGATGCCATGACGACAGGCGCCAGACGCCTGGCCCGCGAGGCCGCTGAGATGGTCCGAACGGGGGTGGAGTCGCCGATGGAGACTCGGGTGCGCCTGATGATGGTCTTCGCAGGACTGCCCGAGCCGGCCATCAACATCACGATCCGTGGTGTCGACGACGAGGTGAGGTATCGCCTGGATCTCAGCTATCCGGAGTTGCGACTCGCCATCGAGTATGACGGTCGTCATCACGCCGAGGACGCGTCCCAGTGGGGTCATGACATCAGGCGTCGAGAGTGGCTGGACGACCACCGGTGGCGGCTGTTGGTGTTACGCGCTCCCGATGTCTACGACACCCCGTGGGAGACGGTGCGCCGGATCGGTGTCATTTTGGGGACTCGTGGGTACGACAAGCCGCTGCCCGTCGATCCGCCCGCTGCGTTCCGGATCCACTTCCCAGGTCGCTCATGGAAGGCTGGTCGGTAAAGCCTCTAAACCTCCATCACCGGCGTCCGGTCGCGCACGGCTTGGCTGGGTGTTGAGGCTTGATCGCGGCGATGCACGATGATCGAAATCGCCAGAATGATCAACCCGGCGCTGGCGAGACCGGCGCCGACCAGACTCGGTGCCCGGTAGCCATACCCGGCGCTCACCACCGCCCCGCCAAGCAGGGCCCCGAGGGCGTTGGCGAAGTTCAGCGACGCGTGGTTCATCGCCGCGCCGAGATTCTTTGCCTCACCAGCAACGCTCATCAGCCGCATCTGCAACCCGATGACCCACGCCCCGGTCACCACCGAGATGCTGAACACAGTCAGCATCCCCGGAATGGTCCACTGCGAGGTGATCGAGAAGGTCGCCAGGAGGCTGGCCATGATGACTCCGTTGAGCACCAGAGAGCGAAGGATGGACCAGTCGGCCAACATGCCGCCGAGCCGGGTGCCAACGATCGATCCCACCCCGAAGGCCAACAGGAACAGTGGCACCCAGCTTTCGGGGCGGCCGGTGACCTCGGTGACTGTTGGCGCGATGTAGGAGTACATGGCGAACATGCCGCCGAACCCGATCGCGCCGATCATCAGCGTCAGCCAGACCTGCGTGGTCTTGAAAGCGGCGATCTCCTTGCGCCAGTTCTGCATCGGGTCTGCCGGGGTCTTAGGAACCCACAACCGCACCAGCACCACGGTGAGCACGCCGATCGCGGCAACGCCCCAGTATGCAGTGCGCCACCCGTATACCTGCCCCATCCAGGTCGCGACCGGCACACCAAGCACGTTCGCTAAGGGAATGCCGAGCATGATCGTGCCCACGGCGCGACCGCTTCGGCCACGCGGTGCCAGGCTGACCGCGACCAGCGAGGCCATCCCGAAAAAGGCGCCGTGCGGCAACCCGGCAACGAACCGCGACAGCATCAGGGTCTCGTAGTTTGGCGCCATTGCCGCAAGTGCGTTGCCGATCGCGAACACCGCCATGAGGCCGATGAGCATCGCCCGTCGAGGCGCCTTGGCTCCCCAAATCGAGATCAGCGGGGCCCCGACCACCACGCCGATGGCATACGCCGAGATCGTGTGACCGGCCGTGGGTATGTCCTCGGAGATGCCTTCGGCGATCTGAGGGAGCAGACCCATCGTGACGAACTCGGTCACTCCGATCGCGAAGCCGCCGCAAATCAGCGCGATACTCGCCAAACGAATGGTGCGGGGGTCGGCGCCGCTCGAGCTCGCAGCAGCAAGAGAAGAAAGGGAGTCGCTCGTCATTTCGCTCCCATCGTCCCAGACTTTCGCGGCTCCCTGCCCTCCCCGGTTGAGCACGAAGTTGCGGGGGTTTTCACCCGTTTGAGCACGAAGTTGTCGAAGCCACGGTCCGGTTGAGCACGAGATTGTCGCCCTGGCAGGCCAATTGAGCACGAAGTTGTCGCGGTCGCGGCCGACCAGGCGCTTGGGTGCGAGCCTCGAGGCCTGCGGAGAGGACACAATGCCGGTATGAAGCGGACCAGTGAACTCGCTCACACCATCGCCGACGATCTGCGCCACCTACGGCGAGAACTGCACCAGATCCCAGAGATCGGCCTGCACTTGCCGCTCACCCAAGCCAGGCTGCTCGAAGAGTTGATCGGACTCGACCTCGAAGTCACCACCGGCACCGGGCTGAGTTCGATCGTTGCGGTCATGCGTGGCGAAGCACCTGGCGCCAACGCCGGCCCGGTCGTCTTGCTGCGTGGCGACATGGACGGTCTGCCGGTGACCGAAGAAGTGGACGTGCCCTACGCCTCGACGCATACCGGCCAGATGCATGCGTGCGGCCACGACCTGCATATGGCGGCGCTCGTCGGGGCGGCGCGCATCCTGCATACCCAACGAAACGAGCTCGCGGGCGATGTCGTCTTCATGTTTCAACCGGCCGAAGAAGGACCTGGCGGGGCAGAGCCGATGCTGGCCGAAGGATTGCTCGGCGCGGCAGGCCGCCCGGTCGATGCGGCATACGCGATGCACGCGTTCTCCTCGGAACTGCCTCGCGGCCACTGGTCGGCCAAGCCCGGGGCCATGATGGCCGGCGCCGATACGGTGAGCATCTCCGTGACGGGTCGCGGCGGTCACGGCTCGATGCCCCATCGTGCGGCAGACCCGGTGCCGGTGATCTGCGAGATGGTCCTGGCGCTGCAGACGATGGTGACCCGCACCTTCGACGCCTTCGACTCGGTCGTGCTGACGATCGGCCGGGTCAGCGCGGGCACCAAGGACAACATCATCCCGGATACCGCCGAGTTGGCCGCGACGCTGCGAACGTTCTCCCTCGAGACCCAGGCCACCGCCCACGCGGCGATCGAGCGGGTGGCCGCCGGAGTTAGCGCGGCACATGGGATGACGAGCACGGTTGGGTTCAGCGAGGGATACCCCGCGACGCTCAACGACGAGGCCGAGTATGCGCTCGCCGCCGACGTGACGGTGCAGTTGTTCGGGGCAGATCGGTATGCCGAACGTCCGCTCCCGGAGATGGGCTCCGAAGACATGTCGTTCGTGATGAACGAGGTACCGGGTGCCTACTTCTTCCTGGGGGCGTGCCCGGACGATGGTCACGCCGAAGCGCCCGACAACCACTCGCCGCGGGCAGTTTTCGATGACGGCGTGGTGCCAGACGCTGCTGCGTGGCTCGCCGGAGTGGCCCTGCAACGCTGCAATACCGCGCGCACCTGAGCACCGGGCAGCAATACCGCGCTCAACCGGGCGATCAGGCAGCAACATCATGCTCAAGTGGGTTGATGAGCCAGCAATACCGCGCTCAACCGGGTGAATCAGGCAACAACATCATGCTCAACGGGAGTTTTGGTAGCGGGTGAGAGCCTCCTCGCGGGCAGCCTTATGCTCCACGATCGGCTCGGCGTAACCGTGGGCGTAGCCATCGTCGACTTTGCCCGGCTCGTGCACGGCCTTGCCCGCAATGTGCCTCAACTCGGGCACATACCGGCGCACGTAGTCACCCCCCGGATCAAAACGTTGGCCTTGGGTCGTCGGATTGAAGATCCGGAAGTATGGCGCAGCGTCCGTGCCCGTCCCGGCCAC
This sequence comes from Ornithinimicrobium sp., assembly GCA_049649785.1. Classification (GTDB taxonomy): domain Bacteria; phylum Actinomycetota; class Actinomycetes; order Actinomycetales; family Dermatophilaceae; genus Ornithinicoccus. The sequence continues at coordinate 15,002 of JBARZG010000014.1, read as the reverse complement.
CCACTGCCAGCCGTGATTGTTCGAGGCCAGATCGCCATCGCGCAGATGCTGCATGAAGTGCCGAGCGCCGTGCGGCCACCAGACGTGCAGGTGCTTACACAGGAAGCTCGCCGTGACCATGCGCACCCGGTTGTGCATCCACCCTTCGGCGAGCAGCTGCCGCATACCGGCATCGACGAACGGATACCCCGTGCGCCCCTCGCGCCAGGCTTGCACCATCGCGGCAACATCCTCGTCAGTGTCCGGGTCGTCATAGGCCATCGACCGCAACTGCGGTCGCAGGTCCCCCCACGCGGAGCCGGGGTTGTGCCACAACACATCGGCGTAGAACTCGCGCCAGGCCAACTCGGTGGTGAACCCATAAGCACCCTTACTGCGCCGAGTGGCCAGGTCAGCCAACAGCGTGCGCGGGTGGATCGTGCCGTACTTCAGCTGCGCCGACAGTTCACTGGTCCCAGCGTGATCGGGGCGATCCCGCTCGTCTGCGTAATCAGCGACCGCCTCATCGAGGAAGTCGTGCCAACGCTGCAACGCCGCGTCCTCGGTGACCTCGGGCAAGGTGGCCTCGACCACCGGGCGCTGCGGCAGATCCTCGGACTCGATCTGCCGATGCCAGCGCAGATCCGACGGCACCTGCGCCGGCGCATGCCACCCGTGATCACGCCACGCCTTCGAGAACGGCGTGAACACCTTGTACGCATCCCCCGAGCCGTTGCGAATCGTGCCCGGACCGATAGCGTATGCCGAGCCGGTCGCCACCAGCGGCACGTCACCCGGCAGGGCAGCACGCACGCGTTCATCCCGCCGGCGGCCATACGGGGTCGACTCTGCCGTGATGTGCACCGAGGTTGCCCCCGACTCTCGTACCAGCGCAGGAATGACCTCTTCCGGTGCCCCGGCGCGCAGCACCAACGAGCCGTCATACGACTCTTGCACGGCCGCTAGCGCGGTCAACAGGCATGACGTCCGCACCGACGACTGCTCCAGCAAGGTGGGGTCCAGCACGAAGACCGGCAGAATGCGCCCGCCTCCAGCGGCGTTGGCAGCCGCTCCCAGGGCCGGGAGGTCGTTCAGCCGAAGGTCGCGGCGGAGCCAGAGCAGGGACGTTGGCATCTGACCAGGGTAGGTGGGTGATTAGGCTGAGTCGCGACGACCCACCCCCGGAGGAACCCATGGTGCATGTCACACGCCAGTTCAAGGTCAAGACCGACCAGGCTGCGGCGATCGCTTACCTCAAAGACTTCTCGAACGCGACACAGTGGGATCCGGGTAGCGTCGCGAACGAGCGCCTCGACGATGGGCCTGTCCGGGTCGGATCGACGTGGCACAACACCAGCAAGCTGCTCTTCATCAATACCGAGTTGACGTATGAACTCACCGAGTTGCGCGACGACGGCATCATCTTCACAGGCACCAACGCGACAGCCACGTCGATCGACACCATTGACGTGTTGCCGAGCGGCGATGGGGTGCGGATCACCTACGATTCCAACGTGACGTTCAACGGCAAGGCCAAGTACGCCGATCCGCTGATGACGCTCATTTTCCTCAAGTTGGCCGGCGAGACAGTTGACGGCATGACCGAGGCGCTCGAAAAGCGGTAACCCTGGACCGCAGTGAAGGCGGATGCCCGCTGGAATCATCCGCCTTCACTGTGTCGTGCGACCCCGTCACCAGCCGAGGGTGCCCGGGCCCCCCTTGAACGGTCCTCGAACGCGGGAGGTGATCCACCCGCCGTAGAACGAGCCTTCTTGCGGCACCACAATCTCGTCGTCCACCACACAGCGGTCGAACGCCGCAGGCATCACCGCAACGTGGTCCAGCAAGGCGGCGAATCGGCCGGTTGCCTTCGGGTAGTGCCAGGCCGCACGTGGCGCCACGACGACGGGCATCTCCCGATCTGGAGCGGTGGGCTCGGCAACGACATCGAAATACTTCGCTACGCCTTTGAATTCGCAGTATGTCGTGCCGCCGACCGGCACCAACGCACCGGGCGCGAAGTCGGCAATCGGCACGTAGTACGTCGGTGGATGACTCGTCTCCCGAACCCGCAAGGTGCGCTGTGAGAACGCTATCCGCTGATCCGCGAGAAAGATCTGCACGGTTTCACCACTGGGCACAATGTCGGGTGGACGCGGATAGTCCCATACCGACTCTTGCGGCTTGGTCTCAGGTTCAGTCATAGCGTCTCCTTGTTCTAGGCCCATCTGTACCAGGGGCCGCGTCGCAGGCCACGCCCCAGCACGGTAACGTCGTCGTCTCAGGGTACTTCGATAGATGAAGGAGCTCAGCAGAGCAATGGCACGCATCTCATACACTGTCCCCGGCCTGGATGACGATCAGAGCAGCACCGTGATCACCACGCTCCAAAAGCGACTGTCGGCCTACAACGACCTGCACCTCACGCTCAAGCACGTGCACTGGAACGTGGTCGGCCCACATTTCATCGCGGTCCACGAGATGATCGACCCGCAGGTCGACCTTGTTCGTGGGTATGCCGATGAAGTAGCCGAACGCATTGCGACCATGGGTGGCTCGCCACGCGGCACCACGGGATCGATCGTCGCCGACCGTGACTGGGACGACTACGACATCGGCCGCGACGGTGTGCTGGCGCACTTGGCCGCCCTTGACCTGGTCTATGTCGGGGTCATCACCGACAACCGCACGGCCATCGAGGCCTTCGGCGCCATCGATCCGGTGACCGAGGATGTGCTCATCGGGCAGACTGCCGAGCTGGAGAAGTTCCAGTGGTTTATCCGTGCGCACCTGGAGGACATCGGCGGCCAGTTGGCGCATGCCGGCACCCACACGGAAAAGCAGGCCGCCGCCGCGGCGCGGTAGCGAACGCCCTGAGATGACCGAGCATCCAAGGTCCGGCCGCGAGCAGCCCACCGAAGAAGACGCGCTCCCGGATCGGCCCAGCAACAGCCCTAAGGAACTGTTACGTTTCCTGCGGGCCGCTTTGGTTACCCCGGTTCCTCGGGATCACCACCAAACCGACGCACAGTTCCGTCGGCGCCGCATTGTCGTGGTGTGCACACTGTTCCTCGGGTCCTTCTTGCTGGGCTACGGCTTGACTCGTCCCCCGGGGGATACGAGTTTCTATATCGCTACCGGCGCGCTGGCCGTCGTCTGGACCATCGGAGCCTTCGCTTCGGGGCCGTTGCACCTGGGATGGGCGCATACTCGCGAGGGCGATCACCACGCGCGTCCCGTGTTGCAGCCGTTCTTGCTCGGTGTGTTCGCGGTGACTCTCTTTTGTGTGGGAGCGGTGGTCGTGGCTCAGTTCGCCGTGCTCCGCGACCCGGTCAATGAGGTCCTGGAGTACGCCCGGCAGGCCCCCATCCTGTTGGTTGCCAGCATCACCTTGATCAATGGCATCGCCGAAGAGTTGTTCTTCCGCGGCGCCGCCTTCGCAGCCATCGGCCGCAAACACCCGGTGCTCATCTCCACCGGCCTGTATGCGTTGGTGACGATCAGCACCGGTAACCTCATGCTGGTCTTCGCCGCCGCCGTGCTCGGCGTCATGGTCGGTCTGCAACGACGGGTGACCGGTGGCGTGCTCGGCCCGATCATCACCCACCTGACCTGGTCGATGTCGATGCTGTTCATACTTCCCCCACTCTTGACCACGCTCACTCCCATGCAATGACCTCGTTGCAGGAAAGAAGGACCCATGGCTGATCGACGTGCACTAGTGACCGGTGCGACCGGATATATAGGGTCGCGTCTGGTCCCTCAATTGTTGCTCGAAGGCTGGACCGTGCGGGTACTCAGCCGCAGCGCTGAGAAAGTACGATCCCGGCCGTGGCATGACGATGTCGAGATCAGCGAAGGCAGCGCCGACGACGCCGAGCACCTCGCGTCCGCGATGGCCGATGTCGACGTGGCCTACTACTTCATACACTCGATGGACGGCTCTGCTGCGTGGGTGGAGAAGGACAAAGAGATGGCGGAGCTCTTCGCCACCACCGCACGCGAGCAGGGGGTCTCCCGGATCGTGTACCTCAGCGGGCTTTACCCGCGAGGCGAAGAACTGTCCACCCACCTCGGCTCACGCAAGCAGGCCGAAGACATCTTCATCGACTCACAAGTGCCTGCCGCAGTGCTGCGCGCCGCGGTGATCCTGGGAGCCGGGTCGGCATCGTTCGAAATGATGCGACACCTGACCGACCGGCTGCCGGTCATGATCGCCCCCCGCTGGCTCTCCACCAACATCGAACCGATCGCCATCCGTGACGTCGTGCGCTATCTGGTCGGCGCGGCCGACCTCCCGCCAGAGGTCAACCGGGGCTTTGACATCGGGGCCGGCGAGGTGCTGACCTACAAAGACATGATCGACCGGTATGCCGCCGTCTCACGCCTGGCTAAACGGCGGGTTCGCACGCTGCCGGTGATGACGCCCGGCTTGGCAAGTCACTGGGTGGGACTGGTCACTCCGGTACCGGCCGGGATTGCCAAGCCCTTGGTCGGCAGCCTGATTCACGAGGTCATCTGCAAAGAGCACGACATCGCGGAGTACATACCCGATCCCGAGGGAGGTTTCCTGGACTTCGAGGAGGCCGTTCGGCGGGCACTGTCCGGACCTCAGCCAGTCGACTTGCGGCCAGAGGTGGACCCCGAAGCACCGAGTCGGATCAGTGCCCCCGACCCGGAATGGGCGGGCATGACAGTTTTCGCCGACAAGCATCACAGCACCGTGCACGCCACCGTGGAGCAGGTCTGGTCCGAAGTGGAGAAGCTGGGCGGCGGCCAGGGTTGGCATGTTCCCGACGTGCTGTGGCGGGTGCGCGGACTCGCTGACCGGATCGTCGGCGGCGTCGGCCATCGCCCGTACCGCGATCCCGGCCCGTTCACCGAGGGTATGCAGGTCGACTCGTGGGTCGTAGAGCGTTTGATCAGTCACGAAGACGGTGGCCGTGAGCTGCACCTACGGTCACGGATGAAAACTCCCGGCAAGGCTCGGATGATCATCACGGTTACCCCCGGTCAGTTCCCAGGCACCACCGAGGTGGGCCAGCAGGCGCAGTTCACCCCCGTTGGCCTGGCTGGATTGGGCTACTGGGGCGCGCTGTGGCTAGGTCACAAACCGACCTTCGCAGCAATGCACCGAGGACTGACTAAGGCCGCCGAGAACGCCGCCGCAGGAAGCCCTGGGCAGCCCGCGTCCCGCTGACCATCGCACCCTGGATCGAGGCGGTGTCGACCTGGTCGCCGCAGGTGATGACATGGTCGCTGACCTGCATCGGCCGACGAGTCGACAGCGGCGGGTGCTGGACCGGCAGGGCGCGCGGGACCTCGTGCCGGTGGATCAACTGCCAGTCATGCGTCGACACGGCATACATCTGCGCGGCGTGAGACAGGATGTCCTGCAGCGGTGGCGGCTCGTGACCGGGCTGCATCAACGCCGAGGTTTGCACCAACACCTTGCCCTCAGGGGCGTATGACGGAGCCGCGGCGGTCACCACCGCCGTGTTCTTGATCGGGCCAGGCCGCTCGCGCCCGTCCACGATCAACATGGGCAGCTCGCTCGGCGCCCCTGGCATGGTGAACCAGTCGGTCACCACGCCTTTCATCTGCGGCTCGGCGACTCCCAGCAACTGCGCCGACGCCGCGGGCCCGGCAGCCAGCACCACAAGGTCGGCGTCAACCGCGCCGTGCTCGGTCTGCACACGACCGTGACCCTGAGTCTCGTCAATCGCGTGGACCGCAGTGCCGGTCTGCACCGGCCGCACAAGCCGATCTGCCAGCTGCTGCGGAAACGCCTGCATACCGCCGCGCGGAAGTCCTGGGGAGCCAAAGGCGAACATGCGCAGCAGTAGTTGGGTAAACTTATTGGACGTGCTGCCGTTGTCTTCGAGCACGACTCCGGCAACGAACGCGTCGACCACCCGGCTCAGTGGGCCGCTCAGACCTGCTCGCGCCATGGCTGACCCGCGACTCTCGTCCGGTCCGGAGGTCAGCGCCGACGTCGGACCGAGCGAGGGCCCCGCCCAGCGCGCCAGCGCAAACAACTCCGAGGGGTCGAGATACCCACTGCTCAGGACATCGAGGAGATGGCCGGGTTCGCGCAGCGGGTCGGCCAGCACCGCAGTCGTGCCGTCCTCGCGCAGGACACCGGCGCCGGAGCCGAACTTCTGCAACTCCAACGCTGCGATGTCGATGTGCTCGCGCACCGCCGGATAGGCAGGGTTGAGCACTTGGAACCCGCGATCCATCACAAAGCCGTCGACGACATCGGAGCGAATGCGCCCGCCGACCGCGTCGCCCGCCTCGAGCACGGCGACGTTAACGCCGGCATCCTGCAGTCGGTTGGCGCACATCAGACCGGCTAGCCCGGCCCCGACGACGACGACGTGGTGGTGTTCGCTCACGGTGCCTCCCCATTCGTCATGGTGGTCTGCTGGTTCGCTGTCATGGCCCCACTGTGCACCATGCGGCGGCGCCTGTCCGGCGAGATGTCGCGACGCGTGTCACGCGAGATGGCGTGAGTATGTCCGGCGAGATGTCGCGACGCGTGTCGATCGGGTGTTTCCACACGTGCCCAGCCAGGTGTTTCGGCGTGGGCCCTGCACGATGCCTTCCCGCCTGTCGGGCGGATCTCAGGACGCCTTTCGATGCGCGGACGCCGGGGAGAGCTCGGCGCGGCTCTGTTCCAGACCGGACATCGCCCAACGCACCGTCGCCGTGCCGAAGTGGCCCAGCGGTTGGGCCACGTAGCGTGCCACTACTTCGGGCACGGGCAACCCCAACATCTGCCGAGCCCAATGCGGCAACAAGGCCACTCCGCCAGCCGCAATAGCGCCATACCCAGCACGCGCCGACCACGGCAACGGCGGGGAGAGCAGCAAGAACCGGGCAGCTTCCCGTGCCGCCGGAGTGGTTTCCATCTCGGGCCGGTATGCGGTGAGGACGTCGTTCAGCTCGGCGACGGTGCTGGGTGGCTCGATAACGCCGAGCTTGCTTGCCGACAGACCTGCCTGGCGCACATACGTATCCGCGTCGGCCGGGGTGAGTGGCGAGGGTGCGTAGGCCTGGAAGCCCCTCAGAAAAGCATCAATCTCGGCGATGTGCACCCACATCAACAAGTGCGGGTCGCTGGCACGGTAGGGCCTCCCATGTTCGTCCTTGCCGCGAACACGCTGGTGAATGGACCGCACGTGCCCGATCATCTCTTCGGCGTCGGCGGCGGTGCCGAAGGTCGTAGTGGCCAGGTAGTTGCTGGTCCGCTGCAGCCGTCCCCACACATCACCTTTGTATCCGCTGTGCCCGGCGACCCCGGCCATGGCCATGGGGTGCAACATCTGCATGAGCAAGGCCGTCACTCCGGCGGGGAACATGGCAGCATCGGCGTGCACGCGCCATACCGGATCGGTCGGGGTGAACCAGCGCTCTCCCTCGGTGCCCCAGATGCGCTGAGCTCGGGTTTGGGCGTCGTCGCCGGCCACTTTGGCGCGAAGTGCGTGACCGATCATCAGTTGGACCGAACCCGTAGCGCGTCCGACCTGAGCTTTCATCGCGTGGGTGACCATCGGGTCTCCTCAACTGTCATCGTGTGGGTGACCATCAGGGTCTCCTCAACTAAGTGTCATCGTGTGGGCGACCATGGGGTCTCCTCAAATCAGTGCTGGATCGGCCTGAGGCTGCGCCTCGACCATCTCTTCGGAATGCCTACCCGGCTGCACCTTGCGCGGCCAGTAGAAGGTGTCTCCCATGGTCAACACGATCGCCGGCACCAGGACGGTGCGAACGATCAGGGTGTCGATCAGGACCCCGACGAAGATGATCACTCCCAGCTGGGCCAGCACGACCAGGGGCAAAACACCCAGCGCCGCGAAGACCGCCGCCAGCAGGATGCCGGCGCTGGTGATCACACCACCGGTCGCGGCCAGCGCGCGCAGAATGCCCTTGCGCGCACCGACGACTTTGGTCTCTTCCAAGGCCCGGGTGATCAAAAAGATGTTGTAGTCGACGCCGAGCGCGACCAGGAAGAGGAACGCCAACAAGGGCACGCCGGAGTCGAGGCCAGAGAACCCGAACACCGTGGTGAACAGGACCCACGAAACGCCCAACGCCGAAAGGTAGGTCAGCAACACCGTCGAGACCAAGATGATCGGCGCGACGAAGGAGCGCAACAGCCCGAATAGCGCGATCAGGACCAGGCCAAGGATCAGCGGCAGAATCAGGGTGCGGTCTCGTTCGGTGGCCTCTTCGACGTCCAAAGCCTCTGCATCGGCTCCGGTGACGTAGGTCTCGTCCTGCCCCTCGAGCGCCTCGCGCAGATCAATGACGGCCTGCTCGCCTTCGCTGGTGCTCGGAGCGGCGTTCAGCACGACGTCGAAGGTGGTGATCCCTGCCTCGGTATTCGGTTCGCCCGGCTGAACGGAGTCCACTGCGGGCACGCCCTCAATCTCGGTTTGAATCTCGCCCAGTTCCTGCTCGTCCGTGGTGCGCGTCACGACGACCGTGGGGTCGGCGCTGCCCGCTGGGAAGGACTCGCCGAGGCGTTCTGCGGCGGTGATTGCCTCGGGCTCTTGCAGGAACTGCTCGCTGGTAGGCAGACCGAGATCGATCCGCATGGTGCCGAAGGCCGCCAGGATCAACACGGCGAGGGTGCCTGCAATGAAGGCTGGCGGGCGCTTCGCCACCAGGTCGCCGACGCGCTTCCAGATCGACTTACCGTCCGCGAGCGCCGGTTGACCTTCACGCGGCACCAACGGCCAGAACACCCAGCGTCCGAACTGCACCAGGACCGCCGGCAGCAGCACCAGGGCAAAGAGGGCGGCAACCACGATGCCGACGGCACAGGCCAGGCCGAGTCCTCGAGTCGCCGGGAACACCGAGAGCAAGAAGGTCAGCAGTCCCAAGAAAACGGTCGAGGAGCTGGCAAAGACGGCCTCTGAGGTGCGCCGCAGGGCAAGGTCCATGGCCTCGTGCCTGCTGGAGTACCGCTTGAGCTCGTCTCGATAGCGAGAGATCAACAACAGGGCATAGTTCGTGCCGGCACCGAATACCAGCACCGACAAAATGCCGGTGGTCGACTCATCCCACGGAATGCCGGTGGCCTCAAGGACTCGCGTAGCCGCAGTGGAGGCGAAAACATCACCCAGCCCAATCACGGCCAGCGGGATAACCCACAACGTGGGGCTGCGGTAGGTCACCAGCAGCAGCACAGCAACGACCGAAGCGGTGGTCAGCAGCAGGGTGAAGTTGGCGCCCTCGAAGACCGCCGCCAGATCGGCCTCAATGGCGGCCGGGCCGGTGACAGCAGCAGTGACCCCGTCCGGAACCTCCTCGTCCAAGGTGTCTCGCAAGGCCGTGATCTCAGCAGACGTGTCGGTCGCCGTCTGCGAGGGAACGGTCACGATCGCGATGGCGGCGGTGCCATCCTCCGAGGGGACCACCTGGCCGGGAGGGTAGGCCTCACCGTCGGTCGTCTCCAGGGTGTCGATCACTTGCTGCAGCGGGCCTAGTTGCTCCTGGATGCCGGAGTCGACCGTGAACAGCACGATGGCGGTCGAGTTGTCCTCAGCTGGCAGCTCGTCCAAGAGGGCGACACCCTGAGTGTTGTCGAATCCCTTCGGCAGGGAGTCGGTGGGCGATGGGGAGCGCTCGCCCTGGCCCACGCCAACGATCATGGCGACGGCGAACAGAATGCCGATCACGGCGACGATGCGAGAGCTCACTCGCGAGGTGATGGCTTCAGCGATTTTCGACACCACGTGATCTTACGACAATCGAAACATCCCGCCTATCGCGCCTAACGGGTGTTAGTGCTGATCGAGCTTGCGGACGGCAGCCCAAGCAGCCGGAAAGATCGCGGCCGCGACGGCGCACTTGATCAGTCCGCCGATGATGAACGGCGTGAAGCCTGCCGCCAACGCGGTCGACAGGTCGCCATAGCCCATGACCATCGCCAGATAAGGCACACCAAACACGAACGGGACCAGCGAGGCCAGGACCATTCCGGCCATCGCCCGGACTGGCTTGCGGTCCCAGCTGCGCTCGGCCAACCAACCGATCAACGCGGCGGAAAAGACGAAGCCGATGATGTAGCCGAACGACGGCGCGGACAGGTAGGCCGGGCCGCCACCAAAGTTGGAGAACCAGGGCACCCCGGCGACGCCGAGGACGAGGTAGGTGAACAGCGACATCGCACCACGCCGCATACCCAGGCTGCCTCCGACCAGCAGCACTCCGAGGGTTTGACCGGTTACCGGCACAGGCCAGCCAAAACCGACCTGGGCTAGCGCTCCGACCGTGACAGCCCCGGTGAGCACCAGGGCGATGTCGGTGGCCAGGCTGCGCGAGATCAGCCGATCGGCCAAAACGGGTTGGGGGGCAAGAGCTGCGGTGCTCACGTGGTCTCCTACGGCAGTCGGGCGGTCTGGCAGTCGAGCGGTGTTGCGGTCCAGCGGCGGTGCGGTCGGGCGCAGTATGACGGTCCGGCAGTAGCGAGGACCACGGCTGGACCTGCTGGCAGGTAAGCCTGCCACAAGCCGCGCCGTCGTGGGGTGCTCTCGGCGCTCGGTTGTCCGCGCCGCCGTGGGCTCCTCGGTGAATGTGTTGTCCGCGCCGCGGTGGGCTGCTAGGTCGATGAACTGCCCGGAACCCTCACACGTCACGGACGCCGCCATGACCGGCCGGAGACCTACGATGCCTTTTCGACCAACTGACTGCTCCGCACCAGGCGGGGAACGGTCACCAAGAGCAAACCACCGACCACGTTGGCGATGGCTACGTACCAGAACCAGGCGAGCCAGTTGAGGTAGGTCACTTGCTCGGCGCCGGAGTGCAGCGCGCCGAAGATGATGATCGAGTCAAGGATGGAGTGGAACAATCCCAGCCCGATCAGCAGGAATGCCCCTGCCAGGGCTGCGGCCAGGGTGGCGACCTGGGAGTCGCTGCCGGCCTGCATCCGGGTCATCAGGGTGATCGCAGCACCGCCCAACAGCGCGAGGCAGATCGTGCGCCAATCCAGCGGTGCCAAAACGAAGCTCAGCGCCTTTTCCTCAAACGTTGCATGCAGTATGGGGAAGGCGGTCACCACAACCCACATCAGCACCCAGCCGCCCGCCAGGTTAGCCAGCAGCGTGAGACCCCACAGCCGCAGCAGCTGCAGCACCGAGCCCTCACCGGCGAAGATCGCCACGATGGGGTAGTAGAAGCCCTCGGTGAACAGCTCGGAATGAGCCAGGTACAGCGCGGCAAAGCCGATCGAGAAGGCGATGGCCCCCAGGAACGAACTCCCGGTCTCGGCATAGACGCTCAGGTAGGCCAGCACGCCGAAACCGATCTCCACGCCCCCGGCGAAACCGGTGGTCAGCATCACCCGGGTGGTGCGATGGAGTCTCTCACTGCCCTCGTGCACGCTGTGCTCGAAGGTGCCGGTGACTTCTTCTTCGACGTCGTCGTCACTGAGGTCACGAGAACTTGCCACGACATCGCAATCTACCCTTGAGCTGCTCCGTCGGCTCACTGAACCCCTGCACCGCCGGCGCCGAGAAATGATCAGGAGGCACGATGGGCATGCGATGGATCGGGCACTACCTGATCGCAGCAGTCATCTTCGGGGCGATGGACGCGGTATGGCTGACCCAGGTCGCCCAACGGTTGTATGAAGCCGAGCTCGGAGACATGTTGGCGGCCAGCCCCAACATTGTTGCCGCCATCGTCTTCTATGCCATCTATATCGGTGGCATCACCTACTTTGCCACCACACCGGCGATCGAGGCCCGCTCCGCCCGGCGAGCCCTCATACCCGGAGCAGTGCTGGGCTTCGTTGCCTACTCGACCTGGGTCTTCACCAACCTCGCCGTGCTCAACGGCTTTACCCCGGTGGTGATGGTGGATGTGGTGTGGGGCACGTTCGTGACCGGCGCCACCGCTGGCCTGACGTATGCGGTCTCGACCCGCATACCGTCCCTACGACCCGCATAACCCGGTCACCCAAACCGGCAAAAGTGGAGTTCTCACCGATTACGCCCAGGTCGCGGTTCGTTTTGCCGGTTTGAGTGGCGTATTGCTCATCACGTAGCCCAGTTGACAGACTGTGAAGCGTGAGAATCGGGTTGCTGACCAGCGGTGGAGATTGTCCTGGCTTGAATGCAGTGATCCGCGGGGCGGTGATGAAGGGCGATCGGATCTATGGTCAGACCTTCCTGGGCATCCGCGACGGCTTCCGTGGTCTCGTTGAGAACGACGTCCGCGAGCTGCCCCGGCACGATGTGCGCGGACTGTCCCGGCAGGGCGGCACGATCCTGGGCACCTCCCGAACCAGTCCGTTTGAGCACGGGGGCGCGGACCAGGTCAAAGAGGTCATGGCGGCCAACGACATGGACGCCGTCATCGCCATCGGTGGAGAAGGCACGCTGACCGTGGCCAAGATGCTGCACGAGGAGGGCGTCAAGATCGTCGGCGTCCCCAAAACGATCGACAATGACCTCTCGGCCACCGACTACACCTTCGGTTTCGACACGTCCGTGTCGATCGCCACCGAGTCGATTGACCGGTTACGCACCACCGGCGAAAGCCACCACCGCTGCATGGTCGTCGAGGTGATGGGACGCAACGTGGGGTGGATCGCCTTGCATTCAGGGCTGGCCGGGGGCGCGCACGTGATTCTGATCCCCGAGGTGGCCGTGACAACGGAGCAGATCGTCGCATGGGTGCAGATGGCCCAGGATCGTGGCCGTTCACCCATGGTGGTCGTCGCCGAGGGTTTCGTGCCCGAAGGGGGCACCGAAGCGGTGGCGCTACGGGGCGTAGATTCCTTTGGCCGCCCGCGACTCGGCGGGATCGGCGACCACCTTGCAGTCGAGATCCAACAGAGCACCGGCATCGAGACGCGGTCCACGGTGCTCGGACACTTGCAGCGGGGCGGCGTGCCGACGGCCTTTGACCGGGTGCTCGCCACTCGGTTCGGTGCCGCAGCGGTTGACGCGGTCAAACACAGCGAATGGGGCACGATGGTCTCGCTCGACGGGATTGACGTCACCACGGTGCCGCTGCATCGGGCCACCAGGAAGCTCAAGACCGTGCCCCAGTACCGGTATGAGGAAGCCTCGCTTCTCTTCGGCTGATCGGAGCCGCTCGTGAGAAGTGACGAGATGTACCGGCGTTTCGTCACAAGGTAACGAGATGTCACGGCGTTTCGTCACAAGATGACGAGATGTCACGGCGTTTCGTCACAAGATGACGAGATGTACCGGTGTCGCTCGGCGTACAGCCGTGGTCGGAATCGCACGGTCGAACGTCACGAATACGCCCGCATGTCGCACGGCCAAGGCCAAGAGGTAGGCATCGGTGACGTGCTTTGATCCGTGAATCTTTGAGGAGTCGACGACCCCCTGATCGAGCGCACTGAGGTCACACGGCCAGAACTGGTGGTGCTGCGTGCCGCACGCGCGTGTGAGCAGGGACATCGCCTCGCCAGGAGAGATCGGGCTGGGGTATCGGGGCTGACTGAGGATCCGGACAAAGCCGTTCTCGGTGATCGGACAAGAGGCCCAACCATCAGTCAGGTTGTCGCGCAGCCAGTCCTGCGCGACCACGTGATGGGCATGGTCGCTATCGAGCAGGGCTAACAGCACATTGACGTCCAGCAGCGCCCGGCTCATTCGCCGTCCTCTTCGCGGAGCCGGTCGATCAGGGCATTCGAGATCACTGGCCCACGGCGTGGGAGGGGCACGAAACCGCCCACGCCTTCCGGGGTGTGATCCATCGTTCTGTGCTCGCCGGTTAAGGCTGCGCGTGCGAGATCGGACAGCACCGCGCTGGCCGTGCGTCCTTCTCTCTTGGCCCGTTCCTGGACGGCTAGGAGGACGTCTTCGTCCAGATTCACCGTGGTGCGCATACATCTGATGCTATTGCATCAGTCACGGCCGGGCTGACGTCGCGGGAAGTTGTGACACGCTCTTGACCATGCTCTCCGAGACGACGCATGCCAGTTTGGCGGTCGACGCTGCCGACGTTGACGCTGCCGCCGACCGTCTGGCAGGTCGAGTAGCGCGCTCGCCGTTGACCTATAGCGAACGCTTATCAGCGGCCAGCGGGGCTCAGGTCTGGTTGAAGCGTGAGGACCAACAGCAGGTCAGGTCCTACAAATGCCGTGGGGCGACGAATTTCATCGCACAACTCTCCGATGACCAGCAACGACTGGGCGTGGTGTGCGCCAGCGCCGGCAATCACGCCCAAGGCGTCGCGTTTGCGTGTGCTCAACTGGGCGTCTCGGCCCGGATTTATCTGCCACGAACCACTCCTCGGCAGAAGCGGGACCGGGTGGCCGCGCTCGGCGGAGCATTTGTGGACATCGTCGTGGGAGGGGACAACTACGACGCCGCGGCCGCGGCTGCGGCTGCGTACGCTCAGGAGTCTGGGCTGACGTTGGTGCCACCGTTCGATCACCCCATGACGATCGCCGGGCAGGGCACGATGATCGCCGAGATCATGGATGACCTGCCGCAACCCCCGGATGTGGTGGTAGTGCCCGTGGGTGGTGGCGGCCTGATCGCGGGCGCCTCGGCATACCTGAAAGATCGGCACCCGCACGTGCGACTGATCGGCGCCGAGCCCACCGGGGCAGCCAGCATGACGGCGGCGCTGGCGGCCGACGGCCCGGTGAAGTTGCCGGAGGTTGACGCCTTTGTGGACGGTGCAGCAGTGCGCCGAGCCGGTGATGTCACCTACCCCTTGGTCAAGGCGGCGCGCGCGCAGATGGTGACCGTGCCCGAGGGCCGGATCTGCGTGGAGATGCTGGCGCTGTATCAAACCGAGGGCATTATTGCCGAGCCAGCTGGAGCGTTGGCCTCAGCGGCGCTGGACCAGATTGACTTATCGCCGGGACAATGTGTCGTCGCCATCTTGTCCGGTGGTAACAACGACGTGCTGCGGTATGCCGAGGTGATGGAGCGCGCGCTGGTGCACGAGGGCCGCAAGCATTACTTCCTGGTGAACTTCCCGCAAGAGCCGGGCGCCTTGCGGCGGTTCTTGGACGAGAT
>JBARZG010000013.1:0-10916 GCA_049649785.1 Ornithinimicrobium sp. | reverse complement strand
CCGATCCAACTCCCCTCGTCGGCCGCCGTAAAGGCCGCCACCCAGTTCGCCTCAACCTCGGTGCGCTTGCCTTCGACCCACGCCCGCAGATTGCGCTCGTAGGTTTCGTGAAAGTGAATCACCTGCTGAAGCTTCATGTGGGGGTATAGGTAGAGACCCTCGTTGACGTCCTTGAGGGTGTACTCGGTCACATAGCCGTACACCCGCGCGAACCAGTACTTCATGTCGCCCCGCAGCGCCTCGGCGAGGGCTCGCTGATGGATCAGGAGCGTCTGGCAGCGGGCCCGCAGTTTCCGGTATGCCGTGTTCGGGTTCACCGGGTAGAGCCGGTGGTCTCCATTACCTGCGTGCGGAAACGCCAGGTTCGGCGGTCGGTCCACCAAGTAGGGCCTCCCGCCGGCAACCGCCACCTCGTTCCCCTCGTCGTCGCGGCGCACATTGCCGGGTGCGAACTGACCAGGAGGCGCCCTGTCCGGCGGGAAGGCCGGAGTGGTCACCGGGGGCTTCCAGCGTTGCACCGCCGCCGGCGCCTCACCGGACACAAGACGGCCGACGGCACGGTTTGCCACCGACCGCTGCAGGTCGGTCGGGCGTTGGCGGCCGCTATTGGGCTGGCCGCAGTGGGTATATCCGACGGGCGTTGTCTGCCGAGATCGCCGCGTAGATGTGGTCGGCATCGCTGGCGGTGCAGTCGCCGGCACCAACCCAACCGTCCAACACCCGACGTAGCCCCCGGTTCAACAGTGACGCCGCCACCACATACAGCTCGGCCAGCCCGAACGCGTCCGAACTGAACAGGTGCTTGCCGAAGGGCGCCAACTCCAGCGACTCGGCCAGCACCCGGTCGCTGCTCGCGCCCAGGTGGGAGATAGCCAAGCCGACGTCGAGGTAGACGTGCGGGAAGACCGAGGCGAGGTAGCCGGCCTCGCGGTGGTAGGGGTAGCAGTGCAGCATGGTCACCGTCACCCCGCGCTGGCCCCATTCGCGCAGCAGCGGTGTCAGCAGCGCCGGGTTGGCCTGGTCCAGCTGCAGATTGGGGTCACCGAAGCCGGTGTGAAACTGGACCGGCAGCCCCTGTTCGGCCGCAATGCCACCGGCGACGTCCAGCCCGTGCCGCAATAACGACGGGTCTTCCAGCCGCACTGCGCTCCCCGACCACCTCAAGATCTGCTCGACGGCGGACTCGACCTGTCGCCTATCCGGGGAGGGTGCGAGCGCGAGCCCGCCCCGGTAGGCCACGACTGACTTCAACCCGACTGCCCTCGCGGCGCGCTCCCGCAGCCGCGCCTCGAACGCGTCGGTGAACTCCGTCGGTGAGGTGATCGCCTGGAGGACCTCCTCGGCAACCCGCTCAATGCGCACCACCTCGTGCACGGGCGCACCGGCCATCTGCGCCAGGTCGGTCAGCGACGCCGAGTCCTTCGGTGCCAAACCGGTGTCGACCAGGAGCGCATCCAGGCCGGCCGCCCGCATCAGGCGACGGTTGGCCGCATCGGCACCGAGGGCGGCTCGGCGCTCCAGGTAGCCATCAGCATCGATCCCCGGCTCAACGTCCAGGATGGGTGCGCACCAGCGCCGTATCGCCAGCCCGAGCGGGGAGTCAAAGTATGACGTGCCCGCCGCGGCCGGGTGTGCCGCCTCCGTCATCAACGCCTCGAACCGCGGCCGGTCCAGGTCGCGAGCCACCACGGTATGGCAGTGGTGGTCCACGAGCCCTACCTGGCCGGACACGGCATACCTTGTCGTCGCCGGAGTGTCCCCGTGCTGACGCGGTTGCCACGAGTCGCGGGGCTCGCGTGCCGTGACCGGCTCACCGGATTCGGCGGGCCAGGTGCAGGAGCTGGGGTGCGCGGCACTAGCCGTACCGCCAGCGGTGCGCTGCCACCTGCGCCGGCAGGTCGGTGGCACCAAACGTCTCCCACTCTCGGCGGCGCACCGCCAAGAACGCCTCGAACAGCGGCTCGCCGAGAGCTTCCCGGACCAGCTCCGAGCCAGCCATCGCCTCGATCGCCACGCCCAGGTCGGTGGGGAGGCGCTTGATGCTGCGCGCCCGACGTTCGGCCTCGGATAGGTGAACCGGGTCGACGCTCACCGGGTCGGGCAACCTGAGGTTACGGGTCACGCCGTCGAGTCCGGCCGCGATCACCAGCGCCATCACGAGGTACTGGTTGGCCGACCCGTCGATGGGCTTGACCTCGACGTTGCCCGAACGCGCGCGAGCGCCAACCGTGCCGCGGACCACCCGCAGCGCTGCCTCGCGGTTCTCCAGACCCCAGCAGGTGTACGCCCCCGCCCACCGGGAGGGCTGCAGGCGGGCATAACTGGGCACGCTCGGCGTGAGCACCGCCGCCAACTCCGGCAGGTGCTCCAACACTCCGGCCACGAACGCCTCGCCGGTGACGGTCAGACCGTCCCGACCCTGGCCGCCGGCCATCAGGTTGTGGCCCTGGGACCAGACACTGAGGTGCAGGTGCGCGCCGTTACCGACCGTGTCCTGCGTGGAACGCGGCGCGAACGATGCCTCGCAACCGTGCCGGCGGGCGACGCGGATGATCGTGTCACGCAGCAGCGCATTGTGATCGCCAGCAACAACGGGCGGGCCAGGGGCAATCGAGACCTCGAACTGGCTGGGCGCAGCCTCCGGGTGAATCTGCTCGACCTCGATGCCCAGGTCGTGCAGCACCCCGGCGAGGTCCACCGCGAAGTCCGCCGCCAGGCTCAGGGTCCGCGCGCCATACCCGGGGCCGCGATGCACCGGCTGCCCGTCGGAATCGAGCAGCGTGAACTCGACCTCGGTCGCCATCCGGAACGTCATACCGCTGGCCTCGGCGCTCGCGACGATGCGCTTGAGGGTATGCCGAGGGCACGCCGACATCGGCGCCAGTTCCTGGTCGTCCTGGTCCACCGGCACCCAGGCCCAACCGGGTGCATCGGGCAGGACCACTAGCGCGTCGAGGTCTGGACGCAACCGCATATCACCGGTCGGGGTCTCGAACCCCGGGCTGGGCACGATCTGGTCATCCACCGTGAACACCGTCGACACGTACGACATACCGACTCCGTGTTCGGCGAACTCCGCCAACCGCTCCACCGGCACAGCCTTGACCCGGCTCACCCCGGCCAGGTCTACGAACGTCCCTGCGACCAGCCGCACCCCCTCGTTAGTCAGACGCTCCTGGGCGGCTGCGGCATCTGTGGTGCGCGACCCGCCCGATGCGCCGTTCGCCTCGTCGCCCATGGGACGAGACTACGGGGTCGCTCAGCGTGAGGCGCGGTCGTGCGAGAGGGTCCGCGAACGCAGCGCGCATCATGAGTTGCGCCTCGGACCGAGGTAGACATACGTTCCCGACGCCCTGGACGGACACCTCAGCGTGAGCACTGCTGGGGCCTTGTCGTGACCAACGCGGCCCATTGAGGGTGTAGCCTCGTGTACGTACCATTGTCCGTACACAAATCTGAAAGGCCCGCCATGCCCGCATCCGCCCGGCTCGAGTTTCGAGTACGACCGGAGCGCAAGTCCCTCATTGAACGCGCTGCCGCGATCGTGCACGAACCTGTCAGCGAGTTCGCCCGCACTGCCGCCGAGGAGAAGGCCGACCGCATCGTGCGGGAGCACGAAGCCACGACGACAGTGTCGGCAGACTTCTTTGACGAGCTCCTCGATGCCTTCGACGCGCCTCCCTTGGCGAACGAGTCCTTGGTCCGGGCCGCTCAGCATGCCCAGCGCACGGTCAGCCGCACTTGAGCGGCACTCTCTATCGGTCCGAGCGCCTCGACACATCCATCCACGAGGTCATGGATTTTACCTGCGCGGAGTCGTCGTTGGACATCTGGTTACGAGAGCAAGCCGCGTCTGCAGCCGCCCGCCGTACGGCCCAGACGTGGGTGTGGGTCGACGCATCTGGAGTAGTCGTGGGCTATTACGCGCTAGCCGCGCACAAGGTGACCCGCGCGGCTATTCCGCCCAAGATCGGGCGTGGTGGCCCGGTGGAGATCCCCGCCGTGCTGCTGGCACGGTTGGCGTTGTCCACGTCGCTGCGAGGGCAAGGCCTCGGCGGGGTCTTGGTCGCCGACGCCCTCGCACGGATCGTGGACGCCACGCAGACCGTCGCCGCACGGCTTGTCGTCGTGGACCCGCTGCATGAGCGCGTCGCCCAGTTCTACGAATCTCTCGGCTTCCGCCGCATCCCCGGCAGCCTGCTCTTGGTCCAGAAGGTGGCCGACATCGAGACCGCGCTGAGGCGAGCAGCCACAGAATAGTGGCGTGTCAGTGCCCGTCCATAGGGTAGGAGCCATCGAACAGGAAGGATCGTCGTGCTGACCTACGACGCACTCAGCGATCTGCGCGAGCGTCACGCCGCGTGGCGGTTACTGCGCGCCCAGCACGCCCCCCTGGTGCTGGCCTTCCTGGGCCGGGTCTTCGTCGAGGAAAACACGCGCACGTTGCCCATGTCGGACCTGGTCAGCCTGCTGGACGACGAGTTGTATGCGGTTCGCCAGGTCCACGGCGACGATGCCTTGCCGCAAAGCCCCACGGCATACCTGACCGACTGGACCAGTGCTGGCTGGCTGCGGATGTACTACCCTGCCGACTCCGACGACCCGCACGTCGAAGCCACGCCGGCCTTGGAGCGCGCCGTCTCCTGGGTGGAGAGTCTGGCCGAGCGGGCCTTCATCGGCACCGAGTCGCGGCTGGCCACGCTGGTCGACTTGCTCTCACAGATCGTGCACGGCTCCGAGAGCGATCCGAAGGTGCGCTTGGAGCAGTTGCACGCTGAGCGAGCCAGGCTCGATGAGGAGATCGCCCGGGCCGAGCGTGGTCAGGTCGACGTGCTCGGGGAGACCGCGCAGCGCGAGCGCTACCAGCAGTTTTCATCCCTGGCCCGCGAGTTACTGGCCGACTTCCGCGAGGTCGAGGCCAAGTTCCGTGGGCTGGACCGAGGTATGCGTGGGCGGATCGCCGCGTGGGACGGCTCCAAGGGCGAGCTGCTCGACGAGGTGCTCGGCGACCGCAACTCGATCACCGAGTCCGATCAGGGCCGCAGCTTTCACGCCTTCTACGATTTCCTGCTCTCCTCGCAGCGCCAGGACGAGTTGGCCGAGCTGCTGAGCCAGGTGCACCGGATGCCCTCCCTTGACCCCGATCCGCGGGTGCGCCGGGTGCATCACGACTGGCTGGTGGCCGCCGACCGCACCCAGGCCACCGTGCGCCAGCTCTCCGACCAGTTGCGCCGTTTTCTCGATGACCGGGTGTGGCTGGAGAATCGGCGGGTGATGGACCTGTTGCGCAGCATCGAGACCACCTCGCTGTCGTTGCCGACCGGTGAGCACAAAATGGTCACCGAGTTGGACGCCCTGTCCCCCCGTCTTGCCTTGCCGCTTGAGCGACCGCTGTACTCCCGGCCGGCGCAGAGTCACGTGGACAGCGCCATCGGTGATGACGACTCCCACGACATGGTTGACACCACCGCGCTGTTCGCCCAGCAGTACGTCGACCATCAGCGACTCGCCCAGCAGGTCCGCGACGCCCTCGCCGGGCGTAGCCAGGTTGAGCTCGACACGATCTTGGCACAGCACCCGGTGGAACAAGGATTGGCCGAAGTGGTGGCCTACCTCGGGCTCGTCGAAGACGGTGTCCAGGTCGTCCTCGACGATGAAACCCGTGCCCATGTCACCTGGCAGCCCGACGACAACGGTCCGGAGCGCAGTGCCGACATGCCGGCCGTCAGCTACGTTCGACACGGCGTCCACACCCCGAACCCCGAAGGTATGCCGTGACGCAACCGACCAGACTCCCCACCGAGGATCGGGTGGAGTTGACCCAGGTCGTCGTCCCGCTGCTCAAAGGCGTGGTCTACCAGGACGACAACACCACCGTGTGGCAGCAGGTGCACCGGCACCGCACGCAGATCACCGATCACATGGCCACGATGGGTCTGGACCTGGTCATCGATGAGTCCGAGGGATACGCCTACCTGCGCCAGATGGAGCACGACGACCTCGACATCCCCCGCCTCGTGCCGAGACACCGGCTGTCGCTGCGAGTCAGCCTGCTGCTGGCGTTGCTCCGCAAACGGCTCGCCGAGTTCGACGCCTCCAGTTCGGACCCGCGCTTGATCCTGACTCGCGATGACATCGTCGAGCTCATGCAGCTGCACCTGAGGTCCTCGGACAACGTGGTCCGTCTCGTGGCCGACGTCGATGCCCTGATCAGTAAGGCCATCGACCTAGGATTCGTCCGCAAAGTCCGCGGGCAAGATCACACCTATGAGGTGCGTCGCATCATCAAGGCCTACATCGACGCGGAATGGTTGGCTGGCCTAGACGCCAGGTTGAGCGACTATGCGCGAGCACTGGAGGGCGAGCGGTGAACACGGTCGAGGCTGAGCCAACCACTCGGTCAGACGCTAGGCCACAGACCGGGGCAGGCGCCCGGCCGACTATCGGCAGCGGCACCAGGCGAACCCCTGACACGCAGCGTAGGAGCACACAGCGATGACCTTTGCGCTCGACCTCGACTTCGCCGACAACGCCCTGCCCGGCTTTCGACTGCAGCGACTCGAAGTGCTCGGCTGGGGCACCTTTGACCGCTCTATCTGGCGATTCGGCCTGGACGGGCGCACCACGCTGCTCACCGGTGACATCGGCTCGGGCAAGTCCACCCTCGTCGACGCGCTGACCACCTTGCTCATGCCTGCCCAACGGATCTCATACAACAAAGCTGCCGGTGCCGACACTCGCGAGCGGAGTCTGCGTTCCTACGTGCTGGGCCACTACAAGTCCGAGCGCAACGAAGCGACCGGGCAATCCCGGCCGGTGGCGCTGCGCGACCACCGCTCGTACTCGGTGCTGCTGGCCTCCTTTCGACACGAGTACCTCGACCAGACCGTCACCTTGGCCCAGGTGTTCTGGGTGCCCGCCGACTCCACCGGCCAACCGCGCCGGTTCCACGTCGTCGCCTCTCAAGATCTGAGCATCGCGGGTGACTTCGCCGACTTCGGCACTGACATTGCCGATCTGCGACGTCGGTTGCGCGCCCGCGGGATGGCCCCGATGGAGCACTTCCCCGAGTACGAACGCGCCTTTCGCCGTGCGCTCGGCATCCCGAGCCGCCAAGCAATGGAGCTGTTCCACCAGACGGTGTCGTTGAAGTCCGTCGGCAACCTGACCGACTTCGTCCGCTCGCACATGCTGGAGCCGTTCGACGCCCGCGCCTCGGTGCAGTCGCTCATCGAGCACTTCGAGGACCTTCGCGCCGCCCACGACTCGGTGCTCCGCGCCCGCGACCAGTTGCGACTGCTGGAGCCGATCGTGGCCCTCGGTGACGACATCGATACCCGCGAGCGCGACCTGACCGCCCTGGCCCAGGAGCAAGACGCCGTGCTGTATGCCGCCGCCGCGCTGAGCCACGATCTGCTCAGCGCAGACCGGGCCGACTGTGAGGCGGAGGTGGAGACACAGCGCGCCCTCGGCAAACGGCTCACCCACCAACTGACCGAGTTGCGTGCTCGCGAGCAAGGACTGCGCGATGCCCGAGCCGGCCACGCCGGAGGGCGCCTTGGACGTCTGGAGGAGGCGCTGGAACGGCATACCGACGACCGCGACGGCCGCGCCAAACGGCACCGAGCCTTCGAGCAGTCACTGACCGACGCCGGACTGGAGTCGTTGGGCGAGATCGACCGCTTCGAGGCCGTTCGCCGGCAAGCCCTCGAACAGCAAGACCAGCTCGAGGCACAAACGGCCGAGGCCGAGACCGGCGAGGCCGGGTTGGCGGTCGACCAGGACCGGCTCGACACCGCCGCTCGCGAGATCCGCGATGAGTTGGTCAGCCTGCAGGGTCGCCGCTCCAGCATCCCGTTGGCACAGTTGAAACTGCGCGAGCGCCTTCTCGTCGATCTCGAACTGGTCGAGGACGACCTGCCGTATGCGGGGGAGCTGATCAGCGTTCGGGACGATGAAAAACAATGGGCCGGCGCTGCCGAACGCGTCCTCCGCGGCTTCGCCCTGTCGCTGGTCGTGCCCGACCGGCACTACCAGAGCGTGTCGGCCTGGGTCGATGAGCATCACCTGGGCAGTCGATTGGTCTATCACCGGGTGCGGCACGGGGCTGCGCAGATGCCCGCGCCGCCGGCACCTGCCGGCGACACCCTCGCGGGCAAGTTGGAGATCCGGCCCGGACCTTTGGCGGACTGGGCAACCCGTGAGCTCGAAAGCCGGGCCGACCACCGGTGCGTGGCCGACGTCGCCGAGCTGCGCCGGGTGCACCGCGGCGTCACGATCGCCGGCCAGGTCAAGTCCGGATCGCGACACGAGAAGGACGACCGGCGACGCCTCGGTGATGTCTCCGATCACGTCCTCGGCTGGGACAACCAGGCGAAGGTGGATGCGTTGATCGCCCGCGGTCAGCAACTACAGGGCGAGTTCGGCGCCTTGGCGCAGCGGCGGGCGGACCTCGCCGAGCGCCGACGCGTGCTGTCCCGTCAGTCGCTCGCGCTGTCTCAGGTCCTCGCCTACGACGACCCCCGCGACCTGGACTGGTGGGCCAGTGCCCTCCGGGTGGCACAGACCGAGCGGGAGCTGGCCCAGTTACGCAATCAGTCCGCCGAGTTGGCGCAGATCGAAGCGGAGCTGCTCAGCGTGAGCACAGAGATCTCGGCCGCCGAGTCCGACCGGAGCAGTGCCGAGCGGACGATGGGCGCCGCGCAGGCCGAGTTGGCCGACATCGAGGCGTCGTTGAGCGAGGCTGCGAGCACCCTGGAGCAGGCACCGCCTGGGATCGACGAGGCGCTCCAGCGCGCCACGGCCTCACTGAACGCGTCCGAGGCCGGGCCAGCGCTGAAGGGTAGGCGGGCAGCCAAGGCCGTCCCGAGTCGGGTCCAGCAGGTGAGCGCCGACCTCAACCGGCGATCCGGCGAGATAGCCGCCAAGCTGCGCACCGCCCAGTCCAAGGCCGAGCGATTGATGGCCGAGTTTCGCACGGCATACCCCGCAGAGACCACCGAACAAGACGCCAGCGTCGCCGCGCTGCCCGAATACACGCAGATGCGCGACCGGGTGGCCGGCGATGATCTGCCCCGGTTCGAAAGTGACTTCAAGCGCTACCTCAACGAGAACTCGATCCGGGAGATCGCCGCCTTTCAGGCCAAGCTCAACCAACAGGTCGACGTCATCACCGAGCGCATCGACGTCATCAACGACTCGTTGCGCGGCATCGACTACAACCCCGACCGCTACATCCGACTCGAGCAGCATCCCACCCCGTGGATCGAGGTCCGAGAGTTCCGGGCTGACCTGCGCGCTTGCACCGAGGACGCCTTCGGCACCGGCGACGAGCTGTATTCGGAAACGAAGTTTGCCCAGGTGGAGGCCATCATCTCTCGGTTCCGCGGGCGCGAAGGGCGCAGCGATGCGGACAAGGTCTGGACCGAGCGGGTCACCGATGTGCGCAACTGGCTGGTGTTCGGCGCCTCTGAACGATGGCGCGAAACCGAGCAAGAGCATGAGAGCTACGCCGACTCCGACGGAAAGTCTGGCGGCCAGAAAGAGAAGTTGGCCTACTCCATTCTGGCGGCATCCCTGGCCTATCAGTTCCGGCTCGATGACGGCGATCCGGCCGCGAAGCGATTCCGGTTTGCGGTGATCGATGAGGCGTTCGGCCGTGGGTCCGATGAGTCCACCCGCTATGCGCTGCGCCTGTTCCACACCCTGGGCCTGCAGCTCCTGGTGGTCACCCCGCTGCAGAAGGTGCACGTTATCGAGCCGTATGTCGAGCGCGTTGGCTATGTCGACAATCCCAGCGGGGCCAAGTCACGGCTGCACACGATGACGATCAGCGAGTACCGCGAGCAACGCACCGGCCACATCGCCGATCGAGCCACTGTGTCGTGAGCGACAAGCCATGGACCACCCCGGCCGACATCGTGGCAGCTCTGCGGCGCCGCTGGGACCGCGGCGAACTCCTGAAACAGGTGGCCGGCGGTATGCCGTGGGAGCCGATCCGCGTCCCAGTGCGCGGCCCAACCGCCCGACAGCTCAGCGAAGATCTCGGCGCCGTGCAGACCTGGGTGGCCTCGCTTGACCAGCCAGGGTGGCGACTCGAGACACGCCGGGTCGGCGGGCGCCTCATCGGCGCCAACGAGCTCCCAGCCGCCGTCTGGTTCGACACTCCCGAGCAAGCCTTCGCGCGGCTACGGGTCGGGGCCGACGTGGCGGCATACCGGAGGCTGCTGGACGCGGCGCGCGCCGCCGATCCCGGCCTAGCTGAGTGGGCCACCCAGCACCCGCTGCGGGCGCTGCGTCATACCGACGACTGGGAACTCGTGGTCCGGACCGTGTTGTGGCTGCGTGATCGGGTCGGCACCGGCGTCTATCTGCGGCAGATTGACGTGCCTGGGGTGGACACCAAGTTCATCGAAGCCCGCGAGGGGGTGCTGGGCGAATTGTTGGAGGCGGTGGGCTGCCAACGATCACCGGGCAGCGGGCGGCGGCTCGAACGCGGCTTCGGGTTCGCGGACAAGCCTGACCGGATCCGGTTGCGCAGTCTGGACGGTGCTGGCCTGCTCCCGGGAACACCCTTGAGCGACGTGAGTGTCCGGATGGACGAGCTCGTCGACCTTGCGCCGCGATGGGCGTCGGTGCTCGTGGTGGAAAACGAAATTACCTTTCTCGCGCTGCCGTCGTTGCCGGGCGTCCTGGCCGTTTTCGGTGCAGGCTTCGATGTGTTGCGTCTCGCCCGGCTTCGGTGGTTGGACGAGGCGCGGATCGTCTACTGGGGCGACATTGACACGCACGGCTTCGTCATTCTCGACCGGCTGCGCGCGGTGTTTCCGCAGGTCGAGTCGGTGTTGATGGACGCCGACACCCTCGCGGCGCATCGTGGTCAATGGGTCAGCGAGCCGCGCCCGTCGCGGGAGCAC
>JBARZG010000012.1:0-4879 GCA_049649785.1 Ornithinimicrobium sp. | reverse complement strand
TAGGGCAGTCCTTCGTCCGCGCTGCGATACAGCTCACGGTTACGCCCGATCTCGAAGGACAACAACGCCCGCCACCCCGGCGTGACATGGTCGATTGATCGCTCAACGCCGAACCGGTCCAGATCCTCCATTGGCACGTAGGTCCGGCCCAGGTCGCGGTCCTCGGCGAAGTCACGCAGGAAGTTGGTCAACTGAAAAGCCAGGCCCAAGTCACGGGCCGGCTGCAGGGCACGGGCGTCGAGTGGGCGCAACACTGGCAGCATCATCTCGCCGATCACCGCCGCCGAGCCGTCCATATAACCCAGCAGATCCTGATAGGTCGGGTAACTGGTAACAGTGAGGTCTTGGGTCATCGCGCCGAAGAACCGGTCGAAACACTCGGGGTCGATCTGCCGCCGCTGCGCGGTTTCTGCGGCGGCCCGGATCACCGGCTCAGCGACTCGCTCACCGCCCATGGCACGCCGAAACTCTTCGGCGAACGCTGCCAGCTCCTGCGTGGTCTGGGCAATCGTGCCCGGATCGCCACTGGTCGCACCGGGAGCGTCGACGATGTCATCGGCCATCCGGCACAGGGCGTACACGGCATACACGTCGTACCGGCGCTCGAGCGGCAGAATCGCGGCGCCCCAGTAGTACGTGGTGCCGTGTTTCCGGGTGATCCGGCGACACACCGCAAGATCCGCGCTCGGTGCCCGGTCTTTCATGCTGCCATCGCGTCCAAGTACGACATCACCCGGCGCGCAGCCAAGTTGCCGCTGATCAGCACCATCGGGACGCCGACGCCCGGGGTCGTGCCCATCCCGGCGAAGAACAGGCCCGGAACCTTGCGCGGTGAGTTGCGGGGCCGGAACGGCCCAGTTTGCCGGAACAGATGCGACAGCGAGAACGGAGTGCCGGACGCCAAGCCCTGATCGGCCCAATCGGCCGGGGTCACCAGCTGCTCGGTGCGGATGTCGGTCGGGTAGCCGCCGCGCTCCAGGAAGTCCAGCAGGCGAGCGCGCATCGGCTCACGTTGCTCCTCCCAGTCCAACCGCCCGGACAGGTCCGGCACCGGCTCCAACACGAACATCGTGCTACCGCCGTCGGGGGCCCGTTCTGGCGCGGTCACCGTCGGCAACGTCACCAGCCGAGAGGGGTCGCTCATCAGCGTGCCCTCGCCGATGAGCTGGTCGAAGCTGCGTTCCCACTCGTGGCCGAAGTGGATGTTGTGGTGCAAAAGATGCTCCGCCGAGGCGTCCCGGGTTCCGACGTGCCAGACGACAGCCGAGGGCGAATAGCGTGGCCGTCGCAAGGACAAGGGTGTCGGCACGTCGGCAAGCAACGTCCGGTATGCCGTGGAGACGTCCATGGTGCAGACCACCGCATCCGCGGCCAGGTATTCATCTCCCAGCACCACCCCGGTCACCCGCCCCGAGCCATCCCGGGGCAGCACCGTGACGGGACTGTCGAGCCGGATCTGCACGCCGGCGTTCTCGGCGGCCGTGGCCATCGCCCGAGGCAGGGCGTGCATGCCCTCGTCCGGGAAGAACACCCCGTTGATGGCGTCCATATACGAGATCACCGCGTAGATGCCGCGCGCCTCGTGCGGCGCCAGACCGGCATACAACGCCTGGAAGGTGAACAGGCGGTGCAGCCGCTCGTCGGTGAAGCGCTTGGCGACAAGTGAAGACAAGTTGCCGAACGCACCCATGGTGACCAGCCCCAATGCCGGCTTGGGCCGGTTGACCAGGCCCAACGGGGAGTCGAAGTTGCGGTCGATGAAGTGCGGCATCTCGACGTCGTAGAGCCGTTTGAGCCACGGCACGAACTCATCGAAGGCGCGTGCGTCGGCTACTCCGCTCATCCGTGCGATCTGGTCGCGCATGGTCGCGTGGTCGCTCCAAATGTCCATCTGCGAGCCGTCGGCGAAGAACGCGCGGTAGGCCGGGTCGAGCTGGGTCATCGGCAACAGGTCCAGGCTGCCCCCGGCTGCCCGCAGCGTCGCGCCGATCAGGGCGGGCATGGTCAGCACCGTGGGACCGAGGTCGAAGACGTGGCCGTCCTGGTGCTGTTCACCGGCCAGACCGCCCACCTGGGAGCGAGACTCCACCACGGTCACCTGGTGTCCGGTGCGGCTCAGGTGACAGGCCGTGGCAAGGCCAGCGAGTCCGGCGCCGACGATGATGATCTTGCTCATGAGTGTCCTTCGGAGGTGGGCTTCCAGCCGCTGCGGCCGGACGAGGGTCGATAGGGTGGCGGGCTGAGGTGAAGGTTCAAGGGGCCGCTTGGACGCAGCGTGACGCCCGCCTGCGGACTCAAGTCTCCGCCTCTAAAACTCAACTGGCGATCCTGCACCGACTCCAACACGGTGCGCATCAGCAGATGCGCATAATGCCGGCCCAAGCAGGTCCGCTCCCCCGCCGCGAACGGAATGTAGCCCCACGCCGGTGCGCCGCCGGTGTCGAAGCGTTCGGGCATGAACACCGTTGGCCGCTCCCAGAGTGAGGGATCTCGATGGGTGAGGTACGGACTGTAGAGCACCAACATTCCGCGTGGGATGTCGACCCCGTCCACGGTGACGTCGCGGAACGCCTGGCGACTGCCGGTCCACCCCGCGGGGTAAAGCCGCAGAGTCTCCTTGATCGCGGAGTCGTGACGCGTTGGATCGAGCAGGTCGGGATCTTGCGCCACATGGGCCAGCAGCCAGGCCAGGGTATGCGCGGTGGTGTCATAACCCGCGGCGAGCGCCACCCGTATCTCAGGCAGCCCGCCGTGGCCGGCGAAAGTCTCCGCCAATGTCCCCGGTGGCGGGTCGGCGAGCGCGCGGGTCAGCCGCGCGTTCATGGCACGAAAGCGCAATGGGCGCGGCAAAAAGGGGCTGGGCAGCGGTCGTTCCATCGGACCGAGCCAGCGGTCCAAGACCGGGTCGACGCTCTGGGTGCCGAGGAAGGTGGTCGAGAGCACACCGCGAACAACGGTGGAGGCCCAACGGGCGGCGTCGAAGTCACCGGTCGGCAGGTGTCGCTCGATGCTCTCCCGCATCCCGGTCACCAAGGCGGTCATCGCTCCCTTGGTGAACCCGGGGTTGAGGTCGCTGCGTTGTGGGCGGTGCTCTGGGGCGTCCGTCTGGACGATGCCTGCGTTCAGGTACGGCGACAGCCCACTGAGCCCGCCGCGGCTGCGGAAGGTATCGAGGTCGCCGAGCACGCCGCGATTCCACTCCGGGGTGTAGCCGACGATGGCGCGGCGCCACAGGGTGAGCTCGAAGACCGTGCCCTCTGCGGCACCTGCTTCGAGGACCCCGAGGGGGTCGATGCCCCACCGGCCGAGGTGGCCGACCAAGCGCGATTTCGGCGGGGAGGGCAGCACTGGTCCGGCCTGTCGACCGGCTGCGGCGCGATGATGTCGGCGGGTGATCAGGCTCATCCGTAGGTCCTCCCCCGCCAGGTCGGGCGACCACGCAGGGCGCGCACGATCAGTGGGACCATCGCCGGGGCGATCGCGGGCACCAGCAGAGCCTGCCACACGGCATACCGCCGGGTTTTGATCTCGACCAGCACCCGCTCGCTCAGCCCCAGCGCCAACGGCAGTGCCCACCGCCGGTCGCGGAACAGCAACAGAATGGGCAGGGTGTATGCCGTGAGATGAGCCGCCCAACCGAGGATCAGGACGACCGGGGAGCCGTTGCTCATCGTCATCAGGCCGCGGGAGAGCCCGCCGACGACCTCGCCGTAGGAGGTATACATCCGCACGTGCACGAGGTTTCCACCCAGCGCGAGGCCGAGCCGCATACCGAGTGCCCTGGTCCGGCGGGCCATCGCGACGTCGTCGACGATTTCGGTGCGGACAGCGTCGAACCCGCCGACCCGCTGATAACTGTCCCGGTCAAAGACCAGGCAGGCACCGTGTGCGGTGGCGGCCGAGGGGATCGGCAGGCTGAGCAGCGGGTGGGCGAGCAGACACAGCACCACGTTGTCGATGACCGGGACGACGAGGTGCTCCCCCAGCGTCCGCGTCTCCTGCCGGGGGAAGACCGAGAAGACGTCGGCCACCGACCTTTCCTTCTCAGCGACGACGGCGGCCAGGGCACCGTCGTCGAGGGTGACGTCGGCGTCCAGGAACACAAGGGTGTCTCCGATGGCGGCCGCAGCCAGTTGGTGGCAGGCCCAGGTCTTGCCGGTCCACCCATCCGGCAACGCTTCGCCGGTCAGCACGCGAGCCGTCGGGTGCCCGGAACGGTCAATGATGTCCTGGGCCACCTGTGCTGTGCCGTCGCTCGAGTTGTCATCGAGGACGAGCACCTCAGCGTTGTGCTCAGCGAGCATCGCGGGCAGCGTGCCCGGCAACCGAGCGGCCTCATCCCGCGCTGGGATCAGCACGGATACACCGCGCAGGTCCACCTCGGTCCGTGAAGACAACACCGGGAACCGCACCACGTTGATCGCGAGGACAAACATTTTCAGCGACAGCAAACTCAGCGCGCCCCACGGCACCGGACTCCTCGATCGCATCTGCCTTGGCGGTGCCACCGACCTGGCTGGCCTCACCGCCGTTGCCGGGTTCGCGAGCGCCACGGGCCTCACCGGCGCCACGGGGTCAGCACGGAGATCAGACCGTCCACTGAGCCGCGTCCCGGCACGACCGGCCGGTAGCCCGGCAACGGCTCCTTGGGGTCTTCAACCGCGAGCGCCTCGTCCATCTCGGCCAGCGACCGCCGCAATACCGGCTCCAGTTCATCGGCACTTACTGCCTTGCCGATGTCGATGAATACCTCGGCATGTTGCGAGGCACGCATGACCACCCGCAGCGCCACCGGGAGCAACGGCACCTGAGCTTGCGCCGCGATCCGCCCGGCCCCACCCCGGAGCGGACCCAGCGGCCCGGCGGCAAGCATCCGGCC
>JBARZG010000011.1:0-4611 GCA_049649785.1 Ornithinimicrobium sp. | reverse complement strand
GGAGAAGTCATCGCCATGAAGATCGTTGTGTGCGTCAAGTACGTGCCGGATGCGCAATCGGAGCGCTCCTTCAGCTCGGACAACACCACCGAGCGGGCCAGCGTGGACGGGTTGTTATCCGAGCTCGATGAGTATGCCGTCGAGGAGGCGCTCAGTCTTGCTGAGGACCACGATGGCCAAGTGATCGCCGTGACGATGGGGCCCGATGAGGCCGGCGCAGCGGTCAAGAAGTCGTTGCAGATGGGGGCCCATGCCGGTGTGCACATCAACGACGACGCGATCGCCGGATCCGACTCACCGGCTACCTCGTTGATCTTGGCCAAAGCGATCGAGAAGATCGGCGAAGACGAAGCCGTCGACCTGGTATTGACCGGACTGGCTTCGACCGACGGTGTGATGAGCGTGGTGCCCGCGATGTTGGCCGAACGGCTCGGGTTGCCTCAGGTCACCTTCGCTTCCGAGCTCGCTATCGCTGACGGCACGGTGACGATCAAGCGTGACGGGGACGTCGCCAGTGAAACCATCGAGGCAGCGCTTCCGGCGTTGGTCTCGGTGACCGATCAGATCAACGACCCTCGCTACCCCTCGTTCAAGGGAATCATGGCTGCCAAGAAGAAGCCGGTGGACGTATGGTCGCTGACTGACATCGGTGTCGATCCTGCTGACGTGGGGTTGGCGGCTGCGTGGACCACGGTCGTGACGATCACCCAGCGGCCGCCTCGGTCCCAGGGTGAGATTGTGACCGACGATGGCAGCGGCGGGCAGGCGCTCGCTGACTTCTTGACTACTCGCAAGTTCGCCTGACAAGCCGCATACCGCAGAAAGAGGAAGACGACGATGACAGAAGTACTGGTCCTGGTGGATCACATCGACGGTGCCGTTCGTCAGACCACCACCGAGATGCTTACTGCAGCACGGGAGTTGGGGGAGCCAGCGGCCGTGTTCCTGGGCGAGGGGTTCGACTCCGCGCGAGATGTGCTCGCCGAGCACGGTGCGGTTAAGGCTTACCTCGTCTCGGCCGATGGAGTCAGCGACTACCTGGTCGCGCCAACCGCCGAAGTCCTGGCCCAGTTGATGGCCCACAGCTCGCCTGCTGCGGTTCTGATCGCATCGTCGTCGGTCGGCAAGGAGATCGCCGGGCGCCTGGCGATCAAAAGCGAGTCTGGCCTGATCACGGACGCCGTGGCGATCCGCCCGGCTGAGGGCGGCGCCGTCGAGACCACGCAGTCGGTCTTTGCGGGCAGCTACGAGGTCGTCGCGCAGGTCACCACTGGGGTGCCGATCATTACGGTCAAGCCCAACTCGATCACGGCCAGCCCCGCTCCAGCACAGATCGTGGAAGAAGCATTTGCGGCTGAAATTTCCGATGCCGCCAAAACGGCAAGAATCACCGCGACCCGGGAGAAGGAAGCCAGCGGGCGGCCAGCGTTGAACGAAGCCAGCATTGTCGTCTCCGGCGGCCGCGGGACCGCAGGGGACTTCGGCCCGGTCGAGCAATTCGCCGACACGCTCGGCGCCGCGGTAGGTGCATCTCGCGCGGCGGTTGACGCTGGGTGGTATCCGCACTCTAGCCAGGTTGGACAGACCGGCACCTCGGTCTCTCCCCAACTGTATGTTGCCGCTGGGATCTCGGGGGCCATCCAGCACCGGGCCGGGATGCAGACGTCCAAGACGATCGTGGCCATCAATAAAGACGAGGAGGCACCGATCTTTGGGATGGTCGACTTCGGTGTCGTTGGGGATCTCTTCACCGTGCTCCCACAGGCCGGCGAGGCGCTCGCCGAGGGCGGCAGCTAACCCAGATAGCCGGTTGGGCCCGGTGACGGCGGCGGTTTGTGCGGATCGTGCTGCCAAATGATCTGAGCAGGAGCCGTAAACTCAGCCCCGTGAGTGTCTATCTGGACCATGCGGCGACCACCCCGGTGCTGCCTGAGGTCATCGATGTTGTTGCAGCGACGATGCGCGACGTCGGCAACGCCAGCTCACTGCATACCGCAGGTAGGGCGGCGCGCCGCGTCGTGGAGGAGTCCCGCGAGTCGATCGCTGAGGATTTGAGCGTTCGGCCCTCAGAGGTGGTCTTCACCTCCGGAGGCACCGAATCGGACAATATGGCAATCAAAGGCACGTTGTGGCGTCAAGCGGCAGCCGAGCCCACGCGTCGGCGGCTGCTCATCAGCGCGATCGAACACCATGCTGTCCTCGACCCGGTCGAGTACCTGGTGAACACCGGGCAGGCAGAGGTCACCTGGCTGATGCCCGATCGCGACGGTGTGGTCCAACCCGAAGCATTGGCCGGGGCGTTGGCAGAGTGCAAGGACACCGCCGCGCTCATCTCAGTCATGTGGGCCAACAACGAGACCGGGGTCGTGCAACCGATCTGTGACCTTGCGACGATGGCCCGTGCGGCCGGGGTGCCTCTGCATACCGATGCCGTGCAGGCGGTAGGGCATCTGAAGCTGAACCTGGGCTCGTGCCGGGCTGATCTCATCACGATGACCGGCCACAAGCTCGGTGGTCCGTTGGGCGTCGGGGTACTGATTGCGGGACGTGACCAAGACCCGGTGCCGTTGACCCACGGCGGCGGCCAGGAAAGGCAACTGCGCAGCGGCACGTTGGATGTGCCGGGCGTGGCTGGTCTAGCAGTAGCAGTCAGGAATGCGGTCGCCCGCCAAGGCTCCGAAGCCCAACGCTTGGGCCTCCTGCGAGACATGCTGATCGACGGCGCGATGGCCATCGATCCCTCGATCACGGTCAATGGCCTCTGGTCGCACGGGGATGTGGACGTGCGGCTGCCCGGCAATGCTCATCTGCGGGTGCCGGATTGTGACGGCGATTCGTTGCTCTACTTGTTGGATGCAGCCGGTGTCCAGTGCTCCACTGGGTCGGCCTGTCAGGCCGGGGTGCCTCAACCCAGCCATGTGTTGATGGCCATGGGGTTGACCGAGGGTGCCGCACGAGGAGCGTTACGGCTCAGCCTGGGTCACACATCCACGCAAGCCGATGTCGAGGGCTTTCTCGCCGCACTACCCTCGGCGATCGACCGCGCTCGCCGCGCCCGGTTGGCCACGGACCGGGCGAGCTGATGCGGGTCGTAGCCGCGATGAGCGGGGGCGTGGACTCCGCCGTCGCCGCCTCACGGATGTTGGACGCTGGACACGACGTGGTGGGCGTCCACCTGGCGCTGTCGCAGTCTGCGGCCACATTGCGCGAGAGCGCCCGCGGGTGCTGCACGATCGAGGATGCGGGCGACGCCCGTCGGGTCGCCGACAGGCTCGGCATACCATTCTACGTTTGGGACATGGCGCAGCGGTTTGCCGAGGATGTCGTCGCAGACTTCATCGCCGAATACGAGGCAGGCCGCACGCCGAATCCCTGTCTGCGGTGCAATGAGAAGATCAAGTTCTCAGCGTTGTTGGATAAGGCGCTGGCGCTGGGCTTCGATGCGGTTGCAACCGGCCATTACGCACAGATCGTCGAGGTGCCGGACGTCGGGCTGGGCGGCGGGACCCGCCGCGAGTTGCATCGCGCCGTCGATCAGGCCAAGGACCAGTCCTACGTGCTGGGCGTGCTGGATGGCGACCAGTTGGCTAGTGCGTTCTTCCCGTTGGGTGACACGGCGAAGCCGGACATCCGCGCCGAGGCCGCCGACCGCGGTTTCTCCATTGCCAAGAAGCCCGACAGCCACGACATCTGCTTCATCCCCGACGGTGACACGCGCGCGTGGTTGACCAAGCGGCTCGGCGCGCAACCCGGGCCGATCGTCGACGCCGACGGCACCCAGCTGGGTGAGCATCAAGGGGCCTTCGGCTACACCGTGGGTCAGCGCCGAGGGCTTGGTCTGAGCGTGCCAGCGGCCGACGGGCAGCCGCGCTATGTGACGTCAACGCAGACCGCGACGAACACGGTTGTTGTCGGCACTCATGAACTGCTCGGCGTCGACCACATCACCGGCGACCACGCCCGATGGTGCGGGCCAGCACCCGAGGGTGTGGTCGAGGTGGGCGCACAAATTCGGGCTCACGGTCAGGAGTACTCCGCGACTGCCTGGGCCGAGGGCGACCTCGTGCAGGTGCGACTGGCCGAGCGAGTCCGAGGGGTTGCTCCCGGTCAGTCGGTGGTGCTGTACGAGGGCACCCGCGTCGTCGGCTCTGCCACGATCACAACGGCCGGGCTGGCAAACTAACGGTCCGTCGGAGTGGCACATTCATGTATGGGGCGAGTGAGCGAAGTCGGATGAGGCAACCTTCGCTCTCGCCCGTCGAGGCCCGTCAACTCCGGCCTTCGGCGCTCATCTACCGACGACACGCCCGCCAAAACGGCTCACGGGTGCACGTGCACCCGTGAGCCGCTCGGGCGTGTCGCGGGACGGCGCGCGGCGGGTATGTCCCACTGTGGATACCCGAGATCCAGCGGCGTAGACGGCAATGGAGCCCTCGGCAATGAGGTCACGCACGTTCGCGGCACGCCTCTATCCACCTTGCCGGTGGACCTACCCGACTATGTGATCACGATGGGAGTGCCGAGCGGGAGCAATTCGGCGAGCATTTCGATGTCCTCGTTGGCCAGTCGAATACAACCGTGGCTGACTGACTGACCGATGCTGTCGCTCAC
>JBARZG010000010.1:0-29541 GCA_049649785.1 Ornithinimicrobium sp. | reverse complement strand
TGTCCCACCCAGACCCGGCGTAAGACCACTGGGACACGACGAGGGTGGTTACTTGGTCGTCGTCAGCCATGAGCCGTGCTTCGAGGTCAGCGACGTCCAACGGGGTGCCGTCACGTTCGGCCTGAGCGGTGATCCGGACGAACCGTGCTCGAGCCCGACGCAGTTGCCCGAGGGTCACGGAGTACCGGCGTGACTTGGACGAGAAGTGGCCGCGGAAGCCGAGCATGTGCACCCACTCGCCCAGCAACGCGTAATCCCCGTCGATATCGGCGGTGTCGGCCAGGTCTCGTGCCACGGACCGCAGCTGCACCAGATGAGCGGTGGATTGTGATCCGTGGGTGTCGGTGGCGGCTTTGGTGGCGTACTTCGCCAGATAGCCGGCGACCTGCTCCGCTGACAGACCGTCACTGTCCAGGCCGTCACGACGGCGGGCGGTCACGGGGCGTGCGTCGAGTTGGGTCCCGAACCGCAACACGCGAGCGGTGTCACCCTCGGCTACTGGCGGTGCAGTTTTGACGGCGGTGCCCGCAGCAGCGCCGACCAAGCGCGCGAGCACCGCCGCATCCAAAGTACCTGGCGCGCAGGCAAACCCTTGCATCCTCTTGGGTCCGTCGAGGCGGATGAGAGCGTGGAAGTGGATCACGCCGCGTCGTTGCTGCTCGGCCACTTTGGCGTACTGCACCACCGCCAACGACGGCAACCGGCTGTCACTGACACCGAGGAAATGGGCGACCTGGCGGCGTAGGTTGATGGTGAAGCGTCGCCACAGTTCTGGTGCCCACCACTGCCAGATCAAATGAGTGTCGTAGTCGTAGCAGTCGGCACAGATCGGGGAGCCCACGACCGGGTCATCCTGAGTGTGAGCGGTGAAGCAGGCGATGGTGTTGCCGTGTTCACAGCGGGTGGTCTTGTCCCGGGGTCGGCACTTGCCACCAGAATTCGTGCCGTGGACGTGCCCGAACGACGGCGCGGTGAGGGTGGCGAATACTAGCGGGTTGTCGCCGACCGACTCGGGAACGGTTTTGCCGCCGATGACTCCGGCGCGGATCATTTCGAAGGTGTCCCGTGCGTACAGCCGGGAGCAGGACGGGCATTCTTGTTCGCGCCGGTTCCCGCAGTGAACGAACGTGACCCCGAGTGCTTCGTCTGATGATGAGTAGGTGCTGAGCGCTTCGCCGGTGGTGGTGTCGTACCGGGTGGTGGCCCCGCGTAGCCGGATGGGTTTGGCGCAGTGCCCGACCCGAGCGGCAGCCTGTGACCAGGCGTCGAAGTCCGGCGACAGCAGCCGGGAGGTGACTTGGTCGGCGACGCGGTCGGGCAGGTCCACCGGCAGCGCTAGGGGCGCTGAGTCGCCATGGCCGGTGAACTTGCCCGTTTCCGTTGTTGTGGTGGTCATGGCGGTTAGGCCACGTCCAACGGCCAGCAGTCCAGCGGCAACGTGTCTTGCACAGCACCCGTGACGAACCGGGGTGTTGGCCCGTTGACGGCGGGGTGACCGTCACGTCCGACCATCGACAAACCCTTGAGCGCCTTCGGCGAGGACGCGGATGCGGTGTTCGGCCATGCCGCCCCAGGGCCGGATCCGACGCGCGACGGGTTGGCTTATCAGGCGAGTGGTGGGCGTCCTGGCAAACCTACAAAGACGGCGAAGAGGTTCACACCTTCCAACAGATCACGATTCGCCAGCGCGGAGACCTCATCCAGATCGCCATCACCGACCGCGGCAATGCCACTCTGGACGAGGGCGGCTACACCTGGCGCGGGGAACTTCGCCTCTGGGACAACGAGCCCTCATCGGCTGGTACACAGCCAACGACGACGCTGTCCGTTCCAAAGGCTCCATGTTCTTCCATCTGCATCCCCACGGTCAGCACATAACGGGCAGATGGGTCGGTCTCTCCCACGACGGGCCGCTGATCACCGGCGTTGCCGCAATTGCCAAGACACGTGAGGCGGCTTTAGCCAATCTCGACAACAGACAGGGAGGAAGCGACCGATGAGTGCAATCGAAGTAAGTGTCACTGGGCCCGCAGACTGGATGGAGACGTGCATCGCAGAACTGCTCGAATCGAGGCTAATTGCATGTGCTCAAGTTTGGCCGATCAGGTCACGGTATTGGTGGGAGGAAAAGATTGATTCGGCGGAAGAAGTCCGTGCTGCAATGCACTCAGATATTGGCTTGAGTTCTCAGATTCGTGAGCGCATCGCACTGATCCATCCGTACGCAGTTCCCTGCATTATTGTCTCTGAGATTCTTACGGACAGTCTGAGTACCTGGCATGGATACAAGACAACGTCTCCTCACCCGAACAAGAGAGTAGCCATCCTGAGTCTCCAACTCCGGCGGAGGAAGGGCAACAATGACCGTTCGCCTTTGCTGGAACTGTGCCTGTCACATACACATGACCAGGTATGGCAATGCCTATATGGTCCTTCCGGACACTCGAATATCAGAAGATCGACCACTTGTTGCCTTCTTTAAATGTGACAGTTGTCACTATCCGAGTGCAGCCATTGGGGGATTGCTCCCGTTAGACAGTGCCAAGTCGGGGACGAAGGCAGAACTTATTAGCCATGAGCACTCTCGGGCCGCGCTTAAATGGATACCGGGCTCAGCAGAGGGGAAAGACTTTCCGATGTGCCGCCACACATTGCTAGCGCGGCTAGTGAGGCCTATCGTTGTCGCTCATTTGACGCGCTTAGGGGCGCGATTCTGCTAGCAGGGTCGGTGATCGAGGCCACCTGCAAAGATAAAGGAATAGTGGATGGCAATCTCGTTTCCAAGATCGACGCTATGATGAGTAGTGGCCATTTGCGAGCCCATACTAAAGACGCAGCCCATGAAATTCGATATATGGGCAACGACATGGCCCACGGAGATTTCGTCGCGCCTGTCGCGGAGGAAGACGCCGAGGAAATGCTCGAACTCATGTCTGAAGTTCTGAATGAGGTCTTTCAGGGCAAGGCGAGGGGCGCGCGCGCACGCAGCAGGCGGGAGAACCGGTAGGCCTCGGGTCAGTCGGCTCGCGCCAGGGACCTTTGGGAGCCCGCTCCGGTGACGCATGATGAAGCTGGGGGCTACCGTTTCGTCTTTGACGACGTGGGCTACGAATCAGAGGTCTCGTAGCGCATGGGCGATTCTAGAATTACAAGAATTTCCTGAGAGTACCAGTGCTCTCGTCCACCACGCCCAAACGTGCCGACTGACTCGATCCACCCAAGTGTTTCTGCCTTCCGCAATAAGTTTCTTGCCCCTTGAGTACTTAAGCCGGTCTTTCTCGCTACAACTTTAGTTGTCACGAAGGGGTTCCTGATTAGCATTTCTGCCAGCATGGGAAGCTTTGATCTTGTGTGAATAGCCTCCTTCATGTAGCGATCT
Source organism: Ornithinimicrobium sp. (assembly GCA_049649785.1). Lineage (GTDB taxonomy): Bacteria > Actinomycetota > Actinomycetes > Actinomycetales > Dermatophilaceae > Ornithinicoccus. The sequence goes on along the minus strand of JBARZG010000010.1, from coordinate 26,162 downwards.
CGCACGTCTACAAGTTTGCGAGCGCGCCAAACTGCATCATCCGACTGGACGCGCACTGCGTCCAAGAACAGGTCAATCCACACGAGGATGTCGCCGTCTTCTCGTGCCGATTGAAGCGCAGCGTAGTATTCATTTCTTTTTATCTCAAAGTAGTTTGAAAGATAGAGCAATGGAAAATCTAAACGCCCGCGCTCCTTTAATAGAAGTAGAATCAACAACCGCCCAATTCGTCCGTTGCCGTCCAGGAATGGGTGTATGGTCTCGAACTGGTAATGCATCATGGCGCACTGAATGAGTACGGGTGCCTCGGGCGATTTTTGGTTGACGTATTCTTCCCAATCGGCGAGGAGTGATGGCAGCAAACCGGGTAATGGGGGAACGTAAGTGGCGGTCTCTGGCGTTGCTCCAGGAGGTCCGACCCAAACAGGACTCCTCCGGAAATGGCCGGGATCTTTTTCTTCGCCACGCACGCCACTCATAAGTACTTCGTGAACTTCGAGTATTAGGCGCTGAGTAATCGGGAGATCCTCGACGAGGCGAAAGGCGCGGCGGCTAGCCTGAAGATACCTATGTACCTCCATGACATCGTCCGTTTGGATAGAATCTTCGTCTACAACCTCAGCTTTCATCACTTCTGATAAGGATGCCTGAGTTCCCTCAATGCGTGAACTTGCGAGAGCTTCCCGCCGAAGATATGGACCGATGAGGACCTCGGGGTCTTGGATGAGGTACCCAAGCCCGTGCAATCGTCCCAGGGCTGCTTCCGCGTCCGCCAGTCGTTTTACGGAAGAGGCGGGGAGGCTAATGTGGCGGGGGATCGTCGTCGGGGAGTAGTACCAGAAACTCCACTTGTTGCCGGGTTCTCGGGTTGGCTTCCCGAACGCCGACTCTATGTAGCTGTCAGGTCTCATATCGCCAGCCTACAAGTACGTGTGTCTTCGACTTGCATGCAGAGCGTTTCTAACTAGATTTGGGGCGCCAACTGGCAGCGTCGTGGTTCCTTGCCAAGTGCGCTTGTAGCGTCGTCGTGTTTGCCAAATTTTCGCTGGTTCTGTTGCAGCGTTGTGGTTCGTTGCCAAGTGGGTTTGTAGCGTCGTCGTGTTTGCCAAATTTTCGCTGGTTCTGTTGCAGCGTTGCGACTGGTCAACGAGACTTCGTTGCTTCTCACCTCGCGTCCAGTCGCATTTGCCCTCCAGCCACCAAACGTTCCCTGGCTCAACACCGCCTCGGGCAGCTGCCCACCAAGACGGTTTTGTTGTGTCTATATGCCTCGGCCAGGCTGGCTAGGCCCAGATGTCTAGGCCCAGACAGCGTGAGAAGTTTCTGTACTGGTTCAAGGCGCGGCAAGCCGCGCTGTGCAGCCGGGCCTGCGGCTGGCGCCGTTCCGGGCGCGCCGTCCGGACCTTGTCCCGTCCACACGATGACAAAGGCACCCGGTCACGCAGCCCAGATGCCCTCACCAAACCCGACGACCCGAGCGCTACATCTTCCAGACTCCACGACCAGGCATCAAGCGGCCGGCGACCAGAACACCAGGGACGCGCTCCGCGCCTGCGACCATCACCCGGCCGTTCATCATTGACCGCTTGACCCGAGCCGCTCCGCCCGACATTGCTCCGCTATCGAACCGGCGGCTATTCCTGCCCACATGTGCCCCCGAGATGCCCTCGCGATTGCTGGACAGCCCATCACACGCCATCGCTTACTCACTTCGACAACCACCGCGAGGACCACGAACAGAAGCGCAGCCATGCACCGGCGCGAACTCGTAATGAATAGGTCACCGGTTCGACTCCGGTAGGCGGCTCCCCGGCGCCCCCGGCTCGCGCTGGGGGCGAGTTCAATCGAGGCGGGGTCCAAGCCCGGAGTGTCAGTAAGGCAGGCGAGTGCCGAGGCGTTCCAGAGCGTGTTTGTACTTGGCGTTCAGGCGCTCTTGAGTCGGATGGTCCAGCGCGGCACGGCGCCGCGGGTCGCTGTTGTCCGCGATATCGGCCAACTTGACCGCTCGGGCGAGCGGGTTGGCGCGGACCCGGCGGTAGTAGTCGTTGGGCGCTTCATCAATCCGCCGACTGATGGCGTCGACGGCCGCGACGATGAACGTGGGAAAGTCCTGAGCTAACTGATCCAGCGTGACGGTTGTGTCCTCGACGACGTCGTGCAGCCACGCCACGATCTCGGCGGCGTCGTCACCGTGCAGCCGAGCCGCTACCCGGGTCGGGTGCGTGATGTACGGGACTCCCGCCTTGTCCACCTGCTCGCGGTGTGCCTGCGTCGCTATCTGACGGGCGAGGTCCAACAGGCCTGATCGGCCAGTCGCCTCGCTCACGACAGTAGGCCGGTCGCGACGGCCAACACAGCGATCTCGACCGCTACATTTGCTGCTCCCAGACAGTCCCCGGTGATCCCCCCAAAAGACCGCCGGAACCACCACCCGGCAGCCACCGTCGTCAGCACCGCCACCCCCAGGGCTAGCACCGTCATGAGCGGGGCCAACGCGGCAGCCGGGATGAGGCATAGGGCTGCCACGGCGCCGGCCAGCCCGAGGTGACTCACCGTCACGCCACGGGAGATCTGCCCATTGGCGCTCCGCGGCCGGGCATAGGGCAGGGCAGCCATCAACGAAACACTGGACAACCGTGCCAGTGTGTGGGCGGCGATAAGTGCCGCGACGACCAGCCCCGGGCCACCGGGCAGGATCGCGGAGAGGACGACGAAACGAGCCAGGACCAACAGCAGCAAGGCCAGGGCTCCATAGGTGCCGATCCCGCTGTCCCGCATGATGGCCAACTTGCGCTCGACGCCGAAGGCCCCGGCGCTGTCCGCGACATCGGCCAGGCCGTCCTCGTGAAGTCCGCCGGTCAGCAGTATGCCCACGATAATGGTCACTACCACCGCCAGCGAGGTCGGGGCCCAGGCATCGAGTCCCAGCAGCACGACCGCCAACAACGCGCCGATCAGCAGCCCGACCACCGGAAACCACCGCGTCGCGGCAGACAATCCAGCCGCCTCGGCACTGCCGAAGCGTGAGACCGGCAGACGAGTCAGGAAGGTCAGCGCGGTCGCTGCCACACGCACTTCACCCATGACCACCGCGGCAGCGTGTCACACCTTCGACCGCACGTGCACCACGAGGCGGTCCCACAGGCACGACGAGGCCAGCGCTCAGGCGCCACGAGATGGCCCCGCAGTCGCCACGAGACGACTGCCTACGGACTACGAGGCGCCGGAAACCCCAGCGTCGGCGAACGTGGCCATCTCGGCCAGGATGTCGCAGGCCGCGCGCAGCACCGGTATCGCCATCGCTGCACCAGACCCTTCACCTAGGGCCATCCCGAGATCGAGCAGGGGCATCGCCTCCAACGCCTCCAGGGCCACCCGGTGACCGGGCTCGGCTGAGCGATGGGCAAAGACCAACTGTTGCCGCACCGTCGGCTCCAACCGGCAGGCAACCAGGGCCGCGGCAGTTACGATGAAACCGTCGATCAACACCGGCATCCGGTGTGTGCGCGCCTCCAGCACGGCACCCACTAGCGCGGCGATCTCGAGACCACCAGCGTGCCTCAGGCAGGATGCCGGGTCGTCGGCCAACGGTGCCAAACGCCCCAACGCCGTCGCGACGACCTCTTGCTTGGCGGCCAACCCCACGGGGTCCAACCCGGTGCCCCGCCCTGTCACCTCTGCGGCGTCAGTGCCGGTCAACCGACCGATCACAATGGCGGCCGACGTCGTGTTGCCGATGCCCATCTCACCGAGGGCGATAAGCCGCTGACCATCGGCGGCGGCTCGGCGCACCGCTTCACGGCCGACCGCAAGAGCGGCGTCGAGTTCGGACTGATCCATTGCCGGGCCGTGCCGCAAGTTCGCCGTGCCGGATGCCACTTTGGCATGCACGATGCCGTCGATGTGGCTCAGGTCCGCGGCCACCCCCACGTCAACGACCTCTAAGCCAGCACCGACACTGCGCGCCAGCACCGCGACGGCAGCCCGGCCACCGGCGAAGTTGCCGCACATCTGCGCGGTGACCTCCGCAGGAAAGGCACTGACCCCATCACGGGCCACACCGTGGTCAGCGGCAAAGACGATGACCCGGGCAGGATCGATGACCGGGCGATCCGTGCCACTGGCCACCGCCAGATCTGCCGCGAGCGATTCGAGACGGCCCAACGATCCGGGTGGTTTCGTCTTGGCGTCCATAGCCCCGCCGATGGCGGCCCGCAGGGCGGTGGAGTCTGGATCGCTCGCGCCCTCGATCACTCGTCGAAGACCAAGCGCAACGTGAAGCTGCCGCTACCCTCACCATCGGAGGAGGCCCGCATACCGACCGCTGCCATCGTCTCTGCCATGTCGCGCTCTTGGCCCTGCTCGAACTCCGGCAGGTAGAGCGACTCCAGTTGGTTGAGGCTCACGTAGGCCGCCATGTCAGCCTCGTCGGCGTCAGGAACCGCCACCTCGAAGTCGCGGGTCGAACCCAGATCGCCACCGGCGACCAGGGAGTCGAAGTATGCCTCGCTGCCGGCAACGGTGAAGACACCGTCCTTGCCTCCGTACGGCACGCCCAGGTCCTCACCAGAGGCCTCCATGACCTTCTCGAGCAAGGCAACCGCAGCCTCGCCGTCCGTGCTCGCCTGGTATCCCACCGGCACGTCATCGGCGTTGTTGCCGTCAAGGTCAACGATGCCGGGGCCGGCGGCGACCACCAACGAGTCACCGACCATGGTCTTGATGTCACCGGGCAGCTCAAAGCCCTCGGCGGCGGCCTCTTCCTGGGCCTGGGCGACATCCTCGGGGAACGCCTCCTCAAGAACTGTCCAGACCTGATCGACGTACTGGTCGCCATTCTCTAGACCGAAGGCGGCCACGGTGTCGTCGGGCAACGAGCTGATCAGTTGTGCGGAGTCGCCGCCTTCAATCGTGTCGGCGCCGGTGTCGATTGCCACTCCATGGAACTCAATAGCGTCCTCGTCGAAGCGCAACGTGCCAGCCATCCGCCCCTGCAGCTCAGCTTGTGAGTCGAGCAGCTGCGAGGCGCCGACGTCACTCAATGACTGTTCGACGTCGGCGCTGTAGGTGTCGCTGAGCTCCTGGAACGCAGGCAGGTTCGCCCACACGGACATGATGCCCTGCGGCCCGAGCGAGTCCATGTCAGAGGTGTAGGTCTCATTGTCTGCCAACGTGCCGGCGTCCATTGCCATCTTGACGCTTTCGGCGTCTTCGACCTCGGTGAAGACCATGTAATCGCCGCGGAAGAAGAAGTCGGCCTCATCGCTCGCCTCCTCCTGCGCCATCACGTCGTCGACGAACGCCTCTGCGGCCGCCTCGTCCTTGACCTGGACCGCAAAGACCGGGACCCACTCGTCCTCGGTCGCTCCGGCAATCGCACCAACGCCCACGCGATCACCCAGCCATGGCTCGACATCGGCTTCGTAATCCATCTCCGACAGCGGGCTGTCCGGCTCATCGGCGATCAGGTCAAACAATGCTTCCCGGCCGCGACCGTCGCGCATCTCTTCCAACTCGGTGGTGTCCATACCATCGAAGAACTGCAGCGCGGCCACCTTTTGACCGACGCTGGGATCGATGTCGATCTCGGCGTAGAACGCTGCGTTGCCCGGCATGGCACTGTCCGGGCGGTCACCGCCTCCGCCGACCACCGCCATCACAGCGAAAGCGCCGCCGCCGATGACGACTGCGGACACCGCCGCGACAGCGATCAGGATCCATGACACGGACGCGCGTGACGTCGGGGCAGCAGGATCGACCGGATCGGGCATCGGGACTGAAGCTGAGCTCATAGTGAATCCTTGGCTAGGGGTTGGCGCGACAGCGGCCGTTCACTGTCATAGCCCTATGACTCAAGAATACGCCGAGTGGTTCCCTCGGCTATGAAGGGTAGGAGTATTCAGATCAGGTGAGCAATGTCAGTGGCGTGGGCCAGGCCAACGCTTCGTCGTGGTGCCCTGCTGCGCAGCACGCTCCACCGACTCGGTGTAGATGCGCTCGGCGTCCTCCCGGCTACCCCAGTCCGAGGCTTCGACGGACTTGTTCGGCTCCAAGGCCTTGTACACCTCGAAGAAGTGCTGGATCTCCAGCAGGGTGTGCTCGCCGACATCCTCCAGGTCCACATAGGAGTCCTTGCGCGGGTCGCCGGCCGGCATGCAAATGATCTTGTCGTCGCCGCCGGCCTCATCGCGCATCCGAAAGACCCCAATCGGGCGGGCAGCGACAAGGCAGCCTGGCCAGGTCGGCTCGTCCAACAACACCAGCGCGTCTAACGGGTCGCCGTCCTCACCGAGGGTTTCTTCGATGTAGCCGTAGTCGGCCGGGTACCGCGTCGAGGTGAACAGCATCCGATCGAGCCGGATCCGCCCCGAGGCGTGGTCGACCTCATACTTGTTGCGGCTGCCCTGAGGGATCTCGATCGTCACGTCAAAGTGCATGTCGAAACAATCTCACATCTCGCGGTGGCGGCGCCAAGGTTGGCTTCTTCTGGGAAGGCGATTCGGGGTTATCGCCTACCCTCTCCTTTACGGGGGATCGCTCACCCCCGAAGAGACAGCAACGGAACGGGAAGGCAGTATGCGATTCACCCGACGGCACCGTGTCCGCGGGTGGGTCGTGGCTGCGGTCACGATGAGTTTGCTGGTTTTCGTCACCTCCACGAGCGCGCCCGGCACGGTACAGCCCGACGTCCGCTCGGTCACCGACGAGGAAGTGGCCGGTGTCGTCTCGGCCCAGCAGGCCGTGCGCCCACAATTACCGGGCCCAGTCTCGTTTGCGTTGCAACCCGACCAGGCCAGTGAGCCGGCCTCCGCCGAAGCAGTCGAGCAGCAAGTCACACAGGCGTGGAAATCGAGTCGCCTCGGTGATCGTGGCGCGCGCGCCATCGTCGTGCAGGACGCACTGACCGGTGACGTGCTCGTTGACTTCTCCGGCGAAAAGCCGCTGACGCCGGCCTCGCTGACCAAGGTGCTGTCCGCAGCGGCGATCATGGCGGTCCTGCCGCCAGAGCACACCTTCACCACTCGCGTCGTGTCCGGGCCCACGGCACAAGACATCGTGCTGGTGGCCGGTGGTGATCAGCTGTTGTCCGCCGGCCAAGGCAGCGCCAAGGCGGTCGCCGGTCGAGCGGGCCTAGAGGATCTGGCCGAGCAGACCGTGACAGCTCTTGGCGAGCGGGGCGAGAAGGGGGGACAGGTGCGGGTATGGCTTGACACCTCCTACGCCAGCGGGCCTACTCGGTCCCCGGGCTGGACAGACTTCTGGGTGGACAACGGATTTGCCGGACGGATCACGATGTTGGGCCTGGAGCAAAGCCGTGCCCTGCCCTACGACCCGTCGCCGCCAGACCCGGCCATGGTGGCAGCGCAGAGTTTCCGGGAATCTCTGACCGCGGGTGGCCTGGACGTCGCGGCCGGTCCAATCGAGCGGATGGACAGTGGCGCGCCAACAACAGCAGATGCCGGCCAAGCCACAGGCGCCGAGACCCAAAGTGAGTCATCGGCGGAGGATCCGGCAAGTATGCCGGTGCTCGCCGAAGTGGAATCCGCTCCGCTGCGCGACGTGCTGGCGTTGGCACTGGCCACCAGTGACAACGCCATGATCGAGCAGTTGTCTCGACAGGGCGCGTTGGCAGTCGGCGCGCAGACCGACCAAGAGTCGGTGAACGCCTGGGTGCTCACCACCCTGAGCGACAACTACGGGATCGACACCTCCACGGCGAAATTGGCCGACACATCTGGGCTGTCCGACGGCACCCAGGTCCCGATGCAGATGATTTCGCAAACACTGGTGGCCGGCGCGAGCGGACGGTATCCCGCCCTGCAGTCGACGCTGTCGGGGCTACCCATCGCGGGCCTCACGGGGACATTGACGGATCGGTTCGCAGCCGACTCGGCAACTCAGGGCAGGGGAGTGGTGCGGGCCAAGACCGGCTCGCTGCCGCAGGTCACCTCGTTGGCCGGGACGCTCAGCACCAAGGACGGGCGGATGCTTGTCTTCGCCTTGACCAGCAACGATGTCGACGGTGGAGCTGCGAGCATCGAAGCCGTGGCTGTGATCGACGATCTGGTGGCCGATCTGGCTGCATGCGGCTGCTGAGCACAACGGCGGTTACGTTGAAACCATGAGCAGTAAACCTGGAGGAGCGATGGACCTGGTGGATTGGGATTTCGCCGCTGCATCGGCGGGACGGCTGGTGCCAGCTGGCCCCAAAGTGAGCCGGATCGAAATGAAAGACGCCGTGGCCCAACTGCGTCAGTGCGCAGCGGCGGCTGTGCAGCCGGTCGCCGACACCAGCCAGATGTCAGCCCCGGCAGATGCCCCGGACCCGCTGATCGTGGACCGGCCTGGCTGGATTCGCGCCAACGCAGCCTCTCTCGAAGCGATGATGACCCCAGTGTTGGAGGACCTACTCAGTCGCCGCGAGGTCAGGAGTGATGACGGCAAAAGGGCCGAGCCCTCCCATCTCGGTCGCCGCGTTAGCGGCTTCATCAACGGGGCCGAAGTCGCCGGATTGTTGTCGTGGATAAGCACCAAAGTGCTCGGCCAATACGATCTGGCACCCGGCGGCGCCCCCCGGCTACTGCTGGTCGCGCCCAACATCATGGCCGCCGAACGCGAACTCGCGGTTGACGCTCACGACTTCCGTCTGTGGGTATGCGTCCACGAAGAAACCCATCGGGTGCAGTTCACCTCAGTGCCGTGGTTGCGCGACCACTTCACGACCAGCGCTCAGCGGTTGAGCACCTCGCTGGTGCCCGACCCTGAGCAGATGGGTGAGCGGCTCGTCCAGTTCATTTCCGGACTTCCGTCGGTTCTCACCGGCAAGACCGACATCACCACCTTGCTCGCCAACGAGGCACAACGCGAGCAGTTGGCCGACCTTACGGCAGTGATGTCGCTGCTGGAGGGTCATGCCGACGTGGTGATGGACGAAGTCGGGCCGATGGTTATCCCGACTGTGACGCAGATTCGTGAGAAGTTCACTCAGCGACGGCGAGGTGCCAGCGCCATCGACGTGCTGCTGCGCAGGTTGTTGGGTATGGAGGCCAAGATGCGGCAATACCGGGACGGCGCGGCATTCGTGCGTGCAGTGACACAGCAGGTCGGCACGGACGGCCTCAACTATGTGTGGCAAAGCCCGGAAACCCTGCCCCGGGGTCCCGAGATTGCTGATCCGGCCGCTTGGGTCGCCCGCGTGCACGGTTGATCTTTGATACCCGGGTGATGTCAAACGACAGTTCCGTTGCAGACGGCTTATGACCGGCCCACCGACGTCTATCGCCGCCGTCCGGCTCGCCGTACGTGAGGCGCTGACCCACCACGGCTTGGCCGGCGCGACGGTGCTGGTGGCCTGTAGTGGAGGAGCGGACTCGCTGGCTTTGGCGCTGGCCGCCGGCTTCGAAGTGCCACGGCTCGGCGGTCGAGCCGGAGCCGTGATCGTGGATCATCAGCTGCAACCAGGCTCGGGCGAGATCGCGATGACTGCACGTCGTGACTGTGCAGCGCTGGGTCTGGCACCTGTGCAGATCGTCACTGTCGACGTGCGCGCACAGACCTCGGGCCTGGAGGACGCGGCCCGGCGGGCTCGCCTGGATGCGTTTGCCCAGGTGGCAGATCAGCAGGCTGCCCGCGCCGTGCTGGTCGGCCATACCCGCGATGATCAAGCCGAGCAGGTGCTGCTGGGGTTGGTTCGGGGCTCGGGGGCACGATCACTGTCGGGTATGCCGCGAGCCCGCCCGTTGCGCCCGAGCCAGGAGCGCGGCGGTGGCCTCACCCTGCTGCGGCCGTTGTTGCAGGTGCCTCGCGACGTCACGGAGCGGGCTTGCGCCGCAGCCGGATTGACTGCGTGGCAGGACCCGCACAACGCCGATCAGTGCTTCACCCGGGTACGGGCTCGCGCGGCTCTGGTCGACCTGCACGAACGGCTCGGCCCAGGAGTTGGCGCTGCCTTGGCCCGGTCGGCCGACCTGTTGCGGGCCGACGCGGAGGCACTCGATGAACTCAGCGACACGGCATACTCCCGGCTGGGTCCTCCGCCTTGGCCGGTGGAGCAACTGCGCGAGCACCCGGGCGCTATCCGGACCCGACTCTGGCTGCGGATGGCGGTCTGCGCTGGTAGTCCCGCCGGCTCGCTAGCAGCAAGTCATCTGCAGGCGATCGACGCGCTGTACACGAACTGGCACGGACAAGGGCCGATCGATGTGCCCGGTGAGATCCGCATTCACCGAGCCGGCGGACTGATCTGGCCGCAGTCCCATCAGGGCGCACGAGCGCAACTTCGTTAACGTGTTCATTGACGCCCCCTGCCTGATGGGTGCGCTTGGACGTGACCTGGAGGAAAAGTGGACGCTGAAAGCATGGGCACCGACCTGGACCGAGTGTTGTTGACCCAGGATGCGATCCAAGAACGGCTCGGTGAGTTGGGTGAGCAGATCTGGGCGGACTACCAGGAAAAGAACGTGCTGCTGGTCGGCGTGTTGAAGGGCGCGGTCGTGGTGATGGCCGATCTCATGCGGACGCTACCCGGCTCCGCTGAAATGGACTGGATGGCCGTCTCTTCATACGGCTCGGGTACCAAGTCCTCGGGGGTTGTGCGCATCTTGAAAGACCTCGACACCGACATCACCGACCGGCACGTGCTCATCGTCGAGGACATCATCGACTCCGGGCTGACGCTGAGTTGGATCCGGACCAACCTGCTCTCACGCAACCCCGCGTCGGTGGAGATCTGCACGCTGCTGCGCAAACCAGAAGCGGCCAAGGTCGAGATCGACGTGCGATATGTCGGGTTCGATATCGAGAACGAGTTCGTGGTCGGATATGGCCTGGACTTTGCCGAGCGGTATCGGAACCTGCGTGAAGTCGGAGTGCTCGCTGCGCAAATGTACGCCTGAGCAGTCGAGTCGGGACCGCGCCGAGCCCCGTTTCGACCCGCGCGTCTGGAACACTAGATAGCGCCCACACGTTGAGGCGAGCAGACCGACAGAAGTGTCGACAGGTGAAATCCCACGATCGCGAAGGAGCGGGGCCCATTCGGGTCTGCGAAATTGATGGCGAAGAAGAAACAACGGCGGAGTCCCTGGTTATGGGTCGCTCTGATCATCGGCTTCGGCGTGTTGCTGTATGCCCTGACCAACACCAGCCCGTACAGCCGTATCGACACATCCGACGCAATGGACCTCATCAACGACGGCAAAGTGGCCTCGGCCACCGTGACTCCGGATCGGATGGACCTGGACCTGATCGACGACGAGACGTTCAGCAACGACGAGGTCAGCGACACCTCACAGGTGCAAGCGTTCTACGTCGAGAGCCGGGGGGAGATGGTCGTGAACGCCCTGGAGGAGAACCCACCCTCCGATGGCTTCACCGACGACCCGGCGCAGCAGAACTGGCTCGTCTCCCTGCTGTTCACGCTCATTCCGCTGATCTTGATTCTTGGCCTGTTCTTGTGGCTGATGATGCGGATGCAAGGCGGCGGTCGCGGGGTGATGCAGTTCGGTAAGTCCAAGGCCAAGTTGGCCTCGCCGGAGGCGCCGAAGGTGACGTTCAACGATGTCGCCGGTGCCGACGAAGCCGTCGAGGAGTTGCACGAGATCAAGGAGTTCCTCTCCGAGCCCACCAAGTTCCTCGACGTCGGTGCAAAAATCCCCAAGGGCGTGTTGCTCTATGGCCCTCCGGGCACCGGAAAGACGCTGCTAGCCCGAGCGGTTGCCGGCGAAGCGGGGGTGCCGTTCTACTCGATTTCGGGGTCCGACTTCGTGGAGATGTTCGTCGGTGTCGGCGCTTCGAGGGTGCGTGACCTGTTCGAGCAGGCCAAGGAGAATGCGCCAGCAATCATCTTCGTCGATGAGATCGATGCGGTCGGTCGCCACCGCGGCGCCGGTATGGGCGGCGGGCACGACGAGCGCGAACAGACCCTGAACCAGTTGCTGGTCGAGATGGACGGCTTCGACGTCAAGACGAATGTCATCCTGATCGCCGCCACCAACCGGCCGGACATCCTGGACCCCGCGCTGCTGCGCCCGGGACGTTTTGACAGGCAGATCGCCGTCGAAGCACCCGACATGATGGGCCGCAACCACATCCTTCAGGTGCACGCGCAGGGTAAGCCGATGGCCGACGACGTCGACCTGCTCACCACGGCTCGTCGCACCCCGGGATTCTCTGGTGCCGACTTGGCCAACGTGCTGAACGAGGCTGCGCTGCTGGCGGCGCGTAAGAGCGAGAAGGTCATCGCCAATCACCACCTCGACGAAGCCATCGACCGAGTGATCGCCGGACCGCAGAAGCGCACGCGAGTGATGAGCGCCAAAGAGAAGAAGATCACCGCCTACCACGAGGGTGGGCACGCGCTCGTGGCATCGGCCATGCACAACACCGACCCAGTCAGCAAGATCACGATCCTGCCGCGTGGCCGTGCCCTCGGCTACACGATGGTGTTGCCGGCCGACGACAAGTACTCCACGACCCGCAACGAACTGCTGGACCAACTGGCCTATGCCCTCGGCGGCCGGGTGGCTGAAGAGATCATCTTTCACGACCCGACCACCGGCGCCAGCAATGACATCGAGAAGGCCACAGGCCTGGCCCGCAAAATGGTCACTCAGTTCGGTATGAGTGAGCGCATCGGCGCGGTTAAGCTGGGATCGGGCTCCGGAGAGGTCTTCCTGGGCAAAGACATCGGCCACGAGCGGGACTACTCCGAAAACCTCGCAGGCATCGTGGACCAGGAAGTTCGCAGACTCATCGAAGAGGCGCACGACGAGGCGTGGCGGGCGTTGAACGACAACCGCGATGTGTTGGACGCCTTGGTGCTGGAGCTCCTGGACAAGGAGACCCTGAACGCAGAGCCGTTGGCCGAGATCTTCGCCGATGTGGTCAAACGCCCTGCCCGTCCGGTGTGGCTGTCCAGTGACGGCCGGGCGGTGCACGAGCGTGGACCGGTGCTGACCGATGCCGAGCGTCGAGCGATGTCGAACGGCCACCATGCTCCGATCAATGTCGCCCCCGGCAGTGACTCGCATAGCGGTGGCACGAACGCTAGTGACTCGCGCGGCGGTGACTCGCACGACAGTGAGCCAAGCGAGAGTGAGCCCGAGCAGGGCGAGGAGCACCCACCGGTCAAGGTGATCCCGGTGCCTGAGGGTGGACATGTCGACACCGGTCGAATCTGAGCGCAGCGCCGATCACGACGTCAGCGCGGTTGACTCGCGCGCCGTTGAGATGGCCGTGAACACCGTAGAAGCCGACACGGCTGTAGCGGATCTCGTCTCCGGAGATGTCGTCGCGATCGACCACCAACGGGTCGAAGCCGCGGTGCGCGAGATCCTGCTCGCGGTCGGGGAGGACCCTGACCGTGACGGGTTGGTCGACACGCCCGCTCGAGTAGCTCGCGCATACGCCGAGATGTTTGCTGGCCTCGGTCAATCGCCCACCGAGGTGCTGGAGCGCACCTTCGACGTCGAGCACGAAGAGCTCATCATGGTCCGGGACATCTCCGTCTACAGCGTCTGCGAGCACCACCTGGTGCCGTTTCACGGGGTAGCACATATTGGCTACATCCCGGGTCCCAGCGGTCGCATCACCGGGCTGTCGAAGCTGGCACGGTTGGTGGATGTGTACGCCCGGCGCCCGCAGGTCCAAGAACGGTTGACCACTCAGATCGCCGAGGCACTCGAGGAGCACCTGCACCCGCGGGGGGTCATTGTCGTGATCGAAGCCGAGCATCTGTGTATGTCGATGCGCGGGGTCCGGCGCCCCGGCGCCCGAACGATCACCTCGGCGGTGCGCGGACAACTGCGTGCCGGAGCGACCCGCGCCGAAGCGATGAGCCTGGCATTGGCCGGTCGGGCCTAGTCCGGTGACATTGGTCATGGGGGTGCTTAACGTGACCCCCGACTCCTTCTCCGATGGCGGTCAATGGATCGACCCCGCCGCCGCGGAGGCGCACGCGCTTGAGTTGGTGGCCGCAGGCGCCGACATCATCGACGTCGGCGGGGAGTCCACGCGACCCGGGGCGGCGCGTCCCGACCGAAGCGAAGAAGCAGCCCGGGTGGTCCCCATCATCCAAGCCCTGCACGTTCATGGCGTGACGACCTCCATCGACACGATGCGGGCGCAAGTGGCCAGCGCCTGCCTCGATGCAGGGGTCGACATGGTCAACGACGTCTCCGGGGGCCTGGCCGACCCGGAGATGGCCAGCGTGGTCGCCGCAGCCGGAGTGCCGTTCATCGCGATGCACTGGCGCGGCCACTCAGCGACCATGGATCAGCGCACCGACTACGAGGACGTGGTGGCTGAGGTCCTTGAGCACCTTCGCGATCGCGTCGACGCGCTGGCGGCGACCGGCATCGACCGGCAGTCCATCATCATCGACCCGGGTTTCGGTTTCGCCAAGGGGCCGCAACACAACTGGACCCTGCTGGCTGCGTTGGATCGCGTCGTGGCACTGGGGCCCCGGGTGTTGGTCGGGACCTCGCGCAAACGATTCCTCGGATCGTTGCCGGGGGGACCACGCACCGATCCGATCCCCGCGGGGCAGCGCGATCCGGCCACTGCCGCAACCAGTCTGTTGGCGGCCCAATCCGGTGCCTGGGCCGTGCGGGTGCACGACGTGCAGAGCACGGTGCAAGCCCTCGGCGTTTGGGAGATGGTGAACCGTGGATGACCAGATCGAGCTGCGTGGAGTGCGCGGTTTCGGACGCCACGGGGTGCTGGACTCCGAGCGCAGGCAGGGACAGGAGTTCATCGTCGACCTCACGCTCAGCGTTGACACGCGCCAGGCCGCTGCCACCGACGACGTGTCGGCCACTGTCAACTACGCCAACGTGGCCGCGGACGCGGCAGCTGTCATCGCCGGGCCTGCGGTGAACCTGATCGAAACACTCGCAGCGATGATTGCCGAGCGCGTGCTGACGGCATACCCCAGCGTGGCGTCTCTCGTCGTCACGGTGCACAAACCCCACGCCCCGGTGGGAGTGCCGTTCGACGACGTGCTGGTCCGACTCGAGCGGCGGCGAGACGTCGCCGTCACCATTGCACTGGGCGCCAACCTGGGGGAGGCGGACGCGAGCGTACGTTCTGCTGTGGCCGCAGTGAACGGCCTCCCCGGGGTATGGGGCGTGCGCGCCTCCGGCCTCTACCGCACCGCCCCCGTGGGCGGACCAGCACAGCAGGACTACGTGAACGCCGTGATGACCGCACGGACCAGCATGGATCCTCGGACGCTCCTGGCCGGGCTGCACTCCATCGAACGGGCCTTCGGAAGAGATCGCACGGTGCGCTGGGGGCCACGCACCCTGGACCTGGACCTGATCCAATACGGCAATCCGCAGACCGGGTCCGAAGTTGTCTGCAGCGACCCCGACCTGCAGTTGCCACACCCACGGGCCAGGGTGCGCGGCTTCGTGCTTGTGCCATGGCTGGAGGTCGATCCGAACGCCAGCATGACCACCGCGGGCGAGGTCGGGCGGGTGGACACGCTGCTCCGCGATGTAGACACCTCGGATGTGCGACTCATCGAGGAGTCCGGACGGCCCGGCGACGATGATTCTGCCGACGGAATGGGCGATACGGATGGCTGAGCGTCCGGGCGGGCTCACCATCTCCTCGGCGGTGCTCGCCGGAGCGGGGGCCCTCCTGGTGAGCGTGGTGGCCCTGAGTCTCTGGCGCAATGTCGGTGGTGAGTTCCCTCAATTGCCCTGGCTGGCGGTCATCCCGATGCTCGGCTACGCCGTCCTGGTGGTTTCTGCCGGATGGAAGATCCGCCAGTACGTGCGCAGCGACAAGGGCCAGCCGGTGGCCGGTTTCGTCCCCACTCCACAGCAAGCCCGTGGGACGCTGGTGGCCGCTCAAGCCGG
Organism: Ornithinimicrobium sp.; assembly: GCA_049649785.1. Classification (GTDB taxonomy): domain Bacteria; phylum Actinomycetota; class Actinomycetes; order Actinomycetales; family Dermatophilaceae; genus Ornithinicoccus. The sequence goes on along the minus strand of JBARZG010000010.1, from coordinate 10,299 downwards.
TGCCCTGGGCGGTGCCTTGCTGGTGGGCTTCTACATGGGCAACGCCGCCGTCCAGTTGACCAACCTTGATGTGGCCTCAGTGCGCGAGCTCTTCGTCCGGGCATTGGTCTGCGCCGCTGCGGCACTGATGGTCAGCGCAGCGGGCTTTCTGGGCCAACGCATGTGCCGTCTGCCACCGGAGGACGACGATCCAGACCGTCGTGGTCGCCCGGACGTAGCCGACGGTGACGGCATCGCCTACGGCTAGCCAGCCTAGGTGCCCATCTCGATAGTCAACCAACGTGCCGATAGCTACTTGTCGACGTCCCCGACCACGAAGAACGTCGAGCCCAAAATGGCCACCATGTCGGCCACCACAGTTCCTGGGAGCAGTTGGGAGAGCACCTGCACATTGTTGAACGAGGCGGACCGCAGCTTCAGGCGCCACGGCACCTTGTCGCCCCGACTGACCAGGTAGTAGCCGTTGAAACCCAGCGGATTCTCGGAGGCGAAATAGTGCTCCCCGGCGGGCACCTTGAGCACCTTGGGCAACCGCTGATTTATCGGACCGTCCGGCAGATCTCTGATCACCTCGACGCACCGGGTGGCTAGATCCAGACTGACCTGCACCTGCTCCAGCAACACTTCCAACCGGGCCTTGGCGTCACCGGCCTCGCGGGTGACCACCCGGCCTGGACCACCGGGAGCAAAGAGCTCGCCGTAGGCCAGGTACGGATCGTCGCGGCGCAGGTCCAGGTCAACCTCAGAAGCCCGCGCGATGGGGCCGCTGACCCCATAGGCCAGCGCCAGGTCGCGACCAAGGACACCGACGCCCCTGGTGCGGGCGTTCAGGATCTCGTTGCCCACCAACAGCGACTCCAGATCGGGTAGTCGGGAGCGCACCGCGGTGATCGCAGCATCGACGTGATCCAGCCAGTGCGGCGGCAGATCGTGACGTAGACCGCCGACCTGGGCGATCATGTAGTGCATCCGGCCACCGGAGATCTCCTCCATCACCGCCTGCAACTCTTCGCGCTCTCGGAAGGCGTAGAAGACCGGTGTGATGGCGCCCAACTCCAACGGAAAGGACCCGAGAAACATCAGGTGGTTCAGCACCCGATTGAGCTCGGCGAGCAAGGTGCGAGTCCAGGTGGCCCGCTGCGGCACCTCCATCTCCAGCAGCGCCTCGACCGTTAACGCGACACCGATCTCGTTGCTGAACGCCGAGAGCCAGTCGTGCCGGTTGGCCAGCATCATGATCTGTCGATAGTCACGGACCTCGAAGAGCTTCTCGGCCCCACGATGCATGTAGCCGATGATCGGTTCGGCGGCCACGATCCGCTCCCCGTCGGCAGTGATCCGCAACCGGAGCACACCGTGAGTCGCCGGGTGTTGCGGCCCGATGTTGAGCACCATTTCGGTGGTCTGCAGGCCCGCCGCGCCGCTGCCTACCGCCATGTTGTCGTCCGAGGAAACGTTCGCACCCACACCAGTAGCACGGGCCGCGCCGGGAGTCACCTGAGGCATCACTTAAACCTACTGGGTGCGATCGACATAGACCCACCAGAAACCGCCGAACGCCTCGGGTGCCTGCAGGCCGTGCCGGGCTCCGCTTTCAGCCAATCCATCAAGGTAGGCCTGCGGGTCCTGGCTCGCGAGACAGTAATCCGGTGCCTGCGCCGGTCCCAACAGGTCGCCCAACGCGGCACGCTGAGTCAGCGCCCACCGGGGCCAGGGCCCAGCGGCCGACATCAAGGAGTCGATCGCGACGTCTGCCGTGAGATCCATCGAGCCGTCCGGCACCGGAGCCACCTGGCGACCCTCGGAGTAACCGCGTAGTGACCCCTGCGGTGGGCGGGTATGCCGGTGATGTCCGTAGTCGATCACCACGACCATCCCGTGCTCGACGCGATCCACCAGATCGCGCAACGCATCGTCCCGAGAGCGGCCCACTTCGGCCATCGACACCTCGGAGCCCACCCATCGGGCCAACCACTGCCGATCCTCGGCGGCCACCGGCGGTCCCGGTCGGGACTGGCCCGTTCGGGCCTCGACCCATACCTCGTGCCATCCACCGGCAGGCCCCCTGCTGGCCACCACGGCCGGGACCACATCGAGCCACTCCTGAGCCACCACCAGGACATCACGCATACCCCGAAGGTCGTCGGGCAATTGGGGCCCGCCTGGTGACCGCACCCACTCATCGATGTCAGCCATCTGCCGAGGTCGCGGATTGACGTCGACTCCGATGTAGGCCAAAGGGCTGCCGACCTGGCGCAGTGCCGTGCCCAGTTGCCCCAGATGGGCTCCGACGTCGATCAATGTGCTCAGATCGTGGCGGTCCGCGAGGACGCTGAGGGCGCGAGCCATGACGAGTGCGGCGTGCGGCACACCGTGCACCGAGGTGCTGAAGGGCAGGTCGGTGGCTCCGCCAGCGCGGTAGAAGCCGCGGGGGGAGTACAGCGCCTCCTGCCAGGCCTCGTGCCACGCCACGACCGGTTGAGCCATGGTGCGATCTTGACAGACGGAGCGGCGAGGTTTCCGCGCCAAGGGCCACCTAATGGGGGTACAGCCCCTCGCAGTTGGTGGGAGGCTGGTGGCCGAGCCGTTGGCCGGTGAGCACTGTGGTCACCCGGGGTCGTGTCGAATCCCTAGGTCTAGATCGTTGCCCCTGCCGGCGGGTAGGTCGCCCGTTTGAGCGCTGATGGGATGTCGTGCCCCCCTTGGTTCGTGGTGAGCACTGATCCATTAGGTCGTTGCCTTGGGTGTCCTCGGCTCACAACCGATATCGGCATTCGAGCAACGGGAGCAGGTGAGGGTGATGATCTACATCGGTGATGACTGGGCCGAGGAGCATCACGACGTACACATCATGGACAGTGAAGGGGCCAAACTGGCGGCCCGGCGACTACCGGAGGGAATCGAAGGGGTCGGGCGGTTGCACGCACTGATCGGCGCCCACACCCAGAACCCGGAGCAGGTCCTGATCGGGATCGAGACCGACCGCGGGTTGTGGGTCAGCGCGCTGGTCGCAGCCGGGTACCAGGTGTACGCGGTCAACCCGATGGCCGCGGCCCGGTACCGCGACCGTCATCACGTCGGCGGCAGCAAGTCTGATGCAGGCGACGCCAAAATGTTGGCCGAGCTGGTCCGTACTGACGCGCACAACCACCGCCGGGTCGCTGGCGACACCGCCCTGGCCGAAGGGGTCAAGGTGTTGGCCCGGTCGCACCAGTCGTTGGTGTGGTCGCGCACCCGGGAGACCAACCGGCTGCGGAACAGCCTGCGCGAGTTCTACCCAGGCGCACTGGCCACGTTCGAGGACTTGGACAGCCCTGACGCCTTGGCCGTGCTGGGTCGGGCACCAGACCCGGCCCGCGGGGCCCGGCTGAGCCTGTCCCAGATCAAGAACGCGCTGCGCACCGGTGGGCGCCGCCGGTACCTGGAAACCACGGCCGAGCGGGTCCAGGCCGGGCTACGCGCCGAGCAACTCACCGCGCCCCCACAGGTGGTTTCGGCGTACGCAGCATCCACCACCGCCGCGATCGGGGTGATCGCCGCGTTGAATACCCAGATCACCAACCTTGCGACCGAGCTGGAATCACATTTTGAGCAACACCCGGACGCCGCGATCTACCGTTCCCTGCCAGGCATTGGTGTGGTCCTCGGCGCCCGGGTACTCGGCGAGTTCGGGGATGACCCCGAACGGTATGCCAACGCTAAGTCTCGCAAGAACTACGCCGGCACGTCACCCCTAACGATCGCTTCAGGTAAGAAACGGGCCGTGCTAGCCAGGCACGCCCGCAACAAACGGCTCTACGACGCGATCGACCAATGGGCCTTCTGCTCCCTGAGCACCAGCCCCGGCGCCCGCGCCTACTACGACGAGAGGCGCGCCCATGACGACACCCACCACCAAGCCCTACGCGCCCTCGGCAACAGGTGGGTCGGCATCCTGCACGGATGCCTGAAAACCCACACGCCCTACAACGAAACCACCGCCTGGGCACACCGCCACAACAGAGCCGCTTGACAAGTTAGACCCCTGGGATACCTAGACTCGCCCGTGTGGATGGGCTCGCGGTGTTCCAAGTCGTGGCTGGGCTGGCGTTACTGGTGGTCGGTGGAGAGTTACTAGTCCGCGGGGCATCAGCGCTCGCTGTGCGCGCGGGTATCTCTCCGTTGGTCGTGGGCCTGACGGTCGTGTCGGTGGCAACGTCGGCACCCGAGCTAGCGGTGACCACAGGGGCGGTGTTCTCGGGCGAGAGCGAACTCGCGATTGGCAATGTCGTCGGCAGCAACATCGCCAACATCCTGCTTATTCTCGGGATCGCTGCGCTCGTCACACCGATCTATATCCGGCGCCAGTTGGTGCGCGTCGACGTGCCGTTCCTCATCGGCTTCAGCCTGCTCCTGTTGCTGTTGGTGCTCGACGGCGACATCAGCACCGGGGACGGCTTGATCTTGCTCGGGGCTTGGCTTGGTCACACCGCGATGAGTGTGTGGCTCTCCAAACGCGGTGACCCCCCTCCGGTGGACGAGGGCGAAGTCAGCACGAACATCTCGTTGCCGATGTCGCTGGTGTTGGTTGCTGGCGGGGTGGGTCTGCTCGTGGGCGGCGCCCAACTGTTGGTAGCCGGCGCGGTATCGATCGCGATCGGCCTCGGTATCAGTTCACTGGTCGTCGGACTGACCGTGGTGGCAGTGGGGACCTCGCTGCCCGAGCTGGTCGCCTCGATCATCGCGGTAAAGCGCAACGCCGGTGACCTCGCAGTCGGCAATGCCGTCGGCAGTTGTCTGGCCAACATCGGATTGGTACTAGGAGTGCCCGCGATCCTGAAACCCGGCGGCCTCCCGGTGCCGAGTGCGGTGGTCTCGGTTGACCTGCCCCTGATGGTGGCGACGACTGTTGCGCTGCTGCCCGTTGTCTACACCGGCGGCCGGATCGCCCGCCGCGAAGGGCTGCTCTTTTTCAGTCTCTACATCTCCTACACCGTCTACGTCGTCGTAGACGCCGCCGGCCACGACTCACAGGAAGGCTTCAGCGTGATCATGGTGGCGTTCGTCCTGCCATTGGTGGGCTTGAGCCTGCTGATTCTGGCTGAGCGAGAACGAAGGGTTCGGCACCGTCAGAAGCGGGCGGCGCCCGGCGATTAGCGGTATGCCAGAGGACGAGCCGGTCGCGGCCGCCCCGGACAATGACGTGTCGGAATCCTGCTAGAAGTCAGTGGTCGGACAGGGCAGACTGGTCCAGTGATGTTGACGACCGAAGCTCGCCTGGCGGCAGTGCGCAGCCGGGACCGCAGGTTCGATGGCTACTTCTACTTCGGGGTGCGCTCGACCGGGATCTACTGTCGACCGAGTTGTCCATCCCGTTCGGCCAAACCCGCGAATCTGAGTTTCTATGCAAGTGCGGCCGCAGCCCAAGGCGCCGGATATCGAGCCTGCAAAAGGTGCCGGCCCGATGCAGTGCCGGGGTCACCGATCTGGCAGGAGCGCACCGACACCGTCGCCCGCGTCATGCGTTTGATCAAGGACGGCGTGGTGGATCGCGACGGTGTCGAGGAATTGGCTCGGCAGGTGGGATACAGCACCCGACAGGTGGAGCGCCTGCTGGTTGCCGAGGTCGGGGCCGGCCCGGTGGCCTTAGCCCGGGCGCAGCGGGCCCACACGGCGCGGGTGCTGATTGAAACGACGGACTTGCCGATGGCCGACGTAGCTTTCGCCGCCGGGTTCGCCAGTATCCGTTCGTTCAACGACACGATCCGCGCCGTCTTCGACCAGTCGCCCTCAGATCTTCGTCAGCGCGCCGATTCCGGACCACTTCGGCGTGGGGCAACCACGACCGGTCGGGTCGGACACCGCATCGCGCTTCGGTTGGCCTACCGCGAGCCCTTGCATGTCGGCAGTCTCTTCGGTCATCTGGCTGCCACGGCGGTCCCGGGGGTGGAGGTGTGGACCGATGGTGGTCTCGCGCGTTCGATTCGGCTGAGTCACGGGCACGCTCTGGTGCATTTGCGCCCGGCAACCGGATACATCGCGGCCACGCTGACTTTGTGCGACCTCAGAGACCTCACCTCCGCGCTGCAGCGTTGCCGCAGACTGCTGGACCTGGATGCCGACCCGCAGGCCAGTGATGCACACCTGGCCGAAGACCCGGCCCTGGCGCCGTTGGTGCGACAGCGGCCCGGCGTGCGCCTGCCGGGGGCGATGGACGCCACTGAGATGGCGTTGCGGATTGTGTTGAGCCAACACATTTCGACCAAGGCAGCGGCCACCTTGACGGCCCGCCTCGTTGACGTTCTGGGGGAGCCGCCAGATGGTATGCCGCAGGTCACTGGGATCGACCGGTTGTTTCCCAGCGCCGAAACCGTCGCCGCAGCGGACCCATCGCTGCTGCCGGGTATGCCGCCGACCCGGCTGCGCACCCTGCGCACGCTCAGCGAGGCGCTGGCAGCCGGCGAGATCGACCTCAGCCCTGGCGCCGATTGGTCTGCGCTCACGCCGCAACTCTTGGCGATCCCGGGCATCGGAGATTGGACCGCCCAGATGATTAACCTGCGCGCCCTCGGGGACCCCGACGCCTTTCCCGCTACCGACCTCGGGGTGCGGCGCACGGCCGCCGCGCATGGGTTGCCGCAGGACGCCAAGGGGTTGATCGCGGCCAGTAAGAGGTGGCAACCCTGGCGCGGGTACGCCACCCAGACCTTCTGGGCAGCTAGTGACCACCCCGCTGCCCATCTGCCCACCGCGCCCAGCCCGTGGCTCGAGGATCCAGGGCGCGTCGATCAGCAGCCTCCACGACCTCGTCCCCGCGGAAAGAAGCAGCCATGAAAACCGTTCGCTACCTGATGGATTCACCCCTTGGCCCAATCACGATCGCCGGACGCCGCGACGCGATTACCGGGGTGTACTTCGCGCAACACCGGCACGCCCCGAGCCAGGGGAGCCTCGGCGACATCGTGGCCGCGGCGCAGGTCGACCGGTGGCCGGCCCTTGCCGATGCGGCAGCGCAGTTGGCGGAGTACTTTGACGGTACGCGCGCCGACTTCGATCTGCCGTTGGACGCCGGCGGTACGCCGTTCCAGCAGCGGGTGTGGCTCGCGCTGTCCACCATCGGCTTCGGCACAACCCGCAGTTACGGCCAGATCGCCGAGCAGATCGGCTCGGCCGGTTCAGCCCGGGCAGTTGGCATGGCCAACGGCCGCAATCCGATCTCCATCGTGGTCCCCTGTCACCGCGTCATCGGAGGCACCGGGGCGCTGACGGGGTATGGCGGCGGCAGCGCTCGCAAGCAGGCGCTGCTGGATCTGGAGGCACGGCATACCGGTGCCTCGTTGTTCTGAACGTTGACTCGCTATCCTCGTGCGGTGACCGATCCTGCCATCCCGCTCGCCCCGGACCTGCCCGAACAGATGGGTATCCGCAGCGCGAAGCGCGATGAGTTGCAGCGTCGCGGTCTGGTCGCCTACCCCGTGTCGGTGCCGGTGACCCATTCACTCGAAGACGTGCGTACCGCCTTTTCGCACCTTGAGGCCGGCCAGGAGAGCGGTCAGCAGGTTGGGGTTGCCGGCCGGGTGATGTTCGTACGCAACACCGGGAAGTTGTGCTTCGCCTCGCTGCAGTCCGGGGAGGGGACACGGTTGCAAGTGATGATCAGCGCCGGCGTCGCCGGGCCGGAGGCGCTAGCCGACTGGAAGGCGTTGGTGGACCTGGGGGACCACGTATTCGTGCACGGAGAAGTGATCAGCAGTCGGCGCGGTGAGTTGTCCGTCATGGCGCAGCGCTGGCAGATGGCGAGTAAAGCGCTGCGGCCGCTGCCGGTGCTGCACAAAGACCTCTCCGAGGAGCAGCGCGTCCGGCGACGGTATGTTGACCTCATCGTGCGCCCCGCCGCCCGCGACATGGTCCGCAGCCGGGCAGCGGTGATGAAGGCGATCCGCGCCACCCTTGATAATGAGCGCTACACCGAGGTCGAGACACCGACACTGCAAGGTATCCACGGCGGTGCCAATGCCCGCCCTTTCCACACCCATCTCAATGCTCTCGACTTGCCGATGAGCATGCGGATCGCCTTGGAGCTGTATCTCAAGCGGGCTGTGGTGGGTGGCATCGACCGGGTGTACGAGCTCGGGCGCATCTTCCGCAATGAAGGCATCGACTCCAGTCATAGCCCGGAGTTCACGATGTTAGAGGCCTATGCGGCCTACAGCGACCAACACGGTATGGCGGATCTGGCTCAGAGCCTCGTTCTCGCCGCTGCCGACGCCATCGGTTCGCGGCAATTCGCCACCGAGGCAGGGACGGTCGAGTTGGCGGGGCCGTGGCGATGGCTGAGATTCTACGATGGGCTCTCGGCTGCAGTCGGCACCACAATCACCGTTGACACCGACGAAAGTACACTTCGAGAACTTGCCCAAGATCACGGTGTCCCGGTCGCTGAAGGTGTTTCCGGCCCGCGAATCGCAATGGAGCTTTTTGAATCTATTGTTGAACCAACACTTCTCCAACCCACCTTTGTCAACGACTTCCCAGCCGAGGCACAGCCGTTGGCGCGAGACCACCGAAGTGACGCAGGTCTCATCGAAGCATGGGACCTGATCATTGCCGGGACCGAACTTGCCACGGCCTTTAGTGAACTTGTCGATCCGCAGATTCAGCGACGCCGGCTTCTTGACCAGGCGGCACGCGCTGCCGGGGGGGACGCCGAGGCCATGTCGGTGGACGAGGACTTCCTCGAGGCGCTGGAGTACGGCGCGCCCCCCATGGGCGGACTGGGGCTCGGCATTGATCGGTTGATGATGCTGCTGACCGGGGTCGGCATTCGCGAGACGATCCTCTTCCCTTTCGTGAAACCGCAGGTCTGAGGTGGGTTTCCTGGAAGAATCATGGGGGATTGTGGCTGCGCTGCTTCCGAGTATCGGGCTGCTCTACCTGTTCTGGGTCGTGATGAAGCACATCCTTGAAGGGGACCGGCGTGAGCGCGCCGCTCTGCGCGCTGCCGAAGCTACCGAGGATGCTCGCATCCGAGGCGATTCCGCCGCCGACGATGAAGATCAGCAAGAAACTCCTGGGTAATCCGTGTATTTGTTGCTATTTATCTTCTAACGGGGATAACATAACGGCGGTCGCACGGTCCGTGTCCGTACGACATCTCCCCGATGAATAAGAGGTTCTATCCCATGGCACAACGTGTTCAAGTGATTCTCGAGGATGACCTCGACGGTAGCGAAGCGTCCGAGACAGTGGAGTTTGCACTGGACGGTGTCAGCTACGAGATCGACCTGAGTGATGGTAATGCAGCGGCGTTGCGTAACGACTTTGCCCGATGGGTAGGTCAAGCGCGTCGCTCCGGCGGTCGCCGCCAAACTCGTCGCCGTAGTGGCGGTGGAGGAAGTGGGGCCTCGCGTGAGGAACTCGCCAGGATCCGTGAGTGGGGACGCGCCAACGGTTATGCAGTCAGTGACCGCGGCCGTGTTTCCCAGGACGTTCAGGATGCCTACGCCGCAGCTCACTGATCAACGGCACTAGCCATTTCTGGCCCAGCCCTCGTATTCGCGAGCAGTAGTTGCGAATACGAGGGCTGGTCTGCGTTATGGCGGTGCGTTCGGTGAGTTGATCCGGCGGTGGCTCACTCGGGTCCGGGGAGAAATTCGGCGACCTGGGTGATAGAGACCTGAGTAAGGTCGCGACTCTCATCGGCGCCGGCCTCGATCTCCTCCCAACGGCGCGGGGTAGCCACCTGTGGCAGAGGCCGGCCGCGCAGTGACCACGGACAGATCGTGGTCTTGGCTGCGACGTTCTGGGACCAGTCGATGAAGACTTTGCCGGTCCGAAGACTCTTGGTCATGTGCCACACCACGAGTCGTGGGTGGGCCTTGGTCAGGTATTGGGCGAGAGACTTGGCGACGTCGCTGACTTCGCGCGCATCCCGCTGCCCCTCCAACTCGGCATACAACTGCATACCCTTGCTGCCGCTGGTGACGGCCTGTAACTCCAGGCCGATGCCGCTGACGTGATCGCGCACCAACAACGCCACCTGGGCGCACTCGGTCAAACCGGCACCGCGGCCAGGGTCGAGGTCGATCACCAACCGATCCGGCTTCTTCGGCCGACCATCGGAGTCGATCTGCCACTGCGGCACATGGAACTCCAGGGATCCGAGGTTGGTCAGGTAGATCAGATCGGCCAGGTCGGTGATCAGCGGGTAGGTCACCGAAGCGCCGTCGCTGCGCGACCCGTGGCCGGTGATGCTGACCGAGTTCAACCACCGAGGGGCACCGCTAGGCAGGTTCTTCTCAAAGAAGTGAGTTCCGCCGA
>JBARZG010000009.1:0-2590 GCA_049649785.1 Ornithinimicrobium sp. | reverse complement strand
ATCGACCTCTTCCGCCGGGTATTCGAGAAGGATGAGTTATGCGGTTGCGGTCAGCGCTTTTCCGAGTGCCCCTTCTGGCAAGAGGTGGGGGCGCGGGCCTTTGGCGGGTGGGACGTTTCTGTCGTAGGAGAGGTGGCCACCCTCCAGCGGCGCGTGGCCAGACAGCGATTCATTCCGCATCACCTCTCTCCGGCTAAGTCAGCAGCATTTCTTCGCGACAGCACGGCCTACCGCGAGCGTTATGCGCTCTTGTACCAAGCGATCCACGAGACCGCTGGCGCCTCCGTCGTCGTGGATGCCAGCAAGTGGCCCGCCCAAGCCGCCGCGCTGATTGGACCCGAGATCGATTTAAGGGTCATCCACGTGCAACGCGACGTGCGCGGCGTGGCGTGGTCCATGGGGAAGCGACAAGTTGTGCGGCCACAGGACACGCAGGGCCAAGACCTCATGGAGAGTACCGGTGTGAAGGCCGCTGCGCTGCGGTGGTCGCTGTGCCAATCTGAGGTTGGTCTTCTACGGCTGACGGGGGTGCCAATGGTGCGCATCCGATACGAGGACCTGATCACCGATCCCCAAAACCAGGTGGCACACGCCCTTGAGGCCATCGGTCTCCCGGCACCTTCAATGGCGCTGCAGCACATTGGTCAGCGCCAAGTCGACCTTGGCCCCAGCCACGGGTTGTCCGGCAACCCATCCAGATTCGCAGAAGGCACGACTACGCTGTCCTTAGATCAGGCTTGGAAGGGGCAGATGTCGAGGCCGGACCAGGTCATTGTCTCTGCCATGGGACTCCCGCATCTTCTGAGCCTGCCCAGTCGTGCCGCAACGACACCCCCACACCCACGGAGGCCGGGAGTGAACATCCCCCTGGAAAGCAGCACCTCGACAGATGACAGGTCAAATGAAGCGCCACTCGTCAGCGTCATTCTGGCTACGCGCGGTCGACCAGAGTTGGTGCGCGAGAGTATCCGCTCCGTCGTGGCCCAAGACTATCGGGGCCATCTCCAGGTGATCGTGGTGCATGATCAGGAGGATCCGGATCCCGCCTTGGCCGACTTACAGGCCGAACGACGTCACATCACAATCTTGACCAACGCGCATAGCCCCGGCCTGACTGGAGCTCGAAACACCGGCGTCGACGAAGCGGTCGGCGGCTTCATCGCCACCTGCGATGACGACGACACCTGGCACCCCACGAAACTCCGCAAACAGATGGACCTCCTGCAGACTCATCCGGAACTGCTCGCCGTGGGCTGCGGAATCCGGCTGATGTTCCCGGAGAACCGGGTGGTCGAGTGGCCCGGACATCAGGAGCGTGTCGGCCTCGACAGGCTCGTGCGCAACCGGGTGAAAGAACTTCATTCGTCCACCCTGGTCATGCGTTCCGACGCCTACGCTAAAGCGGGGGGCTACGACGAGGAGTTGCCCCACGCTTACGGGGAGGATTATGACTTTGTCCTGCGTCTCGCACGGGTTGGGAAAATCGGCGTAGTGACCGAGCCTTTGGCCGATATTCGCAAAGACGTCCAGTCGTGGTTTCGGGAACGATCCCAGAATACTTCCGAGGCCTTGCGATACCTGCTGGAACACCACCCTGAGATTCGCGACAGCCGTCGCGGGCACGCAAGAGTACTCGGACAGATCGCGTTCGCAGAATCCTCCATGGGCGAGCGAACGACCGCGCTACGGACGATCGGCTCGTCATTGCGCCGTTACCCCGCTGCCCCGCACGCCCATCTAGCCGTCTTCCATGTGGCGACCGGGACTCACCCGATGACGCTGCTCAAAGCCGCTCGACGTACGGGGCGAGGTTTATCTTGACCGCTATGCGCAGACTGCCTAACTTCCTCTATATCGGGCCAGACAAAGCTGGCTCAACGTGGTTGCACGAAGTCTTGATCCAGCATCCCGACATCTATCTCTCGCCGGCGAAGGACCTTTATTTCTTCGACCGCTATTACTCCAAAGGGCGCGAGTGGTATGCCGGTCACTTCAGTGACGCCCGCGATGAAACGGTCGTCGGTGAAGTCTGCCAGGACTACCTCGCCGATCCGGACGCGCCGAGGCGCATCCACGAAACGCTCGGCGCCCCGAAGGTAATGGCGACTCTGCGGGACCCGGTCCAACGCGCCTTCTCTTCCTACCTGTACATGCGCAAGCATGGCGAGGGCCCTAGCACCTTCGCTCAGGCCCTCCGCGCCGAGCCCCGCCTAGTGGAGCACGGTCGCTATGGTGCCCAGATCGCCCGATTCCGCCAGTTCGTTCCAGCGCGCAGCCTCCATATTGCTGTCTTCGACGATCTCAAGAGCGACCCGCAGTCCTTCGTGAACGCCGTGCTGACCTGGCTCGATGTCGCACCGATGAGACTGACCGAAGAACAACGCGGTGCCAGGCTGCCGGCAAGTCGTGCACGATTTCTCCCCCTAGCTTGGGTCGTTCGCCGCGCCGCCAACGTGGCACGAACTCTCGATCAGGCCGAGCTCGTGGGCAAGGTGAAGCGATCGGCGATCGTGCATCGGCTGCTCTATACCCCCTGGGGGGCAACAGCACCCGAGATCCAAGACGAGGACGCGGACTGGATCAAGGAGCG
>JBARZG010000008.1:0-46613 GCA_049649785.1 Ornithinimicrobium sp. | reverse complement strand
GTGTCAGACCTGCGGCGACAGCGGCTGCGCTGCCGCCCGAGCTGCCGCCTGGGCTGCGGCGGCGGTCGACCGGGTTGCGTGTGGGCCCGTAGGCAGAGGTCTGGGTCGAGGCGCCCATCGCCATCTCGTCCATGTTGGCCCGGCCCAGCAGGATCGCCCCCTGCTCCCGCAGACGGTAGACGACCGCCGCGTCGGTGATGGCCGGAACATTTTCGTGGGCTCGGGCACCAGACGTGGTCGCCTGGGCGTGCACGTCGATGTTGTCCTTGACCACGAAGGGCACCCCCGCCAGTGCCCCGACCGGCGCCGAGGGGGAGCGGCGCAAACGCTCGTCCAGCTGCTCCGCCGCAGCCAATGCCTGGTCGACGTCGACCAGCAACAGGGCGTTCACGGCGTCGTTGAGCTCGCCGATCCGGATGAGGTGAGCCGTGGTCACCTCCCTGGCGCTGACCTCCCGTGCCTGCACCAGGCGCGCGAGCTCGACAGCCGAGAACTCGGTGAGCTGCGTCGGCTGCCCAGCCTCGTCTCGGGCGAGGCGCTCCGGCTCAGGGGACACCACACCGACAGGGTGGCACCGCGGTGTTGCGGCGGGGTTACGGCACGAATGCGCTCCGATGACGGGGCTGCGTAGTGATCACGCGGTCGCGAACCGTCCGAGCACCTGCTCGGTCCGGATGCCGCCGAGGTGCTCAGCGATCCGCTGTTAGCCCAACTCCTCGCGGCTGCGGGCGGGCGGGAGTCCCGGCACACCGACGTCCCGCCAGTCGTGGTCCGGGACCAGCCGCGCGGCCTGCCGCGCCATCACGTCGGCGGTGCCCGACCCGTTGCGCAGTCCCTCGAGCCCGCCTTCAGCAGTGCCGATCGCCAGCATCGTGGACACGGCGGCAAACGATGTTCCTTGCACGATGGGCTGGCGGGCCCCGATTTCCAAAAGCCGATGGTCTGGATGAGCGTGGCGACACCGGAAAGGAATAGACCGGCCGAGACCAGGTAGGTCAACTCTTCCCCGGTCAGGCCCAGCGCATTGCCGATGATCAGGGGAACGGCTACGACGCCGGCATACATGCTGCAGCGCGTACACCGTCATCTGCCCGACGGGCATGATTTCGTCAACCGGGTGCGGTGCCGCCTTGGTCTTGGTGTCTGTGCGAGCCATCGGCGTTTCTCCTTAGTGGGTAGCTCGGATGAGCTGTATGAATGACCGGGGGAGGTCCGGTGCGCTAGGGATGTGAGTTGGGCGGGGGGTCATGGCGAGCGACGCAGGCTTTCGGTGTCGGAACGATCGCGAGCCAAAGTCGCGAGGTCGTGCGGGTTCAGGCCACATCCAGCGGTGACTTCGTCGGCGGACATGGCCCCGCAGGCATACCCGCGGGACACGTAGCGAGCCAAGGCTCGTGCCGTCGCCGGCTCATCCATGACGGCCGAGTCGACGCGACCGATGTAGTTCGCCAGGCGTGCCGCAGCCGGGGCGAAGTCTTGACGGTAGAAGGCGAAGGTGGCGATGAACCGGGTAGGCAGGTGGCCCGGGTGCATGTCCCACCCCTGATAGATGCCGCGCTTGAGGGAACGGGTGACCAGTCCGGCGTGCAGTGCCCAGGCAGCATGGACCTGCTCACTCGAGCCGGCCGGGATGACGTTGGTCGAAGCGTCGGAGGTGTGGATGCCGGTGCCAGCGGTGGCCAGTTGCATGATGAGTTTGGCGTGGTCGGCGGCGGGGTGATTCGTCGAGTTTGTCAGAAAACGCGATCGGCCACCTCTGCGCGGATGCCAGGGGCCACGCCTAGTGCGGCGCACAACTCGCCCGTTCCGCCGTGAGCATCGACCTATTCGCTCGCCTGGTGTCCCCACTGAGCGGGTAGGTCAACGCTGAACCGGTCTGCAGGCACGTAGACCATATGCACAGGTTGCCAGCGTCCTTGATCACTCGGGTAGGACGAAGCGAGCATGTCGTCAGTGGCGGACAAGGCGGTGTCACTCTCGGCTAGAACCTCGGTGTTCAAGGCGCGCTTGGGCATGGCGGTCACTGCCTCCTGATCGAGTGATGCTTCATACGATGCTCTAAAACTGCAATGGTTTCCGTATGCTGGATGATAGATTCTGACATACGGAAAAGCAAGCCGAAAGAGGAGAGAAGTATGACGTCCATCACATCGGTCGATGCGACCAGCGATCCGACCGGTCGATCCGCTCGCTGGCCTGGGGTTGCCGTCGTCACCGGGGCAGGTGCGGGTATCGGGCGAGCCCTCGCGCTCGCCCTGCTGGAGGCTGGGTATGCAGTGGCGTTGATCGGACGGACGCGCACCACACTCCAAGAGACACCGCTGCTCGCGACGACGACGCAGGCCCCAGCGCAGTGCTGGTAGGTGATGTCATCGACGAGGGCCAGGTCTGGGTGCACCCGAGATGAAGGGCGGCTCCTCGAGGGCAGCGACATACGACCGCCGCGTTGGCATGGATCCAGGCGTAGGCGAGACTTGGCCGATGCGCATCTGTTTTGTCTGTCTGGGCAACATCTGTCGATCACCGGCCGCCGAAGCGGTCGCCGCCCACCTGCTTGCCGGGCGTGACGATCTCCCCGATGTGGAGTTGAGCTCTGCCGGAACCGGCCCATGGCATGTCGGGGCGTTGCCGCATACGCACACTCGAGCCGAGGCGGCTCGGCGCGGTATTCCGGTGGATCACCGCGGCTACCAGATCAGCCCCGCCGACTTCGGTCGCTTCGACCTGCTGGTGGCGATGGACGGTGGCAACGTCGCCGATCTGCACGAGATGGCACCGGATCGCAGCCAGGCGGCCAAGGTCGTCCGGTTGGGAGCCTTTGCCCCCGGCGGTGATGGGGCCAGATGGGCCGGTGATGACGGGCGTGACGTGCCCGACCCGTTCGGCGACATACAGCAGGCTTTCGCGAGAATGTTCGACCAGCTAGAACCCGCCTGTGCCGGTCTGCTCGACTGGGTCGCCTCGGGCAGCACCAAGCCCCCGCGGTGAGGCTCACCCCACGGGCGGCTGCCCTGCTCGGTCGCTGGCAGATCATTGACGCACTCCCGCTCTCCGGCGGATCCGTGGCCCAGTCCTGGCGGGTCCAGAGCGCTAGTGGCCCGATCTTCCTCAAGAGCCACGAAGACCCACCGCCGCGACTCTTCGAACGCGAGGCAGCCGGACTGACCGCGCTGCGAGCAACAGGCGCTCTTGCGGTGCCACAGGTCCTGGCCGCCGAGGACGCAGGGGTGGTCCTTGAGTGGATAGACGTGGCCGACGCGACGACGACGACGGAGGCGACAGAGGCCGAGTTCGGGCGCAACCTGGCGGCGCTACACCGTCATACGGGTTCGGCCTTCGGGTCGATGGACGAGGTGTTCCTGGGCTATCTGGGATCGGTGGCCCTCGATCTGACCCCGTGCCGGACCTACGCAGAGTCTTACCTGGAACGCCGAGTTTCCCCCCTGGTTCAGAGAGCGGTGAACGAACAGGACATGGATCCCGCCGCCATGAGCCTGGTTGATGAGTTGCTCGCAACGCCACAGGTATGCGGGCCGCCCGAGCCTCCCACCCTGGTGCACGGCGACCTGTGGTCCGGCAACCGCGTGATCGGCGCCGATGGTCGCTCCTGGTTGATCGACCCCAGCGCCCACTATGGCCATCGCGAGTCAGACCTGGCGATGATGCGTCTCTTTGGCGGCTTTGGTGAAACGTGTTTTACGGCATACCACGACGCCTTTCCGTTGGCGCCGGGGTGGCGTGATCGGGTGGCGCTGTACCAACTGGTGCCGCTGCTCGCTCACGTCATCATGTTCGGTCGAGCATACGAGCCCGCCGTGATGCGCGCGTTGCGCTCGCTGACCTGACGTGACCTGAGCGGCGCATGGCAATGCGGGTTCAATGCACCCGAGTGCATCGAACCCGCATTGACGGGACCGGATGAGCTGTGCTGCTAGGCGTCCTGCTCGGGCTTCTCCTCGCCGCCGCCATCAGGACCGCGTCCGTCGCGCTGTGGTCCGTCCTGGACCATCGAGGTGACTCGCTCGGTGACCTCGGCGAGGTGCTCTTCAGCCTGGGCCTCATCGATCTGACCTTCGGCGACTCCGGCTTCGATCCGCTCGGTGGCTTCCGCAACCAGCGCGTCAATCACAGCCTGAGGATCGACGCCTTGCCCTTCGGCGACGTCGGCCAGGGTGGTGTCACCGCCGGCCAACTGCTCTTGCAGTTCCTCGGGAGTCAGGTTCAAAACCTCCGCTGCGCTCTCAAGGCCAGCGCCGCCCTTGCTGCCCTGACCGTCCTGGCCACCGCGCTGACCCTGACCAGCCTGACCCTGCCTGCCTTCCCCGCTCGAGCGGGCCTCGATCATGGCTGCAGCCACGCTGTCTGCCTGCTCTTGGGTGATCGTGCCGTCGCTGACGAGCGGCGCCAGTGCTTCCATCAACCGCTCACTGCGATCGGCCTGCCCCGTAGCGCTGCCGTCCTCGCTGCCCTCCTCGGCGTCTTCCGATGGGGCCGCGAAGGTCGAACTGGTGGGTGAGTCGCTGGCCGCGTTTGCGGCGACCGCGAAGCCGCCGACGCCCAGCAGCCCGGCCACCGTGGCCGCTGCGGCCCGAGTTCGCATCGACTTCTTGGAAGTTGTCATTGTTATGTCCTCCTGCACTCTGGCCGAGTGTCTCTCGACCGACTGCTCACCACAGTGCAGGTCATGGCTGTGCAGAGGCTATGGACGCGATATCGATGGCGTGTGAGTGCCGATGGTTGCCTGGGAACGTCCGCGGCGGCACATAGGCTTTTCACAGGCTGCTCATAACATGCAGGCAGTCGGGCATTGCACAATGCTGATATGCAATCCACTTCGACCTCTCCCACGTCCCTGCGGCGCCTCGACGGAACCCCGGTGCGAGTGCTCGTGGTAGACGATGAGCCGATGTTGTCTGAGCTGTTGCAGATGGCGTTGCGCTACGAGGGATGGCTGGTGCGGACGTCTGCTACCGGCAGCGAAGCGCTCACCGAAGTGCGAGAGTTTGCACCCGACGCTGTCGTGCTCGATGTGATGCTGCCGGATTTCGACGGTATGCAGGTCCTGCAGCGACTTCGCTCCGCCGGCAACGAGGTGCCCGTGCTGTTCCTCACCGCCAAGGACTCGGTACGCGATCGGGTCGCTGGGCTGACGGCTGGCGGCGATGATTACGTCACCAAGCCGTTTAGTCTCGAAGAGGTGGTTGCCCGACTGCGAGCACTGATTCGGCGTAGTTACAGCGTTGCAACCGCAGGGCCAGACCCTCGATTGGTCGTCGGTGACCTGGTGATGGATGAGGACAGTCATGAGGTGTGGCGTGGGGAGGAACTGATCGAGCTCACTGCCACCGAGTTCGAGTTGCTCAGGTTCTTCATGCGCAATCCACGCAGCGTGCTGAGCAAGGCGCAGATCCTGGACCGAGTGTGGAACTACGACTTCGGTGGGCAAGCCAACGTCGTCGAGTTGTACGTGTCGTATCTGCGTAAGAAAATCGACGCCGGTCGTGAGCCGATGATCCACACCCGCCGAGGTGCTGGCTATGTCTTGAAAGCGGCCACGTGACCTCAAGTAGTACCCAACCGGGGGCGGCGTCGCGGCGCCGAGGGCGCCGGTGGACACTGCGCACTCGCCTGGTCCTGGTGATCCTTACCTTGGTCACGCTCACGAGTCTGATCATCGGTGGAGCCAGTGTGCTGGTGTTGAACTCCTTTTTCACCGAGCGTCTCGACGCTCAGGTCAGCAGCGCAGCGCAGCGTTCGCAGGTCGCGTTCGAACGCGATCAGGATCGGCAAGGGCGGCAAGTCGGCGGAAATGGTCAGCAGCGGTTGTCGCCGAGTTTCTTGCTCGCCCCCGGCCAGGGCCCCGGCACGCTGGGTGCTGTGATCGAGAGCGAGGAGGTCAGCGGCTCGGCTGTCTTGGATCAGGACGGCTCGTCGCAATCACTCCCTGATGGCACCGACTCCGCTTTACTCGCCATCGCGCCGGACAGCGAGCCGACGACAGTAGAACTAGGCGCCGAACTCGGCGACTACCGAGCTGTGGCCGTTCAGGTCGACCCCGACACCCGCGTCGTGACCGCCCTATCCGAGACGTCGTCCCGAGATGCCGTCTCACAAGTGATTACGGTGATTGCCGTGTCGGCCGCTGCTGCCTTGGCGCTGGCGGCGCTGGCGGCGGCCGCGATCGTGCACTCGACCCTGCGGCCGCTACGACGCGTGGCAGACACCGCCAACCAAGTCTCCACCATGCCGCTGGCTTCCGGGGAAGTGACCTTGGCGCCTCGGGTGCCCGCCCGCGACACTGATCCTGACACCGAGGTGGGCCAGGTCGGGGCGGCGCTAAATCAGATGCTCGAGCATGTCGAGCATGCGCTGACCGAGCGCGAAACCAGTCAACAACGGATGCGTCAGTTCATTGCGGATGCCAGTCACGAGCTGCGGACTCCGTTGGCTTCCATCATGGGCTACTCAGAGCTGATCCGACGCGGGCCCCAGCCCATCGCGGCAGAGACGGACCACGCCCTGAGCCGCGTCGAGAACCAGGCGAAGCGAATGAACACGCTCGTCGAAGACCTGCTGTTGCTGGCCCGAATGGATGCCGACCCGCAGATGCAATTCGCCGACGTGGACCTGCGGCCGCTGGTGGCCGATGCCCTGAGCGACGCCCAGGTCGCAGGCCCAGGCCATCATTGGTCGCTGGCGATGCCGAAGAAAGCGGTGATGGTGCGAGGGGATGCCGAGCGTCTCCACCAGGTGATCGCCAATGTGCTGCGCAACGCCCATCGGCATACGCCTGAGGGCAGCGCCGTTTCGGTGTCGCTGACCGTGAATCAAGCCGGTTCGATCGCCGCCCGCCGGATGCCCGGGCAACCCGCGGCGCAGCCGCACAAGGAGTCGGCGCGCGCGGTGCTGACTATCGCGGACAACGGCCCCGGCATCCCTGCCCACCTACAGTCACAGGTGTTCGAGCGGTTCGCACGCGGCGACACGTCGCGGTCTCGATCGGCTGGGAGCACCGGACTGGGCCTGGCCATCGTTGCGGCGATCGTCCAAGCTCATCACGGCTCGGTCGAAGTCCGCTCGGAGCCGGGGAATACGTCATTCGTGATCCGCCTAGCGCTGCTGGCGCCTCGTAGTTCAGAGTAGGGGGGTGCGTGCGCCGGTCGAACTGCCGCTCGCCTTGACCCACGATCTGCACGTCGCAGATCTGCGCGAGGTCGAAGGCGGCTCGATTGCCCAGGTGTATCGGTTGCGGGTTGGGCCCAGAACCATCTTTGCCAAGACCCTCATCGGGGCGCCCCAAGGGTTCTTCGACCGCGAGACGATCGGGCTGCGCGCCCTGCGAGAGACCGGCACGGTCTTGGTGCCCACCGTTCTGCGGCATACCTCTGTTGGTTTGCTCTTGGAGTGGATACCTCACGAACAGGTATCCCCGTCGAACGCAGCGACAGCAGAGCGCTTCGGTCGGGAACTTGCTGGACTACACAACAGCCACGGCACGCACTTCGGGTCGGTGGAGGATGTGCCGGTGGGCTTTCTGGGATCGGTCGCGCTCGATCTGCAGCCGGAAGCCTCCTACGACGCCTCATACCTGCACCGTCGGGTCGAGCCGCTGACCCGGGAGGCGGTTGCTCGCGACCGCCTGGATCCGGCGGCGTTGGGCCTGGTCGAACGGCTCATCGCCAGCGGACCTGACCTATGTGGGCCGCCCGAGCCGCCGGCGTTGGTGCACGGTGATCTGTGGTCCGGCAATCGGGTGATCGCCGACGACGGGCAGCACTGGCTCGTTGACCCGAGCGCGCACTACGGGCATCGCGAATATGACCTGGCGCTAATGCGCCTGCTGGGCGGGTTCGAGGACCGGGTGTTTGCCGCGTATGCCGAGGTCAGTCCACTCTCGCAGGGGTGGCAGGAGCGACTGGATCTGCATCAGCTGGTGCCGCTGCTGATCAACGCCTTGATGTTCCAGGAGGTCTACGCCCGTCAGGTCATGTCGCGGTTGAGACGCCTCGCTCGGTAGTACTCGCTCCCAGGGAGTGCAGGATGGAATCAGCCAAGGCGGTGTCGATCACGGCGCTATTGACCAGACCGCCTGCGATCGCGGCCTGCAGGGCGACCGAGCGCACGGCTCCGCCAGCAATAGCAATGACGTGCGGGATCGCCGCGAGTTCTGCGCCCGACAGCGTGATCATCCGGTCGGTAAGCGGCAGGTGAACGGGCTGACCCGCAGCGTCGAAGAAGACTCCGGCGCTCTCCCCGACCACGCCTGCGGCCTGCGCCGCGTGGCGTTCCGCTGTCGAGATCAGGTCGTAGATGGACGACGATGTTGGCGACCAGGCGCCGATTCCGACGACGGCGTGGGTCACTCGCGAGATCGCTGACAGACCCTGCGCGAGACTGACCTGACGCCGGATCGCGGAGGCAGATGGGGCGTCGTCCAAGATGAAGGGGGCGTGAAAAATGACGCCGTGTCCCTCACTCACCCGGGCCGCCGCACGGACGATGTCAACCGCGCTCGCGTCTACCCCGTCAACCTCCATGGCGCCGGTAAGTTGCACCACTTGGACGTGCGGCAGAGACGTGAGGTGCTCGGTCATCGACAAGACCGAACGCGACCACGGCAACCCCAGAACGTCGCTGTCGGTGAGGATCTCGGCGAGCAGATCAGCAGTGACCTTCCCCCGCGCCGCGCGCCCACCCGCGTCGGCAGCATCGTGACCGGACACGACGGCACAGTGCGCTAGCGACAGCGCATCCTTGATCCGCGCGGAGCGGTCCAGGTCCACCTGGCCAGGACTCCTGATCTCGATCTTCACCATGCCCTGTTCGCGCGCGGCTTCGATCAGCCGGGCCACTTTGAACCGGTTCAGGCCCAACTGCTGGGCGATCTCGATCTTCGGCTCGCCCAGCAAGAAGTGTCGCCGCGCAACGGTGGCGGCCAGCACAGATTCGGCCGGTCCCATCGGGGCGCCCATGCTTCACCTGCTTCCTGCCGCTTCGGATAACGATATTGACACCATATGTTGCGCATCGCTTGACACGGCGACAAGTGACCAGTTACTCATTTGGGCACAGTAGTGCTCAAATGAGCAATACCGAAGAGATTTCCCTCTACAAGGAAGTAGACCGATGCTTCAACGCCGATCTGTAACCGTGGCCATGGCTCTTGCCACCGGCCTGACCGTGTCCGCATGTGCTGGAGCCGGTGGCGGGGGAGGTGGTGGCGGCGCCGAAGACGGCGAGGAAGTCGGCGGCACTGTGAACGTACTGCAGGTCAACAACCCGCAGATGGTCGACCTCGAGGAATTGACCGATGAGTTCTTCACCCCGGAGACCGGAATTGAGGTCAACTTCACGACTTTGCCGGAGAATGACGTTCGTGACCAGATCAGCCAGGAGTTCTCCAGCCAGGCCGGCCAATATGACGTGGCCTCGCTGAGCAACTTCGAGATCCCGATCTACGCCGAGAACGGGTGGGTCGCGAACTTGGATGACTACATCGCCGACGACAGCGACTTCGACCAAGACGACATCCTGGCCCCCATGGCTGAAGCACTATCGGTCGACGGCTCGGTCTACGGTGAGCCCTTCTACGGCGAGTCGTCCTTCACCATGTACCGCAAGGACGTCTTCGAAGCCCAAGGCCTGGAAATGCCGGAGAACCCGACCTGGGATGAGATTGCCGACCTCGCAGAGCAGCTTGACGGCGCCGAGCCCAACATGACGGGCATCTGATTGCGCGGTCTGCCTGGCTGGGGCCAGGTGCTCGCACCGATGACCACCGTGGTCAACACCTTCGGTGGTACCTACTTCACCGAAGACTGGCAAGCGGAGGTCGACTCCGCCGAGTTCAATGAGGCGGTCACCTTTTACACCGAGTTGATTAAGGACTACGGCCAGGCCGGTGCGGCCCAGGCCGGCTTCACCGAATGCCTGAACAACTTGACTCAAGGAGACTCAGCGATGTGGGTCGACGCGACATCGGCTGCCGGATCGCTGGAGGCCGACGGTTCGCCCGTGCAGGGCAAAATCGGCTACGCAGCCTCGCCGGTTAAGGAAACGGACTCCTCCGGGTGGCTGTACACCTGGGCCTGGGGCATTGAAGAGGCTTCGTCGAACAAGGATGCCGCTTGGGAGTTCATCTCCTGGGCCTCCAGCGCCGAGTATGAAGAGCTCGTCGGAACCGAGATCGGCTGGTCCAGCGTCCCCGCAGGCAAGCGGGCCTCGACGTATGAGAACCAGGACTACCTCGACGTCGCGGGTGCCTTCGCCGAGCCACAGGAAGCAGCCATTACGAACGCCGACCCGGCCAACCCGGGCGTGCAGCCGCGACCGGCCCCCGGTATTCAGTTCGTAGGTATTCCGGAATTTCCGGCCTTCGGCACGACATTCAGCCAGGACATCAGCTCGGTGATTGCTGGACAGATGAGTGTCGATGAGGCCTTGGCCAATGGTCAGCGCCTTGCTGAAGCCGTGGCCGCGGACTACCAGGAGTAAGAGGCCTTGACTTCACAGAGCACGGCCGCGGCGGTGGAGGACGGCACCTCGACCTCCACCGCAGCGCGCCGTTCCGCAAAGTGGGCCCGCCGGGCGCCCCTCTTGCCGGCGCTGATCTTCGTCATCATCTTGACGCAGATCCCGTTCCTGACCACCCTGGTTATCTCGTTTACCGACTGGGTCGCCTTTCGGCCGAACGACCGCGGCTTCGCCGGATTCGACAACTACCAGACGGTGTTTACCGATCCGGCGGCCCGCAGTGCCGTCTTTGTCACGATCATCTTGACCCTGACGGTGGTGTTCGTTTCGCTGCTGATTGGCCTCGGGATCGCCTTGTTGCTTGACCGTGCCTTCTTTGGCCGGGGCATCGTCCGAACGATGATGATCACCCCCTTCCTCATTGTTCCGGTCGCGGCAGCGCTGGTGTGGAAGCACGCGCTCTACAACCCGACATATGGCCTGTTCAACGGCCTGCTCCGGGTGGTTTTCGGAGACAACGCACCGACCCGGGACTGGATCAGCGCCAACCCATTGATTGCCATCGAGGTGGCGTTGATCTGGCAGTGGACCCCGTTCATGATGCTGATCTTGTTGGCCGGTCTTCAGTCCAGGCCGATGGACGTTGTCGAGGCGGCCCGCATCGACGGCGCGAGCTCCTGGCAGATCTTCACGCATATGACATTGCCTCACTTGAGGCAATACATCGAGCTGGCCGGACTGCTGGGTGCCATCTACGTAGTGCAGAACTTCGACTACGTCTTCACGATGACGGCGGGCGCGCTGGGAACGGCGAACCTGCCGTACTACATCTACCAGACGGTCTTCAGTGCCCAGGACTACGGCGAGGCGTCAGCGGCCGGTGTGATCACGGTGATCGGCACCATCATCATTGCGACCTTCGCATTGAGGACCGCGTTCAGCTTGTTCCAGGAGGAGACTCGATGAGTAGCACCGCGCAGCAGAAGCCCACGTCGAAGGCGAAGGCAGTTCCAGGTCGCCCGCCGAAGGCAGCGGATATGGAGGGGCTGAATCGCGCTCCTCGATCCATCGCGAACATCTTGCTAGGTGTGCTTGCGTGGGTTATCGGTGTGCTCTTCGTCGTGCCGGTGCTGTGGATGCTGTTGACCTCGTTCCACGCGGAGACAGCGGCTGCGACCCGCACGCCGAACATCTTCGCGCCCCTGGTGCTGGATGGCTATCGCAGCTTCATAGATGCTGGACCGTGGCCACCGATGATCAACTCGGCCACGGCGAGTCTGGTATCGACGGCACTGGTGATTTTGCTAGCCTTCCCGGCGGCTTACGCGCTCTCGATCAAGAGGGTGGAAAAGTGGACGGACGTCATGTTCTTCTTCCTCTCCACCAAGATGTTGCCGATCGTGGCAGGCATCCTGCCGCTGTACCTCATTTTTCTGGAGTTGCGGTTGCTCGACAACATCTGGTCCCTGATCCTGATGTACACGGCGATGAACCTACCGATCGCCATTTGGATGCTGCAGTCGTTCCTGGCGGAGGTGCCGGTCGAAATGCTGGAAGCCGCTCAGGTCGATGGTGCCGGATTGCTTCGCACGCTCGTCTCGGTTGTCGCGCCGGTCGTGATGCCGGGTATCGCTGCAGCCGGACTGATCTGCTTCATCTTCAGCTGGAACGAGTTGCTCTTGGCTCGCGTGCTGACCGGCACCGTGGCCGGCACGGCTCCGGTGTTCCTCACCGGCTTCGTGACCAGCCAGGGGTTGTTCCTCGCCCAGGTGTGCGCCGCGTCCGTCGTGATTTCGCTTCCGGTGCTCGTTGCCGGATTCGCCGCTCAGGACAAGCTCGTTCAGGGCCTGTCCATGGGCGCCGTCAAGTGAGCCGACTTACCCAGACCACGCTGACCGCGGACAACACCGCGGTCAGCGTGCCTTCCTACGACCGCACAGCTGTGCGGCGTGGGATCGTCCACTTCGGCGTGGGCGGTTTCCATCGGGCTCACGAGGCGATGTACACCGACCGGGTGATGGAGGCCGGCGGTGACCTCGGGTGGGGCATCTGTGGGGTGGGGGTGTTGCCGCACGACCGCACCATCGTCGACACCCTCGAGGCCCAAGACGGTCTCTACACGCTGGTGCAGAAGCACCCGGACGGCCGACGCGAGGCCAGGGTCATCGGCTCCATCATCGAAATGCTCTTCGCGCCCGATGACCCCGCCGCGGTGGTCGATGCCATGACTGACCCGGCGACCCGGATCGTCTCGTTGACGATCACCGAGGGTGGCTACTTGGTCAATCAGGTCACCGGGGAGTTCGATGCCTCCGACGCCTCGATCCAGCACGACCTGGAAGAGGGAGCCGAGCCGTCCACCGCCTTTGGCTACGTCGTGGCCGCGCTGGCTACCCGTCGAGGCGCCGGGGTCGAGCCCTTCACCGTCATGTCGTGTGACAACTTGCCCGGCAACGGCGATGTCGCAAAGAAGATGATCACGGCCTTCGCTCGGCTCAAAGACCCCGAGCTGGCGGAGTGGATGAGCGAACACGTGCCGTTTCCCAACTCCATGGTCGACCGGATCACACCGGTCACGACCCCTGATGATATCGAGGCTCTTGCGATCAGCACCGGTATCGAAGACGGTTGGCCAGTGGTGTGCGAGCCCTTCACCCAGTGGGTGCTGGAGGACCAGTTCGTCGCAGGTCGGCCGGCCTGGGATGAGGTCGGTGTGCAGGTTGTCGAAGATGTGGTGCCGTTCGAGTTGATGAAGTTGCGGCTCCTCAATGCCAGTCATCAAGCGTTGTGCTATCTCGGCTTCCTTTCCGGTTACGAATACGCCCACGAGGTATGTCAGGACGAGACGTTCGTCGATTTCCTGCTGGGCTACATGGAAAAAGAAGGGGCTCCGACCCTGCCCAACGTGCCGGACACGGACCTGGGCGAGTATCGACACACGCTCATCGAGAGGTTTGCCAACCCGGAGGTGCACGACACCCTGGCCAGGTTGTGCGCTGAGAGCAGTGCCCGCATACCGAAGTGGTTGTTGCCAGTGATTCAGCGCAACTTGGCCGATGATCGGTCGATTGAGTACTCGGCTCTTGTGGTCGCATCGTGGGCCCGGTACGCGGAGGGCGTCGACGAACTCGGAGAGCCCATCACCGTCGTCGATCGACTCCGTGACCGCTTGATGCAGGCAGCCGCCCAGCACGACGAGGATGAGTTGGCCTTCTTGCGAGATCCCGACCTCTTCGGCGACATCGTCGACAACGAACGGTTCACCGATGCCTATCGCGCACACCTGGCCTCCCTGCACGATGTCGGGGCCAAAGAGAGTGTGGCTCGTCTCGCGAGCGCCAACGAAACGGACTGACTCATCATCTCGATCATGAAGCGCGCGGCCTAGGTGCGCTGATGGAGGAAGCATCATGACCACGCTCGTGGCCGGGATAGACAGTTCGACCCAATCGTGCAAAGTCGTCGTCTGCGAGGCAGCAACCGGCGAAGTTGTGCGCCATAGCCGGTCCGCGCATCCGGACGGCACCTCCGTCCATCCGGAACGTTGGACCGAAGCCGTCGAGCGGGCTGTAGAGGGCGGCCTGCTCGACGGCGTCTCCGCGCTGGCCATCGGGGGACAACAGCACGGAATGGTTGCCCTCGACGAGAACGACCAGGTTATTCGAGATGCCCTGCTGTGGAACGACACTCGCTCGGCGCACGACGCGGCAGATCTCGTTGCTGAGTGGGGCGGGCCGGCGGTATGGGCGCGTGAGATGGGCGTCGTCCCGGTCGCCAGTTTCACGGTGTCGAAGGTCAGGTGGCTCGCCCGACACGAGCCCGAGTATGCCGAGCGAGTCGCTCGCATCGTGCTGCCGCACGACTACGTGACCGGTCGGTTCCTGCAGGCTCACGGCGGCTTTGAGCAGTGGACGACGGACCGCGGTGACGCCTCCGGCACCGGCTACTGGTCGACCAAGGATGGGGACTATCGCCGCGACATCATGCACCGGGCCCTCGGTCACGACTTCGAGGCACCGAAGGTGCTTGCCCCGAACGGCGTAGCCGGCATCACATCGGGCGGGATGCTGCTCGCGTCCGGCACCGGAGACAACATGGGTGCGGCACTCGGGCTGGGGCTGCAGCCTGGCGATGTCGTGGTCTCGCTCGGCACCTCGGGCACCGTCTTCACCGCCTCCACGGTGCGACCGCACGACCCTACGGGAACGGTGGCCGGCTTTGCCGACGCAACCGGCGCATACCTGCCGTTGATGTGTACGTTGAACGCGGCGCGGGTGATGACCGCCGCCGCCTCGATGTTGGGGGTCGACCTGGAACGGCTGAACGAACTCGCGATGGACACCCAGCCGGGTGCTCAGGGGCTGAGCTTTCTGCCATACCTCGATGGCGAACGCACGCCAAACCTCCCCGACGCGACCGGGACGCTGAGCGGACTGACCCGCGCCAATGCGACGCCGGGGAACATCGCCCGAGCGGCCGTCGAGGGGATGTTGCTGAATCTGCGCGGCGGGGTCGAGGCGCTGCGCGTTCAGGGGGCGGATGTGACCAGGGTGCTGCTGATCGGCGGAGCGTCGGCGTCCATGTCGGTGCAGTCCATCGCCGCCAGCATCTTCGGGGTGCCCGTTGCCGTGCCGACGCCGGCTGAATATGTCGCGCTCGGGGCGGCCAAGCAGGCCGCGTGGGCGTTGGCCGGTGGCGACTCGCCGCCAGAATGGCCACTGCATCTGGCCAATGAGGCCGCATCTGCCTCCGCTGCAGCTGACCCGGCCGACCTCATCCATCGGTATGAGGCGCTCCTGGCCGCCATGCACGGACAGCAATAAGGCCGAGCCCAGGGCATAGCGGACGGCTCCGAAGATGCTCCGTTTGGCCGATGTGGGATGAGTTGGGCTGCCCTACGTTCAACGCATGACGAGAATCCGCAGGCGGCATCGTCCCGCATCGACCCGGTACTCCGTTCGGTGGGCTCCGGTCTCGATTGCCGCCCTGATCCTTGCTGGCTGCGGCGACTTCGAGCCGGAGGCCACCGGCGATGCACAGGAAAGTTCGCAGGCTCAGAGTCCTCGTGATGATGCCTCGGTAACCACGCAGGTCGCCCACGATGAGGTGATCGTCCTTGCCGACGGGGTGGAGATCCCGGAGGGCGCCACCGGCGAGGCCTTTTCCTGGCTCCTCGATGCGCTCAACGCCGATACACCCCTCGACGTAGATGAGGTAGAGCAGAGATTCGCCCAGTCTTTCCTCGAACAGGTGCCGGCCGAGGACTTCGGCGCCGGCCTTGAACAAATCCGCGCCAACGCCCCGATGCAGGTGACCTCCATCCAGCCCTCGTCCGGCACGCTATCGGCCAGTGTTGACGGCGCCGAAGCGCTCGCCGTTGACCTGGCCTTGGATGACGACGGCCTGATCAACGGCTTGACCTTCAGTCCCGACCCGTTGGCCAACCGGCCCGCACCCGGAGGGCTATGACCAGGTGGATGAAGAATTGAGCACGCTATCGCAGCAACGCCATGTCCTCGCGGCCCGAGTCGAAGACGGGCAGTGTGTGCCGGTCTTCGAGCATGAGTCGGACCAGGCGGCCCCGTCCGGCAGCGCCTTCAAGGTGTATGTGCTGGGTGCGGTCGTTGACGCCGTCGAGCGGGGGGACCTGACCTGGGATCAGGAGTTGACGGTGACCGAGGAGATCAGGTCGCTGCCAGGTGGCACGTTGCAGGAAGCGCCGGCCGGCACAAAAGTCAGCGTGCGGCGGGCCGCCGAGCTGATGATCTCGATCAGTGACAACACCGCCACGGACATGTTGATCGATGCCTTGGGAGTCCAGGCGGTCGAGGAGGCATACACCGACATGGGTTTGAGTGACAACAACATGGACGGGCTGACGCCGTTGCCGACCACCGCCCAACTGTTCCAGCTCGGCTGGGGTGTTGATGACGACATACGTCAGCAGTGGTCGGGGGCTGACACGCAGACGCAGCGCGAGATCCTGGCGGACCTGCCCGAGGGCGTGGCCGACATCGACCCGCTGTCGGTGACCGAGCCGCGGTGGGAAGAGGGCGTTGACTACTTCATCTCGGCGGCCGATCTGTGTGTAGCTCATGTGGCCTTGCAGGAGCAGGCACAGACACCGGCGGGGGAGCCGGTGCGGGCCATCGTGGCCGAAAATGTGGGGATCCCCAGTGTGGCGGCGGGCTTCGACTATCTGGCCTTCAAGGGTGGGTCGGTGCCGGGGCAGCTGACCTTGACCTGGTACGGCGAAGTCGATGACGTCGCGGTCGTCGCCATTGTCCAGGTGGCAACGGATGAGCAGATCGACGCCAATCAGGTTCTTGGGCCAGCCGCGGACGTGTTG
The DNA here is from genome assembly GCA_049649785.1 of Ornithinimicrobium sp. Lineage (GTDB taxonomy): Bacteria > Actinomycetota > Actinomycetes > Actinomycetales > Dermatophilaceae > Ornithinicoccus. Next base: position 29,791 of record JBARZG010000008.1, on the reverse strand, counting down.
ACGCTGCTTCGAACTGACGATGCTTCGAACTGACGCTATTGCCAACTCGCTGGCTCAAGGATGTGTGGAGGCAGAACGAGCCTGTTCAGTCGACGCCCGGCGAGTGAGTCCTGCTGATCGCAGCGCGGCCGAGTCGTTAGGCTGGGCGGCGATGACCGACTACGCCGTGGTGTTGCTGGTGGTCCTGCTCGGGATCGCCTTGGTGATCGCCGCCGCCGGGGCCCGCCGGATGCTTGCGCCGAGCCACTACACGGCCGCAAAAGTGACAACATACGAGTCCGGGGTGGACCCGATCGGTGCTGGCTGGAGCCAAGGCAGCGTGCGCTACCTCGTCTTTGCCTTTCTCTATGTCGTGTTTGCTGTGGACGCCGTGTACTTGTTCCCTTGGGCGCTGGTGCTGCGCACCGAGCTCGGCGCGGCGTCGCTGGTGGAGATGGGGGTCTTTATCGGGGTGTTAGTGCTCGGCCTGGGGCACGCGTGGCGTCGGGGGTTGCTGCTATGGTGGTGACTGCTCGGGATAGAGACGATGCCGTCGGCGCGACTGATCTGCCGATGCCGCGGGTGGGCCCGGCGGCTGATCGGGCGCCGGCTGCGGTCCGGGTGGTGCTGAACTGGGGTCGGCGCTATTCCTTGTGGGTGTTCAACTTCGGTCTGGCGTGTTGTGCGATCGAGTTCATCGCTGCTTCGATGGCCCGGCACGACTTCATCCGGCTCGGCGTCATCCCGTTCGCGCCGGGGCCGCGGCAGTCCGACCTGATGGTGGTCTCCGGCACCGTGACCGACAAGATGGCGCCCTCGATACGGCGACTCTATGACCAGATGCCGGAACCGAAGTACGTGATCTCGTTCGGGGCTTGCTCGAACTCCGGTGGGCCGTACTGGGACTCCTATTGCGTTACCAAGGGCGTCGATCAGATCGTGCCGGTCGATGTGTATGTGCCCGGCTGTCCGCCGCGCCCGGAAGCATTGCTGAATGGCATCGTGACGCTGCAGGCCCAGATCAAAGCCGAGCGCCCAGGGCGGGCACGTGACCCGCGAGCCAGTGATGTCGGCGCCTGGACCCGACCCAGCGTCGCAGCGCCTACGGCCGATGGGCCTGCCGAAGCAGCACCCAGCCCGGAAATACGCGGCGCCGCAGCATCTGGCACGGCAGCATCCGGTACGGGAGCGACCCGCGAGCAGGGCGCGTCGTGAGCGAGTTGCAGTCGGGCGTGCAGACGATCCGGGTGGATTTCAGCGACTGGTTGGCTGAGGTCGTCGCGAGTCGGGACGCCGGGTATGACTTCTTCGACTGGCTCTCGGCAGTCGACTACACCGGAGCCCAAGGCGACGGCACGATGGCTGAGAGTCCGGATGGGCCAGCGGATGCCGAAGGCCAGGATGGCGATCGAGGCGATCAGGACGAGGGTTACGCCGACCATGGGCGCGGCATGTTACTGGTGTTGCATCTCATAGCATCGGGCTCGGATGCTCCCCGACCGTTGAGCCGGTTGCTGTTGCAGACGCTGCTGCCAACTGGGTCAAGCGTCGCCAGCGTGACCTCGGTGTTCGCGGGAGCCGCGTGGCACGAGCGGGAGACACACGAGATGTTCGGGGTGGAGTTCACCGGGTTCGATGACGGCACCGGCCAGGGATTGCGACCGTTGCTGCTGCCCGAGGGTTTTGAGGGTGAGCCGCTGCGCAAGTCCTTCATCTTGGCCGCTCGGGCCTCGAAGCCGTGGCCCGGAGCCAAAGAGCCCGGGGAGTCCGACTCCACGCCGCGCCCGACCGCGCGCCGCCGTAAGCGCATCCTCCCCCCTGGTGTCCCGGATGAGTCCTGGGGGCCGCGCACCCACTAGCGGGCGGCTTGGGCCGGCATCCGCATCATGGTGCGCTAGATCGGATGCAGGTGCACTGCTTTGACTGCGCGTCTCGGGTTGATCAGCTGAGCCGGAGAGCGTTGGTCAGCACGTCGGCGGCATGAGCGAACTCAGCGTCGATGACCCCGCCGAACCCAATCACCAGCCCCTGGCGTGGGTGACTCCTGGTGTAGTCGCGGAGCAGCGGTACCTCGATACCCTCTTCAGCCGCTCGACGACGCACAGATTCGCACTGCTCTGCTGGCAACGAGAGGCTGAGATACATGCCGGCCACCGGAGTCGTGACCTGGCCAAACGGAGCCAAGATCGTCCTGAGGTGCTCGCTACGGGCGGCATACACGCGCCGAGCCGAGCGCACCAGGCGATCGACGTAGCCCTCGCGCAACATCGTCAAGAACGCTCGCTGGGTGGGCCAGGCGGCGAGGTCGTGGGTGGCCTCTCTACGCGCGGACAGTTCGGCGATCATGTCTTCCGGGCCAATCAGCCACCCGAGGCGCAGCCCTGGCATCACGATCTTGGAAGCGGTGCCGAGGTGGATGACGAGGCGCTCATCCAGGCTCCGCAAGGCCGGTAGGGGCGCGACGTCGTAGCGGAAGTGTGAGTCGTAGTCGTCCTCCACGATGAGCACCCCGCGCGACTGGCACGCCTGCACCAACTCCACCCGGCGTCCGGCGCTCATCGTGGCGCCGGTGGGATGCTGGTGGGCGGGAGTGACGTATACCGCCCGTAGGTCGGCGGGGATCGGATAGGCCAAGAGGTCAGCGCCGTGGCTATCGACCGGTATGTCGTGGAGCCGGTGCCGCGATGCGTTAACAGTGGCCGCCGCAGCGCGGTAGCCAGGGTCCTCGACGGCGATGCTTCCCGCCTCGAGGCTAGCAATGAGGTGGTTGAAGCCGTCGGTCGTTCCACCGGTCACCATGACCTGCTCTGGGCGGGTGACGATGCCACGTGTACGTCCGACGTAGGCGGCGATGGCCGCCCGCAACTCAGGCAACCCGGCTGCCTCCGGGTAGGACGTGGGAGGGTCAGCGTCCGCCACGTCACGCCAGGCGCGGCGCCACCAGGCGCGGTATCGCGGGTCTATCCATGGCGTGCCGGTGTCGAGTTGGAGGAGTCTGCGCTCGGTATGGCGTGCGGCCGATGGAGATGCCGCCGCATCGGCGACGGGGGGCGGCACCGACCGCGAGCGAGGTGCTGCGCCAGGGTGTGTCGCCACAAAGGTGCCGGCGCCGTGGCGGGTGCTGAGCCATCCCTCGGCGAGCAACTGGTCGTAGGCAACTTCGAACACCCCGCGGGAGGCATGTACGTCTGCGGCCAAGGCCCTGGTGGACGGCAGTTTGTCCCCAGCCCGAAGCACGTGAGCGCCGATCAGGTCGCGGATCTGGGCGGCGACCTGCGCGGCCAACGAGGGTCCCGCGAACCGGTCCAGGTGTAACGGGACGCTGACGGCGGGTGGCATAGTGGCCTATCTTGAAGGGTGCAAGGTGGCCCATGACAATGGGCCACTTCGTGTGCAGCATAGTGCTATGACGCGCACTGACCCCCTCAGTCCCACTGAACCTCTCAGCCCCACTGACCGCACCACCTTGCGGCGAGCGACGGAGAAGGCCGCTACCGAGCGCGGCGTGCTGCTCGACATTTTGCGCGAGGGACTGGTTGCTCACGTCGCATACCCGATGCCGTCCCATCCCGTCGTTCTGCCAATGGCCTACGCCTACGACCCGCAGGGCCCAGACCACGGCGGCACGTTGTATCTGCACGGCTCGGTCGCTGCCGGGATGATGACCCATGGCGAGGGCGCGACCCTGTGTGCGGCGGTGACACTGCTGGACGGTTTGGTCTTGGCGCGCTCGGGTTTCCACCACTCGATGAACTACCGCTGCGCTGTAATCATCGGCTCGGCGAGGCTCGTCACGGATCAGACCGAGCGGGCCAACGCGCTCGATGGCTTCGTCGACCAGATCGTCCCGGGGCGATCTGGCGCGATTCGGCCATCGACCCGCAAGGAGCTCGCTGCCACCGCGGTGCTGGCGATCCCGCTGTACGAGGCTTCGGTCAAGCAGCGTTCCGGGGCACCGGTGGATGAGCCTAGTGATGCGGCAACCGGAGCATGGGCCGGGCACATACCGCTGGGCATCAGCGTCGGAGGGGCGGTCAGCGACGAGTTCAGTAGGCAGCCGATACCTGACCACATCCTCAGGCGTGTCGAAGAACTCCGAGCCTGAACCACCCCGCATCGATCCGGTGCGCGTTTGTCGATCTGGTGCGCGGTTGCAGCAGCACACCAGATGCACAAACGCGCACCAGATGTCGCGGAGTGACCGGCATCGACTGGCGGCGACCGGTGGCCCCAGGGCGTGGGTCCGGCATGGGTTGGGGGCTGCTCGGTAGGGTGATCAGCGATGCTCACTGACCTGCCACTCGTTGTGGAGATGATGCTCAAGGCCGTGGTGGTCCTGGGCGCCTTTTTGACGCTACCGCTGCTTGTCGGGCAGACCGAACACAAGGTCATGGCGCACATGCAGGGGCGCCTCGGGCCGATGGAGGCTGGCTTCCACGGGGTGGGGCAACTTGTCGCGGACGGCATCAAGTTCACCCAGAAGGAAGACATCACTCCCGCAGCGGCCGATCGCACCGTCTTTAGGCTCGCACCGGCAGTAGCATTGATCCCCTACCTCGTTGCGATGGCCGTCATCCCGCTCTCGGCGACCTGGGTGGCGGCCGATGTGCCCGCCTCCTTGCTCGTCGTCCTCGCGGTGACTGCGATCGGCGTAGTGGGCCTGCTCATGGCCGGTCTCGGCAGCGGCAACAAGTACTCACAACTCGGCGGTATGCGGGCCGCCGCCCAACTGGTCAGCTACGAGCTGCCGATGGTGTTGGCAGCAGCGTCGGTGGCAATGGCCGCCGGGTCGTTGTCGCTGATCGGTATCGCAGAGGCCTGGACGCCGCTCTGGCTGATCTGGCAACTGCCGGGCGCCTTCGTCTTCCTTGCAGCAGCAGTGGCCGAACTGCAACGCACTCCGTTCGATGCGCCGATCGCCGACGCCGAGATCGTGTTCGGCCCGTTCACCGAATACTCAGGCCTGCGGTTCGCGCTGTTCCTGCTGGCTGAATACGCCGGCATTGTGCTGTTCTCGGTGCTGTTCGCCGTGCTCTTCCTGGGCGGCTGGGCCGGGCCATGGTCCGACGTCGTTGGCCCGCTGTGGACGATCCTGAAGGGCTTCGCCGTCGCCGTGCTGATCATCTGGCTGCGGGTGGCCTGGCCCAGGGTGCGCGAGGATCAACTACAGCAGTTCGCCTGGACGATCCTGCTGCCGCTGGCCCTGCTGCAGTTGGCCATTACCGGACTGGGAGTGGTGATCTGGGCATGAAAGGCATCCTCAAGGGGCTGGGAACCACCGCCAAAACGCTGACGAAACGGGCGCATACCAAGCAATACCCGCACGTCGAGCCCGCCCTGCCCGACCGGTCCCGCGGCGTGATCGCGCTGCTCGCCGACAATTGCACCTCCTGCATGCTGTGCGCCCGCGAATGCCCGGACTGGTGCATCTACATCGACAGCCACAAGGAGACCACCGAGCCCGAAGTGGAAGGTGGCCGCGCCAAGACGCACAACGAGCTGGACCGCTTCGACATCGACTTCTCGCTGTGTATGTACTGCGGAATCTGCATCGAGGTATGCCCGTTCGACGCCCTGTTTTGGGCGCCGGACTTCGCCTATGCAGACGGTGACATCCGCAACCTGCTGCACGATAAGGACCGCCTCGAGACATGGATGCCGACCGTTCCCGACTCCGCCCTGCCGACCAAAGTACGTGATCAACTGGGTCGCCTCCCCGAGAACGCTCCGGGCGACGAGGCAGGGTCATCGTGACGATCCGCGATGTGCTGTTCGTGCTGATCGGCTGCATCACCTCGGTGGCTGCCATCCTGGCCGTGACGTCGCGCAACGTGCTGCACGCCGCGTTGTGGCTGGTGGTCACCTTGGGCACGCTGGCCGGCTGCTATGTGGTGATGGGCGCCGAACTGGTGGCCTTGGTGCAACTGCTGGTGTACGTCGGCGGCGTCGTGGTGTTGGTGCTCTTCGCGTTGATGCTGACCCGCGCCGGCCAGAGTGCGGCGCCGCTGTCGACCTCCCCTGGCACCCGGGTGGCGGCCGCCCTGCTCGCCGCGCTGGTGACCGTGGTGTTAGGTGCGTCCCTGTCGATGATGGTCGGTTGGGCGCAGGTGGATGTCGCCCCGGCCACCAGTGCGGACATCGGCGAGCAGATCTTCGCCACCTGGGTTTGGCCGTTCGAGTTGCTGTCGTTGCTGCTGTTGCTGGCTCTCATCGCGGCGATCGCAGTGGCCCGGGGCGCCGGCACAACCGAGGACGTTGATGCCCGATGACCCCCGCGCTGCCCTACCTGTTGGCGTCCGTGCTGATCGGGGCCGGTCTGTATGGAGTATTGGCGCGTCGGCATGCCGTCCTGATGCTGATCGGGGTCGAGTTGGTGCTCGCCGGGGCCGGGCTGATCCTAGTGTCCGCCGGCGTGTTCGACCCCGACGCGTTTGCCTCAGGCATGGTGCTGACGATGTTCGTGATCACCATCGCGGCTGCCGAGATCGTGCTGGCGCTCGCCGTGCTGATGGCGCTCTACCGAGCTCGGGGCCACGTCGACCTTCAGCACAGTGGCGCCACCGACCTGCAACACGCTGGGGCGGCCGATTCCGCACACGGTGGGGTTGCTGAGTGAACTGGTTGCCGTGGCCTGACCTGGAGTTGCCGCACCTGCCGACGTTCGTTTTGCCGATCCCGCAGATCATCGACCCTCCGGGCGACCCGGCACAGTGGGCCGTGCTGGTGCCGCTGCTCATCGCTGCTCTGACCTTCCTGCTGCCGAACCGGATGCCTCGGGCTGCCGGGTGGGTGGTGATCGGCGGTGGCGCCGCCTCGGTGCTCATCGCGCTCTGGCAACTCATCCGCCTTGGCGACACGGCGAGGCTGGCGACCTCTGCGACCATCGGCGTGCTGCCGCTGGGAGACCTTGAGGTCCCCCTGCAGCTCGCGGCCAACACGCTGACCGCGACGGTCGCCCTCGTCGTGGCGCTGGTCGCCCTCATCGTGCAAGGCTTTGGGCGCTGGTACCTCTGGTATGACCCGCGCTACCGACAGTTCGCGGCCACCGTCGCCCTGTTCACCGCGGCCATGATGCTGGTCGTGCAGTCCGGTGACGTGATCTTGACGTTGCTCGGGTGGGAAGTCATGGGTTGGTGCTCCTTCCTGCTGATCGGTCACCATTCGACCAAGGCCGCTGCGACCCGAGCGGCAGGCAAGGCACTGATCGTGACCCGGGTTGCCGACATCGGCTTCGTGCTCGGCGTCGTCGCGCTGGCAGCAGGGGCAGGGACCACATCGATCGCCGGCATCATCGAGCATTGGCAACCTCGCCCCTCCGCCGCCTTGACGGTGGCACTGCTGCTGTTGATCACCGGGGTGGCCGGCAAGTCAGCGCTCTTCCCGTTCCAGGACTGGCTGCCGGATGCGATGGAAGGCCCGACTCCGGCGTCGGCGTTAATTCACGCCGCCACCATGGTCGCCGCCGGAACAGTGGTGCTCGCGCAGTTGCTCCCGCTACTGCATTCCAGCGACACCGCTCGGTTGACGCTCGCCGTGCTGGCCTGCATGAGCACGATCGGCGCAGCCCTCATGGCCTTTGCCCAACCAGACCTCAAGCGCCTGCTCGCCTGGTCCACGGTCAGCCAAGTGGCGCTCATGCTCGCCGCGCTGAGCGCGATCCCGGTAGGCGGCGAACCGGACAGCGCGTTGCTCTACCTGATCTCGCATGCCTTGTTCAAGGCGCTGCTCTTCCTCAGCCTGGGCTGGTTGGCGGTGCTCACCGGAGGCACCCTGGCCGTTTACCTGGTCTCCGGGACCAGGCGGTTTCGATCCGTGCGCCGACCATTGGCCTTTGGCCTGCTGTCGCTGGCCGGAGTGCCGCCCTTTGTCGGCTTCTTCGCCAAAGAACTGGTGCTGTCCTCCGCCGAGGCCGGAGCGCAGTCGGCGTCGGCCCTGCCCGGCCTGATCGTGTTGGCCACCGTGGGCGCCGGGGCACCGCTGACGGCGGCCTACTGTATGCGTGCCTGGCTCATCCTCGACCGGCCAGCCCCAGCGCCAGGGTCGATGGGCAAAGGCCCCGCCGCAGAGCAGGTCGACGACTTCTTCACTGACCCGCAGGTGTTACAGGACGCCCAAGGCGTCGAGGTAGCCGAGGCGGCAATCTCCTCCACTGCGCGAGCCGGGATCACGACGTTGACCCTGTTGGTGCTGCTCGGAGGCATTCTGCCGTTCACCTTCCTGGTGGATGTGGAGCTGCTGTTCAACCTGCCGCTGCTGCTGGCCTCCTTGGCGTTGATGGCCGCCGCCGCCGTGGCGGTCTGGGCCGCCTCGCGGGGGGTGCGCACCCGGGACGCTGCCGCACGCCTGCCGGGCACACTCAGACAGCGGATGGAGCGCGGGCTCGGCGCCGACACGGCATACCGCTATCTCGTTGCTCGGCCGACGCTGCGCCTGGCTCGGGCGATTACCTGGCTCGATGCCACGATCCTGGACGGGTACGTCCGAGCCTTCGGGCACGGTGCCGTTCTGCTCGGGCAAGCCGGGCAGAAGTTCAACCCGGTCAAGCCCGCTCCCTCGCTAGTCTTGGTCGTCGCCGGCGTCGCGCTGTTTGCGCTGTTGGCGGTGGGCCTTCAGTGAATGTCGGCGCGATGAACACCATCACACAAGGTGCGACAGCGATCGCCGTTGCGCTCGCGCCGCTGCTCGTCGCGGCGGCGTGGCTTCTTGTCGCCGACCGATTCGGTGGGGGCCTGCCCGCTGCGTGGGCCCGTCGGATCGCTGCGGCTGCCACGGTTGTCAGTGCCCTCGGCGTGGGGGTTGCGGCCTGGAGTCGCCCTGAGTTCGACGTCGAGTGGATCCCAGTTTTGGGGGTGCGCCTGGACCTTGCGGTCGATGGGATTAGCGCGCCGCTGATCGTGATGACAGCGCTGGTCGGTCTGATTGCCGTGTTGCTGCCCCATGAGGCGCAGGAGGACCCGAAGGCCCTGGCGATCACCGCGCCGCTGGCGCCCGGGCAACCGGAGCCTGGCGTGGCGACGTACTACGGCTGCTTGGTGCTAGTTCTTTTCGGCGCCGTGCTGACCTTCCTGGCGCGGGACGCCATCGTGTTCTTCCTCGGGTTCGAGGCGGTCCTGGTGCCCATGTGGGTGTTGATCGCCCGACACGGTGACGCCGCTGAAGTGGCCAAGCGAGACGGCGCCGCCGTGCGTTTCCTGAGCGTGACTGCCATCGGGTCGATGCTGATGCTGATCGGGATCTTGGTGATCGCGACGGCAACCGGCAGCACCGACGTCGACGTCTGGGCCGACCAGGGCGGTGCGGCGTTGTCCGGCCAGACACAACTGGCAGCCGCCATTCTGCTCGTCATCGGGCTGGGGTTGAAGGTGCCGATCTGGCCATTGCACACCTGGCTGCCCTGGGTTCACGCCACCGCACCGACCGCGGGGTCGGTGTTGTTGGCGGCGGTACTGCTCAAAATGGGCACCTACGGCCTTGTCCGGCTCGTCATCCCCGCGGTGCCCGAAGGATTCGACGACGTCGCCCCAGTGCTCGCCGGCTGTGCCGCGATCGGGATCATCTGGGCCTCGCTGGCAGCGTTGGTCGAGTCGGACCTTAAACGGCTGATTGCCTGGTCCTCGATTGCTCACCTGGGGTTCGTGGCGTTGGGCCTGGCGGCGGGCACCGAGACCGGTATGCAGGCAGCGCTGTTCGGGAACATCGCGCACGGCATCATCTCCGCCCTGCTGTTCGTGGTGGTCGGTGGTTTGAAGCACCGTTGGGGATCGGCCGACCTGGGCGTGGCACGGGCCGCCGTCCGTGAGGTGGCGCCACGGCTCGGCTTCGGCCTCGTCGTCGGCATGGCTGCTTCGCTTGGCCTGCCGGGGCTCGCTGGCTTTTGGGGTGAGATCGGGGCGATCTACGCGGCCTGGGTGCCTGCCGACACCCGGAACGACGGCTGGTTCACGCTGTTCGCTGTGATGGCGGCTCTCGGCGCTGCGGTGGCCGCGGCCTACAGCGTGCGGGTGCTGCGGATGGTCTGGGCCGGTGAGCGCACCCGGCCGGTGATCGCCGACGCCGCCCCGGTCGAGCGGGTGGCGATTGCCGTGTTGGTGGCTGTCATCGTGGGACTCGGCGTGTACCCACTAGCACTGTTGGACATCACCGGACCCGCCGTGGCTGTGCTGCTGGCAAGCGTGGGTGGGGCGCAATGAACATGGAGCTGAACTTCATGGCGCTGTGGCCGGTGCTAGCCCCCACGGCAGCGGCAGTGCTGGTCGTGGTGCTCGACATCGCGTGGCCACCAGCTCGGGCGACTCAGCTGTGGGTCGTGGTGTCGGGGTTGGTCATCGGCGCCGTTGGCACGGTGCCCGGGCTCCGGCTCGGCGCCGGTGACGCGCTGACCGGCCTGTGCCTCGACACCGGGCAGTGCCTGTATCGCGCAGGCTCGCTCACCTCCGGTCTGCAACTGTTGGCCCTGGTCAGTGCACTGGTCGTGGTGTTGCTGGCGTGGTCAGACTGGTCGATCGGCGGAGGTGGACGGACCGCTGTGTTGTCAGCGCTGTTGCTCGGGGCGACGGCGGGCGTGGTGGCCGTCCCGGCGGCCCAAGACTTGGCTTCGCTGTTGGTAGCGATCGAACTGGCGACGCTGCCCTCGGTGGCGCTGGTGGCTTTGGAGCATCGCGCGTCCCGGGTAGGGCAGGCCATCGACGGGGCAGTTGCCTTGCTCACCACCTCGTTGGTGTCCTTCGCCCTGTTGGCCGTGGGCGCGGCGTTGTGGGTCAGCGCTACCGGAACCGCCGTGTTATCGGCGGCCGCGACCCGGTCGGCGGCCGATGATCCGCAGCGGTTGGCCGTCCTGAGCCTGGCCGCGGTGTTCGCCCTGTCCGGCATGGCGTTCAAGTTGTCCGCGGTGCCGTTCCACGCCTGGACACCGCTGACCTACCGGGGTGCGTCATTGCCGGTGACGGTCTATCTGGCGACGACTTCCAAAGTGGCGGCGCTCGGAGGCGTCATCGTGATTGTAGGTGCGTTGTCCGGGGCCAGCGACACCAGCCTGCTCGCTGTGGCCGTCTTGGCGGCGGCGAGCATGACCTTCGGAAACGCCGTGGCCCTGCGCCAAGACAACCTCATCGGCTTGCTCGCCTGGTCAACAGTCGCGCAGGCCGGGTGGGTGGTGTTGCCGCTAGCCACGCTGTCCACCCGAGCCACCCGCGCCTCCGGCAGTTACCTCGCGGTGTATGCGGTGGCGACCCTCCTTGCCTTCGTTGTCGTGATCGCGCTGAGTCGGAGCCGGGGGTTGGCACTCGCGGACCACCAAGACGTGCTGCACACTCGGCCGCTGATGGGGCTGCCGCTGGGTTTTGCGCTGCTGACCCTGGCCGGACTGCCACCGGCCGTGGTCGGCTTGGTAGCCAAGGTCGTCGTGATCCGGCCCGTGGCCGGTGACGGTGTGTGGTGGCTCGCGGTGATTGCGGCATTCAACGTCGCCCTGGGGATCGCGGTATACCTGCGCTGGCTCATGGTGTTGGCGAGGCGGCCGGTGCGTCAGGACGCCCTGACTGAGGCCGAGGCCGCTCAAGCCACATCACACCGGGACTTGGGGCGCAGCTCAGCCGCGGTGACTCCGGTGGAGTGGAGCCTCGTCGGCATACTCACGGCGGCGCTGGTCTGGACGAGCATCGTCCCGATCGGCCTCTTCTGAACACGTCTGGTCCAGTTTGTCGCCGACTCCCGGACTTCCCGCCGCCTTGACTGTTGGCGGCGCGGCGGCCCGGCTCACCCGTTCTGGTGACCGGTGGTCGACCTGGTGTTGCGTTGCAGGAGCGCACAAGGTCGACAACCGAGCGCACGCCATAGCACCCCGACCGCCGAAACTACGCCAGCCAGCACAAAATGCCCATGGCACCTGAGAGACGAAGGCGCTGAGTCACCGGCCCAGCAGTCTGATCTAGCCCCGAAGGCCTTCATCGATCTCGGCGAGAGCCGTCGTGAGATCGACGGTTGGCCTCCATCCCCACCTGTGTGCCCGGTCGGCCAGGATCTGGCCGGTCCATGCGTCGCCGTCCTCCCAGACCGGGTCGACACCGACTGCTTCGCAGACAGCACCGAAGTAGTCGCGTGCGGTGGCTGGCCCGGCGGCGACATTGACCGGAGTGCACCGCTGCGGGACTGGGCCTTTGTCGGCATCGTCTGATGACGCGATACGCCCCGATGCGACGTCGGCGGCGAAGGCCGCGAGATCGTCCACGTGGACCCACGCAAAACTCTTGTCTGGCACGGTATGCCGCGCTGCCTCGTTGTCCCGCATGTTTGCCGGCTGGAGCGTGTTCCAGATCGACGTCTCGCCACCGCCGAATATCACTGGTGGCCGCAACAGCACGCAGGTCAACCCAGAAATGCCCGCCAACGCCGCGTCGGTGTCGCGTTTGGTCACTGCATAGTCGCCTGCGTCGTCGGCAACGAGAGCAGATGACTCGTCGATGTCCCCCGCGCCGGGGGAGCGGTCGTACACCGCGGCCGTGGAGATGTGCACGAACCGCTTCGCCCCCGCCTCACGGGCGGCCTGAGCGATGACCGGGGTGCCCTCGACCGCCACCTGCTCCTGATGTTCGCGCGGTGATCCCATCGGGTGGACCGTGGTTACGACCGCGCTCGCCCCGTCGACCACCGAGGCAGCGAAGTCGGCGTCGATGAAATCACCGACGTATTCGCTCACTCCCTCGACAGTGGGCGCGGTACCTCCCCGCCGGACCACGGCGCGCACGCTGGCTCCGCGCTGGGCGAGCGCTCGGCATACTGCGGAGCCGACCAAGCCGTTGGCCCCGGTCACCACCACGTCTGCCCCGGTTGCCACTACGTCTGCGCCGGTTGCCCCTACTTCGGCCCCGGTGGCCTCCTCGCGGGCTACGACGGCGTCGGGCTGGGAGTCAGAAGTGTTTGAGTGGGCGTTCGAGGTCATCCCTTACCCTCGCATGCGGCATTGTGGCCAGCGACTCGGGGGAGGTCACAGTGCGGCCTCTAGGCAGGTTTCCATCTGGTGCGCGGTTCTGGATCTGGTGCTGCGCTGCAACAGCGCACGAGATCGACAACCGCGCACCAGACTGGGCGAGTACGCCGTTGCTCAGCGACCCCCGGAAAACGAGAATGGACTCGTGAACTGGTTGGGGGTGCTGCTGGATGTCCTCGCGGGCCTAGGTTTCGCGTGGGGGCTGATTGTGATCCACGAATACGGCCACTGGGCGGCAGGCCGAGCCTTTGGGGTTCCCGCCGACAGCATCCAGGTCAAGATGAACAACCCGCCGCACGTTGCGCTACGCGTTGGCGAACACTGGCTCTCACCCTCAGTCCCCGGGTATGCCGAGGCTTACCAAGCGCACCGGGCCGGACGTGGTCCGGCCTGGCTCTTTATTGCCGCCGGGGAAATCGCCGAGTCGGCGGCCGCACTCATCCTGCTCGGAATCTTGCTCACCGCGGGAGCTACCGACGTGGCCATCGTGGTGGCCTGGACTTCCTTGATTTTGTTGGTGGTCTACGTCGTGGGTGACCTCATCGTCAGCCTGACCCGCAAAGCCGTCGTGGCAGATTGGTCGGCGATGTACGCACTCCAGCGGCTCTGGACGGTGGGTCTGGCCGTAGTCCTCCTCGTGGTCAGAGGCCAACCGCTGACGTGGCTCTGACCTCACGCCTCTGACTTGGCTCTGAAGTCACGCCTCTGAGGTGGCTCTGAAGTCACGCCTCTGAGGTGGCTCTGACGTCACGCCTCTGAAGTGGCTCTGACGCTAGGCCCCGGACGTGGCTCTGACGCTAGGCCCCGGACGTCGCTCTGACGTCAAGCCTCGGACGTGGCTCCGATGCCCCGAGCGTGACCTGGGTCGGGTGGTGCTGAGCTGGGTCTCGCGCCGCATCACCCGCCTCTTCGGCGTACAGAATCCTCACAGCGTCAGGGCGGAACACCGCAGGCGGGCAGCACGTTTCCCCAATATGCATCGTCATTACAACGGTCTGAAGACCGCGTTCCTGTTCGGTGGCATCTTCGCGGTCCTGCTGACCATGGGTGCGCTTATCGGTAACGGCCGGTTTATCTGGCTTTTCGCGCTCATCGGTGTGGTGATGACCGCCTACGGCTATTGGAACTCCGACAAGCTGGCGATCAAGGCCATGCGGGCCTACCCGGTCACCGCCGAGCAGCAGCCACAGATGTACCGCATCGTCGAGGAGCTCTCCGCGAAGGCGAATCAACCGATGCCCCGGCTGTATGTCAGTCCCACTGCCGCGCCCAACGCGTTCGCCACCGGGCGCAACCCGGCGAACTCGGCCGTGTGCTGCACCGAAGGCATCCTGCACCTGCTGAACGAACGCGAACTGCGCGGCGTGCTTGGCCATGAGTTGATGCACGTCTATAATCGGGACATCCTGACCTCGTCCGTGGCCGCGGCCATTGCCGGTGTGATCACGTCGGTGGCACAGATGGCTATGTTCTCTTCGATCTTCGGCGGCAATCGCGAAGGCGGTGGCAACCCGATCGCGCTGATTGCGATGGCCTTGTTGGCACCGTTTGCGGCCACGGTCATCCAGTTGGCGATCAGCCGGACCCGCGAATACGACGCCGATGAGGACGGTGCGGCGCTCACCGGGGACCCGCTGGCGCTCGCCTCCGCATTGGCCAAGCTCGAACACGGCACCGCTGCTGCTCCACTGGCCCCTGAGCCGAAACTACAAAACGCGGCACACATGATGATCGCCAACCCGTTCAAGGCGGGTGACGTGAAGAGTCTGTTTGCTACCCACCCGCCGATGGCCGACCGGATTGCTCGACTGGAGTCGATGGCGGGCGGGCCCCAGCGCTACTGAGTCACACATGAGCGGGCATTGGCTGATTCGCCTTGGTCTGATGGCGACCATCGTCGCCGTGTACGACATGAATCAGTTCCACTGACCGCTGACCGGTGACCGGTGACCGCTGACCGCTGACCGGTGGCCGCTGACCGCTGACAGCCGGCCTGTGGACAACGGGCGGGTCTGTCACCGGGCTCTGGCAGGGTCAGTGCACACCGACCCGACGGGAGCATCATGGGACGAAACAACCAGCGTCGACGTGCCAAAGCCAAGGAACGCACTTCACGCGCGCGTGCGTCGGGCGAGGCATTTTTCGGCTCCGGCGAATCCCGCCGGACGGCTGATCGGGATGCGTCCCGGCCGCCGAGTGATCGCGACGAGGCAGCTCGGCTCGTCGCTGAGTTGCTCGGCGCGGTCCGTGGCGGGCATGCCGACGAGATCGAGGCTGCGCGCGGTTGGCTAGCCGCGTTCGACTCCACTCCGGCACGCACTCAGCACCTTACGCGTGTGTTCTTCGAGCACTTCCACGAGCGGCTGACCTGGGCATGGAAGCACGGTTGGCAGCCGGCCGACTTGTTGCGTCTCGCCGGCCGGGGCCTCGTGAACGCCGAAGCCGGACTGCTGAGCGATGCCATCGTCTGCGACCTGGGCCGGTATGCCGAAGCGACCGTCGACCGGCGCTGGTTCACCCAATTGCACGAGGCGGACGCGCGTCAATGGTGGGGCAAAGATTCAGACCCGCTGCGGGCTCGGGCCGCCAGCACCCCGGCGGGCTGGGGCGGCGTGTATGGGCACAGCGCTCGGGTGCTGTCTGTGCTGGCAGCGCTGCCGCCACTGCAGGTGCTTGGTCCTGTGCCTGGTGAGGCGACTCCCCAGCGCACCATTTCGGCTCAGCAGGGCGAGGTCGACGAACGCTTCTTGGCGAAGGTTCGTCAACTGCTGGCCAAAGCAGAGTCGACGACCTTCGAGGCCGAGGCCGAGACGTTCACCGCCGGCGCGCAAGCCTTGATGGCGCGGCACAGCATTGACGTGGCCATGTTGGAGACGAGGACCGATCGGCAATCTGGCCCGCAGGCCCGCCGGTTTGGCATTGATAGGCCCTACGAAAGCCCCAAGGCGATGTTGCTCACCGTCGTTGCCGATGCTAATCGGTGCCGCACGGTGTGGTCGCGTGAGTTTGGGTTTCTGACGGTGCTGGGCTTCGAAGCCGACCTGTCAATCGTGGAGACCTTGTTTACGTCGTTGCTCGTTCAATCGACGCAGGCTCTACAGCGTGAGGGATCACGCCGCACGCACACGGGCGGTTCGCGGACTCGCTCCTTCCGCAGTTCGTTCCTGAGCTCGTACGCCCATCGCATCGGCGAACGGTTACTGGAGGTCACCCACGCCGAGACTGCGGCGGCAGCGGAGTATGCAGATGCTCAGCGCGGGGCCGCGGAGGGGGCTCATCATGCGGGAGCAGTTCGGCATGATGTCAACCGCCTCGGAGCGGGTCGCCACCCCGGTGGCGAACTCGTCAGGGTGCTGGCGCAGCGGTCATCTGCCGTCGATGATGCGGTCACTGACATGTTCCCCCGGCTGCGGCGCCAGCGGGCTAGTCAGCCGCGAGATCTGGAGGGTTGGGTCTCCGGCCGGATGGCTGCGGACCGGGCAGCGCTCGATGTATTCGAGCAAGTCGGCTCTGGCCCGCAACCGCAGGCTGGCCCGCAACCGCAGGCTGGCTGACGCCGAGGCGACCCCTCACGCTGACGAATGGGAGACCTGACGAATTAGGAACGCAGCGGCTTGAAGGCCCCGGCCCAGCGTTCGAGTTGGTCGAGCATGGTGGCGATGTTGCCGGCCTGGAACGGCCGGGGCGTCATCTCGGCGAAGTTCTCCATGTCATCGAAGATGGACACCGAGACTTGAGCCCGGACGGTGGCAATCTGCAGTTCGCCGAGGACTTGTTTGAGGGCTTCGGCCGCTCGCAGGCCCCCTGAACTGCCGTAGCACACGATGCCGGCCACCTTGTCATTCCACTCGGCATACAGGAAGTCGAGCGCGTTCTTGAGTTGGCCGGGCATTCCCCGGTTGTACTCGGGCGTGACGAAGACGAACCCGTCATAGCTCGCGATCTTGGCCGACCAGGTCTTGGTGTGGTCCTGGGTGTACTTCTGGGCCGCGGCCGGAGCGCCCTCGTCCAGGTTGGGCAGATCTTGCTCAGCGAGGTCGATCAGATCGTAGGTGGCACCGGTGCGCGCCCCGGTGTGATCGTAGAACCAGTGCGCGACGGTAGGCCCGACACGTTGCGGCCTACTGGAAGCGATGATGACGGCGATCTTCAGGTCAGTGGACATGGTGTCTCCTGGGGTGAGCGATCAGTGCGCGGGATCCTCGAGTATCCCCGAGGATGTTTGCAAGGGGAGCAGGAGGGGGACCGCCAGCCGGATCGAGAGCGGCAGCGGGACACGCCGACAGCGGAAACCGGTGCCGTCGGCGATGAAGCTGACCTCTGTGCTATCGCCGATTGGTGAACTGGACGGCGAAGTCGAGTTCGGCCTCGCGGAGCATCTGCTGAACGGCCTGCAGGTCGTCCCGAGACTTTGAGGTCACCCGCACCTCATCGCCCTGGATCTGCGTCTTGACCGACCTAGGGCCGTCGTCTCGGATCATCTTGGTTACCTTCTTCGCCTGCTCGGAGGTGATGCCGTCTTTGAGCCCGGCGTCCAAGCGGTACTCCTTGCCGGAGACTCTCGGCTCTCCGTCGTCGGAGAGCTCCAATGCCTTGAGCGAGACGCCACGCCTGACCATCTTGGTCTGCAGGACGTCGAGGACGGCCAGGCAGCGCTCGCTGGTGCTGGCCTTGAGGTGGATGGCTTCTCCGGCCAGGTCAACCTCAGCGCCGACGCCGCGGAAGTCATAGCGTTGGCCAATCTCCTTGGCCGCCTGGTTGACCGCGTTGGCCAGTTCTTGCTTGTCGACCTTGCTGACAACATCGAAGGATGAATCGGCCATCTGCATCTCCTAGTGTGCGGGGGCCGCCGCGGATTGGCTTTGGGCCCGAGGGTGACTGTTATCCTTTCACCCGTTCTATCGCGGCAGGTTGTCCGAGTGGCCAATGGAAGCGGACTGTAAATCCGCCGGCGTACGCCTACGCAGGTTCGAATCCTGCACCTGCCACCGCGCTCTTGATCTCAGCCCCGTCTCCCGTGGTCGGGGCTGAGTCGCGCTCGGTGCTGGTCTGGGCAGGGGCTGAGCATCTCGGATATGTCGGCTCTATGGCGCGGTCTGCTCCTGTCGTTCAGTCGAATCCGACACGGACACACCCTCGATCAGTCCTTGGCGTCCCGCCATGTCCCGATACACACCGTCCCTGAGCGATAGCTCGTCATGGGTGCCGACCGCCACCACCCGACCAGCCTCCAGGACTACGATCTGATCGAAGTCCAACACCGTCGAGAGGCGGTGAGCCACCACGAGCAGGGTGCTGCCTTGTGCCACGTCGTCGAGGGTTTGCTGCAGCCGATGCTCGGTGCGAGAGTCCACCGAGGACGTAGGCTCGTCCATCAACACGACCGGTCGCTTGCCGAGCAGCGTGCGGGCCCAGGCCAGCCGTTGCCGTTGACCGCCGGACAGTTTGGTGCCGTGTTCGCCCAGATCGAGATGCAGACCATCGCCCTCCCGACCCAGGAGATCGGCAAGATCGACAGCGTGCAGCGCGGCGACCAACTCGGCGTCGTCGGCGTCAGGGTCGACCAAGCGCAGGTTGTCGGCCAACGTGCCGCTGAGCACGGGCGCATCCTGCTCGATCAACGCAACCTGGCGACGCACGCTGGTGCGTAGGGTGCGGGCGAGCGGCATACCCCCGAGTTGGATGGATCCAGATGTCGGTTCGTAGAACCGCTCGATCAGCGCCAGAGTCGTTGATTTGCCCGATCCGGACGGTCCGACGAGGGCGGTTCGGCTGCCGGCCGGGATGGCGAACGACACGCCTTGCAGCACCACCCCGGGCTTCGTAGAGGAGGTCTGCTCCGCCTCGACTCCATCTGACGGTGCCGGGGCGGGGTAAGAGAAGGAGACGTTGAGGAACTCAATCGCAGGCTTGCGCGGACTCTCCTCGAAAGCGGTGGCCGAGGTCCTACCCCCGTGGTCCAGGCCCGCTTCGTCGGCGTCTTCGGCGTCCAGGCGGACGACGTCCTGGATGCGGTCCAGGGCCGCCAGTCCCAACTGGATCTGAACGAACGCACCCACCGCTTGCCCGATCGGCAGGACCAACAAAAACAGATACAGGATGAAGGCCATCAGATCGCCCAGCGGCATCGACCCGTTGGCCACTCGCACACCACCGACCGCGAGGACCACCAGGAAAGCCGCCTGCAGGCAGATCGACATCAGCGGGTTGATGATCGCCGAGAGGACGGCCAGTCGGACCCCAGCGCGGTATGCGGAGCGGGCGTCCTTGTCGATCAGTTCGGCTTCACGGTCCTCGGCGACCGCGGCCTTGATGGTGCGGATACCGGTCAGGGCACGCTCGACCGAAGAGGACATCGCCCCGACAGCTTCTTGAGCATCCTTGCTGGCAACCCGCACCCGACGGCCCAGAATGAAGGCAGCGCTGACCCCGATCAGCACCGTGCCCAGGGTGAGCGCGAACAACAACGGGTCGATGATGATCATCAACACGACAGCGGCAACGAACATCAGCGTCGAGGAGATGATCTCGAACACCCCGGAGGTCACCACACTGCGCAGCAGCGTGGTGTCGGCACCCACCCGAGACATCAAGTCGCCTACCCGACGCGAGTCGAAGACTTTGACCGGCAGCGACAGCAGGGCCCGGACGACACTTCGCCGCACCCCCAGGACCACCCGCTCAGCGGTGCTCTGCAGGAGGTAGGTCTGCACGCCGCTGAATAGCGCCTCCGCGAGGGTCACCGCGATCAGCAAGCCGACCAGAGACGCAACGGCCTCTCCGGCCCCGACCGAATTGATCAGTTGCTGCAACATCAGCGGCTGGATGACCGCGAAGGCCGTGGCGAACAGAGACGTGATCGCCACCCAGATCAGCGACGTACGGTGTTCTCGCAGATACGGCCACATCTCCCGCAAGTGGGCTCGAGGAGTCTCTTCTGCGGCAGGTGCCTGCGCCGCGATGGCGTCTTCGGTGGGCTCGGCCATGAGCCCCAGTATCCGTCAGCACCCAGCGCAGGCGTGGACGCAGGTCGAAGGCCACCGCTGCTGCTGCCCGACGGCACCTGAGTGAGTGCCGCGGTGCCGTCAGGCACGCACCCACTCCACGAGCATTCTAGGTGGGTCTGGTCGGGCACCTTGATCGGGCCCCGATTGACCGTACGATGATCGGATGGGGTCGCAGAGAACTGGGACCGCCCGGTCACGTGACGCCGCTCCCGCGCCACTGGTGCGTCGTCGAGACGAGCGGCCGATGCCTCCGCTGCTCGCGCTCCAACGCACGGCCGGCAACGCTGCGGTCACAATGGCCGTATCGCGACATAGAGATCCCGTCACGGATATGGGTCGTATTCGTCGCCGTCCCTGGATGGCAGGACTCGGTCTGCCTCGCATGCCGAAGCAGGGCCCGTCGGTGCGCGCCGCTCTCCGGGGCTCCTTTCCCGGGCTCTTGGTCGCGCTGAACGACGCCCAGCTCGATCAATGGCAGGATTTCGTCGACTATCGGGCTCGGAGGGAAGTTCACGATCAATACCGGGATGCCCTCGTCGCGCGGCACGGCGTCGATGCTGGGGGCGGGCGAAAGATTGTCATCGCGTCGGACATGCGCGATGAGCAGGACCGGCTCGAGCGCGATCGGCCCGCGACTCGCCTCGCCGGGACGTTGACGATTAAGGCCTCTGACATGTTGGCGCCTGCGGTCCAGCGCCCACCCGATCAGGACGTCACCGCCGAGATGGGGTTCCGCCAGTGGGCAGCGGAGCAGTTGGCGGGGCGGGCGGTGGAACTAGACCTCAAGCCGACGCTTCCCTCGGCGCTGTCCGATCGGCTGCTCATCTTCAAGTACTCCTCTAACCCGCTCCCGATCGTGCACAACCACAAGGGCGTGATCACGGTGGAGGACCTGCAGGCCGAGTTCGCCGAGGAGTACAAGACGCACGTCACCGAGCGACCGCAGCTGGCCGAGCTACTGGCCGAGATCGAGGAGCTGGAGAACGCCCAGCGCGCGGCTCGAGCGCAGCATTCGACATTAAGCGAGGCGAACGAGGATCAGCCGGTCGTCCGCCACATCGGGGAGCTCCTCGGTCGAGGGGGCTACGATTACCCGTCGATCCGAGGCTGGGACATGCCGATTATGGCGACCGAGCGTGCGAAGCAACTCGTCAAGGAGCGCCGGCTCGTCATCGCCATGCCGGTCCTCGCACGGGCTGTCGACGGCACCAACGACATCGCTGAGCGGTTCGCCAACTACTACGGCGAGGTCATGAGTGGCGTGTCGAGGACGGTTACCGTCCTCGAGGGCGCCAAGTGGCTCGGGTCCATCGCAGCCGGTATCGCCTCCGGCGGTCTGGGTCTGACAGCCTCGGCACTCATCACCGGGGGATACGCAGCAACGCAGAACCTCGCCCAGCAGGCCTCGGGTGTGGCCTTCGGGACTCATAATCGTGTGAATGTCCAGAGCGCAGTTGACGATGCGGGCATCGCTATCGTGATGAGCCTCGTCGGTGGCAAGATCCAGGGTCGCTTCGAGCAGGTCATCCACCTGCGGATCGACGCGATGCAGGGTCTCTCGGCCGGGGGCAAGCAGTTCCTCGCGAACATGATCGCCGCGACGGCGGCGAGCCCCATCACGACCTCGACCAACGCTGTCCTTGACGCGATCATCAAGGGGACGGCCCTCCCCTCCTCTCCTGAGGATTTCGCCGACATGATCGTTGAAGGCGCCGTGCGGGACAGCCTCGTCAACCTCGGTACGTATGGCGTGTCTGCTCGCGTTGCGTCGGAGTTTGCTGCGTGGCGCGCCGGCCGGTCGGCGCCCATACAGATCCCGGGTGCCGAACCTGTCGTGCCGGCGGACGCCGAGGGGCCGGCGAGCTCGCTCCACGACACCTCGATCCGCTCCATGCTCGAGCGCCGCGGCGGTTGGCGGGAGATCCACGCCGACTTGACGCGGGGTCAGGGGCTTGGTGCCGGGCTGTCGGCCGCTGAGCGGCGGGCCGTATTGCACCGCTTCGAAGCTCATCGCCGGGCGATGGCCGAGGAGATCGCAGACGACTTCGGCGGGCGGGTCGAGCGGTCGGCGACAGATGAGATCCGCGTCGTGTTCGAGGGTGATGACGCCGCCCTCCGCCAGAGCCAGGCAGAGGAGCTGCTCGGGCTCAGAGATCCCGCCTGGCGTGCGGCTGGCATGTCGCTGGAGGTCCGGCCGGCGACAGACGGCGGCACCGAGCAGGCGATCGCGGCTCGGATGGACAGCGACGTGAGGCACATGTCCAACCAGTTCGTCGAGGTGTACCAGATGTGGGGTGAGATGGGCCCCGAGGGACGAGCCCGGTTCCTCGTTGCGGTGGCGAACGGGGCGCTGGAGCGAGGTGGTTATCCGCCCATCGGTGTCGAGCTGACTGCCACGGACCTGTCGGGCAACGCGAGCGGTCAGATGGACTCCCGCAGCTGGAAGATCGTCGTTCACCGCAGATACCTCAAGGACGCTGCGACCCCGGCCGAGTTCGCCGAGGTGGCCTCGCTGTTCGCCCACGAGGCGCGTCACGCGATGCAGTGGCTGCGGGCGGCACGGGTCTCCGGTGACGACAAGGCGATGGCTGCGCTTCGTCCCGACGTGCGCGAGTACGTCCGCAAGAGCCAGGACATGGAGCCGCTGTTGCCGGGCAGCGCCGCGCACGACGATGCGGTCAGCTTCCACCGGAGCGTCTTCGGTGACGGGGCGGCGGAGCGCAAGAAGGTCTACGACGAGCTCTATCTCGCGGTGGAGGGGGTACGGGTCTTCACCGAGAACCTCCACGCCGTCGAGGGGGATGCTTCGTCCTCTCCCCGAGACGTGCAGAGAGCGCGCCTCGGCATCGCCGAGGCGCGAGAGCAACTCCGGAAGGCCGACCGCGCCTATCGCCGGTTGCCCGAGGAGGTCGATGCGCATGCGTACGGGGCCGCCACGGGTCAGGCGCTGAGTAAGGCCCTCGTGCGCAAGCGCGATGGTCTGATCCGGTCATATCGCAAAGCCAACGCGGTTGTGGAACGGCGGATACAGACCTTCGAGGACTGGGCCGAGCTGGCTCGGGCCCCGGGTGGCGAGCGCGCCACTCAACGGCTCGCACGGGCTCGGGACGAGATGCTGGCCTCGATGCGTAGACTGAAAAGGGTCGAAGACCGGCTCGCTGCATTCGAGATCAAGGTCCGTCGATGACTCCGGTCGACCGAGTAGTGAACGCAGTCGAAGGGCTCATTGAAAGTTTCGCACGCAGCCGGAGCGCGATCGACCTGGCCGGTCGCCTCGACGGGGACGTCAGCGCGGTGGAGTCCGGTGGTTGGGTCGTAGACATCCCGGACGGCCCGCTTGCGCGACTCGTGGTCGACGACTGGACGTCCGCGTCCGTGGCCGTCCTGGTCATCGAGTTGCGAGACCGCGAAATCGATGTCGGGGCGCTTCGGGCCGGGTTGGCTCTGGAGGAATTCCAGCCCCTTCCCGGCGGCGTCGCCAGCAGCGGGTCAGAAGCGACGGTCAACGGCGTCGTCATGACGGTCGGCCTGCTCAGCGGGCACGACCGCGCGCACCGGCTGAGCCTGACGCGATTCGAGCCCTAACGCGGCGGCCGGCACCGATCCCGCCGCGATTCCAGTTGACGCCGCCACAGCTCGGCGTCCGCCCGGCCGTGCACCATCTCCTTCAGCGGACCACCGACCTATGGGATCGGCGCGAAAGTGTGGGAGCCCGGTATTCGGTTGTGACTGCTGACCAGGCACGTTCGGGTGCAGGTGGTCAGCGACCCTGGCCGCCGCCGCGGACAGCTTGACGTGCCGAATCGCACCCACGTCGCGAGCCCTCTAGATCGGCCTCGTCGAGTGCATAAATTCGCAGTAGGCTGCATATATACTGTTTGCTAAATGAAGGAACCTCATGGCAACCACCCAGTCTGGCGCCGATGTCCTCTACGCTGAGGACATGACTGCCCCCGCAACTGCTGCGCCTCAGGCGCTCGACAATCAGACGTTTATCGACCTTGAGGATCAGGTCGCTGCGCACAACTACAACCCGCTGCCGGTAGTGGTCAGCCAAGCCGACGGCATTTGGGTCACCGATGTCGAGGGCACCCGATATCTCGATGCACTGTCCGGATACTCAGCGTTGAACTTCGGTCACCGCCACCCTGACCTGGTGGCCGCTGCCAAGGATCAGCTCGACCGCTCGACGCTGACAAGCCGCGCGTTCCACAACGACCAGTTGGGGCCGTTCTGTCGTGATCTGGCAGAGTTGGTCGGCAAAGAGACCATTCTGCCGATGAACACCGGCGCCGAGGCCGTCGAGACCGCCCTGAAGATCGCACGTAAGTGGGGCTACACCGTCAAGGGCGTGACGCCGGGTGCGGCCAAGATCATTGTCATGGAGGGCAACTTCCACGGCCGTACCACGACCATCGTCAGCTTCTCCGACGACCCGGAGGCGCACGACCACTACGGTCCCTACACCCCCGGCTTCGAGACTGTGCCCTACGGAGACCTGGCCGCCATCGAGGCAGCCATCGACGACAACACCGTCGCCGTACTGGTCGAGCCGATCCAAGGCGAGCAAGGCGTGCAGATCCCCAAGGAAGGCTTCTTGCCCGGCCTGCGCGAGCTCTGCACCGACCGCAATGTGTTGATGATCGCCGATGAGATCCAGTCAGGGTTGGGCCGCACCGGCACCACTTTGGCCTGTGCATATGAGGACGTCGAAGCGGACATGTACACCCTCGGCAAGGCACTCGGCGGTGGCATCGTGCCGGTCTCGGCCGTCGCTGCCGACCGTGAAGTGATGGATGTCATCACTCCCGGCACACACGGTTCTACCTTCGGTGGTAACCCGTTGGCAGCCGCTGTCGGCCACGCGGTCGTCAAAATGCTCGCCACCGGGGATCACCAGGCCCACGCCGCGGCCTTGGAGCCGGTGTTCCGCGACCAACTAGAGGCGATGATCGGTCACGGCGTCAATGCCGTGCGTGTCCGAGGATTGTGGGCCGGTGTCGACATCGACCCCGACGTGATGACCGGCAAGGCGGCCTGCAAGTCGTTGGCCAAGAAGGGCGTGCTAGCCAAGGACACTCACGGATCGACGATCCGCCTTGCCCCGCCGCTGACCATCACCGAGGAAGAACTGACGATCATTACCGATACCTTGGCCCAGGTCATCAGCGAGGCCCGCGACAACGGTTGAGATCACCCGTGAGATGGCCCCCCGCGAAGCTCCGCCGGGGGCCATCTGCATGCACCGCGTACTGTCCCGCGCGCGGCGCTATCGGTGAGGCCGATCTGGATGCACGGCGCAACGTCGCCCGAGGAATAGGGCCCGCCGACAACCGAGGTTCCTGGCCGCCGCCATGTGCATGTGATGGCAGGGTAAGGGCATGAGTGTGCCTCTTGATGTCACTAGGTGGCTGGACCGGCCTGACCACCGCGCGTGGCTGATCGATCAGATGCGATGCCAACTACGTTTCGCCAGGAACTTCCCGCACCCTGAGGGCGGTGCGGCGTATCTGGACTCGAACGGACAGCGCGATCCGACTCAGCCGGTGCATACCTGGGTTACGTCGCGGATGGCGCACGCATACAGCCTGGGGCACCTGGCTGGGCTACCTGGCGCGCTGCCCTTGGCCCAGGCGGCCCTCGACGGGTTGCGGGGGCAGCTGCGAGACGCTGAGTTTGGCGGCTGGTTCTCCTCGGTAGGGCCCGAGGGCGCTAGGGACGAGACGAAGGCCTGCTATACGCATGCGTTCGTCGTGTTCGCCAGCTCCAGCGCTACCGTCGCGGGGGTACCGGGGGCGCGTGACCTGCTGACGGAGGCACTAGACGTCCTCGACGAGCGTTTCTGGGAAGGCGTTCCCGGCATGCATGCCGACGCGTCCAGCCGCGACTTCTCGCGGCGCTCCGCATACCGGGGAGTGAACGCGAATATGCACTCGGTGGAGGCGCTGCTCTCCGCCGCCGACACCACGGACGAGGATAGGTGGCGCAAGCGAGCGGTGCGGATCACCGTGAATGTGCTGGGTTGGGCCGCCGAACACGACTGGCGCATACCCGAGCACTTCGATCCCGAATGGCAACCCTTGCTGGAGTACCACCGCGAGCAGCCAGACCACCCGTTCGAGCCGTTCGGGGCCACCGTTGGGCACGGGCTGGAGTGGGCTCGGTTGGCGCTTCATGCGCGCGCCGCACTTGCGGATGAGGCTCCGCCGGAATTCCTGGAGGGGGCCGAGGCGCTGTTCGCGCGGGCAGTCGCCGACGGTTGGAACGCTGACGGCGCTGCCGGATTCATCTATACGACCGACTGGGCGGGTGAGCCAGTCGTGCGCCAACGGATGCACTGGGTGCTGGCCGAGGGCATCTCGGCGGCGGCGGCGCTGTCGACCGCCACCGGCAAGCAAATCTACGAGGACTGGTATCGCACCTGGTGGGACTACTCGGCGCGATACCTGATCCGCGAGGACGGATCGTGGCAGCACGAACTGGATCCACACAATGAACCGGCCTCAACCGTGTGGCCCGGTCGCCCCGATCTCTACCACAGCATCCACGCGGTGCTGCTCGGCCGCCTACCCTTGGCCCCTACCGCCCCCACGGCGTTGGCCCGCAACCTCCTGCGCTGACCCACCGCCCACTGCCCGGTGACCCGTGCTGCATCACCTCCGTCCTGTGCCCTCGCCCCTCCCGCGCGACCCACCGGCTCCCCACAGCGTTCGCTGCGTGCAAACGCCCTTCACGCTAACCGGCAAATGCAATGATTGGCGGGCAAACAGCCAGGTCGCGCATACTTTTGCCGGTTGCCCTGTCGAGCTTGCCGCACAGCTGGCAGGAGGGTCCACGCGGGTGACGTTTGAACCTCAGGCGAGGCGGC
Organism: Ornithinimicrobium sp.; assembly: GCA_049649785.1. GTDB lineage: Bacteria > Actinomycetota > Actinomycetes > Actinomycetales > Dermatophilaceae > Ornithinicoccus. Next base: position 2,952 of record JBARZG010000008.1, on the reverse strand, counting down.
GTGGGGACGCCGGTGCGCCGGGGATGTCGAGGCCCTGCCGCGTGCGCAGCCACGACACAAGACACCACCGCACGAAGTCCGGCTCCAGCATGATGTGCTCCCACGTGAAGCGGAAGACGGTCCACCCCCACGCGACCAGCTCGTCATACCGTCGACAATCGCGTCGAAACTCCCGCCTGCCGCTATGGAACGCGTACCCTTCCGCCTCAAGTGCCACTCGCAGGCCGGCGTCGCCTAGGTCGACCGTGGCGTAGAGCCCGTGGTCCCATACGCGCAACTGCGGGACGAACTGGAAGCCTGGAATCTCCACGGCGATTGCCCTCAGCACCGATTCCATCGGGTTCGCCGCCACATAGCTGGCGTGCTCGGCCACCCAACGTCCCCGGCCTGCCCCTCGCCCTTGCCATAGCTTCGTCCGAGCGCGGATTGCCTCGATGCTGACCTCGCCACTCTGGAGCGCCGAGTCAGCCACCGCTAGAGCCTGATCCCGCGGCAGGTCGCGCGCACAATCCAGTACGGTCTGTAACGGTCTCGTAACGCCACGATGTATGCCGTCGGGTGGGAGGTCGCGATAGTGCGGCGAGCACCGTGCCTGGTCAGCCCTATCGAGTCGGCGATTCCGGCGCACCGTTAACACCGGCGTATCAGGTGGCGACTTAACCTTCCACCCGTGATGGATGGCGGCGCTCTCGTGGGAGAGCACAGCGCTCAGCTCGTGGGCGAGTCGAAGGTGGGACGAAGTGGACAAGGCGACGTAACGGTCGCGCCGATCCTTCACTATTTCTCCAGAGATGAGTGCTCGGCGCACAGCGGCAGGCGAGGTGCTAGCGCTCAGTTCTGCCCAGGTAGACACACCGCCGAGTCTCCGTAGGGCTGCATCGACTCCCGGCACCCGCACAGTATGGCTCTGTGAACATGGTGGTCGGAGAGTTATCCACAGTTGAGGTGTGTCTGACTTAATACGGCATTCGCGGTTAGAAATACCCAGCCAGGTGCGGTACGTGTTCATGGTTGGGTTTCCTTGTGTGTTCGACGGTACTCGATGCGGTTGTGGCGTGCTCGGGTGAGCCCGTTGGTGCGTGCTTGGCGGATGGCCTCGCCGCGTCCTTCGTGCTCGTCGTCGGGCGTGACGTACCCGACCGCGGCCGAGAGCCGCACGGTGTTGTAGTGCTCTTGGACCAGGGTCAGTTCGGCCTCGAGCTCGATGCCGTTTGTGATGTGCTCCAGGTGCGGCCACTCGCCCTTGACGTGCCCGAAGAGGGTCTCGATCCAGGCTTGGTCCTGAGGCACGCCGGGGCGGCCGAACTGGCGGGCGATCGCGACGCCGGCCAGGAACTCCTTGGTGGAGTGCGACCGCATCTGTGGGCCGTTGTCGCTGATCGCCAGCAGCAGCGGACGGTGTCCGTCATCGATCGCCTTGTCGATCACTTGCTGCTCGCCGTCGACCAGGGCCTTGACCAGTTCGTCGGTGGCGGCTTCGTCGGCGGCCTGCCACAACCCTTCGGTTTCCAGGGCGCGGGTGAAGGCCAGCTCGACCTGGGTCGAGGACTCCTCGATGGAGCACACGGTGGTGATCCACTTACGCGAGACGATGTCGATGATCGCGACCGTGGCCCGCTGGGCTCGTGGGAAGTGCGTGAAGTCGTACCCCCAAACCCGAAGTGGTGCCCACTCCAGCCAGTCCGGCCACGCCTTGCGCGGGATCGGTTCACGGGGCGGGTTCCCTGGCAGCACAAGGCTTTCGGCCAGCAGCACGCGTTGCAGCGTGGAGGGCGCCACGTGCACCAGATCGATCCGTGAGCCGCGGTGGGCCAGTTTGCGGTGGGACCGGTCGACCTCGCCCCAGGCCTGGTACAGGTCCAGGATCGCGGCCTTTTCCCAGGCCAGCAGTCCGTGCACCGGGTTCCCGCCCGGGGCCCCGTCAGCTAGATCCTCCCCGGCCACCCGGCGGGCGGACCATCGGGCGACCCTGGAGCCGTCCACGTCTAGCACTCGGCAGGCGGCCCGGGCCGACCAACCGTGGGTCACGGCATGGTCGATGAGGTCGCACAGGCCGGCCTTGACGGATGCGTCTACGCGCACTGGGACTGGGCCGACTGTCAGTCCCAACGCGATTTTCCCCGGTACAGGTGCAGCTCTACCGCCTGGGCGGTGATCGTGTCCCGCAACTGCTCCAGCTGCTCTCGAGCTTCCTCCAGCTCGACCTGCTCGACGCTCTTGCCGGGCCGTCCCGGTTTGGCCGACAGCGCGGCCAGGGCCCCTTCCTTCGCGCTGCGGCATATCGTGGTCACCGTGGACCGATCGACCCGCCACTTGGCGGCAGCCTCCCGGTGGGTGAACTGCCCGGTCAGCACCGAGGTGAACAACTCCCACTTCTCGCTCGGGGGCAGCACCCGCCGAGGCTTGCGTCCCGCTTCCTTCTTCACCGGACCAGCAGACGTCATGACCATCCTCCAGATGTGTCAGACACGCCCGATCCTGGCTGGGTATTTTTCCCCGCTCCTGCCTTATTAGGTCAGACGCAAAACACAGTGACGTGCCTTAGGTGGTTATCACCCAAACCGGCAAAGGTGCCGCTCAGCACGCGTAACCGCAGGCCGTGCATACTTTTGCCGGTTTGGGTGGGATGCAAGTGAGTATGCGGCTGGGGGCGCAAACGCGAGTATGCGGGTTGAGGCTCAAGCGGCCAGCGAGCGCGCGGTGGTGAGTGGGGGTGAGTGGGGGGTGAGCGCGCGGTGGTAAGTGGGGGGTGAGCGCGCGGTGGTAAGCGGGGGGTGAGCGCGCGGTGGTAAGCGGGGGGTGAGCGCGGGGTGCGACTCAGGGGGTCCAGTGGGGTTCGACCAGCATGGAGGAGTTGAGCCACTCCTCGGGCACGCCCATACCCTCGACCAGCTCGAGAGCATCAGGGCGCAGCGTCCTCAAGAGTTCGTTGATCGCAGCCGTCACGGCCTT
>JBARZG010000007.1:0-75955 GCA_049649785.1 Ornithinimicrobium sp. | reverse complement strand
ACGGCCGTGGGTGATGTCGGTGAGGGGCGCTTCGACCCGCTCATTCACGCACCGCACAGATTGCGGATCTGCGCGATGCTCTCCCGCGCTGACGGCATCGAGTTCGCAGAGATCCAGAGCCGGACCGGTCTGTCCAAGTCAGCTTTGAGCAAGCACCTGAGCCAGCTGACTGACGTAGGCCACCTCGCCGACGAACAGTTTCTCAGGGCAGGTAGCTCACGCCTGATGCTCTCCCTCACCGACCAGGGCCGAAGAGCCTATGCTGCTCACCGCAAGGCCCTCGAAGACATCCTCATGAGCGAAGACGACGCCTCATCCCCAACGACAACCTCACGCGCTCCACAGCATCTCGGCTCGACCGACACTGGGCAATGAGACTTGCGACCGGTCGGCGATGGTCACGCGGAGCGCGCCACAACGGGGATGGTGAGCACAGTCGGTCGTCGACGAGTGAGGCGGGCATGCCGCCATCGTCGGGCGTGTTCGACAGATGATCGACGGCTTGCGTGCGGCAACCGGGTGGCGAGCGAGCCAGACAAGAGTCCACCCCGCATGCCCGAACTGATCTCGATAAATGCGGCTCGCTGTATGGGGCATGTCACGCGTCCGCTGGTGGTGTCCGACCCTCCGGACAGGCCCACGTCGATGACCCTAGCGACCAAGGGCCACGGTGACCGCGGCAGCGACAGCCGGCCATCGCGCTAAGCCGCTGTTGTCGTCGGAGGACCTATCCGCCCCGGTCAGTCGAACTGTGAGCGGTCCATCGCAAAGACGAAGCGACGCTGAGGGTACTCAGACAGCGACCACAGTTGGTCGCGCGAGGGCCAATAAGTGATGTCCTCCGGCCCAGGTGGCAGCACGCCCTCGTGCCGTGCCAGGTCGCCGGGCTGACCGACATACACATGACCATCCTTGCGCCTGCCGCGACTCGCGGTGACGTAGAAACGGTCCTCGACAACGGTGGCGCCCTGCATGTGGCCCACTCCGCGGTCGTCGAGGAAGACCGGGTGGGATCGTCCGTCGTCATCGCCGTCGAGGAGCAGCGACTGCGGGTCGAGCTCGTAGCGGGCGACGCGGGTGGTCATCGTGTCCCGGCCATACTCTCCAGCGATCAACTCGGGCGGCGTCGCGCCCCGGTGGAGCGAGAGGAAGGAGTAGCGCAATGCCTCGTGTCCCATCTCAGTGCCTGCCTGGTAGGCGAAACGCACCGGCAAAACATACCGATAGTCGAAGGTGTGATCGCCGGGCTCCAGTTTGATGATGTCGTCGGCGTGACAGGTGAACAGGCCGCGCCGGGTGCCGGCGAGGTAGAGGTGGTCACCGGCCCAGACCAGGCCACCGGCGTGAATGTGCAGCGGCTTCAACCTGGTGCCACCCCACCACGACGTCACCGCCTGCACGATCAGCACATGGCGATAGCGAAGCGTCTCCAGGTCCACCACGGTGATCCGGCTGCCCTGACGGTCGGTCGGCCCACCCTTGCAATACCAACTGGTCAACAGCACGGAGCGGTCTTCGACCCGTTCGACATCCGTCGCGTCGGCGCTTGTCGTGATGCCCTGCGGCCACCACAGGTCGGAGTCGTTGTCCTGGCTGTTCCAGGTGAAGCCCCACCTCACCGCAGAGCCGGGAGGGTCAGCGGCAACGGCGGTCCGGTTCAGGTCGGCCAGCACCCCGGGTATGCCGACTCGCTCGCCAAGCCGGCTAGTGAGATCCGCAATCGAACTCCGGCGATCTTTCGTCCGGGCCAGGTACACGCCAGTTTGCGAGGTAGCCTTCACGGTCTCCTCCGGTGACTGTGTGTCATCGGCACGGAAACCCGGTAGCGTGCCATCTACTATCGCGCGTCGTTGATCGTCGAAAGGACTTAGAATCATGAAGGTAGCTGTGCTGGGAGCAGGAAACGGTGGCTGCGGGGTGGCGTTCGACTGGGCGGCTGCCGGACATGACGTCGCAATCTACTCCAACCCTGACTACCCGGGCGCGGTGGGCGACATCGCCGAGCGGGGAGGGCTGAGCAGCACCGGTGATCTAGACGGTGAGGTCGAGATCGGCTACGCGGGCCACGATGCCGGCCGCGCGATCTCCGGCGCCGACCTCGTGTTCGTCGTCGGCCCCGCCTACAGCACCGAGCCATTGGCGCGGGACGCCAAAGCGCACCTGGTTTCGGGACAGATCGTCATTGTCTGCCCCACGTCAGGAGGTGGAGCGATGGTGTTCGAGAACATCATCGGGCGCGACTCGGGCGTCGTGGTCGCCGAGACCAGCACGCTGCCGTATGCCGTCCGGTTGCTGGAGCCGGCCACGATCCACGTCTACCTCAAACTCGCCGGCGGGCTATGGGTCGCGGCCACGGACCCCGAGCAGACCGATCGGGTGCAGCAGATCCTGCACGAGGTCTACCCCGGGATCGAGTCGGCGAGCAGCGTCTGGCAGACCTCCCTACAGAACGCGAACCCCGTCATTCACCCATCGATCACGCTGCTGAACGCTGCGCGGATCGATGCACCCGGCGACTTCAATTTCTACGAAGACGGGGTAACACCTGCCGTGGGCCGGTTGATCAAGGGTGTTGACGATGAACGGATCGCGCTGGGCAAGGCGATGGGTGTCACGGTTCTGTCCGATCCAGAGCTCAGCATGCTGCAGGGCTACTTCACGGTGGAGACCTATGACACGGGGTACAGCACTGCGCCAGGGTTCCAGGGCATCAAGGCGCAGCCGCAACTGGACTACCGCTACTTCACCGAAGACGTTGGCTATGGCCTGGTGTTCTACAGCGACCTCGGCAAGCACCTCGGTGTGCCCACGCCGCTGATGGACTCCATGATTGTCATTGTCTCCACGGTGTTGGATCGCGATTTCAGAGGGGAAGCCAAGCGGACGGTGGCCAGTCTCGGGCTCTCGGCGGCTGACCTCACTAGCGACTAGGGCTGCGGTGGCGATCTGCGGCGAGGACGGCGCCGAGCCAACCGGTGCCGACACCGATCGCCAGGCAACTCATCGAGCCCCAGAACCAGAAGATGTGCTCCGAGCGCAAGAACCACGACCCGGCTAGCAGAAGGGCGGCTGGCACCACGGTGCTCAGACGTGCCCCGTGACGCCGGAACACGTCGACCACGACGAGGACGGCGGCGATGAAGAGCGCCCACGCCCCGACGTCGCCCATCATGGTGCCGATCCGAAAGGCCAGGCTCACGGCCCGGGGCCTGGGCTCGGCGTCATCGCCCAGTTGCCAGGTCACGTAGCCGTTGCCGATGCCGCTGACCACGTCTAGCGCGGTGTAGAGGGTGGCGTAGACGAAAGCTCCGCCGATCACCCCCAGCGCCAACAGGTCTTTGCGGCCCCGGACCAACCAGACCAGCGCGAGCCCAACCAAAGGGAAGACAAACACGCCGGCCAGGTGCATCCAGAACCAGTGCTCGGCCGTGTCGGGGCTGAGTCGGTGCGGGTGGGTCATCCCGACGACGCCCAGCAACACTCCGGGGGCCGCCAGCGCCGCGAAGATTCGCCATTTCACGGGCTGGTCAGGAGAGGTGGTCATCGACGACGCCAGGTCACGAAGTCATATCCCTCGTGTGGCTCGCGTGTGACCTCGCGCCAACGCTGGGTGTCGATCGAGGGGAACGTCACGGAGGCGTCGGGGGCCTGGTCGATCTCGGTGATTTCCAAGCGGGTGGCCAGATTGATCGTCTGGGCGTAGATGTCGCCTCCACCGGCGACGAACACCTCGACATCCCCGGCGATCAGCAGCGCCTCGGCCAGCGAGTGGGCCACGACAACCCCCTGGGCGCTCCAGGCGGGATCGCGGGTCACCACGATGGAGCGCCGACCAGGCAAGGCCGTGCCGATGGACTCAAAGGTGCGCCGGCCCATCACCATCGTCCCACCGGTCGTGAGCTGTTTGAAGTGCCGCAGATCCTGGGGCAGATGCCACGGCATACCGGCACCGTCGCCGATCACCCCGTTGCGGCCGACGGCTGCCACCAGGGTCAGCGTCTGCTCAAAGCCGCGGCTGATGACCGCCGGACGGGCTCCGGAGCGCAACACCGCCAAGGCCTGCGCCTCATGCGGGACCACATCGTGTGGCGGATCAGCCAGTGGCCACCAGCTCAGCTGCTCAGCTTTGTCCGGCTCGGCGATGCTGGGCTCGCCGTGCCACTGGCGCACGGCGAAAAAGAGGTCGATGCGTTCTTCGATCGGGTCATCGAGTGCACAGGTGCGGTGCACCGTGGCCACCGGCTCCACGTCGGCCGCGTCGACCTCGACCCCCAACTCCTCGCGTGCCTCACGGATCGCCGCCGCGCTCACCGACTCACCGCGCTCGACGTGCCCGGCCGCCCCGCAGGCCCACCAACCGTCCATGTACGGCGTGCCACGGCGCAGCTGCAGCAGCACCTCCTGCTCACCTGCGGGATCCTCCCGCACGAAGAAAAGATAGACCGACGGGACGACGCTGAACCGAGCCGCGCTCATACCGCGATGGGAGCTTTGATCGAGGGGGCCGCGGTGTAGTCCCGTACTTCGACGTCGGGTAGGTCGAACTCATCGATCGCCGTGACGTCGGGGTTCAGCCACAGTGTCGGCAGCGGCCCGGGTGTCCGGGTGAGTTGCTCGTCGGCCTGCTCCAGGTGGTTGCGATAGAGATGGGCATCGCCGAGGGTATGCACGAAGTCGCCGACCTGCAGATCGGTCACTTGGGCGACCATGTGGGTGAGCAGCGCGTAGGAGGCGATGTTGAACGGCACGCCGAGGAAGATGTCTGCGCTGCGCTGATAGAGCTGGCAGGACAGCCGTCCGCGCTGGTCGGGGTCGCCAGGCGCCGCAGGGGCTACGTAGAACTGAAACATGGTGTGGCACGGGGGCAGCGCCATCTGCGGCACGTCGGCAACGTTCCACGCCGAGACGATGTGCCGGCGGGAGTCCGGGGTGGTCTCGAGCGCCTCGATGACCTGAGCCAACTGGTCGATCGCCCCGCCATCAGGGGTGGGCCAGGAACGCCACTGGTGGCCGTAGATCGGGCCGAGATTGCCGTCGGCGTCGGCCCATTCGTCCCAAATGCTGATCCGTCGCTCGTGCAGCCACGCAGTATTGGTGTCGCCGCGCAAGAACCACAGCAACTCGCCGATGATCGAGCGCAGATGCAACCTCTTGGTGGTCAGCATCGGGAATCCGTCGCTGAGGTCAAAACGCATCTGGTGCCCGAAGACCGACAGGGTGCCGGTCCCCGTCCGATCGGACTTCGCGACGCCCTCGTGCCGGACGCGCTGCAGAAGATCGAGGTACGCGCGCATGGCTGCCATCGTAGGCGCGCCAGCCGACACTGCTTAGCCGGTGATGCGCGGGGCGTGTTTTAGATGCCGGGCGGGCGGCGCGGCTAGGGTGCAGCCCATGAGCCACCCGCACCCCGAACTGTCCGCACCCCCGAAACTCGCCACAGGCGGAGTACGGATCGTGGCCCTGGGTGGTCTGGGTGAGATCGGGCGCAACATGACGGTCTTCGAGTATGGCGGCAAGTTGCTCATCGTGGACTGCGGGGTGCTGTTCCCCGAGGATGACCACCCCGGTGTCGACCTGATCCTGCCCGACTTCTCCTACATCGAGAAGCGGATGCACGATGTCGTCGCGATCGTGCTCACGCACGGCCACGAAGACCACATCGGTGCCGTGCCCTACCTGCTGCGGATGAAGCCGGACATCCCCCTGCTCGGCTCCACGCTGACCCTGGCGCTGATCGAGGCCAAACTCAAAGAGCACCGGATCAAGCCATACACGCTCGGGGTCACGGAGGGTGATCTGGAACAACTCGGCCCGTTCGGGTGTGAGTTCGTGGCCGTGAACCACTCGATCCCGGACGCGCTCGCGGTGTGTATCCGTACACCTGGCGGCACCGTGCTGCATACCGGCGACTTCAAGATGGACCAGGTGCCGCTGGATGGTCGGATCACCGATCTGCGGGCCTTCGCCCGCCTTGGCGAAGAGGGGATCGACCTGTTCTTGGTCGACTCCACGAATGCGGAAATGCCGGGTTTCACCACGGCTGAGCGCAACATTGCTCCCGCTATCGATCGAGTGTTTGCCCAAGCGCAGCGGCGGATCATCGTGGCGTGCTTCTCCTCCCACATTCACCGCGTCCAACAGGTGCTCGACGCCGCACACGACTCCGGCCGCAAGGTCGCCATGGTTGGCCGATCCATGTTGCGCAATATGGGGATCGCCGCGGAGTTGGGCTATCTGAATGTGCCCGATGGGGTCTTGGTCGACCTAGGCAAGTTGGCGCAGTTGCCCGAGGACAAGCAGGTCCTGGTCTGCACCGGTTCACAAGGCGAGCCGATGGCGGCCCTGTCTCGGATGGCCAACCGGGATCACAAGATCGAAGTCGGCGTCGATGACACCGTGCTGCTGGCTTCTTCGCTGATCCCCGGTAACGAGAACGCGGTCTACCGGGTCATCAACGGCCTCACCCGGCTCGGCGCGATCGTGGTGCACAAGGGCAACGCGATGGTGCATGTGTCCGGGCACGCCAGCGCTGGGGAGTTGCTCTACTGCTACAACATCGTGCGCCCCAAGAACGTGATGCCGGTGCACGGAGAGTGGCGACACCTGCAGGCCAACGCGGACCTCGCAGTCGCCACCGGAGTGAAGCGCGATCGTGTCGTGCTGGCTGAGGACGGGGTCGTGGTCGACCTGGTCAACGGGGCCGCTCGCGTCGTCGGGGCGGTGGACTGCGGCTATGTATATGTCGACGGCTCCTCAGTGGGTGGCACGACGGAGACGCTGCTGAAGGACCGGCGTATTCTGCGCGACGAGGGCTTCGTGACGATCATTGTGGTGCGGGACTCATCGACCGGAAAAATCGCGGCTGGGCCGGAGATCCAGACACGCGGCTTCGCCGAGGACGAGCAGATCTTCGCCAAGGTGGTGCCTCAGCTGAACGAGGCACTGGAGAAGGCGCGGCAGAACGGGGTCAATGACACCCGGCAACTGCAGCAGGTCATCCGTCGAACCGTGGGCTCCTTTGTCGGCGGCAAACTACGCCGTCGGCCGATGATCATCCCGATCGTCATCGAGGCCTAGCCTGGCTGCTGGCTGCTGGCTGCTGGCTGCTGGCTGCTGGCTGCTGGCTGCTGGTTGGCGCATCGTGCCGCTATGTGTCCGCTAGAGCAGGCGGGCGGCGGCCAAACCCAACAGCGCAAACGTCCAACTGACCATGCTGCCGACCAAGAAATACTCCGTCACGTCGTCGACGCCAACCGCGTCTGGCTCAGCCAAGTCGCTCTGTTGCAGCTCGGGCCATCTGATCAGCCCTTTGGCGGCAATCACCAGACTCGCGGCCGTGACCTCGCCAGCCAGTCCTAGTCCCAGGATGATCAGCCGCTCCATCGGCCCCAGAATCCTGCCGCCTCGCAGACGATCCGATGCCTGTGGCAGTCCACTAGGTCCGAGGGCGCCGATCTGTGTGAGGACCAGCCGAACAACCTTGTTGGCGGTCGCCACCTGGACCAACAACAACCCGGCCACGAGCAGCACCGTGTCCGGGCCCGCGGGGACATCCGTGGCTGGCAAGCCCGTCCACCCCAGCCACCTGGAAAGAGCGCCGTCAGCCATCGAGGCACCCCCGGAGCCGAGTAAGAGCACTGCCAACCCCGCGGCGGCGATCGACAACGACAACGCCGCCGGAAGATGACGCTCACCCGCCGAGGTCAGCACCCACCCGCAGAGGGTGCCTGCCGCAACGAGAAGGAGCAAGAGGTCAGCACCGCTGGTGAGGTCGGCAAGGAGTGCGAGAAGCGCCAGCGTGATAAGGCCGGCTACACACGACACGACAGCGGCCCGAGCGGGCTGCCCCCACGAGCGCAGCCCAACAAGGTCGGCCACACCGATGCTGAGCAGCGCCAGGGCGAGCACGCTCATCTGAGCTTGCCTAGGTGTGCTGCCGCCTCGAGGACCATGGGTATGCCGCTACTGGCCCGGCGCTGTTGCACGGCCTGGCGACTGATGCCGAGCTGGTCGGCGATCTGTTGCTGCGTCATACCCCGGTGTGTTCCGCGCAAAATGGTCCACGTCCTCTCGTCAAACGAGTCAAGCACGAGGTCCTGACACACCAGGGCGGCATTGACAGCCGGCTGCACCGGATCATCGGCGGCAGCTTCGTATGCCGTCCGCAGGCCGCCCATGCCCGTTTGCCCTGCGCTCGCCTCGACATACTCAATGGCGGAGCGTGCGGCCCACCAACCCGGCCCGTCCTCGGTGTCGGCCTCTGCGTCCAGCACGATCACCTCGCCACGGCCGATCCCAAAGCGCACTCCAATGCGCGGCTCCAGCAACATCCGGACGGCGAAGGCCGCGGCAATCGCTTCCCCAAGGTGGCTGAAGGTGCCCTGGAACTCATCTCCCGCCGTGATGGCCAAGGTTGACCCGCGGTGGTCTGCGGACACCTTTGCCAACGCCCCGGTCACCTCGTCGTGCACGCTTTGGCGGTCTTCGGCCCGTCGCGACCCGACGAGGTCTCCAAGAAGAGTGACATGCTGAGGCATAGCAACACTATGCCTTGCTTTCGCTCATATGCAAGCGAAACAGTTGCCTTATGGTTATCCAGCCTGAGGCAAATCGGAGGAAACGGAGATCGTGCGCGCGGTTGTCGATCTGGTGCTCTGTTGCAACAGCGCACCAGATGCACGGCAGCGCGCTAGATAGACAGCAGCGCACCAGATGCACGGCAGCGCGCTAGATAGACAACAGCGCACCAGATGCACAACTGAGCACAAGAACGCGCACTACGGTGTGAGCCATGCGTCGGGCGGTGGGGGTAGTGGGGGCTATATGGCTCTTCTCTGCGGCCTGCTTGCTGGGGTTGCGGTGGGTCGATGGCGGGGTGCTGGTGGTTGCCTTGCAATGCGGTCTGCCGATGGTCGGCGTCAGCCTCGTGCTACTCCTAGCTGTCGCAGCCATCGCCCGTCGGTGGATTCTCGCCCTCGCCACCGCTGCCCTGCTGGTGCCGATGGTCGTCCTGGCGTGGCCTTGGTGGCTTCAGCCAGATCTGGAGCCGCCGGGCGAGGGTGACATCGTCGTGCTGGCCAGCAACCTGCTCTTCGGCAACGGCGATATCGGCATGGTGGATCAGCAGGTACGCGGGCTCGACGTCGATGCCTTGGTGCTGCTGGAGATCACGCCGCAGGCACTGCAGCGGGTCGAAGCAAGCGGCATACCGGACGCGCTTCCGCACCGCTCCGGGGCTGCTCGCGCCGACGCCGGCGGCACCATGGTGTTCACCGCTGCTCCGCACGAGTCCGTCTCCGATGCCCCCAACCTCCTCTTCGATCAAGTGGTCGTTCAGGTGCAACCCCAAGGTGAGGAGACCGAGCCGTGGCTGCTGTTCGGTGCCCACCCGGTGCCGCCGACCTTGCCGCAGTGGTCGAGTGACTTGGCCGCCCTGCACGAATGGGAGCAGGCGCAACCGCCATCGGCGCGGATCGTGATGGCAGGGGATTTCAACGCCTCCTCCGGACACCCGGCGTTCCGCAGACTCACCGAAGACCTGACCGATGCCCGTCGTAGAACTGCCCCCGGCTGGGTGCGCACCTGGCCTCGGGAGAGCGTCATACCCGCGTTCGTCCAACTCGATCACGTGCTCGTTCGGGGCACGGAAGTCATCGACGCCGGGCAGGTCCGTATCCCCGGCTCAGATCACGACGCGGTGTGGGCCCGGCTCTCACCGTGAGTCTGCCGGTCCACAAGCCAGTGCATGCGGGCCATCAACGTTGCCGACGGTATGACTTTGCCGCTGCGGTATGTCGATAGGCGGCTGCGTGAGGTGCCGATGCGAGTCGCGAAATCTGCAGTCGACAGGCCAGACTGCCGGACCAACTCGCGCACCTGCCCCGCAACCTCAGCGCGTTCGATGTCCTCGCGATCCGAGCGGGCGCGGGAGATGGCGCGCTCAAGCAGACTGGCCACACCGTAGGGCCGTGAATACGTGAGGTAGTCCTCGACCTGCCGAGCCACCTCGCCCCAAGGGTCTGCTGCAATGGCGGCGCTGATCTGCGCCCAATCGCCGATAGAACCGCGCTCCAGCAAGGTCATCAACGCCTCGTAGGGCCACTGGTCGAGCGGGAGAGACGCGTCCACGTCGACATTGCGAAACGGGGTGGACATCAGACCCGCCCCCGTTGTGCGTGGAGGAGACCGTCCGCGATCTGCTGACATGTGTGCACCACCGAACCCCAGTCGTGCCAGCGTTTGTCGAGTCCTTTGTATGAAGCCAGTTGCTTGGTCACTCTGCTGTCCTTCGGTGATGGCTCTGAGAGTCGGACGCTGAGATCGCTCAAGACCGACATGGCCTCTCCGGAACGATCTGCGTAATAGTCGTCGATGGCGCCGAGTACGTGGAGGGTGTCCGCGAGGCCGAGGCGCACCGACAGCGCAGCCGTGTCGAGGTAGTCCCGAACCGCGTTCCGTTGCACCACGAGATAGGCCTTCACTCGCAACATCTCCTCCGCCGTCGGCGCTGTGACCGTGTTGCCGTTGTGAAGGACATGCTCTTCAACTTCGAGTGGCCGTGTGCGACGTAGTTGTCTCAGGCCCGCCTCAACGCCGTCGAGTGAGCCGAGCAACGTCAGTGGGGGCGAGCTGGCCCGCACGCTGGTGACCCACCCCTCGCTGGCTTCGACGGCTTCGACAACGTCGGCGTAGCGGGCCGACAGATCCGTGAGCACGTGGTCGTGGTCGAAAGACAGCCGATGGCCGGCGTGCAGCGCGGCGGCTGTCCCGCCGACGAGGACAGCGTTAGGCACGAGCTGCTGCAGTCGGACAGCAGACTCGAGTACTTTTTGCAGCTCTGGCGAAGGATCCACCTCGTAAATGTATCAGATTTGATACGTCACGGGAGAGGCCCGAATGGTTCTTTCCGCGTGTAACGCGTGATGCGGAAGTGAATCTCGCGTACGGTGCCAAGGTGGCTAGTACTGCGACGAAATCGGCATCATCCCGGGCCAAGAGCGGCGGGACGGGCAGTCGAGGCCGCAATGGCTCGGGCAGCACTAAGGCCAGGCAGTCGCCGAAGACTCGCCAACAACCTCAGAGTAAGCCTCGCCACCCGGGTGGCCCCTGGCCGTGGCGGGCCATCAAGAATGTCTGGATGGGGATGGCCAACGTGGCCGGTGGAACAGCACGCAGCGTTTCTGGCAGTGAGCCTGACCTGGAGACCGAGCACCGTCGCGACGGTTTAGGTCTGGTTCTGATCTCGTTGGCGTTTCTGGTGGCGCTGCGAGAGTGGTGGGGATTGTCGGGAGCCGTAGGCGAGGCCATCCACGCCGTGGTCGCCGGCACGTTCGGTCGGGTCGCTCTGGTCCTGCCACTGGTCTTGCTCCTCTTCGGCCTGCGGATGCTGCGCGCCCCCCGCGAGCACGCCGCGCATCGCCGGCTCGTCGTTGGCACGATCTGCCTGACGCTAGCCGTGTGCGGGTTGGTGCACGTGGCATCAGGATCGCCGGATTACGCCTTGGGGCAACCAGCGCTCCGCGCCGCCGGTGGCGTGCTGGGGTTCATGGTCGCGGCGCCCATCACCGCGGGGATCACGGTCGTTGGGACTGCGGTGCTCTTGTCGATATTGGCGATGTTTGGGCTACTCGTGATCACCGCTACCCCCATTCACCGCATACCCGAGCGGTTGGCCGAGGCCGAGGAGCACCTGTTCAACTCCAGTCGCTTCAACGACCACCCTGCCGCCGACGAGCGCGCCGCGGCGAAGCGCGCTCCCCGACGCGGCGCATCGGCCAGCACGGACCCGACGCACGGAGATGAGGCCTTCGATCAGGCGGCCGAGGTCGAGAAGAGCAAGCGTCGCTCGTTGCGTGCCCGAGCCATGCGCGGCGCCACCGCGGATGCCGACGAGCCCAGCGCCGCCGAGACAGCAAAGATCACCAGGCCGACCAAGGGCAAAACCGGGCCCGTTGTCTCTGACGTCGATAACACTGAGCCGATTCCCAGTGCGACGTCAACAGCGCCCAAGGCGGGAAAGGACACGCTCGAGGCGCCGCCCACCACGCCGTTGCCGCAGCGTGTCGAGCAGTTGATGTTGGCCGGCGACGTGACCTACACGCTGCCCGAAAACACGGTGCTCAAGCCCGGGAGCCCGCACAAGACGCGATCCCAAGCCAACGATCAGGTGGTGGACGCGCTGACCGGAGTGCTCGAGGATTTCGGCGTCGACGCGCAGGTCACCGGCTTTATGCGCGGCCCGACGGTCACCCGGTATGAGGTCGAGCTCGGACCGGGCGTCAAGGTTGAGCGGATCACGGCGTTGAGCAGGAACATCGCCTATTCCGTCGCCTCAGCCGATGTGCGGATACTGTCGCCGATTCCCGGTAAGAAGGCCGTGGGCGTCGAAATCCCGAACACCGACCGCGAGAACGTCAGCCTCGGCGACGTCCTGCGCAGCGGCGCGGCGAGGAACAACACCCACCCCATGGTGATGGGTGTCGGCAAGGACGTCGAGGGCGGCTATGTGATTGCCAACCTCGCCAAGATGCCGCACCTGCTAGTGGCCGGCGCCACCGGCTCGGGCAAGTCCAGCTTCATCAACTCGATGATCACCTCGGTCCTGATGCGCTCCACCCCGGACGAGGTCCGGATGATCCTGGTTGACCCCAAGCGGGTCGAACTGACCGCATACGAAGGCATACCGCACCTGATTACCCCGATCATCACCAACCCGAAGAAGGCTGCCGAAGCCCTCGCCTGGGTCGTCAAGGAGATGGACCAGCGGTATGACGACCTGTCCGCGTTCGGCTTCAAGCACGTCGACGACTTCAACAAGGCGGTGCGCTCCGGCACGATCTCACCCCCAGCCGGCTCGCAACGGGTGTTGATGCCCTACCCCTACCTGCTGGTCGTGGTCGATGAGTTGGCCGACCTGATGATGGTGGCCCCCCGCGACGTCGAGGAGTCCGTCGTCCGGATCACCCAACTCGCACGCGCGGCCGGGATCCACCTGGTGTTGGCCACCCAGCGACCCAGCGTTGATGTCGTCACGGGACTCATCAAAGCGAACGTGCCGTCCCGGATGGCGTTCGCGACGAGTTCGGTCACCGACTCTCGCGTCGTGCTCGACCAGCCGGGCGCAGAGAAGCTGATCGGGCAAGGTGATGCCTTGTTCTTGCCCATGGGGGCAAGCAAGACGATGCGCGTGCAGGGAGCCTGGGTCACCGAGTCAGAGATCGTCGACGTGGTCGCGCACGTCACCGATCAACTCAAGCCGGTCTATCGCGAAGACGTCACGGCCGCCCCGGCCAAGAAAAAGGTCGATGAGGACATCGGGGACGACCTGGACTTGTTGCTGCAGGCAGCTGAGCAGGTCATCACCACCCAGTTCGGCTCCACCTCAATGTTGCAGCGCAAGTTGCGAGTCGGGTTCGCCAAGGCCGGGCGCTTGATGGACCTGATGGAGTCACGAGGCATTGTTGGCCCGTCCGAGGGCAGCAAAGCGCGCGACGTCATGGTGAAGCCGGATGACCTGGAAGCCACCTTGGCTGCGCTGCAAGGCCAGGAGCCTGAGGCGCCGGCGCAGGAAGCCCCAGAGGCTGGCTACGGCGGCGACCCGCTCGCAGACCGTGATGACGATGTGGAGGAGAGCATGGATGAGGATGCATGGTCGCTGACTGACCGTCAGTGACTATCGTCAAGCCATGTTCGAGTATGCAGGCGCGGCGGGTCGCACCAGGCTGCAGCGGTACTGGGGGGCGCTCAAGGAGTATCCGTCCGGGGTTCTGCTCGCCGCCCAAATCATCGGGATTCTGGTCTTCCCGTTCACAGATGAGGGAGACGTAGGGCGGACCGTCGTCTCAATCTTCGGTCTTTTTGTGCTCGCCGTGGCCGTGCTGGCCGTCAACCGGACACCCTCGACTCGGATCATCGCCTATTCCCTCGGAGCCCCCGTTGTTGTCCTGACCATCGCAGAGGCGTTTTGGAGTGACATCGCGTGGTTGGAATTCGTCAGCAACTCTGCCCACGCCATCTTTTACTTCTACACTGCCATCTCGCTACTGCGCTACATGTTCGCCGACGCCTGGGTCAGCCGAGACGAGTTGCTGGCCACCGGCGCGACATTCACCGTGCTGGTATGGGCCTTTGCCTACACCTATGGCGCGGTGCAGGTCATTTTGCCTGACTCATTTACAGTCGGCGGCGAAGTGCGGCCGTTGTCTTGGTTTGAGTTGTTGTTCTTGTCCACGACCACGTTGACCGGAACAGGCCTATCCGATATCGCGCCGAATACCTCGACCTTGAGTGACACCGAGGGGGTCAATTTCGCCCGCTCGATCGTCATGTTGCAGATGCTGACCGGGATGAACTACGTCGCATTGGTGATCGCTCGGCTGCTTGGGCTAACGCTGATCAAGTTCCGCCGCTAGGCGCCAAGGCTCCGCGGCCCACCGGCACGCGTCCTTCGTGAGTTTTGACGATTGAACACGCGCCGAATCGACAGGTAGCCGAGCGTTGTGGCGGAGACGTACGCTGACCCGATGACCACCCCCCGTAGCGTTGCCCTCGTCACGCTGGGCTGCACCCGCAACGAGGTCGACTCCGAAGAGCTAGCCGGTCGGTTGCGGGCGCAGGGGTGGAACCTGGTCGACGACGCCGGGCAGGCCGATGTCGCCGTGGTGAACACCTGCGGCTTCGTCGAGCAGGCCAAGAAGGACTCGATTGATGCCTTGTTGGAAGCCAGTGACCTCAAGGACAGTGGTCGCACCCGGGCAGTGGTAGCCGTCGGTTGTTTGGCCGAACGGTACGGCCAGGATCTTGCCACGCAACTGCCTGAGGCGGATGCCGTCTTGGGCTTCGACTCCTACGCCGACATGTCGGGCCACCTCCAGTCGATTCTCGACGGCAACGAGGTGGCTTCCCACGTTCCCCGGGACCGCCGCACCCTACTGCCGATGGCCCCGACCCAGCGTCGGCCCGAGACCGTGGCGTTGCCTGGACACGCTCAGGCACCGTTGTCCGACGTAGCGCCCGCCTCGGGGCCACCCGTTGCTCGGGCCCGGTTGGGCGACGGGCCTTGGGCTCCGCTGAAGATCGCCTCCGGCTGCGACCGGCGCTGTGCGTTCTGCGCCATCCCCATGTTTCGCGGCTCATTCATCTCCCGGCCTCCCCATGAGATCGTCGCGGAAGCTCGGTGGTTGAGCCAGCACGGCGTGAAGGAGCTTTTCCTGGTCAGCGAGAACACCACGTCATACGGCAAGGACCTAGGGGATCTGCGCCTGCTGGAGCAGTTGCTCCCCGAGTTGGCGGAGGTGCCGGGCATTGAATGGGTGCGGACCTCATACCTGCAACCGGCCGAGATCCGACCGAGCCTGCTGGACGCGATGGCGCAGACCCCCAAGGTGGTGCCCTACTTCGACATCTCCTTCCAACATGCGTCCGGGCCGCTCCTGCGCTCGATGCGACGGTTTGGCGACCGGCGTTCGTTCCTTGGCCTGCTGGACGACGTCCGCGCCCGGCTGCCCGAAGCCGGTGTGCGCACCAACGTCATCGTCGGATTCCCCGGCGAGAGCGAGGACGACGTTGATGAACTGCTCGCCTTTCTGGGCTCGGCGCGGCTGGACGTGACCGGGGTGTTCGGCTACTCCGATGAGGACGGAACCGAGGCCAAAGGCTATGCCGGTAAGCACGACGCACACACCATCACCGAGCGTGTCGAGCAGGTTCAGAGCCTTGTCGAGGAGCTGACTGCTCAGCGTGCCGCCGAACGTGTGGGTCAACTGGTCAACGTACTGATCGAGGACATCGACCCCGAGACGTCCGACGTCGTGGGTCGCGCCGAGCAACAGG
Source organism: Ornithinimicrobium sp. (assembly GCA_049649785.1). GTDB lineage: Bacteria > Actinomycetota > Actinomycetes > Actinomycetales > Dermatophilaceae > Ornithinicoccus. The sequence continues at coordinate 60,124 of JBARZG010000007.1, read as the reverse complement.
GTCCCGATGTCGATGGCACCACCACCTTGGTGGATGTCGTCGGTGCCGGCGTCGGCGATATCGTGACGGCCCGAGTGACGGCGAGCACAGGCGTCGACTTGATGGCTAAGGTGGTGCCTCGATGAACTCAGCAACGGAGCCCACCGCTGTGGCCAGCCCGTGGAACATGCCCAATGCCCTAACGCTCCTGCGTATCGTGCTGGTCCCGCTGTTCGTGGTTGTCTTTCTGGCTGATGCCGGTGGCGACACGACGATGCGCCTGTGGGCGGCAGCGATCTTTGTGGTCGCGATTGCCACCGACTGGTTGGACGGCGACCTCGCCAGACGTCAGGGCCTGGTCACCGATTTCGGCAAGATTGCAGATCCCATCGCCGACAAGGCGCTCATCGGGGCGGCGCTGATCTGTCTGTCGATCGTCGATGAGTTGGCCTGGTGGGTCACCATCGTGATCATGCTGCGCGAGGTGGGGGTGACGGTACTGCGGTTCGTCGTGATCCGCCGCGGGGTGATCCCCGCCAGCCGGGGCGGCAAGATGAAGACCGTGCTGCAATCTGTGGGATTGCTGCTGCTGATCTTGCCGTTGACCGGACTGCTCGACACGGTCGGCTTGGTGGTGATGTACCTCGCCCTGATCGTCACCGTGGTCACCGGCGCCGACTACGTCGTTCAGGCATCGCGAGTATGGCGTGGCACGAGTGGCGTCACCTGATCCGGCACGCGGCAACCACGAACGGCACGGCCACGAACGGCACGGCCACGAACGGCACGGCCACGAGCGGCACGGTCAGGATCGCGTTCCCGCGGATGCGGTCATCCGGACGTGCGCCGCACATGGCTGGACCCTGGCAGTCGCTGAGTCGCTGACTGGTGGCTTGGTCATCGCCGATCTGACCGCCGTGCCTGGTGCCAGCCAGGTCGTACTTGGGGGAGTTGTGGCCTACGACGCGGCGCTCAAGTCGGCCCTGCTCGACGTGTCGGATGAAACCCTGGAGCAGCACGGGACGGTGTCGCCCGCGTGCGCAATGGAGATGGCCCGCGGGATGCGACACAGCGTGGGAGCCGTCGTGGCAGTTTCGACCACCGGCGTCGCCGGACCGACACCCAGCGAAGGCCACCCGGTCGGCACCGTCCACCTCGCCGTCAGCATGTGTCAACCGGGTTGGGAAGAAGTGACCGCTACTTCGGCGTTGCACCTGACCGGAACGCGGATGGACATCCGCACCCAAGCCACCGCATTAGCTGTGTCGTTGTTGCTGGCTACGCTCACCTCAGAGAGTCCGCCTTCAATCGCTCAGGGCGGCGGGATACAGTAGTCCAGTACACATCTATAGATGGCAGTCGCGACGAAGACGTTGTGAAGCCGCACACGGAAAGGCGTAGAGGAGGAACAGCCCATGGTTTTGCTACGACGTGAACTCGGTGACGTGCTGCGCGAGCAGCGCCAAGACCAAGGCCGAACGCTGCGCGAAGTGTCCGCGATCGCGGCCGTCTCCCTGGGCTACCTGTCCGAGGTGGAGCGCGGCGAGAAGGAAGCCTCCTCAGAGTTGCTGGCCTCGATCTGCAAGGCGCTTGACCTACCGATGGCACAGATGTTGAGTCACGTCTCCGATCGGGTCAGTCTGGCCGAAGCCTCCGAGCATCAACTTGGCGCCGTGCTGGCCACCGGGCTGGCCCAGCCGATCCATCGCGATGCCCTGACCAAGCCGCAGATTGTCCGCGCAGCGGGCGTAGCGAAAGCCATTCACTCCGCAGCCTGACCTCTTCGTGGCTCCTGAGCAGCGGCTAAGCACCTTTCGTGCTGCGATATCTCCCGCACCGGATGCATCGCGTTGCCCAGATACGGCAAGAACGCGCAGTATCACTGTTGTCGTTTGCGACCGTGCCCCAGCGGTTGCTGCGGCTCGCCGTCGTCGGTCGGTGCTAGTCCCTGCTGGCACCTGGCGCAGTAGAACATCACCCGCTCTTGCGGCTGAGTCCCGATTGTCGCCAAACGGATGGGTCGGCTGCACCGTTTGCAAGCCAACCCCACTCGTCCATGCACCCACGCATCGTCGAGCTGGTCGCTGCGTCCCGTGATGGTGGTGCGACCCAAGCGGCAACTGCTGATCAACAGTGACCGAGCCGTATCGATCACCTCTGCCACCTCGCTCCCACCAATGGTGCCTACCGGGGACCATGGGTTGATCCCATGAAGGAACAGCGGTTCGCTGGCGAAGATGGTGCCGATGCCGGCCAGATTACGTTGATCCAGCAGCGCCTCGCTGATGGTGCGTGCCGGGGCACCCATCACGTTGTCCAAGGCTAGAACCTGGTCGAAGCCAGGGTCGAGCAGGTCGGGACCGAGATGACCGACGATCCGGTCTTCGTGTGACGTGCGGGCGAGGTCCAACATGCCCAAGCTGTCGGCGATGGCGGTCCACGTCGGGGTATGCAGCACGGCGCGGACGGTGTGTCGGCTCGGGTCGGCGCTGCCGGAGTGAGATGCGGTCCGAAAGGTCCGCCACCGACCCTCCATCCGCAGATGCGAGTGCAACGTCAGGTCGCCTTCGATGCGATGCAGGAGGTGCTTGCCCCGGGGCACCACCTCAATCGTGCGTCGCCCCGAAAGATCGACGGTGGCCAGCGATGGCACCCGCAGGTCACTGCGCACGATCTCCTCGCCGGCCAATGCCGTATGCAACCGTCGTGCTGTTCGCCACACGGCGTCTCCTTCAGGCATCAGACATCAGCGGCGAAGCCGTAGGCCGTGCGGTGCGGTGTGAAAGCCCGCAGTGACCAGGGCCTGAGCCAACGGGTGATCGCTGGACAGGGCTGCCTCGCCGTCGATCTTCTGCACGGTCAGCGCGGCCACGCCGCGGGCCCGGACCACCTCGGCCAACGCCTCGGCAACACGCGCACAGTCTTCAGCGGCAGTGCAGAAGGTGAGGGCTGTGCGGCCACCGCGTTCGAGATACAGCGCCAATCGACCATCGAGGAGAGTCACGAGGGCCCCCGCCTTGCGCCCCGGCCGGTGCTGTGTGATCGCAGAGCGCTCAGCACGCTCATTCACCGCGCTATCGCCACCGGGTTTCGGCTGGGCATCTGGTGTTGCGAGCGCCTGAGTGGGCCACGCAATGGAGGCACCGTAGGGGTTGGCCGGGTCGGTGGCGGCCAGCACCACGGCGCCCCGATCGGTGCCGGTTTCGTGCCACGCGCCGGTTCCGTGCGACGGGCCGACTCGGAGGGCTTCGCGAACGGGCCGATGCCCTTGCGACGAGTCAGCGGTCGGGTCCGTCTCGGACAGGGCCCGCATCCGGTCGACCGCGCCACTGGTGCCGAACTGCGCCGCCCCCAGGTGTTCCACGAAGTAGCCCCGCCGCACACGCCCAGCCTCTTCGGCTCCCGCCAAAACCCGGTACACACCGGCATACCCTCCAGCGATACCTTCGGCCACGACGCTGCCCCGAGTGACCACACCGTAGCGATCGAGCAGTTGCTCGGCGGTGGCCAGCGAACGAATGGTCGGGTCAGTCTCGACCGGTGGCAACAGGGACCATCGCCCCGAGCCCGTCGCCGGACCCGAGCGGCTAGGCATCCGCGGGCGGGTCGGTAGCTGAGAGCGTGTCGTCAATCCGTCGAGGGTGGCGCCGGGTCGGCCTCGCCCCGATCCGCGGACCGATCGCGGCGAGCTGCGGCGGGACTTGTGCGCACCCTTACCTCCAGACAGCATCGCCCGTATAGGGGCGATCGTGTCGGAGGTGATCGCGCCCTGCCAGGCCAAATCCCACACGACGCCCAAGAGGGTTGAGTCATCGAGTAGGGCCTCAGCCGGGAGCGACTCGGACAAGGCACGGAAGAAGTATGCGCCGCCGGAGTTCAGCACACCGAGCACGAGGGCGGCCTTGTCCGGCGCGAGGTCAGCGGAGTCCGGAGCATCGGGTGGGTGGCCGGGCCCGTCACGCAGCGTGAGCGTGAGGTGAGAGGTGTCCGCGAGGTGGAGGGATAGCCAACCGTCATCCCCGGCCAACGTGCCGTTGCCCTGCCAGAGCACCTCACCCGCGCTCATCAGTTCATCCAGCATGGCCGGGGCATAATCAGGCACCCGCGCGGGCAAAATCAAAGTTTCGAGGGCGCTGGCCGGCACCGGAGCGCCAGACAATTGTTCCACCGCGCGATGGACACCCTCGACTCCGTGCAAGGCCCCGACCGACTGCCACTGCACCAAGAATCGGGCGAAGGTGTCTTGGGTGACCGGCTCGACCTCCTGGCGAAGTGCGGCCAGTGAGCGGCGTCGCAACATCCTCAGCACGTCGGCGTCACAGAGGTCATCGACATCCCCGCTCTCGCCGCCGGGACGCAGGGCGCCTCGCACGATCCGACCGGAATCGACCAGAGGTTGGACTGCTCCAGCCGCGATCGCGGTGCCCACTCCGAGACGGTTCGCCAGATCACCGATCACGAACGGGGTATGCGTGCGGACGTAGCGAACAACGAGATCACCCAACGGGTCGGGCACAGGCTCGAGGAATACCGACGGCACCCCGACAGGCAGCGCCACTCCGAGAGCATCACGCAGCCGGGCTGCATCCTGGGCGTCCGCCCACCGCTCCTCGCCGGCCACCCGGACGTAGATGATCTGGCGCCGGTCGTGCAGGTCGGCCCGCCACGCCGCGACTTGGTCGCGCAACTCCGGCTGCACCCGAGCCGTGATCTCGGTCGTGCTCAGCGGGCCCAGCGTGCGCAGCAGGTCAACGACGTCGCTGGCGTTGCGGCAGGCCCGGTCCTCGCTGAGTCGCTGCAGTTGTTGCTCGGTGGTGGCGACGACCTCCGGGTCGAGTAGGTCGCGTAGCTGGGCACCCTCGCCCCGGCCCAACAACTCGGCCAGCAGGGCTGGGTCAAGCGACAATGCCGCCGCCCGGCGCTCGGCCAACGGTGAGTCACCCTCATACAAGAACTGCGCGATGTAGCCCATCAGCAGGGAGCGGGCGAACGGCGAGGCTTGCTGGGTCCGGATCGAGGCCACCGAGACCCGGCGAGCGGCGATGTCTTTCATCAGCGACTGCAGAGCATCGACGTCGTAGACGTCTTGCACACACTCGCGCACGGTCTCCAGCACCACCGGGAAGGTGGGGTAACGGGAGGCCACCTCCAACAGCTGAGCCGAGCGTTGCCGCTGTTGCCAGAGTGGTTGGCGGCGCCCCGGTGAGCGCCGGGGCAGCAGCAGCGCCCGCCCCGCGCACTCACGAAAACGTGCCGCGAACAACGCGGATCCGCCGATTTCTGCGGTCACCATGTTGTGAATCTCATCCGGATCGAGAGTCAGCATCTCGACCAGGTCGGCGTCGAAGGTGGAGACGCGACCGTCCTCGTCGGTTTCGTCCACGACATCCGGCAGCCGCAGCACGATCCCGTCGTCGGCGGCCATCGCTTGCACGTCGGCGCCGTAGCGTTCACGCATTTTGGCCGCGAGGCACAAGGCCCAGGGCGCGTGCACTGGGGTGCCGTAGGGGCTGTGCACGACGACTCGCCAATCGCCGATCTCATCTCGGAAGCGTTCCACCAGTAACGTCCGGTCATCCGGGACCTGTCCGGTTTCCTCGCTTTGCTCGGTGAGGTAGCTCAGCAGATTCCTGGCCGCGAAGGCGTCAAGTCCGAGGCTGGAGAGCGCATCGGTCGCGGTGCTGGGCGTCATCCCGGAGATGTCGCGCACGAAGGCGCCGACGGCCTGACCGAGCTCTGCCGGGCGGCCGATCGCGTCGCCCTTCCAGAACGGCAGCCGCCCGATCTGACCGACGGCGGGAGTGACCAGGACCTGGTCGCGGGTGATGTCCTCGATCCGCCACGAACTGGTCCCCAGGGTGAAGACATCGCCTACCCGTGACTCGTAGACCATTTCTTCATCCAGTTCACCGACCCGCCGGCCCGGGCCGTCACCGGTGGCCAGCATCACGGCATACAAACCACGATCTGGGATCGTCCCGCCGGAGGTCACTGCGAGCAACTGTGCGCCGGGGCGGGCGGCGAGGGTGCCGGCGACGCGGTCCCAAATGACGCGCGGACGCAGATCGGCGAAGTCCTCGCCGGGGTACCGCCCGGCGAGCATGTCCAGCGTCGCCTCGAACAGGGGCCGCGGAAGGGTGGCGTACGAGGCGCTGCGACGCACCAGGGTGAACATCTCATCGATGGACCATTCGTCCATCGCGACCATGGCGACGATCTGCTGGGCCAGGACATCCAGCGGGTTGCGCAACACGCTCAAGGCTTCGATCTGACCGGCCCGCATCCGATCGACGACGACGGCCGTTTGGACCAGGTCTCCGCGATGCTTGGGGAAAAAGGTCCCGCGCGAAACTGCGCCGACTTGGTGTCCGGCTCGGCCAACTCGCTGCAGGCCGCTGGCGACGCTGGGCGGCGATTCGATCTGGACCACGAGGTCCACCGCGCCCATGTCGATGCCAAGTTCGAGTGAACTGGTTGCCACCACCGCGGGTAGTTCTCCGGATTTCAGAGCGTTCTCGATGTCGGCTCGGTGCTCCTTGCTGACCGACCCGTGGTGGGCGCGGGCAAGGACCGGTGGTGCCGCCGAGGAGCTGCCCGACTGTGCCATTACCTGGGCGGGGGGACCCGCGGGTGCATCGAGCTCGACATCGGTGCGTTCTGCCCATTCGTCGTTGAGACGGGAGGTGAGGCGCTCGGCTAAACGCCGCGAGTTGGCGAAGACCAGGGTGGCGCTCTGGTCAGCAACGAGGTCGACGACACGGCGCTCGACGTGCGGCCAGATCGAGGCTCGCTCGGTCGGGTCCGGTGGCGGACTCCATACATCCTCTTCGCCGTTCAGCCCCGGTAGCAGGGGTCCAGCACCGGTGACGAAGTCATCATCGGCTGTGCTGTGACCTGCTGACGCTGCCGCACCTAGGCCATTGACGTCACCGGTGTCAGTCTCTGTTGCCTGCGGCTGATTGGCCGTGTGAGGCTCGACGAACCCGGGATCGGTCATGTCCGCCACCGGCACACTGACCTGCAGATCCCACTGCTTTTCCGAGGGTGGTTGGACCGTGCTGACGTCGGCGCCACCGGCCAAATACCGAGCCACCTCCTGGACCGGGCGCACCGTGGCAGACAAACCGATCCGTTGAGCCGGCCTCTCCAGCACGTGATCGAGCCGGTCCAGCGTGACTGCCAGGTGTGCTCCGCGCTTGGTGCCCGCAACCGCGTGCACTTCGTCCACGATCACCGTCTCGACCCCGGCCAGCGCGCTGCGAGCAGCCGACGTCAGGAGGAGAAACAGCGACTCCGGGGTGGTGATCAAGACGTCCGCACCGTGCTTGGCGAAGGCCCGCCGTTCGGCGGCGGGAGTGTCGCCCGATCGGATGGCCACACTCACGTCGTCAACCGGCTGACCCAGGCGGTGGGCTGCATGACGTATGCCGACCAGCGGGGAGCGCAGATTACGTTCTACGTCGACGGCCAAAGCCTTGAGGGGGGAAACGTAGAGGACGCGGCAGCGTGGTGCCTGCGGTGAGCGCGGGACAGCCCACAGTCGGTCAATCGCCCACAGGAAGGCGGACAGCGTCTTGCCCGAGCCGGTGGGCGCGACAACGAGGGTGTGCTGGCCGTTGCTGATGGCGTCCCACGCGCCGATTTGAGCGGTCGTGGGCGAGGCGAACGACGCATTGAACCACGCGCGAGTAGGCGCGGAAAACCGATCGAGGACCTCGTTCAGTGGGCGGAGTCCTTGCGCTGCGGCACCCGCCGGCTCGGGGCGTCGTTGACCACCGTGTTGCCATGGGCGCCAGTGACGGGCGATGCTTCCGGCCGGGGCATATCTCGCACTTCGTGGTGCATCGTCCGGTGCGGCGGGCGCCAGATCTTCAGGTCGACCAGCGCTTTCTGCCACCATTTCAAGTCGGGCTGACCACTCATCGGGTTCCTCCACCTTCGCCGGCACGTTCGGAGCACCACTGTTGATGCTTCAGACATCCTCTCACTGCCCACCGACACTGACACCGCTGAGACCGGTGCCCGCACGTCGCGTACCGTTCGCCGGTATGCGCTTGAGCGAGTTCTGGGAACTGATGGAGCAAGAGTTCGGTGGGCCCTATGGGCGTTCGTTGGCTGGCTCCCACGTGATTCACGCATTGGGGGACCGCACCGCTATCGAGGCCATTGAGGCTGGTGAACAGGTGCGCGGGGTGTGGTGGGCATTGTGCGATGACCTCCAGGTGCCGCCCGAGCGTCGCCTTCGAGCCGATCGTCGGGCGTGACTCTGACCCGACCGACCTTCTCGGAGGAGACTCGAGCGCTGTTCGAAGACCCTGCCGGGGGTGCCTCGTCTGCAAACTGTGCTCAGCGACGTGCTAACTGCTCGACGATCTGGACGGCGTTGAGGGCTGCGCCCTTCCTCAGGTTGTCCCCGACGATGAAAAGAATGAGGCCGCGGCCATCCGGCACGGACTGATCGGAGCGTATTCGTCCGACATACGTCGGGTCCGTCCCAGCACAATCCAGGGGGGTCGGAATGTCGGTGAGCACCACGCCCGGCGCATCACTCAAAATTGCGTGCGCTTGCTTCGGCGTGATCGGATGGCTGAACTCGGCGTGCACGGCCAGTGCGTGACCGGTGAAGACAGGCACTCGCACACACGTCCCGGCGACCGCCAGATCGGGTATGTCGAGGATCTTGCGGGACTCGAATCGCAATTTTTGCTCTTCGCTGGTTTCCAATGATCCATCAGCGACCAGGTCACCGGCGAACGGCACTACGTTGAAGGCGATCGGATGGGTGTAGTTCACCGGCTGTGGAAACGTCACCGCAGAGCTGTCGTGAGCCAAATCCTCCACACGCGGCGCGCCATCGCCACCCGGCGCTGACCCTACGTCGACGACTGCCCGTACCTGGTCTGCCAGCTCGGCCACGCCGGAGATGCCGGAGCCCGAGACTGCCTGGTAGGTGGCGACGACAAGCCGCTGCAACCCCGCAACATCGTGCAGAGCCTTCAGGGCAGGCAGGGCCGCCATGGTCGTGCAGTTCGGGTTGGCCACAATGCCGATGCCATTCGGCGCGGTCGCCCAACTCAGTGTCTCGGGGTTGACCTCGCTGACGACCAGTGGCACCCGGTCATCCATCCGCCACGCCGAGGAGTTGTCCACCACGATGGCCCCGGCCGCGGCAAATCTGGGCGCATGTTCGCGCGATGTTCCGCCCCCGGCAGAGAACACGGCAACATCGACTCCATGCAGGTCCAGGTTTGGATCCGCGAGGTCTTCGACGACAATCTGGGCGGGCGTGTTGTCGCCACCGTCGGTGTGCACCCGGCTATCCCACGGCAGGGTCGACCCCGCGCTGCGGGAGGAGGCAAAGTACCGCATCGAAGCCACTGGCACGTTGCGCTCAGCCAGCAGGCGGCGCACCACCGAACCCACCTGTCCGGTGGCTCCGACGACCGCCAGATTGAGCCCTGCGGCGCTCATCGTCCGCTCCCGCCGTAGACGACCGCCTCAGCCTCGGCGTCGAGGGCAAACGCCGTGTGGACCGCTCGGACGGCGTCGGCCAAACGGTCGGAGTTGGTGATGACCGATATTCGGATCTCGCTGGTGGAGATCATCTCGATGTTGACCCCGGCCCCGGCCAGGGCGTCAAAGAGCCGCTGGGCAACGGTGGGGTTGGAGCGAAGGCCGGCGCCGATCAGGGACAACTTGCCGATGTGCGAGGTGTAGAGCACATCGGTCAGTCCCATCTCGTGCTTGAGTTCTTCGACCGCTGCGAACGCCCGCGCGCCGTCCTCCTCCGGCAAGGTGAAGGAGATGTCGGACAGGCTGGAGGCCGTCGAGACGTTCTGCACGATCATGTCGATGGACACATTGACCCCCGCCACGGCCCCCACTACGCGGGCGGCCGCACCGGGCACGTCGGGCAACCCCACCACGGTGATCTTGGCGAGGGACTGTTGGTGTGCGATGCCGGAGATCAGTGGTTCTTCCATGATGTCTTCCTGGTCTGTGAGGGGGCGGCCGACCAGAATGCAGGTGCCTTCGGAGTCGGAGAACGAAGAGCGCACGTGAATCGGAACGTTGAACCTGCGCGCATACTCCACCGCACGCAGATGGAGGATCTTGGCACCCTGGGCTGCCATTTCGAGGGTCTCTTCGATCGTCAGTCTGGTGACGCGGCTCGCGGAGGGCACGATCCGGGGGTCGGCGGTGTAGATCCCGTCCACGTCGGTGTAGATCTCGCAGACATCGGCGTGCAACGCGGCTGCCAGCGCGACGGCCGTCGTGTCGGAACCTCCGCGGCCCAAGGTGGTCGCGTCTTCCTCGTCGGAGACCCCCTGAAAGCCCGCGACGATGGCCACCGCGCCACTGTCCAAGGTGCGTTGCACGCGGTTGGGTGTGACGTCGAGGAGCCGAGCGTTTCCGTGCGACCGATCGGTGCGGATACCGGCTTGGTTGCCGGTGAACGACAGTGCGCGCTCACCCAGATGTTCGATCGCCATCGCTAGCAGGGCCATCGAGATGCGCTCCCCGGCTGTGAGCAGGATGTCCATCTCGCGTTGCGGCTTCGGCCCGGGGTTCACCGTCGAGGCGAGGTCGAGTAGTTCGTCAGTGGCGTCGCCCATCGCTGAAACCACCACCGCAACATCGTGCCCGGCCCGCTTGGTGTCAACGACGCGCTGAGCGACGCGAGCAATGGCCGCGGCGTCGGACACCGAGGAGCCACCGAACTTCTGGACGAGCAATGACATGGCGAAGGGTCCCGGAACGGTTGGCGTGGAGGCTGGGCGGCCCAGTGTATGGCGAGGGGTCGACCTTGCGTCAATCAGTCAGTCGGGCGAGTTGCGAGTGAATGGGCTGTCCCACAAAACAACCGTCAATTCGCCGACATCGTCAACCACCGGAGCAGGATGCTGATTGCGCAGGTCGGATCGCAGGCCCGCGCCCCAGGTGCCCTCGATCAAGGACATGCCAGCGGCGCGCGCCGACGTGAGGTCGACCGCGTCGGCTAGTGTCCCCTCGCGATCGAACAGGACTACCGGCCAAATCAGCATCGACTCAGCATCAACCAACTCCGCCATTCAGACAGGCACCTCTGAATCTCACTCTTCGGGGTGAGTTCGCCCGATCAGGTGGGTCCGTCACGTGGTCCCGTGCTCCAGCACCCGCATCGCGAGCTGGCGGCGGCTAGGCTCGCAGCGTGGACGACGAAGATCGCATTGCGCTGTTCCTGGACTATGAGAATCTCGCGCTGGGCGCTCGTGAACACCTCGGTGGCGCTGGCTTCGATCTGAAACCGATCAGTGACGCCCTAGCTGAGCGAGGGCGAGTGGTCACCCGCAGGGCGTATGCCGACTGGTCCTACTTTGACGACGACCGCCGCATGCTCACCCGTTCCCACGTCGAACTGATCGAGATGCCACAGCGGATGGGGGCCTCACGCAAGAACGCCGCCGACATCAAAATGGCGGTCGATGCGATTGAGGTCGCCTTTAGCCGCGACTACATCTCGACGTTTGCGATCTGCACCGGCGATAGTGACTTCACGCCATTGGTGCACAAATTGCGCGAGCTGAACAAGCGAGTGATCGGCTTCGGGGTGCGCGACTCGACGTCGCGGCTGCTTCCGCCGGCCTGTGATGAGTTCCTGTTCTACGACAACCTCGAGGGTGTCGAGCCAGTGCCCGCGTCGACGTCGAGCTCGGCCAAGGAGCCCACTCGTCGCGGTCGGGGCAAGGGCGGCACTCCTGGGGCTGCCGCGCCCGAGGCGAAGGCACCTGTGAGCGTCGAACCCCCCAGCGCCGAGGATGAAGATGTCGATGACTCGGGGCCGCCGGACTTAGCGGTGCTCGTGGCTCAGACGGTCGCTGGGTTGCAGCAGTCTTCAGCCGGAGTCGTCACCGCGTCCAGCCTTAAACGCACGCTGTTGCGCAAGGACGCCACGTTCAGCGAAGCCGATCACGGATTTCGAGCCTTCGGCGAGATGTTGGACCACTTGCAAACCCGATCAATCATCGAGTTGTCTCCGGGGCCGGCCCAAGGCGACCCCGAGATTCGACTTCCCGAGGTCGGAGATCGGGCCGAGGCGTTCGCGCTGCTGAAGCAGGTCGTGGCTGATCTCTCCGAGGAGTCGGCGCCGGTCAGTTTGTCAGGGCTGAAGGACCAGATGCGGCGGAACCAACCCAGTTTCAGTGAGAAGAAGCAGGGGTATCGCTCCTTCCTGCAGTTCTGCAAGGCCGCCGCCGCCGAGGGCTTCGTCGAACTCGACTGGGACAACTCGCAGCGAGAGTACTTGCTAGCCGCCGTCTAGACCGTATGGGGTGAGTCGCCACCCCCTACCGCGAGCGGGTCACCCCATACGCTCCGGGCAGTTGCAGAATGGTCGAGGCACGAGAAAATAGTCGAGACGCAAGTTAGTAGTCGAGACGCAAGTTATCACCTGTGCTTCGGCTATCTTCCCGGCCTTCGGCTATTTTCCTGTGCCTCAGTTGGCCCGATACCCCCTCACCGTGAGCCGGTCACTCCATACGTTCTGGGGAGCCGGGCGTGTCGCCAGACATCGAACACACATTCGATTAGGCTCTTCCACAGGCACCTAGCCGAGATGTCGTTGTCCACAGATCCAACGTGATCGCAACGGTCTGTCGGTGCCGGTGTCTAGTGTCTGACTCACCGAAATGATGGCCCGTGGGATAGCTCACCTGAGTGTCCTGGCACGGGGCGGAACAGGTGGTCGAAGGTAGGCGCGCTCACCACGAAACGAGGAGCTGACATGGCACAGGGCAGAATGGCGCAAGCCAGCAAGGTGACCCCGATGCACGCCGACAAGGGCAAGGCACTGGACTCAGTGTTGGCTCAGATCGAGAAGGCACACGGCAAGGGGTCGGTGATGCGCTTGGGCGATGACACTCGTCCTCCGATTGCGGTCATCCCGACCGGCTCGATCAGTTTGGACGTCGCGCTGGGGGTCGGCGGCCTGCCCAGGGGGCGCGTGGTGGAGATCTACGGACCTGAGAGCAGCGGTAAGACGACGGTGGCGTTGCACGCCGTGGCCAGTGCTCAGAAGGCCGGCGGGATCGCAGCCTTCATCGATGCCGAGCACGCCCTTGATCCGGAGTATGCGAAGAAGCTCGGCGTTGACACCGACGCGCTGTTGGTGAGCCAGCCGGATACAGGCGAGCAAGCCCTGGAGATCATGGACATGCTGATCCGATCCGGGGCGCTGGATATCGTGGTGATCGACTCCGTGGCGGCCTTGGTGCCCCGCGCCGAGATCGAAGGCGAAATGGGCGACAGTCACGTCGGTCTGCAGGCCAGGCTGATGTCTCAAGCGCTGCGCAAGATCACCGGCACCTTGAGTAACACGAACACCACCGCGATCTTCATCAACCAGCTGCGCGAAAAGATCGGTGTGATGTTCGGCTCGCCGGAGACGACCACTGGTGGCAAGGCGCTGAAGTTCTACGCCTCAGTGCGTATCGATGTACGACGCATCGAGACTCTCAAAGATGGGACCGACGCTGTCGGCAACCGAACGCGGGCCAAGATCGTGAAGAACAAGATTGCTCCACCCTTCAAGCAAGCAGAGTTCGACATTCTCTACGGGCAGGGGATTTCCCGTGAGGGTGGACTGATCGACATGGGAGTCGAGCACGGCTTCGTTCGCAAGTCCGGTGCCTGGTACACCTGCGAGGGAGAGCAGTTGGGGCAAGGCAAGGAAAATGCACGCACTTTTCTCCTCGACAACCCGGATCTCGCGGACGATATCGAATCCAAGATCAAGAACAAATTGGGCATTGGGCCTCGATCTGAGACTGACGTGCCCGATGGCGTGGATCCGACCACCGGTGAGGTCTCAGTCAACTTCTAGGGGTAAAAATGACACGGGACCCTGCCAGCGACCATGTGGCGCCCGACCCTGAGCGCATGGCCGCAGCTCGTGCGGCGTTGGCTGCGGCGACTTCGGGTGAGGCATTTCACGGTGATCACCTGAGCGACGACGGGTCTCATGGTGCTGGTGCTGGTGCTGGTGCTCGTACTCATGAACGGGCCTTAGCTGGGCCAAAGCTCACACTGGTGAACGCTGGCGAGGCGAGCGCCACTCGGTCCAATGAGCACGAGTCCCGTGCCGATGGGTCCAGTGGGCCAGGAGTTGCTGAGGCACGCCAGATTGCGCTGCGCCAACTTGCCATGGGGCCTCGCAGCCGGTATCAACTGACCGAGAAGATGACCGCTCGGGGGTGTCAGCCTCGGGACATCGCGAGTGTGCTGGATCGGATGACCGAGGTTGGGTTAGTCGACGATGCCGCATACGCCGACATGTTTGTGCGGGCAAAGCGCGAAGGCCCCGGGCTTGCAACCAGTGCCCTTCGCCACGAACTGCGCAAGAAGGGCGTGCCGGAAGACATTGCCGAGCTGGCGGTCACGCCAGCTTCAGGTGACGATGAGCGTGCCCGGGCTCAGGAGTTGGTCCAGGTGCGTCTGCGGCGCATGGTGGGCTTGGACCGAGAAGTGCAGATGCGCCGATTGGCCGGGTTCTTGGCGCGCAAAGGGTATCCGCCGGGGGTGGCGTTGTCTGTGGTGCGCGAAGCTGTTGACGCTCTGCCCGAACACCAGCGGGACTAGCTCGACTAGCTGGCGCTCTGCCGAACACCAGCGGGACTAGCTGAGGCTCTGCCGAACACCAGCGCGGTTAGTCGTCCGCTACTTCGCCATCAACGACGTGCACCGCGGCTTCCTCGGCTGACTGCGATGCGACCATCGCGATGTCGTCCACATGTCGCTCCACTACCTCGGCCGCAGGGTCCTCGGCCTCATCTGCAATCTCGCCGACAAAGTCCCGCTCGGCCGGGATAGCGTCCGGGTCATCGCCGCCCGCCATGGGCTGGGGGTCCATCCCACTCTCGTTGTCGGGTGCCCCGTAGGCAGTGCTCGGATCGGGAACCTCCTGGCGGATGCGCTGCTCGATCGTCTCCTCCTCGGCCTGCTCTTGTGCTGTCGTGCCGAAAGCAAGGGCTCCGTGCAGACGTTCCGGCGTCTCAAAGCCCTCCTCGACGGGGTCCCCGCCCGGCATCAACGTGTCCTCAGGCGTCAGTTGATCCTCGGCGTCTGTGCTGTAGGTGCTCAGCTCATCGCCGATGTGTTCCCGATCTGACTGCTCGCTCATCCTGCTTGCTCCTTCGAGTGCGGTTTTAGACTGGCCCGTTACCGTGGGCGTGTGCCCCATCACCAGACGAAGACCACGGGAGTGAGGTGACCAGCGCCCCTGTTCTGGCGGCGATCGTGGCGGTCTTCGTCTTCGGTGCTGGGCTGCAGCGTATCGCCGGGCTGGGGATGGGGCTCGTCGTGGCCCCCATCTTGACGCTGATGTTAGGCCCCGCGACGGGTGTCACCCTCAGCAATGCGGGGGCCGTGATAACAACCATGTTGGTGCTGGGTGCCTTGCGCCGTGACGTCGATTGGCCTGAGTTCCGAGCCTTGGCGCCGCTGATCGTCCTCGGGTCCGTGATCGGCGCGTTCGCGGTCCGCGAACTCAGTGCCAGTTGGCTGGAGACGCTCATCGGTGTATCAATCTTGGTCGCACTCGCGCTCACGTTGGCAGCCGATGGTCACATCCGACTGAGAGGCAGAGCTGTGGCTGTCACAGCCGGGACGGTCGGCGGGTTCATGAACGCCACCGCCGGTGTGGCCGGGCCGGCAATGACGATATACGCCGTCGCCACTCGGTGGGAACAGCGCTCGTTCGCCGCCACGCTGCAGCCGATCTTGCTCACTGCCAACCTCACCGCTCTGCTTGGCAAGGGCCTGGTCGGTTCAGTGCCCGTGGCTGACCTGTTGGTATGGCCGGTCTGGGTCGCGATCGTCGCTGCCGTCCCAACCGGAGTGCTCGTGGGTGGCTACGTGAATAAGTGGATCGACAACCGCACGGCCAGATGGACCGCGATCCTGATTGCCGCGGTGGGCGGGGTGGTGACCTTGGTCAGAGGACTGAGCGCGATCTAACCCGCCGTATCCTGGCTGCATTATGACTTCGGTGACCCCGCATCCGCATACTCTCAAGACGTACGACGTTCGCACCCATGGGTGCCAGATGAACGTGCACGACTCCGAGCGCTTGGCGGGCTTGCTCGAAACGGCTGGCTATGTCGATCTGGGGGCACTGCCCGTGCAGCAGCGCCCCGAAGTGGCCGATGTGGTCGTCTTCAACACGTGTGCGGTTCGCGAGAACGCCGCGAACAAGTTGTACGGCAATCTCGGGATGCTGCGGCCGGCCAAGATAGCTAACCCGGACATGCAGATCGCGGTCGGTGGGTGCCTGGCCCAAAAGGACCGGTCGACCATCGTGGAGCGTGCGCCGTGGGTCGACGTGGTGTTCGGCACCCACAACATCGGCTCCCTTCCGGCCTTGTTGGACCGCGCCAGACACAACCGCGAAGCCGAGGTCGAGATCCTGGAAGCCCTTGACGTGTTCCCCTCTACGCTTCCCACCCGGCGCGATTCGGCATACAGCGCGTGGGTCTCTATCTCCGTGGGCTGTAACAACACGTGCACGTTCTGCATCGTCCCGGCGCTGAGGGGCAAGGAGCGGGATCGTCGGCCCGGTGAGATTCTTGCCGAGATCGAGGCGCTGGTCGACCAGGGGGTCGTCGAGGTCACCCTGCTCGGGCAGAACGTGAACACCTACGGAGTCGAGTTTGGCGACCGGGAGGCATTCGCGAAGTTGCTGCGGGCCTGCGGTGACATCCAGGGACTGGAACGTGTGCGGTTCACCAGCCCACACCCTGCTGCGTTCACCGACGACGTCATCACCGCCATGGCACAGACCCACAATGTGATGCCGAGCCTGCACATGCCGCTTCAGTCCGGCTCGGACAAGGTGCTGAAAGACATGCGCCGCTCCTATCGGAGCACGAAGTTTCTCGGCATCTTGGAGCGCGTCCGTGACCAGATCCCCCATGCGGCGATCACCACCGACATCATCGTCGGTTTCCCGGGGGAGAGCGAGCAGAACTTCGAGGACACGTTGGCCGTTGTGCGAGCCAGTCGGTTTTCCAGCGCGTTCACGTTTCAGTACTCGATCCGGCCGGGGACCCCGGCGGCCAGCTTCGAGGGTCAGGTCCCGAAAGAGGTCGTGCAGCGGCGCTTCGACCGACTGATTGAGGTGCAGGAGGACGTGTCTTGGTCGGAGAACAAGCGACTTGTTGGCGCCGAGGTCGAGGTATTGGTGTCACCGGGGGAGGGCCGCAAGGACGGACAGACTCACCGACGATCAGGGCGCGCACGAGACAACCGCCTCGTTCACTTCACAGTGCCAGAGGGTGGTGAGACTCCTCGACCAGGCGACCTGGTCAGCGTCGCGGTGACGTATGCCGCTCCGCACCACTTGGTCGCGGACTCCGGGATCGTCGGCGGACGCTACGCGGTGCGTCACACCGCCGGAGGCAACGCCTGGGAGGCGTTGAACAGCAACGGATCTCCCAGCGGAGCAGCGAAACCGGCAGTGACGCTCGGGATGCCCAGCATCGGAGCCCCGGCCGAACCGTTGGTCGCCGCCCCTTCGTGTGCTGCCGTGGAGTAGGACCTTCTCCCGGTACCGGTTTTTCAAACTGGAGCGGTCGACGCGAGGACGGAAGGCCCCAAGCCGGACGTTGAGGCCGTGCAGATGTGGCTGGGGCTAGCGGCCCCTCAGCGTTTGGGTGGACGGGGGAAGAAGTATGCGGTCCGCTGCATGTACTCCTGAAAAGCCGGCCGGTCCTTCATGTTCTCTTCCAGCAACTTGGCGCCCGAGACGTTGCGCAGGAAGTGGGTCATCGCTATCGGTGACACCACGGCCCACCAGACCAGCGGTGTCCCGGCCGAGGTCGCGACGACGAACATTCCCCACCACACGAAGGAGTCTCCGAAGTAGTTGGGGTGACGCGTCCAAGCCCAGAGTCCTTGGTCCATCACCTTGCCCTCGTTGTCCGGATCGTTCTTGAATGCCTTGAGTTGGGCGTCTCCCAGCGATTCGAAGGTAAAGCCGAAGCCCCAGATGAGGACTCCGAGAGCCAGGACGATCCACCACCACCCGCTGGTCTCCTGCGCCGCCGCGGAGACCTGCAGCGGCAGCGAGATCAGCCACTGTAAGGCGGCCTGCAGACCGAACACCTTCAGAGCAGCGGCAGAGGGAGACAACCCCTCTGTGAGCTTCTCGTACCGCGGGTCCTCACCCTTGCCCTGCGAGCGCAAGAAGATGTGCCACGACAACCGAATTCCCCAGATGCAGACCAGGACGGCCAAAATCAGCCGGCGGGTTCCGTCACCAGACCCGGCGGCCAGCGCGACGACACCGACGAGGGCAAACCCAGCGCCCCACACAACGTCGACCACGGCCCACTTGCCGACCTTGACCGACCAGGCCCAGGTCGCCACCTGCAGCACGATCACTGCTACCAGGCTCGCCAGGGTGACGGCCAGAAAGTTCGACCAATCCACTAGTGATCTTCCTCAGCGGTGCGTTCGGGTGCCACCGACCAGGTTGCCGGTCGCTCGCTCGGCAGACCAGCGTCGCCACCGGGCATTCGGCGCACCATCAAAATCTGATCGACGCCCATCCGACCTTGCTCGAATGTCAATGCACCGCCAGCCAGATAAAGCTCCCAGACGCGGCATACCTCTTCGCCGACCAAGGAGACCAAGGCCTGTCGCTTGGCGTAGAAGCGCTTCTCCCACGCGCGGATGGTCCAGACGTAGTGCTCGCGCATCGGGTGAACGTCGCGCACCTCCAAGCCGCCGCGCTCCAGCAGCGAGATCGTTTGGCCGAGGGGTCGCATACTCATGTCTGGGGCGATGAACGACTCGATGAAGGGGCCGCCGCCGGGATTGCTGCCCGGACGTGACATGGCCTGGATCAGCACCCGCGCGCCCGGCGCGGCGAGCCGGTGCAGAGTCTTCGCGTAGGTCGGATAGTTCACGTCGCCGACGTGCTCACCCATCTCAATGGACACGACAGCATCAAACGGAGCGTCCCGGATCTCGCGGTAGTCCTGCAGCCGCACCTCGACGTGGTCACTGACACCTTGCTCGGCGGCACGGGCTTGGACGAACTGTTGTTGCTCACTCGATATGGTCACGGCCAGCACGCTGGCGCCATACTCTCGGGCGGCGTGCAGCGTCAGCGATCCCCAGCCGCAGCCGATATCGATCAGGCGCATGCCGGTGGCCCGATCCAGGCCGACTTTGCGGCAGATCAGGTCCAGCTTGTCGCGCTGGCCGTCCTCCAGGGTGTAGGAGGAGGACTCCAAACCGGCGTTGATATCGACATCCGGGTCGGTGACGTAGGCGCTGGAGTAGGCCATCTGCTGGTCCAGGATCGCTTCGTAGAAGTCGTTGGACAGGTCGTAGTGGAAGCTGATCGCCGATGAGTCGCGACGCAGCGAGTGCAACCGGCCGCCCATCTGGGCTTGTGTCCTCGGCGGGGGCAGGGGCCGGCCGAGGATGCCGAACTCGCGGGCAAGCCTGGTGCCTTTGGCCAGCATGGCCGGGGTAGGCCGCAGCGATCTCACGCCGCGCTCGGCCAGGGTCGCTCGCACGGTCCGCAGAGCCTCCCCGAGGTCGCCGTCAACATCGAGCTCACCGGTGACGTATGCCTGCGCCGCTCCCAACTCACCGGGGTGCCAGAGCAACCGGCGTAGCGCATCGGCGGAGCGTAGGCGCACCAGCGGAGCATCCACCGGGCCGGCGCTACTGCCGTCCCAAGCAATCAGGTGCACCGGGAGCGAGCCCCCCGTCAGTGGAGCGATCAGGTCTTCGAGCAAGGAGGCGACGGTCACCGCTCAAGGGTAGTTCGCGACTGAGCCGTTCACGCTCAGGGTGCGTTCGCGGCCCAGACGTTCGCGTTCTGAATGGGTTCGCAGCATCTGGTGCTCCCTTGTGGACCTGGTGTTGCGTTGCAACAGCGCACCAGGTCCACAGCAGCGCACTAGACGCCGACCTTGTCGTCGAACCAGGTTCGTGCTGGGCATCTCTGCTATCGCCGATACAGACGCGCGCGCAGTCACCCGCAGGTAAGGCACCAGGGGCGGCGCTGGCGGTGGCCGATAGGCTCGTGGAGTGAGTTATGTGACGCCGCCGACGGGCTCGCAAGAGTTGGCTGGGCGGGTGGCTGGAGGATTGGTCGCGGCCGAGGCGACCGCAATCGCGGGGTGTGCTGCGTTCTATCTGCAGGGATTGCTCAGGGGCCAAGGCAGTGACACGGTCGTCGTGCTGATGTCGATCGTGACCATGCTGGTTTTCGTTGTCGGGTTGGCCTACGTCGCGGTGGGGCTGTGGCGGCGCCACCCGAGATCCCAGGCCCCGGCCATGGCCTTCAATCTCCTGTTGGTGCCGTTGGGGATCGCCCTGTTCCCGCTGACCTCACCATTCTTGGCGGGCGTGATCTTGCTCAGCGGGGTCTCGGTAATTTTCGCAGCTTTTCAGATGGGTCAATTGGACTAGGGGGAATTGTGCTGTCTCGCAATGGGACTCGCCAAACATATCGGGTGTCGCTCCATGGGTTCGGCAAGAAGTTATCCACAGCCACAATTTCCGACTGTCCTTGGTCGCTGGTGAGGCGCTATCTTGTTTGCGAGCGCCGGGTGAGCACATCTCTTGGAGCTCCTGGCGTCACGTGACCGGCGCCGAACCCTGTGAGACGAGAGTGAACCCTGTATGTCCGCGCCCTTGCTGTCTTTGGAAGAGGACGTTCGCGAACTGATTCGGCGGCGCCGCTTGGACCCTGTGCGCGATGACGTGGCGGTGCGTGAAGTCATCGGCGAAGCAGTCGCAGAATATGACGAACGGGCTCTGCTCGGCGGATTGCCGGCCTTGGGAGACGCTGGTGAGATGCGGCGAGTCCTGCTGGATTCGGTGTCCGGCTACGGGCCCCTGCAGCCCTACCTCGACGATCCGCACGTCGAAGAAATCTGGATCAACGAGCCATCCCGAATATTCATCGCGCGGCACGGCCGTTCTGAACTCACGCCAACCTTTTTGACCGAGCAGCAAGTCCAGGACCTGGTGGAGCGCATGCTGCGCACTACTGGTCGAAGGGTCGACTTGAGCTCGCCGTTCGTTGACGCGTCCTTGCCCGATGGATCCAGACTGCATGTCGCCATTCCGGATATCACTCGACGTCATTGGGCAGTCAATATTCGCAAGTTCGTTGTGGCGGCCGACCATCTGGATGACTTAGTACGCCTTGGCACCATGACGGCTCAAGCTGCCCGATTCCTCGGTGCGGCGGTAGCGAGTGGGTTGAATGTCATCGTCGCCGGTGGAACCCAGGCGGGCAAGACCACCATGCTGAACTGCCTCGCCGCCGCGATACCGCCTCAGGAGCGTGTCGTGACGTGTGAAGAGGTCTTCGAGCTAAAAATTCCGCTCCGCGACGTAGCCGGGCTGCAGTGTCGGCAGTCCAGCCTGGAGGGCACTGGCGAGATCCCGTTGCGCCGCCTGGTCAAAGAGGCGCTGCGGATGCGTCCCTCGCGCATCCTCGTCGGTGAAGTCCGTCAGGCCGAAAGTCTGGACCTGCTGATCGCCTTGAACTCCGGATTGCCCGGCATGTGCACCATTCACGCCAATAGTGCGCGCGAGGCCATCACCAAAATGTGCACTTTGCCCTTGCTGGCCGGTCCGAATGTGGGGAGCAGTTTCGTGGTCCCCACCGTGGCCAGTTCGGTGGACATCGTGGTGCATGTAGCGCTCCAATCCGACGGTCAGCGCCGGGTGCAGGAGATCGTCGGACTGCCCGGTCGGGCCGAAGGCGAGATCATCGAGGTCGCCGACCTCTTTGCTCGTGAAGACGGGGAGTTGGTACGCCAGCAGGGGTTTCCGCCACATCAAGATCGCTTCGTTCGCTCCGGCTATGACCTGAGCGACCTGTTGGAGGACTCATGACTGCGGGTGGGGCGGCATGACCGGCGCGGTCCTGGGGTTGGCGCTGGGCCTGGGGTTGGCGTGTATCTGGTGGTCATGCTGGCCACGACCTGCACCTGTAGCCAGCCGGCAGCGGGGACCTACCTTGACCAGACGCCTCACCGACGAGATTGCCTTGGCGGGTATCCCCAGCCTGAGCGCGCGAGTGCTGTTGGCCCTGTCGTTCGCAAGTGCGCTGGTGGTGTTGGTCATGGTGTATGTCGTGACGCTGGTGCCGGCGATTGCCATTGCCTTTGCGGCGATGGGCGGCTATGCACCGATCGCCTACGTCAAGATGCGTGCGCGCTCGCGACGTAATCAGCTGCGCGACGTCTGGCCCGACGTGGTTGACCACGTGGCCTCGGCGGTGCGGGCGGGTCTGGCGCTGCCCGAAGCCTTGGTGCAACTGGCCGAACGAGGACCCGAGGACCTGCGACCCGCCTTTGCCATCTTCGCCGATGACTATCGCGCTACCGGACGCTTCTCTGAGTCCTTGGACCTGCTGAAGGAAAGGCTGGCCGACCCGGTGGCGGACCGCTTGGTGGAGGCCCTGCGGATCGCTCGCGAGGTGGGTGGCAGCGACCTGGGACGAGTACTGCGGGCGCTCAGTCAGTTCCTGCGCGAAGACGCCCGATCGCGAGCCGAGCTCGAGGCCCGGCAAAGCTGGACAGTGAACGCGGCCAGGCTCGCCATGGCGGCACCGTGGGTGGTCTTAATTTTGATGGCCACTCAAGAGAGCGCCCTGCTGGCCTACCAGAAGCCCGTGGGGGTGCTCATCTTGGCTATCGGAGCCGCTATGAGTGTGCTCGCCTACCGGCTCATGGTCATTCTGGGCCGCCTGCCCGAGGAACAGCGAGTGTTGCGATGACCGACTTCCTTTCGCTCTCTGGAGCGATGCTCGGTGGGGTTCTGGCGGTGGGTATCTACCTGATCCTGCGGGGAGTGCCGCTGACCCGGGGCGTCAATCTCGCTGCCCGGGTGGAGCCCTATCTGGATAGACCGCCGCGCCGATCGCGCTTGCTGCACCAAGAACATGCCACCCTCCGGTTCGGGGACATGCTGAATCCGCTGACCTCACGGTTGGCTACGAGGTTGGACAAGGTGCTCGGCGGAACAGAATCGGTGCGAACTCGGCTCCTGCGGGCCAACGCCGCTGAAGATGTCGAGGGCTTCCGTGTCCAGCAGGTTCTATGGTCGATCGGGGCCGCCGTCACCATGTCAGGCGTGGCTTCGCTGTTGTGGTGGGCTCGGGGCGTCCCGGTGCCCGCCTTGGCCATATTGGTCGGCTGCTCAGCCCTGGCCGGAGCCATCGCACGCGACAGTTTGCTCACTCGCAGCGCGAAGCGTCGCGAGCAGCGCATCATGGCCGAGTTCCCGGCGGTCGCCGAGTTGCTGGCGCTGTCGGTCACGGCTGGAGAGGGCACCAGCGCGGCGTTAGAGCGGGTCGCTCGGCTCTCCAAAGGTGAGTTGTCCGCCGAGTTGGAGATTGCACTGTCGTCCGCGCGTACCGGGATGTCATTGCCCTTGGCGCTTCAAGGCATCAGCGATCGCACCGGATTGGCACCTCTGTCGCGATTCGTCGACGGGATCGTCGTCGCGATCGAACGTGGTACGCCGCTGGGAGAGGTGCTCCGCGCCCAGGCCCAGGATGCTCGCGAGTCTGGACGCCAGGCGCTGATCGAAGAGGGGGGCAAGCGCGAGATCGCCATGATGATCCCCGTCGTCTTCTTGGTGCTACCCGTCACGGTCGTCTTCGCGGCCTATCCAGGCCTGGCCCTGCTTGAGCTCACCGTCTAGTCCTGAATGTCCCTGCACGATCCCTGGAAGAGGAGAAAGACATGAGAGCACTCGAAAGAGCACAGCAGCGCCTCTACGCCGCGGCCACATCGGTGGTGCAACGCGCAGGCGACTACGCCAAAGACCGCGACCGCGGCGACGTCCCCGGCTGGGTCATGATCACCGTGATGACGGCTGGCCTGGTCGTGGCCCTGACGCTGGTGGCACGCCCTCTCCTGGAGAGTGTTTTCACGAACGCGGTGAACTCGGTCACAGGTCCGTGAATCTCTCTGTCCTACGATCTGATCGTGGGGCGGCCGTCGCCGAGTTTGCGCTGGTCTCAGCACTCGTGTCCTTGATGTTCGCCATGGTGCTGCAGTTGGGCTATGCCCTCCATGTGCACAACACGGCGACGGCCCACGTCATCGAAGGTGCCCGAGAGGGTGCCCGATTAGGAAACTCCACCGAGCAGGGTGCGGCGCGCGCGAGAGACCTGTTGTCCACCACGTTGCCAGGTCGCTATGGCACGAATGTCAGCGCGAGTCGGACCACCGTCGGGGGAGTGGAGGTCGTTGAGGTCAGGGCCGATCTGCCGGTGCCGTTGCTCGGTCCGCTAGGACCTCCTGGTTCGATGACGGTGACCGGTCAAGCCTTCGCGGAGGATCGGGAGTGAACTGGCGCTCAGATCGTGGCTCCATGTTGGTCGAGGTCACGTTCCTGATGGTCTTGATTCTGTTGCCGCTGTTCTATCTTGT
The DNA here is from genome assembly GCA_049649785.1 of Ornithinimicrobium sp. GTDB lineage: Bacteria > Actinomycetota > Actinomycetes > Actinomycetales > Dermatophilaceae > Ornithinicoccus. The sequence continues at coordinate 35,690 of JBARZG010000007.1, read as the reverse complement.
CGGCACCGTCGGTCGCTTGCAGGCCGGGGCGTATGCAGCCTCGGCTGCAGCTCGTGAGGCCGGGCGGGCATACGTGACTGCTGCCGACGATGCCTCCGGTGCAGGTCGGGGAGCAGCTGCGGCGCAGTTGGTCTTCGATGCACATGGCTTTAGTTCTGGTCAAGGCAGCGTGAGTGTCGCGTGCGCGGCTTCGCCGTGCTTGACTCCCGGCAGCGCGATCCAGATCGACGCTACGGTCCAGGTCCCGTTGCCGCTGGTCCCGAGTTTTATGTCGGGTGCAGTCCCGACGGCCGTGACCATGCGGGGTCAGCACCGTGAAGCGGTGGATGAGTTCCGGTCGGGGGTCACCCCGTGAACTCCGCGCGTGGGCCACGGCTAGCACCAGCAGCAGCACCAGCACCAGTTGCGGAGGATGGTCAGATAGGCATCCTGCTCATCGGGATGATGTCAATCGCGCTGACCCTGATTCTTGGCGTCACGGCGGTCACGTCCATTCAACTCAGCCGCATCCAGTTGCTGGACGCTGCCGATGCGGCTGCACTGGACGCAGCCGATGCCGTCTCCGAGGAAGTCGTCTATGGCGGCGGGGTCGACGACGGCGTGCCGCTCACTGACCAAGGAGTCATCGAGGCGGCTGGTCAACATCTGGCCGGTCGGCAGCGGCCGAGCCGGGTGCTGGCGTGGTCGCTGCTACCTGGGTCGGGCAGTTCCGATGGGCGAACTGCGGTCGTTCGGCTTCAGGGCCAGGCTGCCATCCCGGTGATCAGCACGCTCATGTCTACTTTCGGTGGGTCGGTCAGCATCACTGTGGAGTCAAGCGCTCGATCTGATCTCGACTGAGGCCCGGCAGAGGCCGCGCCGTGCTGGAACGGTGTGGGGCGCAACGGGCACCTAGCCTATGACGGGTTGGGTGGTTGGCCAGGTGGCGCCGGAGCAGGCGCAGGTGGAGCAGGCGCGGGGTGGGGCATCCCGGCGCCGAGCATGCCGCCAGTCCCGGCATTAGGCCGCCTGGCGACCCAACAAGGCAACCAGATGATCGAGGGTCGAGGCATCCTGCGCCGGCTCCGTGGCCTGAGCAAAGGGCGAACGGCCCTGTGGGATCTGGCCCAACATGGCTTCGCTGAAGGCTAGTGCGCGCGCCACCGCTTCTTCCTCGAAGACCACCTTCTGGCCGCTGCTGTGCGCAACGTCCCACCCATGCACCAGAGTCTCGACCAGACACAACTGAGCAGCGACTGCCCCCGGGACCGGCCCGATGCCCACCCGCACGATGCGTTGCAACGCCTCGGGATCGGCCAACACAGCAATGACCTTTTCACCAGCCTCAGTGAAGGCGGGTGCCAGGTCTTCGTCGCTGAGCTCGCTCACATCCGGTCGGGCCGTCGCCTCGTCGCCGGCTAGTACCAAGGCTGTCAACGCGACCCCGCCGACGAGGTGCTCGCCGAGTTGGCGCAGGCTCCAGTCGTCGCACGTCGAGGGAGCCTGCCACCTGTCAGCGGCTACCGATGAGATGAGTTGCCCGGTGATCGGGAAGGCGCCCTGCAGGTCGCTGCGTAAGTGGTCCATCGCTGAAACTCCTGGAGTATGAGGAACGGGTGGTACATCCACTGTGCGACGTGGAATGTTGCGACCCGCAATCTACCCGCCGTCGGTAGGCCTACGCCCGGTGAGCGTCCAGGCGCGTTTGGCTTGACTGTCCCAGCGACGTAAAGCGACCGCGCGGGCCCCGAAGGTCTGGCCTCCGGGTACTTCCAGCCCAGGGGCCAGCGAGGATTCGTGGTGCTTCAGGACGCTCAGTGCATGGGGGATCGCCGCTGATTTCAGCCGACGTGCGAGCGTCACGTGCGGCACCCATCGGCCAACCGCGAGGTGCTCGACCTGCCCCGGACATTGCTCAAGGGCTTTGGTGACCGCTTCGTGCAGCGCCAGCAACTCCGGGGAGGCAAGCACCATCCGGGCCAGCACCACGCTGCTCTTCCCCTGAAAGAGCACCATTGACCCGACGTGGACACTCAGCGGTATGAAGCCCGCCACGTCGCCTAGCGCGGCCTCGGCCTCGCCATCGATCGTGTCGGCTAATCCGATCGTGATGTGTGGGGCGTTGGTGGGCCCCAGGTGTTGGGCTTGGCTCGGCAAGCCTGCTGCCGCAAGCGCGTCCCACTGAGCCACGACGCGATCCGACCCGACGGGGTCGAGCAGCAACTCAACGGACTGCATACTCACCTCAGTTCAATGGTACGAACTTGAACGCTTCGGCCAGCCGGCCCTGCGGCAAGCCAAACCGCTCGGCCACCCCGGTGGACCACGAGCGCAGCATCTCAGCGAGCTGCTCCCGGTGCGCCGTTTGGCTCGCGTGTTGCTGCAACGCATCGACCTTGGCCTCGAACGTGTCGGTGATGTCCACCGCGTGATCTGCGTCCGGGTGGGCCATCAGCCAGATCTCGCCGACCCTCCAGAAGTCCAGCTCCAGCTCTGGCCAGGCGAACGGGTTCTCCGCGGCGGGATAGCAGGCGCGCACGGTGGCCTCACCGGCGGCGAGGTGGTCGGGGTGGGAGGCCATCAGGCGGTCATACCAACGTTCGGGTGACTGACACAGCACCCGCTGCGGACGCACTTCGCGGATTACCTGCACGATGTCGCGTTGCAGCTCGAAACTGGGTTCTACCCACCCGTCCCGATGCCCGGTGAGAAATCGGACGTCGCTGATGCCGACTTTGGCGCTCGCGGCGCGTTGCTCGACCTCACGCACGCGCGCCAACTCAGAAATGTCGGCGTCCGGTCGGGCACCCTGCTCGCCGTGTGTGAGGCACAGCAGGGTCACCTCGATCCCAGCACTCGCCCAGGTCGCCACGGTCCCGGCCGCGCCGAAGTCGGCGTCGTCCGGGTGGGCGGCGACAACGAGGACCCGCTCGACGTCGTCATTGGAGCGGGGAGTAGTGGTCATGTCCACCACCATAAGTGCCATCGGTGACAATACTTCGATGACCGTATTGACTCAGACCTTTGCCGCCGCCCTGTTCGACAACGACGGCACGCTGATCGACTCAACCGAGGCGGTGCGGCGATCATGGGGGAGTTGGGCCATCGAGTACGGCGTCGACCCACATCACCTACAGGGCTTTCACGGCGTCCCAGCCGCGGCCATCGTGGCCCAACTGTTGCCCGACAGCGACCACGAGGCGGCGTTGGCGCGCATCGTCGCCTTGGAAGAGGCCGACACCGACGGCATCCTCGCGCTGCCCGGGGCGGCGCGAGCTCTGCACGCGGTGGCCGCCCGCGGGGCCGTGGTGACCTCCGCGACACACGCGTTGGGTATGGCTCGTCTGCAGGCCGCCCAGTTGCCGATCCCCGAGGTGGTCGTGTCCGCTGACGACGTGAGACACGGCAAGCCCGATCCGGAGCCGTACCTGCTGGCCGCCTCACGTCTGAACGTAGCGCCGCGACAGTGTCTGGTGGTCGAGGATGCGCCGAGCGGGATCGCATCAGCCCGGGCGGCCGGTTGCGCGGTGCTCGCGGTCGTGACCACCACTGCCGAGGCCGATCTACCGGCAGACCTGGTGGTCCCGGACCTGTCCAGTGTCCAGTTCGAGTTGGCAGCTGGTGGCCTGCGAGTACACATGTCGGGGAGCGACCAAGAGATGTCGGGGCGCGACTGAGCAACTAAGTTACGCTACCGTAGGTTACGCACTCGAAACCTACGCCTACGAAGGTTACGCACCCGTAGGTCTTCATACCCTGAATCAAAAGGAGGCCTCCCGTGGCTCCGAAGAAGCGTCCCGTGATCATCCAAGGCGGTATGGGCGTTGCCGTTTCGTCCTGGCAACTGGCCCGCAAAGTCTCGAAGGCCGGCCAAATGGGCATCATCTCCGGCACGGCGATGGATGCCGTGCTGTCTCGCCGCCTGCAGCAGGGCGACCCCGGCGGGCATATGCGCCGCGCGATGGCCGCCTTTCCCTCGCCCGCCATGGCCAAGCGCATCCTCGACAAGTACTTCATTGAAGGCGGCAAGGCGGACGACACCCCCTACAAGCCGCTACCCAAACTGACGATCGATACCAGTCGGGCTGCCCAAGAGCTCGCTGTGGTCGGCAACTTCGCCGAGGTCTGGCTGGCCAAAGAGGGGCATGATGGCGTGGTCGGCATCAACTGCCTGGAGAAGTTGCAGGTCGCTACACCCACCGCGCTCCTGGGGGCATCACTCGCCGGAGCGGACTACGTCGTGATGGGGGCTGGCATCCCCCGCGACATCCCGCAACTGCTGACCGACCTCGCTGCGGGCCGCGAGGGCAGGATCGTGGCCGATGTCGCCGGGGGATCGATGACTCGTTACATCAGCGTCGACCCGGTGGAACTGCTCGGCGACGAACTGCCCGAGATCGAACGCCCCGACTTCCTGGCCATCGTCTCGGCCGACGCCCTCGCCGGGTACCTCTATCGAGACGAGAGCATTCGGCCCGACGGCTTCATTGTCGAAGGACCCAGCGCCGGCGGTCACAGCGCGCCTCCGCGAGGCAAGATGCAACTCGATGAAGCAGGGGAGCCGATCTACGGCGCTCGTGACATCGTCAACCTGCAGAAGATGGCCGACTTGACCTTGCCGTTCTGGTTGGCCGGCGCATACGGCACCCCGGACAAGGTGGCCGAGGCATTGGCTGACGGTGCCACCGGCGTGCAGGTCGGTACGTTGTTCGCGCTGTCTTTGGACAGCGGCCTGGAGGAACGAACTCGAGCCACGATGATCGAAGAACTGCGCAAGGGTGAGCTCAACGTGCGCAACGACCCACGCGCCAGCCCGACCGGCTTCCCGTTCAAGGTCGCCTCCCTGGAGGGCACCCAAAGCCAGCAAGAGGTGTATGAGGATCGCCCCCGCCTGTGTGACCTGTCCTACCTGCGCTCGGCCTATGAGAAGGAAAACGGCGACGTCGGTTATCGCTGTCCCTCCGAGCCGGTTCATATGTACCTGAAGAAGGGCGGTACGCCGGAGGCCACAGAAGGCCGCAAGTGTCTCTGCAACGGACTGATGGCCAACATCGGTCTAGGCCAGACCCGCAAGGACGGGTATGCCGAGACTCGGATCGTCACCCTCGGCCAAGACCTCGGTGGGGCCGAGTTGTTGATTGCCCAGCACCAACAGGGGTGGAGCGCCGAACAGGCCGTAGCCTGGTTGACGTCACGGCTGCCAGCGCAGGAGACCAGCGAGCAGGATGAGCGGGTGCCCTCGCTGACCTGAAGGAAAGGCGGGCTGAGCGATCGGAAGCGGTATGCCGCGCCTCCCGCGCTCGCGTACTCTCGACGCGTGGCCATGGACTTCGACGCTGAGATCAAGCAACTCAACATCACCATGGCGACGGTGCGCGGTGTGACTGATCTTGACCGGCTGCGAGAGCAGCTGGCCGATTTGGAGCAGCAGGCCTCCGCGCCCGATTTGTGGGACGACGTCGAGCACGCTCAACAGGTGACCTCAAAGATGTCGCGGCTGCAGTCCGAGTACGACCGGGTCACCCAGATGGATGCGCGCGTGGAGGATCTCCAAGCGCTGGTCGAACTCGGCCAAGAGGAGGCCGACGAAGCGACCTTGGTCGAGGCCGAAGTTGAGCTGAACAGCGTCCGTGCAGCCGTCGAAGCTCTGGAGGTTCGCACGCTGCTCAATGGTGAATACGACGAGCGTGAGGCCGTCGTCACCATCCGCTCCGGTGCCGGTGGAATCGATGCTGCCGACTTCGCCGAGATGCTGCTGCGGATGTACTTGCGGTGGGCCGAACGGCACGGCCACCCCACGTCGGTGCTGGACACTTCATACGCCGAAGAGGCAGGGCTGAAGTCGGCGACCTTCGAGGTCAAGGCGCCGTATGCATTCGGAACCTTGGCCGTCGAAGCCGGGACCCATCGGCTGGTGCGGATCAGTCCGTTTGACAACCAAGGTCGCCGGCAGACCAGCTTCGCGGCGGTCGAGGTCGTCCCGCTGATCGAGTCCACGGACCACATTGAGATCCCCGAAGCCGACCTCAAGGTGGACGTCTTCCGGTCATCCGGGCCGGGCGGTCAGTCGGTCAACACGACCGACTCTGCGGTGCGGATGACCCACATCCCGACCGGCGTCGTGGTCTCCATGCAGAACGAGAAATCTCAGATTCAAAACCGGGCTGCCGCCTTGCGGGTGCTCCAATCGCGCCTCTTGCTGCTGAAGCAACAAGAAGAAGACGCTGCGAAAAAGGAAATGGCCGGGGACATCAAAGCCTCCTGGGGAGAACAAATGCGCTCCTATGTGTTGCATCCCTACCAAATGGTCAAAGACCTGCGCACCAACTACGAGGTGGGCAGCACCGCGGCCGTCCTGGACGGTGACCTCGATGCCTTCATTGAGGCCGGTATCCGGTGGAAGCGGACCGCCGAACGTGCCGAGGCATAGCCCGCCCGCGGTTGCCGCCGGCCTGCCCCTGACCGAGTCATCGTCGAAGTTTCAGCTCCGCCCTGAGGTGGCCCGACAAACCCCCTCTCCATCATCTCGCGTGGTGCTCGTAGGACTCTGGCCCCACTCGCCCCGGGGGCGCCCGCGTCCTGGCCCGAAGTGCCGCGGTGCTCGGAGGGATCAACGGCTACCTCACCGCCAAGAACACCACCATGGGCGGCAAAGTCGCCGATGCTGTGCTGACCGGAGCCACCAGCACGGGCATGGTCCTGCGCCCCGGCACTGCGCTGCTGGATCTGGTGTTGCCGCAAAGTACAAGCTGTCAACGATGTATCGCGGCGGCTCCGGTGCGATAACGGCGATCGCTGAGGGTTTGCACACCGGGGATGTGCAGGCCATGGAGAGCTTCCATGAAGCATTCAAGGCCGGGAGTACGGAAAGGTAAGGCCGTTGTGGAGTGAGGCTGGCGACTATTGGGCTGAGGAAGGCATCGTCGGTGGCTTATAAGAGTTCGGTCGCGAGCTGTGGAAGTGGCTGTAGTGCACACCGGCTTTGGTTTAGGCGTGCGCACGCAACGCCGAGCGTAACTGGCTGCAGCAGTCACAGGAGTCACACGAGTAACGTAATGACGCGGACGTTTTGAGGTGACCCCGAAGGGGTGTCGGCTCAGTCTTCGGTGACCGATACGGCGAGGGACTCACAGCGCATGATTGCATTCGAAGAAGTCAGTGTGCGGTATGCCAAAGGTGACCCCTGGGCCCTTGACTCGGTGACCATGGAGATTGCTCGTCGAGAATTCGTCTTTATCGTCGGCGCCTCCGGGTCTGGCAAGTCGACGATGCTGCGATTGATCATTCGCGAGCACGCCGCCTCTTATGGCCGGGTTCGAGTCGCAGGCTACGACCTGTCGTCCATGCCGGATCGCAAGGTGCCGACACTGCGCCGCCAGGTGGGCACCGTCTTCCAGGATTTCCGCCTGCTGGCAGGCAAGACCGTTTACCAGAATGTCGCCTACGTGCTGCACGTACTGGGTGCCAAACGGCACGAAATCCGGCATACCGTGCCGGAGACCCTCGAGCTCGTCGGATTGGCCGGGAAGGCAAAGCGGTTGCCGCACGAACTCTCCGGCGGCGAGCAGCAGCGCGTCGCGATCGCTCGCGCGATGGTCAACAAGCCGGCCGTCCTGTTGGCTGACGAGCCGACCGGCAACCTCGACCCGCAGACCAGTCACGAGATCGTGGCCATTCTGGACCGGATCAACCGCACCGGCACCACGGTGGTCATGGCCACCCACGACACGTACATCGTCGACACCTTTCACAAGCGCGTCGTGCAATTGCGCGATGGGGTCGTGGTGCGTGACCAGGCCAGGGGCGAGTATGTCGCCGTGGAAACCGAGGGGGTTCACGTACCGTGAGGCCCGGCTTCCTGCTGGGCGAAGTGGGCAACGGGCTTCGCCGCAATACCTCGATGTTCATCTCCGTGGTTCTGGTGACCATGGTGTCTTTGTTCTTTCTCGGCAGCGGCCTGCTGGCCCAGCAACAGGTCGACACCGCCAAGGGCTATTGGTATGACAAGGTCCAAGTGTCGATCTACCTGTGCACTCCGGACAGCTCGGACGTCGCGGCCTGTGCCTCGGGGGCGGCCACTGCCCAGCACCAAGAGCAGGTGCGCGCCGATCTCGACGGGCTCAGTCCGCTGGTCCAGGAGTACTGGTTCGAGTCCAACGCGCAGGCCTACGACCGTTTTCGCGAACAGTTCCGCAACTCATCGGCGCTCGGCAACGTCCCCCGAGAGTCCATCCCGGAGAGCTTTCGCGTGCAACTGTCCGACCCGCAGAAGTACGACGTGGTCGCCGCAGCGTTCGAGGGGGCCCCAGGAGTGGAAAGTGTGCAGGACCAGCGCGAGCTGATCGACAAACTCTTCGCTTTTCTCAACGTGATCAGCGTGGCCTCAGTCGCGCTAGCAGCCGCCATGGTGGTCTGCTCGGTGCTTCTGATCAGCACCACCATCCGGCTCACGGCATGGTCGCGGCGACGTGAAACGGGCATCATGCGCCTGGTGGGTGCCTCGGCGTTCACCATCCACGCCCCGTTCATCGCTGAGACAGTGCTAGCCACATTGCTCGGGGCGGGCCTTGCGGTTGGACTGCTCTGGGCGATGGTGGAGTATGGAGTCTCCGGGTTTCTGACCGAACTTCTCGCCGGGGACAGCGGTCTGGTGGCGTTGGTCGGCGCAGGCGACGTGTGGCTGATCGCGCCGATCCTGCTCGGTGGCGCGATGGTCTTGGCGACGTTGACCTCATGGCTGGCCCTTCGCCGATATGTGCAGGTGTGACATGGACCTGCCCACCACGTGCATCCCAACCCCCATCACGCCCATCTCACCCAGGCGCTCCAGAGGCCGCCTCACCGGCGCCTTGTTGGTCACGCTCAGTCTCTCGCTGACGTTCACCGCTCCGGCCGTGGCTCTCGACGACATCCGGGATCGGATGGATGAGGTGGAGCAACAGCGGGGGCAAACCCAGCAAGAAGCTGACGCCCTGGATGACTCCATGGACGCCCTGGGCGAGGATCTCGATGAAACGTCGACCGAACTCGTTGCCGCGGACCAGAAACTGAAACAGACCAACGCCGAGGTTGACCAGGCCCAGATCGAACTGGCGACGGCTGAGGCTGAGTTGGCGGACGCCGAAGCCGACGCCGAGCGGATCGAAACCGAGTTGGCCCTGGCTCGGGCCAACGAAGAGAAAATAGAAGCATCGCTGCAGGACAACGCCGAAGAGCAAGAAGACAGTCGCGAAGCGGTAGGTGCGATCGCCCGCGAGAGCTACAAAACCGGCGGGGTAGGCACGTTGGCGCTGACATTGGACGTGATCTCGGGCGAAGGCGATGCGGTCGAAGAGATGGCGATGGCGCGCACTGTGATGCGGGTGCAGGACAACACGCTGGACCGCCTCGCCACCCAACAAGCCGAAGAAGTGGTCGAGCAAGATCGCCTCAAGGGGGTGCGCCGTGAGATTGCGCTGCTCCTCGCCGAGGCCGAGGCCAATGTGCTGCGCAAGCAAGACGCGCGCGATGTTGCTGATGAGTCGAAAAGAGCACTCGAGGCACTGCAGACGCGCCAGCGCACCGACAAGGCGGCATTGGAAAAGGAAAAGAAGAACTTCGAAGGTCAATTGGCCCAAGCCGAGGGCGAGGCCGACGACCTCGAGGCCCAATTGGCCAAGCTAGCCCAGGAAAAGCATGGGCTCGACATCGAAGAAGAGGCCGAGAAGCAGCGAATAGCCGCTGAGGAAGCGCGCCTGAGGGCAGAGGCGCAGGAGCGCGCTCGGCAGGAGGCTGCCGCTGCGGCCCGCCGAGAAGCCGAGGCACAAGAAGCGGCCGAGCGCGAGGCCCAAGCGCAAGCCGACGCCGCCGCGGCTGCTAGCTCCCAGAGCAATGCCGCACCGGCTCCCCAGCCCGCTCCGACTCCAGCTCCTGCGCCAGCACCTCAACCGGCGCCAGCACCCGCCCCCGCGCCGTCGTCCGGGTTCCTGTCTGCACCTTCGTCCGCGCCGGTCAGTAGCCTGTTCGGCTTCCGCACCCACCCCGTCTTGGGCATCCAGCGGCTGCATGCCGGGATGGACTACGCCGGAGCGTGCGGCTCACCTATCTTGGCGGCTGCTGATGGCACGATCATCGGGACACCGTCCACCTCCGGCGGAGGAAACAAGATCATCATCGATCACGGTGTACACCGAGGCGTGAACTTGACGACGACGTCCGCGCACATGTCCTCATACGCCGTCCGGTCAGGCAGCGTGTCACGTGGCCAGGTGATCGGGTATGTCGGCACCAGCGGCCTGTCGACGGGGTGCCACCTGCACTTCGAGACCCGGGAGAACGGCATCGCGGTGGATCCTCGGACGTGGCTGTAAACTCCTCTGTTGGCCGAGCGACTTTGCTCGGAGTCGTCTGCGGAGGGTGTCATGGTCAAGGAGAGCGGCGAGCGTCTCATCGCGAGCAATCGGCGCGCCCGCTACGAATATCACCTGGAAGACATCGTCGAGGCCGGCCTCGTGCTGACCGGCACGGAAGTGAAGTCGCTGCGGGAAGGCCGAGCCACCCTGGCCGACGGATACTGCACCGACTACCGCGGTGAGCTGTACCTGGAGAACGTGCACATTCCGGAGTATCTGCAGGGCACCTGGACCAATCACAGCGCTAAGCGACGCCGCAAACTGTTGTTGCATCGCGAGCAGATTGACAAGATGACGATGAAGGCCAACCAGGCCGGGCATACCATCGTGCCGTTACGGCTGTACTTCAAAGACGGTCGAGCCAAAGTCGAAATAGCGCTGGCCAAGGGTAAGAAGTTGCACGACAAGCGACAGACGATGCGCGAGCGCCAAGATCGGATGGAAGCCGAGCGGGCCATGTCGGCCCATCTGCGCGACCACGGCTAGGTCCTACTCTCGCGGTCCTCCCCAGGCGAGGTCTAGGCGAGTTCAGGACCCTGAGGTGTTTCAATACCGCACGTTGATTTGTTCAGCCTGCGACCACTCAACGTCCAAACCCGAGGTTGAGAGGTCGGTCAGGCTCTTCCAGCGGTGGCCATCGTCGCGGCGTTGGCCACGGCGGGGGGCGGCACTGTCAGTTCTGCGGCGCCAATGGGGGGTGGTGTAGTGGCCAAGCCCAGACGGTGACGACCACCGCAGACATCGAAACAACCTTTGGCACGACGACTCTGTACTTCTTCCTGGGCCTCGGTGTAGCATCGCAGGCGCACACAGCGAGTGCGGGGGACGTCGATGTAACCGTCACGTCATGGAGCGGTGGGGGAAGCACCCTCGTGACAACCACCACAGCCTCCGCCAGCGACGCCAGCGACTCGCCCGGTCGACATCGGGACCAACGTGCTGCTCGTGGCCGGGGGCGCCGGAGCGGCAGCGCACGGCAACGCGGACTCCTCCGGTTAGGGCAACGGCGGCTTCGGCGGGTCCGCCAAATCAACTAAGCCTGGCGACGGAAACTGCACTGGGTTCGGCGGAGTCAGCGACGCAGGAAAGTGTGCATCCGGGAAGGACGGCGGGGACGGTGACCAACATGGCGAGAGGCCTGGAGGAGGCAAGGCTGGCGGACGTGGTGTCGGTGGTTCCGGGCACTCATCCGGTAGTGACGGGGCCGGAGGCGCCACCTACGCTGGTCAGATGTCTTGGTGGGCCGATGATCTGAGCGCCCCGGACGTGGTGACGATCACCGGTGGAGCCGGAGCAACCGGATCGCGGGCAGGCACCAGAAATGACTGCTACGACAACGACTTCTCCTTTCCCAACTACGCCTACGGTGGTGCAGGCGGTGGTGGCGGGGGCGGAAGCTACGCCATCGGCAGTACAACGACGACCACGACGACGCCGAGCGTGCCGGGCGACGACGACGGGCAGGTCATCCTCACGTTCATCGCTGACTCCACTGAGGCGACCGACCCGGTTGAAGTGACCGATCCCGCGGAGCCGACGGACTCCGCTGAGGCCACATCGACCGCACCGTCCGACTCCGCCGAAGCGACCTCTACCGCGACAGACAGCCGCGGGTCAAAGTGACGGGGCAACAAGTAGCGGCGGCGACCCAATCGCCGACCCGGCGCAACCTGTGTCCGGGAGCGTCAGCTACACCGGTTAGTTCCCTCGTTCCGCCCAAGCCCGCAGGGCCTCGATGGTGATTCCTTCAGGGCCCGTCGAGTAGGGGAAGAGCGGGAACCGCAGTTCATTACCGTCGTGAATCGAAGCGATGAGTGCCTCGTTGTAGGCAATGGACCAGACTCCGGCATCGTCGTCGTAGGAGGGGCTGTGCTGACTGAGAAACCACAGCACCTCACCGATGCCTTGGTAGTCGTGTGCAACGTTTTCCAGTGTGACATCTCCGTAGTGGCTAACCCCGATGGTGATGGTGGGACCGATGTCCGCGCCGCGCCCCTGCACGACCGTTTCGGAGACCTCAACGGTGAGCAGTGAGGCCGTCAGGTCCCACTCACTCTCGACGCCAGGCTCGACCGCCGCCACCTCGCCGATAACAACGGCATCTAGGCTTCGCTGACCCGGCGTACTCGTTTGAGAGGACACGACCAGCTTCCTGAGATTGGCGCCTTCTTCCGGGTCGAAGGTCTCGAAGCTGTCGCGTACTGCGTCGGTGGCGTCTCCGTGCCAGGGGCCAAGACCGAGGAAGGCACATGAGGAAGCTGACAGCGCCACCATGAAGGCCAATGCGAGCCGGATGGTCGTGATACGGATCGGCATGCCGTCTCCTCGTGGGTCCAGGTCCTCGACTTTTAGGACGCACGGCAGCGGCGCTGGGTTCCAGCGGGAATTCAGTTTCGGGAGGCGGCGTTGACCCCGTAGTCTGGGACTCTTGACAACTGCACAGTGTGATGTGGCCCCCGCATGGGGGTGATCGGTTTCGACGTTGTTCGGCCAATCAGGGGAAGCGGGTCGAGGATGCAAGGTCATCTCGTCAACGCTCCTTGCAAAACCCTAGGTGCCGATTCCAAGCGCACCGACTTCGCACTAGCCGCCTGAGCTAGTCCCGAGGTCCGTCGGCCTGAGCTAGTTTCCGACTCAGTGTCTGGCGTCATCTAGGAAACTCTGCTGTGTGATCACGTTGCGGGATCACACGGGACTCTTACGCAACTGAGCCTGTCAGGGAACGTGTGCGCGCGAGCCCTGGGGCTGAGAAAAGCCATAGCGCACTGCGCCCGGAGAAGCCCTGATTCCCCGGCAGCGGACGCGGGTTCGATTCCCGCCACCTCCACAATCGTGGTCACATCACACAGGTTGTCGCACGTCAGCCCCCAGTTTCCGCAGGTCAACGCGGTAACTGGGGGTTTCGTGTATGTGGACAGGAATGACCAGAACTATCCACGAACCGACACCCAAACTGACACATAGCTGACACAGTGCGACCAGATTTGGTATCGTGGGTAACTTGAGCGTTAAAGAACCCAAGAGTCGATTGCCTCGAGGCATCGTCCACTTCCGAGGCCGATACAGAGTCCGGTTGGACCACCAGGGGAAGACCTACTCGCTTGGCGTCTACGACACCGTCACCGATGCCCGCGCCGCTCTGGACATGGCCCGAGCCGACAGTGCGCGAGGAATCTTTGTGCCGCCTGCCGTGCGTCGAGCGGCCAGAAGGGCGGAGGGAGAGAAGACCGAGAAAGAGTCGATCACGCTCAAGCAGTGGTCGCAGACTTGGCTAACGCAGTTGGAGGCCAACCCTGAGCGCTCCCGCGCCACGGTGCTGTCCTACAGGTCGGTTCTCAAGAACCCTACAGGTCGGTTCTCAAGAACCATGTGTGGCCAGAGTTGGGCGAGATCCGATTGGCGGAATTGACCACCCAGCGGGTGGCCGATCACCTGGGGTTGCTGGCGAGTCGCCCCAGCAAGCGGCACCCGCGTGCCCGGGTCAATGGTGTTACCCCGAACGTGGTGATCGCCCTCCGCTCGTGCATCAACGCCGCGGTCAAGGCCAAGGCTGGGGGCTTGGAATCCTTCGAGTTTCCACTCGCCCCCAAGCACCGGCGGGTTCGTCCGGAGGACGAGCATGGAGACGTGGCTACCCCCGAAGAGGTCAGGGCGATGACCGAGGCGATGCCGGAGCGCCTTCGCGTCGCGGTACCGCTCGCCGCGTGGTGCGCCCTCAGACTGGGCGAGGTCCTGGGGCTAGAACGGCGCGACCTTGAGCATTTGGAGGAGCCCGAGAGAGCCGTCCTTCACGTCCGCCGTCAGTTCAACGTCAAAGCGAACGCGCTCACGCCACCCAAGGCGGACAGCACCCGATCCGTTGCCATCCCCGCCGCCCTGCTGACCGCCCTTCGCCAGCACTTAGAGGCCTACACCCCATCTGCTCGAACTGCCCCGGTCCTGGCCAGCCCCCGAGGACAGCGCGTCTCACAGAGCACATTGGACCGGCACTGGAGAGCGGCACGGGAAGAGGCAGGAAGACCCGGTTTCCACTTCCATAACTTGCGACACACCGGCCTGAGCAGGTACGCAGAGCAGGGCGCGACGCTGGCAGAACTGCTGCACCGTGGCGGGCACACCGACGTCACCGTGGCGCTGCGATACCAGCACGCGACCGTGGAGCGTGATAGGGCTCTGACGGAGCGGCTGAGTCGGAGTATCGCGCTCTAGTTGGGCGGAACGACGCACGAAGTGCGTCAGAAGTTGCCCACATGTCGAGGGTGACCGGCGAGGGGCGTGGCCCTCTGCGGTAGGCGCGAGCGTCGCTCGACCTGAGGCTAACAGTGGTGGGTGTTGTGTCCGCCAAGTGATTTACGAGCCCGGGCTGCGCGCAGCCAGGAGTGGGTAGCAAACAGGATCGCCTGCAGCACGGGAAGGCGGCGCCACGACTTCGAGTCCCTTCACGTCCACCCCTCTTCTAGCCCTCTGCCTGCATAAACGACTCCTGCAAGCGTGCGTGGTCCGTGGCGTGCGATATATGCGCGACAAGGAACGGCTTCATTGAGCAGTTGGGGATATTTCTGGTGCAGTTGCGCGACCGGTGCCGCCATCCCTCGGTCGTCACGCGTGTCGACAGTTCTCAACGCGGCCCCGTGTTTAGTGTGTGGCCCAGGCTGTGCTGACGAGCAGGCAGATACGGTGGCGTGCACATGCCGGGTGAGTGAGCCGCCGGCCCGCGTTGATGAGGAGTGTTTGTGGTAGCCATCAAACGGCGTCAGGATCCAGAACCGGTGGAGCCGACGATGACGCCAGTAGCCCAGGTGCGACCACTCTCCGGACCCGAGCATCAAAAGGTCAGGCTCCCAACGATCGAGGCACTGACGGCGTTAAGCTGGTCGAAAGGCCAGTTGCAGTGGCAACCCGAGTGGCGGGTACCGAAGGCTCCGAACGAGGCTTCCAAGCGCGAGGGCGGGTCCTCCTTCTCTGGGTACCCGGTGGATCTCGTGCTTTTCGACGATGAGCAACACGCGGGCTCATGGGAGCACGTGGTCGTCATCTTCGAGTTCAAGGCCCCCAACCTGACCGCCGGTTTGTCTCAGCTCGAGACGTATCTCAACCACGAGCCGCGCGCTCGGATGGGCTACTGGACGAACGGCAGTGAGGACGTCCGGGTATACCGCCTCCCCAACGGAACCTACAAGCACTTCCGCGGGCACGGGTTGCCGCAGCCCGGCGAGAACTTCTCTCAGCCGACCGATCGTCCGCTCAAGTACGCGGATCTCAAGACCCCAGATGTTGCGAAGTTGACAGGGGTGTTCGAGCGTCTCCTCGACGACGTTGACTCGCAACCTGTCGCGGTCGTGTTCTACCGGGGCATGGTGATCTGGGTTACGGACGTTATGCAGTGTGCTGGTTGACCGCCGTCAGCGGGGGGACCGGCGCTGGAGTGGCTATAGGCCTGCTCTTCCTTGGCGTGGTTGTTGGACGAGGGCGAGGTGCGAAAAATTGACCTGGCCACTCCGGATGATCAGCAATGATCCGCGCCTAAGCAAGGTGTCCTCTCGGGGTAGGGTTCCTGCCTAGTGGTGGGAGGGAGCTGGTGGGGCGTTGTCGAGTTCAAAGACCAGGCTGTCGGGGTAGCAGAAGTACCATTCTTCGCGGGGTTCAAAGGAGCGGATGAGTGGGTGGTCGGTTTTGTGGTTGTGGGCGCTGGCGTGTCGGTTGGGCGAACTGTCACAGCACCCGACGTGCCCGCAGGTGGAGCACATGCGCAGGTGGATCCAGGTGCCGCCGATAGCCAGGCAGAGTTGGCACCCATCGGAGGACGGAAGTCGCCCGTTGTCGATGTGGTCGAGGTGCTGGCAGGTGGCCATGGGTTTCCTTGGTTGGTTAGGAGTGGGTGCCGGTAGCCATGTAGTGGTGAATTGCAGGTACGACGATGGATCCTTCGCCGATGGCGCTGGCTACGCGTTTTACGGATCCGGCTCGGACGTCGCCGACTGCGAAAACGCCGGGTTGGCTAGTGGCGTACTCGCTGGGCATGTTGTTTGGGCCGATCCCGGTGATGAGATAGCCCCGTTCATCTCGTTCGATCCAGGGCGGCAGCCAGTCGGTGCGGGGCTGGGCTCCGATGAACACGAACAACCCGGCGACGTCGAGCATGCGCCCCCCTGTAGGGCCTTCGATGCTCACTTCGCGTAGGTAGTCATCGCCGTGGATGCCGCTGACGTGAGTGTGCACGAGGACGTCGATGTTAGGTGTGTGCCCGATCTGGTCGATGAGGTACTGGCTCATTTTCTCTTGCAGGCTCGCCCCGCGCACGACCATCGTGACCTGGTCGGCAATGTCAGCGAAGAACATGGCCGCTTGCCCGGCCGAGTTGGCGCCTCCCACGATGACGATGTGCTGGCCTGCCACTGAGCGGGCTTCGGAACGAGCTGCACCATAGTAGATGCCTGCACCTTCGAAGCGTTCGGCGTCAGGCACGGGAAGTTTGTTCCACGCCAGGCCCATCGCGAGCACAACTACTGGTGCGGTGACCGTGAACTCGTTGTGGGAAGACACCGTGAAGCTCCCGTTGGGGTTGCGGGTCAGTGAGTCCACGGGGGTGGCGCCGGCGACTTCGGCGCCGAGTCGTTTGGCTTGGGTGAAGGCCCGCCGCCCGATTTCAGTGCCGGTGACGCCGGAAGGGAAGCCGACGTAGTTTTCGATGCGGCTGGAGGACCCGGCTTGTCCGCCGGGTGCTTCGTATTCTAGTTGCAGGGTGTCTAGACCTTCGGATGCTGCGTTGACGGCAACCGCCAGACCGGCCGGTCCGGCACCGATGATGATCAGGTCGTAGTCGCTCTTGGAGGGGTTCACCGTTTCGCCTAATGCGGTCCACATCTCTTTGGGTGTGGGGTTACTCAGTGCTTGACCTTGGGGAGTGATGACGATCGGTAATGCCATGGCGGTGGCCGCGACCTGGGTGCGGCGGCGTTCGGCTTCGGGATCAGCATGGTCGAGGTAGAGGTGCGGGACGGGGTTGCGCGTGAACAGGTCCCGGATGCGATATGAGTCGCGGTCCCCATCGACACCTATCAGTACAACGGGAGCAGAGCCGGGCGCTGTTTGGAGGGAGGCCCATTGCTCGAACGCGTCGACGATCACGGGTTGTAGGGTCACGTTCGCTGGCCGCCATGGCCGGCCGATCACGTCGTGCACAGTCCCGTTGTCGAGCAGTTCGTGTACCCGGGCAGTGGTCGTGCCGAGCAGGACAACGGGCGCGCCAGCACTTAGGTTTGATGCCTGCCGAATCAAAGTTTCGAGATCGTCGGTCTCTTCGTGGGCACTCAAGACCAGGACGGCGATCGATCCGGCGGCGTCGTCGGGTCCGCGCACTGCTTCGTGTAGTTCTTGCAGGGTCCGGCAACCCAGGACTTTGGCGTTGATATTCGCTGTGCGGGCGGTGTCGTGGAGGTCTTGCACGAGGTCAGAGAGCAGGGCCGGGTCGTGCTCGACCGCGGCGATATAGGGGGTGCGGGGTTCCATCGGGGGTGGTTCCTGAGTGGTTCGCTGGGGTCGCTCCGAAATCGAGTCCGCGAGGCCGGATCGAAGGGTAGGGGTTTGTTCGGCCGCGTCTGATGCATCCACTAGGTCTTCGGATTCGGGCACCGGGACGCGGATCACTGGGGGCACCGGGGACCCTTCCAAGGCCATCATGATTTCGTGGGCCGCTCGCGGCTGGAGGGGGACCACGGTCACTTCTTCCTCGTCCTTCTCGATACTCATGTCAGTTGTCCCATGTCGACCTCGTTGAGGTCGGTGGCAGCGGCCCCGACGTTTTCGTTGTGATGCTCGGCACTGATGGGATGGGGCCATGTCGATGAATGGCAGTCCCGCGTCCAGAACGGCCAAAACCCTGCCAGCGAGGCCTCCCGGTCGCCGGGATTGCCGAGGCTTCCGGCTTGGCCCACGATGCGCATCGCACCGTAACCGATCTGACCTACGCTTATGTCGCCACCAATAGTGACGGTGTCCATAGGGGTATCCCTTCTAGGGTTAGTGAGCCAGTCGTACAGGGGAACTGGGTCTTCGCTGAGTGCGAGTGTGCGACTCCTGGCTCAACTTTGTCCACGACAGACTTTCTATGGCATACAAGGCCGCGTCTACTGCTGCCCGGTGTCGCCTTGGTGGTGTATCCCGGTTCGTCGTTCAGATCCCTTATGCACTGGCGCCCGTAGGCGATCCTCGTTCACCTCGACCTGGCAGAGCTTCGGTTTCCGGGAATCTGCTCGGCTAGGTAGCTGGCGTGGGCGATATCGACGGCGATCCGGCGCAATGTGGTGGCGATGGGACCGGGCCGGTGGCGTCGTACGGCCACGGAGCAGGTCGCGGGGGCTACCCCGGTGAGCGGGATGTATGTGAGCCCGAACTGGGCTGCCGGATAGGCCTGGGCGAAGGACGCGGGAACGCTGAGGGTGGCGTCGTTGTAAGACAGGCTGTACAACTGTTCTGATACCTGCCCGGTCATGTTGATGTCTACCCGGTGGGGTTGTTCCCCGTTGCGTTCCGGGACGAGGTTCCAGAAGCCTTCCCAGTCGTCGGGCTCTCCGGGTACTTGCTCTCCGTGCCGTTGGGCCAAGACGTCATCGACGCTCAGGGCAGCGGCGTCGGCGAGGGGATTGGTTTCTGAGACCACGAGGACGCGGGGTTGGTGAAACAGGGGCGTGAGGGCGATCCGCGGATCGCCTACGGGTCCCCAGATCAAAGCGGCGTCTATGTCGCCGGTCAGTAGGGGGTCGATGATGTGGGTGGTTTCCAGGTCCCGCACCCTCACTTCCACGTCCGGGTGGGCATCTTTGAACGCGCGCACTACCTGCGTGGTGATAGTGCCGGCCCCGCCCATCAAGGCCCCAATGGTGGCCGGGCCTGTGAGGGCGGAGCTCAGGTCGCGCATGGCCTCCATGAGTTCGGTTTCCACGCTCAAGGCTCGCTGGGCGTGAGGTAGCAACACCTCCCCGGCGGGGGTCAACTCGACGTGCCGGGGGTCGCGCTCGAACAAGCGAGAACCTATAGCGCGTTCCAGCGCCGCAATTTGTTGGGACAGGGAGGGCCCAGCGATGTGCAGCCGCGCGGCAGCGCGGGCGAAGTGCAATTCTTCGGCCAGCGTCACGAAGTAGCGCAGTTGGCGCAGTTCCATAGTTACCCACGGTAGCCGCAGCCTCTTGTGCCCTAGGAGACGCGTCCTGGACAGTCGGTCCCTGGTGCCGCACCGTGGGGATGTAAGAACCTCCGGCAGCAACACGTGATGAGGACGGCGATCGGAATGAGGATCGGGATTATCGGCGCAGGCGCCATCGGGTCGGCTCTGGCCGGGCTGGCCACCGACAGCGGGCATGACGTCGCGCTCGCGAACCGGCGCGGACCACAGTCGTTGCAACCACTCATCGAAGATATGGGTGGCTCGGCCCGAGCAGACACGGTCGCCAACGTCGCGGAGTTCGGAGACGTCGTCTTCGAGGCTTTGCCCTTCTCCGCGTACACGTCGTTACCTGCTGGTGCGTTGGCCGGCAAGGTCGTTGTCTCGGCGTCCAACTACTACGCCGGTCGCGACGGGGCCATCGAGATGGGCGATCGAGTCGACAGCGAGCTGGTCGCGGAACACCTTGCTCACTCGCGAGTAGTGAAGGCGTTCAACACGATCTGGTCGCAGCATCTGGCCACACAGGGGGACCGGAGCGCGAACTTGTCGGCGCGGCGGGTCGTCTTCTTGGCCGGTGACGACCGGGGGGCGGTGGACACAGTGGCTGGCCTGGTCCGTGACTTCGGGTTCGGTCCCTGCCCTACAGGAACCCTGCACAAGGGTGGGCGAGTGCAACAGCCTGGGTCGCCGTTGTACAACGCAGACCTCACCCTGGCCCAAGGCCAAGAAGCGCTCAACAAGCTCACGCGGTGACCAACAAGAGTGATGACGTAAAGACCACGGTTGGGACCGATCGTGGTTGAACCCGAGCACAGACAAGTTGAGTTCTCCTCGACGCAAGGGCGATGGATCCTGTTGGCTGCCATCCTGGGGTCCGGGTTGGCCGGGATCGATGCCACTGTCGTCAACGTGGCGCTTCCCGCGGTCGGAGAAGATCTGGATGCTGGCTTTGCAGGGTTGCAGTGGACGGTCACGGCTTACACGTTGACGCTTGCCGCGTTCGTGCTGACCGGCGGGTCGTTAGCCGACCGATTCGGACGCCGACGTGTCTTTCTGATCGGCATCATCTGGTTTGCGGCCGCGTCGCTGCTGTGTGGGCTGGCCCCGAACATCGAGACCTTGATCGCGGCCCGGGCGTTCCAAGGGGTGGGTGCCGCATTGTTGGTGCCGGGCAGCTTGTCAATGATCCAAGCCACGTTTGTCCCGGCTGACCGGGCCCGGGCTATCGGCGCGTGGTCCGGGCTCGGTGGGGTCGCTACGGCAATTGGCCCGTTCCTCGGCGGGTGGCTAGTGCAGTCCGTTTCGTGGCGGTGGGTGTTCCTTATCAATGCCCCCCTTGCGATCCTCGTAATCTACGTTGTGCTGCGGCACGTCCCGGAGACCCGTTCGTCCAGGCGGGACCCCGTGGATCTGGTCGGTGCCGCCCTGGCGGTGGTGGCTTTGGCCGGCATCACCTACGCCCTGGTTGAACAACCCTCCCAAGGCCTCACGTCCCCCGCGGTCTTAGCAGCCGCGACGCTCGGCCTGGCGGCGGGGATCGCGTTTTTGGTTACGCAGTCACGACTGAGCCACCCCATGTTGCCGCTTAGCATCTTTTCCTCTGCCCAGTTCAGCGCCGCCAACGCCGTCACGTTCACCGTCTACGGCGGATTCGGCGCCGTGTTCTTCTTGCTGGTCATCCAACTGCAGGTCGTGAGCGGTTTCAGTCCCTTGGCTGCCGGTATTTCTATCCTCCCCATCACCGTGTTGATGTTGGTCCTTTCAGCACGGTCCGGGGAGCTCGCCAACCGGATAGGCCCACGCCTGCAGATGAGTGCAGGGCCGGTGGTCTGCGCGGCCGGTTTGCTGCTGATGCTGCGCATCGGGCCAAATGCCAGCTACCTGGCGGACGTGCTGCCCGGAGTCGCGGTGTTCGGGTTCGGGTTGGCGATCATGGTTGCCCCGCTGACCGCTACCGCGCTGGCCGCCGCACCCGACGAGCACGCCGGCTTAGCTTCGGGGGTGAACAACGCCGTGGCCCGCGCCGCCGGGTTGGTCGCCATCGCCCTCTTACCCGCGGTGTCTGGCATCGGCGAGGCCGACTACACCGAGCCGGCCGCGTTCAACGCAGGTTTCGATACCAGCATGTGGATCGCTGCTGGTGTCTTACTCCTCGGAGCGGGTATTGCCGCGGCCACCATTTCTAACACCGTCCTGGCCAGTGACGAGCCCGCCACCGGTGCTCAGACGGGTCGGCCGGTGAGTCACTGTGCGGTCGGCGGCCCGCCGTTGCAGGTCAACACGGGTCCTGCGACACCAGAAAGGGCTGGACCATGACCGAGCCGAGCACCACGGCCCAACAAACCGCCGCGCCCGCCGGTGCCCTCGGGGGGCAAGTCGCTACGGGAGTGCGCAGGTTCATGGCCACCCAAACCTCAAGTGCGACCGTGCTGCTGGCAGCGACCCTGGTCGCGTTGGTGTGGGCCAACTCCCCATGGGGAGGGACCTACGAGAGCTTCTGGCACACCCCCTTGAACATCACCCTGGGCGAGGCCAGTCTGGATCTGGACTTGGAGCATTGGGTCAACGACGGCCTGATGGTGTTCTTCTTCTTCGTCCTCGGCCTGGAAGTCAAACGGGAACTGGTCGTCGGGGAACTCTCAGACTCCCGCAAAGCGGCCGTCCCGGTGGCCGCAGCGTTCGCGGGACTGCTGGTCCCGGCGCTGGTGTTCCTGGCCTTCAACCCCACCGGCCCGGCCGCAGCAGCCTGGGGTGTGGTGATCTCCATGGACACCGCGTTCCTCCTTGGAGTCCTCGCGCTGGTCGGGCCTAAAGGCTCGCCCCAGTTGCGGATGTTCTTGCTGACCCTGGCCGTCGCCGACGACATCGGCGCCCTGACCGTGATCGCAGTGTTTTACACCGACGACCTATCCATAACCGCACTGTTGTGGGCTATCGGTGGCGTCGCGGTCATGGTGGTTCTGGCCCGGCGGCGCATTGGCCGCGGCCCTTTGTTCTTCGTCCTGGGCGCCGCTGTATGGGTCGCCACTGTCGCCTCGGGGGTGCACCCCACCATCGCCGGGGTGGTGATCGCGCTGTTCACCCCGGCGTTTGCGCCGAGACGCACCGACGTTGCGCAGGCCACTCGGGCAGTCACGGCCTACCGGCAGGACCCCGGCGCGCGGTATGCCCGGCAGGCCCGCTGGTCCATCGACGCCTCGATAGCCCCCACCGACCGACTACAGCTGCTCTATCAGCCCTGGACCTCCTTCGTCATCGTGCCGCTCTTCGCGTTGGCTAATGCCGGCATCGTCCTCGACACTGAGGCCCTCACCGCAGCAGCGACCTCACCGTTGACCTGGGGAGTGATCGCCGGCCTGGTCGGCGGCAAACTCTTGGGCATCTTCGGCGGCGCGGTGGCCGCGGTCCGACTGGGTTGGGGCGAGCTGGCACCGGGGCTGAACCGGTGGCAACTCGCTGGGGGAGCAGCCCTATCCGGGATTGGTTTCACGATCTCTTTGCTCATCGTCGACTTGGCCCTTGGCGATGACGAGGCGCTGGCCGATCAAGCCCGCATCGGGGTTCTGGCTGCATCGCTGATCGCTGCGGCGATCGGGTCGAGCCTGTTCGCACTCGGCCGCCGCTTCGGCCACGAACACCGAGGTGACCCCACCACGTTGGTGCCACCAGTAGACCCGGGTCGGGACCACGTCCACCCCGCGGGGGCCGGTGAGCAGGCTCAGGTCACCCTGGTGGAGTTCCTGGATTTCGAGTGCCCATTCTGCGCCCGCGCCACCGGCTCGATAGACGACGTCCGTGCCCACTTCGGGGCACGGTTGCGATACGTGGTGCGCCACCTGCCACTTGTCGATGTCCACCCCCACGCACATCTTGCCGCCCAAGCTGCCGAAGCCGCCGGCCGGCAGGGCAAATTCTGGGAGATGCACGACGCGCTGTTCGCCGACCAAGACCACTTGGACCGCGACGCCTTGCTCGCGCGGGCCGCTGACCTCGGACTGGACGAGCAACAGTTCGTTAAGGCGTTGGATGATCACCACACCAGCGCCCAGGTCCGCGACGACCTGGCCAGCGCGCAGGCGTCAGGAGCACGCGGCACCCCGACCTTCTTCATCAACGGCACACGCCACACCGGCCCTACCGACGCCGCCTCTCTCATCGCCGCCATCAACGCCGCCCGAGTAGCGCGCGGGAGCGGACAACCCCATGAGTAAACAAACCAGCACGCCCTACTACCGGAGTCCACGATGAACAAAGCAACCCACGTCCCATCGCCCACCGATCTCGCCGGCACCATCGTCGTCGTCGTCGGGGCCAGCTCAGGTCAAGGCTTGGCGGTCAGCCAGGCAGCGGCAGCTCACGGGGCACGCGTCGTGATGGCCAGCCGGACGGCTGCCAAACTCGAAGCGACAGCTGGCGAGATCGAGGGTGATGTCACGTCGATCGTCACGGACATGCTCGACCCAGCTTCCATCGCAGCACTCTTTGAAACCGTGGGCGAACTGGACCATCTGGTAGTGACAGCGGTTGCTGATGAGGTCAAGAACCGGTGCCGTTTCGTGGAGATGACCGACGAGATCGCCTCCCGCAGTCTGGATAAGTTCTGGGGTTCGTTCAACGCCGCACGGGCGGCCGCTCCCTCCATCCGCGAGGGGGGCTCGATCACTTTGACCTCCAGTATTGCCGCGTTCGACCCACCAGCCGATGGAGGTTTTGCCGTGATGAACGCCTCCAGTGCCGCAGTGAATACGCTCGGACGGTCATTGGCGGCAGAACTCAAACCTGTCCGGGTAAACGTGATTGCGCCGGGCGTCGTCGACAGTGGCGTGTGGGACGCGATGAGCGAAGAAGACCGCAACCGATTCCGGGACGGCTATGGGAAGAGTCTTCCTGTCGGACACCTCGGGCAACCCGGGGAACTTGCCGCGTCTTTGGTCTACATGATGACGAACACGTACACCACCGGAGCAATCCTCCCTGTTGATGGTGGGGCCCTGCTGACGTAGCCACAAACACGAGCGTTCCAGGCTCGCACGGACAGTGACGACTCAGCGGACGCAGACACCCCCAAAGACCCATGAGACAAGGGACCAGCCCCACACACTTAGAGAGCGCTGATGAGCCTGTTCGAAGACGCCCTGCCGAAACTGAACGACGCCCAAATCAGCCGTCTGGAGGCCGTCGGGACGCGGGTGACCACCGAAGTGGGGGAAGTGCTCTTCGCCGAGGGACAAGACGAATACGACATGCACGTCGTCCTGTCCGGCACGGTCGGCGTCTATGACGACGTCTTGGGCCAGCGCGAGTTGCTCATCGATCAAGTCGGGCCCGGCCTTTTCCTCGGCGAGATGGGACTGCTGCGCGGCGAAGCGACCTACGCAACCGCCGAAGTGCTGTCCGCAGGCGAAGTCCTCGAGGTCCCGCGAGCCGCCGTTGTCGCTATCGTGGCCAGCGACCCCGAGCTTTCGGAGATCTTCTTGCGCGCCTTCGCCGCCCGGCGGCAACTCAACGCCGATTCGGGATCCGGTTTGACGATCATTGGCCGCCGCGGGGACCCGGACGCGCTTCGCCTCGCCGGTTTCGCCCAGCGAAATTACCTGCCCTCAACGTGGTTGGACCCCGCCGATAGAGGCGCAGCCCGGGTGCTGGAACGAAGCGGCCGCACCGCCGCACAAGCAATGCAGACAACCGTAGTCGCCTGGGGCACAGACGTGGTCCTGGACGCTCCATCTAACCGCGAGTTGGCCAACACCGTCGGCGTTGGGGTAGGGCCCGTCGTGGACGGGATCGTAGATCTGGTCGTCGTCGGCGCAGGGCCAGCCGGTCTGGCTGCTGCCGTGTACGGGGCCAGCGAAGGTTTAGGCACCTACGTCGTGGACTCCCTCGGTGTCGGCGGCCAGGCGGGGACGTCCTCACGGATCGAGAACTATCTAGGGTTCCCCGCTGGCCTCTCGGGCACCGAACTGGCCTCCCGGGCAGTGGTCCAAGCCGAGCGCCTCGGCGCGAGCTTTGTCGTGCCATACCGGGTTCAATCACTCACCACCTCCGAAGAAAAAGGTCGTACGACACACGTGTTACACCTGGATTCCGGAGACGAACTGCACGCCCGGGCAGTCATCATCGCCACCGGCGCTGACTACCGACGGCTACCAGTAGAAAACCTCGACGCCTACGAAGGGGCGGGGGTGTACTACGCGGCCACCGCCGTGGAAGCCCGGCTATGCGGTGGTGAGACGGTGATCGTCATCGGTGGCGGCAACTCCGCGGGACAGGCCGCGATCTTCCTCACCGGCCACGCCCACAAGGTGTTGTTGTGTCTGCGAGGGGATGACCTGCGCAAAGGTATGAGCGACTACCTGGCCCGCCGCATCGATAACCACGAACAAATCGAAGTCCGCACCAACACCGAAGTCACCGCCTTGGCCGGCGTACCCGTCCTGGACCACGTCACGCTGACTCACGACGGGGAGGACACAACACTGGCGTGCAAAGCCGTGTTCTCCTTCATAGGAGCCAAACCCAACACCACCTGGCTCCACGGGGTAGCCATGGATGACCGCGGGTTCTTGCTCACCGGCCCCGACGTCCCCAAACCAGCCCGACCCGAAGAGGCAGGTCACGATCGCGCACCGATAGACGCGCCCAACCTGCAACCCGCCCGCCTACCCTTCGAAACATCCCTACCGGGAGTCTTCGCCGTAGGCGACATCCGAGCCGGATCCACCAAACGTGTCGCCGGCGCGGTCGGTGAAGGCTCAGTCTGCGTCTCAGAAGTGCACCGCTATCTGCAGAACTGACCGCGCGTTGACATCTGGTCGACCCCACCCTCAGGCACAGGGCACGGCGATTGCACCCTGCCGGCACGAGAAGAACACCGAGAAGAGGAGAAACGATGGACGAGGACCTGCATCACCGCACCGATGAACTCGTCAAAGAAGAACACCAACTACGGGCCAGGCACCGCGACGGATCCCATTGTGGAGCAGGGCTATGGGGCATCCGATCGAGCATGGTCCTCTATAGATCCAGCAGCAGTGCGAGCGTCTCGCGGACCTCACCGAGAACGACCGGGCCCACGTTCCCGGCACGCTCGTGAATACGCGTCGTGGCGACAGAGCGCACGTGCTGGCACTGGGCCGCGGAGGAGACGGTCAGTCGGTTGTCCTCATCAGGGTCGATCACTACTTCAGTGGCGCTCTGGCGAATCCCCCGGGTGAGTGGCACGACCTGAATGACATTTGGCCCGCCTATGAGAACCCGTTGGGCTGTGACGACAACTGCCGGACGAAGAAGCCCGGCCTCACTCCCGGCCGGCATGCCCAGATCGACTTCGACGACGTCACCCGGCGTCAGCATCCAGCCAGGCCATCTCGTCGCTGTTGAGGTCTGTCGCAAGATCCCGCGCCATCGCGTCCTGGCGAAGAGCTCGAACCGCACGGCTCACGGTCTCGTCGATCGTCTCGTGGCGTTCGGCCGCCAATCGAGAAACCCGTGCGTGGGTGTCTCTGCTGACGCGAATCGTCGTCGTTTCGGGCATGGACCCAGCCTACCGGTAGTAGACAGATTAATCTACACTTTGGGGTGTGGGCTGGTGATGTGCGGTCATCACCGCAAGCCGATCGGCGTGCGGGACCCGTTTCGGTCGGGATCCTGTCCCGTAGGCTCCTTGGTATGGCAGAACGTTCGGTGCAGCGGTCTCTGGCGATCGCGGTGCTCGGCTTCCTCTTCTCGGTCGCGGTGATCGTCGTGCTGTGGACGGTGCTCGACGTGTCCTGGTCTTTGGCCTTCATCCCGTGGATGGTGGTGGCCGGCATTTCTGCTTACACCTACGTGCTCGCCCGTCGAGGCCAGTAGTCGGCGAGCCCGCAACTCACTATCTGATCTGCCAGGGCCCGAGGATCGTCTACGCGCAGGGTGCGTGCGAGAGCGAGTGAGATCGTCACCTGAGCCGTCCAGTACCGTAAGCCGTTCTTGTTCGGGCACGCCAGAATGGCTGGGTGACGCAGCCTGAAAATGGGGAGTTGCTCGCCGGCGGCTCCCAGCGACGGATCGTCCGTGTCGGTAGCACTGTGCGGATCCCTGCGCACGACCAGTCGGCATACATCGCGGACTTGCTCAGGCACCTGGAACGGGTTGGTTTCGAGGGCGCACCACGGTGGCTGGGCTGCACACATGATGGGCACGAGCTGCTGACCTTTGTCGAGGGGACCGTGCCCGGTGACCCGCCGTACAACTTCGACGACGCGCAGCTGGTCGCGGCTAGTGATCTGGTGTTGCGCTTTCACGATGCTGTGGTCGAGACGCCGCTGTGCCGGGGTGCGCAGACCGTCTGTCACGGTGACCTCGGGCCGCACAACACGGTCTTCCGCGATGGCCGGCCGGTCGCGATCATCGACTGGGACGATGATGTCGGCCCCGGCCTGAGGGCTGTCGACTTCGCGGACGCCGTCTGGGGCTTCGCCGATGTCACCAGCGACACCGTGCCGGTGGCCGAGCAGGCACGCCGGGTTGGGGTGATGTGTGACGCCTATCCCGGCATGACGACCGCGATCATCATGGCCGAGCTCATGGCCCAGTTTGAGCGCGCGCGGAGCAATCACAAGGCTGCGGGCCGGACTGTCTTCGAAGGCCTCATCGCATGGATAGACCGCCATGGACCAACAATTGCCGCGGACCGATGAGGGATGCTCGTACGGATGCGGCTTCCGCTTGCGTTCTCTGCTCCGGTCAGGTGTAGTCGGCCACGGTGCTGACCCGCAGTTCGCCACACGCCCGCCGCCGGCGACGGACCTTGCCCTTGGACTGAACGGCTTCGAGCAACTGCCGTGTGATGCTGAAGTGTGATCGTCGAGCAGCGCAGTGTCATCGGGGCCCCAGCGGGCTCGGTCTGGGCTCGGGTCATTACACCCGAGGGCATCAACGATGAGATGTCGCCCTGGATGACCATGACACCGCCACCGGGAACCACTCTTAATATCGACGCAGTCGAGGTCGGGGTTCCGCTCGGACGCTTCTGGCTACGACTCTTTGGCGTGGTTCCCTTCGACTACGACCGCCTCATGATCGCTGAACTCGAGCCGGGCCGTCGCTTTCACGAGAAGTCATCCATGCTGAGCATGCGACGGTGGGATCACGAACGGACTGTGGAGCCAGCCGGGGACAAGGCATCAATCGTGCTCGACCGCCTCAGCCTTGAGGCCCGGCTGCCATTCATGACTCCGGTATTCGCCAAGATCGTTGGCTGCTTCTTCAAGCATCGACACAGCCGACTTGCCCAACACTTCGACGAGCGGCTATGACTCGCAACAAACAAGCGCAGGAAGACCTTCTTCGAACTCGGTGACTCGAGCGGGCGCTGGAACACGACAGCTAACCGGACTCCGGGGCGATCTAGACCCAGTTCGTGTCCCATAGGGAACCGTCACCGATTAGCGATCCGCTTGTGGAACCAAGGAGGTTCTGAGGTACGGATGCCCTCCTAGCTAGAGCGCTGCGCCGTTGTCGGCGACGACACGAACTCGGGAGGCGGCTGCAATGAAGATCCCTGTTTCCAAGGTCAGTCCGGGCAGAACGACGGCCGTGAAGGGATCGATCCCGAACATGTCCAGTTTCAACGGAAACAAGATCTCCAGTAGCAGTCGAGCCGCCCACAGTACGGCCTGGATCATGAGGTAGGCGAAGAGAAGACTGTAAGGCAGGTCCGGCACGGTTAACGCGCCCATTGTCAGCACGCCGAACGTGATGAGCAACAGACCGGTCGCATAGGTCACGAGGATCACGTAGTCAGCCTCGGGCGAGTTGAGTGCACCTAGTCCTTCCGATCGCTGATAGAACGGCGGCATCACGAAGTGCAATACGCCAACGAAGATCTCCGCGAGACCGGCGACGACCATGAGGAGGGCTAGGGGTCGGTCATGGGAAGGAATGGGTCCAGGCATGTCGGATGACGAACGGTTTCAATCGGTTCGGTCCGCGCGGAGCCGCGCGTTGTACCCGTGTTCTATTTGGCGTAGCAGGGCTGGGGACACCACCCAGTGACTGAACGGCTTGATCGCCAACATGTAGCCGGCCCCGAACGTGCTGTGTGGCTTGGCGTAGACCGCCATCTGTCCTTGGTAGTTCTGGTCGCCCTTGTCGACCCATGCGAGATGAACGATCGCATGCACTGTCCGGTTCGAGATCTGCGCGGCCATCTCGTCGTCAGTGAGAATAAGCGGGGAGAACGGGAGGGAGGCAAAGTGCAGTTCCTCAGCCGAGTGGCGCAGGTCTTCTGGCACCCGGTGACTCAGGGCAGTTTCGGCGTCATCTAAGGCCGAGGCACCAACGGCGGGTCGATCCCAGCCAAACCAGCGACCCAGCTGCCAGCGGGCTCGCCACAGCGCGCGGGCTGGCCGTGAGCCTCCGGCGTCCGGGTCAAGAGAAGCGAAGGTGTCTACCAGCTGAGTGAAGTCAGCAGGACCACCTCGCGCCGGGAGTGCCCAGACATCTTCGAGAGCGAAACCTGAGGCGATCTCGTGGATACGCCAGGTCCGCGACTTATGGACCTTGTCGGGCAATTTCATGCCAGCCTGCGGATCAGTGCCATGCCCGCAGGCTAGCAGATATTAGAAGGTATATTCTAGATGACGTTCACTAGATGAACGCACTACGGTCATACCGTGCCCCGCCCTGCTCGCTACACCGACGACGACGTCCTCGACGCCGCGCTGACCTGCGTCGCGAACCTCGGACCACGAGTCAGCATCGCCGAGATCGCCGACGAGCTGAGCGGCCCGGTGGGCTCGATCTACCACCGTTTCGCCTCGCGCGAGGTGCTCATGGTGCGGCTGTGGCTGCGCAGCGTCCAGCGCTTCCAAGCCGGCCTATTCGAGCTGGCCAAGGACCCCGACCCGCACGAGGCGATAGTGGCCATGGCTCTGCACATCCCGCGCTACTGCCGGGCGCATCCGCACGAGGCAATTAGCCTCACCCTCTATCGCCAGGAGCGGCTGCTCATTGAGTGCCCCGCCGAGGTGCGCGGCGCCGTGTCCACACTCAACGACGCCCTCGTCCGCCTCGCCGGGGAACTCACCACCAGCAGGTACGGGCGCCTCGACGAGGACAACCGGCACTGGGTTCTTAAGGCCACCCGGGTCGCTCCCTACGGCCTGTCCCGCCCCTACCTCGGCGGGCCGATCCCCTCCCAAGTCGATGAGGCAACGGCCGCTGTAGCCGATGCCATCCTGCGTCTGGGGGACCCGCCTCCTCAGCGAGCAGCGCCAAACCTCTCCCCGCCCGACTCGGGCGCCTAACCAGAGCCGGCGTCTCCCAGCAGGCCGTGAACGAGGCCCACCCGCAGTGCCGCAGAGCGATCGTCGAGCAGGACACCTCAGGCTGATGGCTGGAAGTTCCATGGGCAGGTCGCAGTTGATGCTGGCATGAGCGATGAGAACACTGGTGTGCGGCAGCTGCGAGTGGTCATCCACGCCGAGGACTACGAGGAAGCGTTGCGATTCTTCCGTGACGTGCTGGGCATGTCCGAGCAGGAGGCCTACAGCGGCGACGCGGGCGCACAGGTCGCGATTCTCGATGCTGGGCGGGCGACTCTCGAGATCGCCAACACCGCCCAGGTGGAGATGATCGACGAAGTCGAAGTGGGCCATCGTGTTGCGCCCCACTTGCGGCTCGCCCTGGAAGTCGATGATGCCTCGACGGCGACAACCGCCGCCGTCCGTGGTGGCGCCAGGCAGGTCGCGCCGCCCACCCAGACGCCGTGGACCTCGCTCAACGCTCGACTCGACGCCCCTGGCGACGTCCACCTCACCCTGTTCCAAGAGCTCGACCCAACCACGGCACCGCCCGGCTCGTAGGCCGATGGTGCTGCGGTACGGGCTGCGCCCGGGATCCGCGGTGGCGAGCGAGGTGGCCGGGTCACAATGAGTCCGAACGCCGAGGTCGGTCTACATCGTCAGGACCACACCGAAAGGGAGCTCAAGGAGGTCGGCCATGGGTCGGGTAGTTGTCGTGAACTTCACCAGCATCGACGGAGTCATCCAGTCGCCGCTGTCGCCGGACGAGGACCGCGAGGGCGGCTTCGAGCACGGCGGCTGGGTCCCGCCGTACAGCGACGACACCGTCAATGCCTTCATGCAGGGGGCGACAGTCGGCGCGACCGGCATCCTGCTGGGGCGCCGGTCCTACGAGATTCTCCTCGACGCCTGGGCACAAGCGGGCGACTCCGAGCCGGCGATCGCGGCCATGAACCGCATGCCGAAGTACGTCGTCTCGTCCTCGCGCGTCGACCTCGCGTGGCAGAACTCCCACTCAATCGGTGGGGACATGCCTCGCGCCGTCACGGACCTCAAGGACCGCACCGGCGGCGACCTCGTTGTATTCGGCGCCGGGACTCTGATCCGCGGGCTCGCCGAGCACGATCTCGTCGACGAGTACCGCTTACTGCTCTTCCCGATAGTTCTCGGAGCCGGGAAGCGCATGTTCGACGACCGCGGCCACCTGGCCAAGTTCAGGCTGGTCGATAGCGCCGTCGCACCCAGCGGAGTCGTTCTCCTCACCTACACACGCGACAAGTCCACCTGAACATCTCTGCGGCCCGGCTACGGGCCGCAGCTCGCGGTCGGGGTGTAGTAGCTACCACCGCGGGGCCTCCGTTGCGGAAGCGCTGCGGCAGTGTTTCGCAGAAGGATCGCTGACCGGCGATGGTTCGGCTTGTGGGACTCGATCGTCGCGCCGCGCGCGTCGACTGAGCCAGTGGCAATCGGGTCGTAGCGGAGCCGCGTCGACCCGCCCATTAGGGCGGAGAAGTTGACCAGACCGAGGTGGCGGTGGATCGACCGACGTCCTGGACCGGGACCGGTGTTGGGTCTGTGTCGGGCGTTACCAGCGAACGGGTTGTTGGTGGGCGGGTAATCAGAGGATGCAGAATTCATTGCCCTCGGGGTCGGCGAGGACGACCCAGGTGACGTCCGGGGCCTGCCCCACCTCGATGCGTCGAGCACCGAGCTTGATGAGGCGTGTGACCTCGTCGGCTTGGTTCGTTGAGCTGTCGGGCCGTAGGTCGAGGTGCAACCGGTTCTTCACCGACTTGGCTTCCGGCACGCAGAGCAGGTCGATAGTTGGGCCAAGGCCGTTTATGGGTCCGATTGAGACGATATCCTCATCGCGCTCAATTACCTCCCAGCCCAGCACGTCGCACCAGAAGGGAGCGAGCACGGCCGGCTCGACCGCGTCGATGGCTAGGACCGCGAAGTGACTCGTCATCGCAGCATGGTGGCACAGACGGAATCGGGTTACTGCAACACCTCGGTCACTGCGCTTCCGCTTCGGCATCGATGGTGGACCGCATGTGTCGAACGGGGATCCCGTTGGGACGCGCCGTGGCGGCCTTCAGGATCCGATCGTGATCGTCGGACCATCCGCAAGCGATCCCACCACTTCCCGAAACGCGAGAACACCGCCGGCTCTCGGTCGGCAATAAAACGTCGCAGATTCCGCGCCTCGCGGTCGAGACCGTCCAGGGTCGCATCGTCCAGCGGTTCGAGCGCTCGGACTTCGATCGCGTCGGTGGAGGCCCGCCAGACACCCCGGACGAGACCCTCCACCATCACAGTCGGTAGGACATCGCCGTTTCGTCGGATGACGTGCGGGCGGTGCTCGTCAGGGATCACGCGCGAGCGGTTCGCATACGCGAGCAGCACGTTGTCCCACATCCCCAGCAGCCGCGGCGGGAGGGTTGCCCTTTCGGCTTCCGGTTGGGCATCGCCACCATCCACATCGACAAGCTGCGCTCCGTCCGGCCCGGCAACAGCGGCGACGTCGGACATCGACTCCACGACCTCCCGAATGGCCGACCGCTTGAGGATCGTGAACTGCGCCATGTCGGCGATGGTCGCTGGGCCGAACGCTGTGAGGTAGCGACGTACGAGTTCAACAGTTGCTGCATATTCGTCGTCGGCGGCGACCCTGCACGGCAGAAAGACTGGAGGTCGACCGAACGACCAGGGGTCGGTTGTCGGAGCGTTCCGAAAGGCGCCGACGATTCGTAGCGCCGACCAGAGTCGCGCCGGGTCGCTAGCCCCAGGAACGAGCTCAGAGAGTACCCGTTCCATGTCTGCGTTGGTGTGCGGTGCCGTCATCACCTTCGACAGCCGCTGAAGCAACTCCTCTATCCGTTCGGCAGTGAGCCCGGCGCTATCGAGGACGTCGTAGTATCCGGCGTCACGTGCTCGACTCTTCATGGCGGCCCTTGCCCATGGGATGTCATTTGCGGCGACGGCGTGCAACGTGAAGCGGAACAGTGACGCTTTCACGATCGCACCGTTGGCCAACGCCCGGTCAAGATCGCCCGCCTCGGAGCCATCGATGCGATTCCAGAGCGCAAGATACGGCGCCGCCGGTTCCTGAGCCTGCAGGGTCAACACCGATCGCACGGCGTCGGTCGGCCCGGTCTTCCAGCGCGATGACAGCCCCTGGCGAACCATCGTTTCGTAGATCAGCGCTTCCCGAGTCCACCCGCCCACGAAAACAACCTAGAGCACATCAGCAGGCATTTAGTCACGATGTGCGGCAATCGGACGTCGCGCAACCGTGCTCAGGTTATCTGTCACTAAGCCAAACCCGCTCAGAAACTCGCTCTCCTGGGCACACCAGAACAGCTCAGGTGCGGCGCGTCCGATCGGTTCAGTCCAGCAGCGATGAGTCCGCCCGACCTGAACGCGCGCTTGCGTACCTCGGCGCGCTGATGAGTCCGCTGACCGCTGTGATTCAACGGTTGTCGTGCGCCACGCCGCGCCACATCGAGCGATCACCAGTCGGGGATCCGCTGTAGGTGACCGTATAACCGGCTCTGTGAGACGCTCGCCGTGTGGCAAGTGAGGTGGCATCAGGGCATCAAGTTGTGTCGGCGGTATTACTTCGGCTAGATCAGGTTCTGCTCTGCCACCGACACCCGGACCGACGCTGGTATCCAGACACTTGGGACCTCCCGGGCGGACACGTGGATGCTAACGAGGTACCCCGAGACGCCCTGGTATGCGAATTGCGTGAAGAACTTGGGATCGTTGCCGATGCACCAATTGAGCCCATCGCTCACATCCAAGGAGCCGACTTCCGCAAAGACATCTGGCTCATCGATGCGTGGACGGGTGAACTTGCCAATCGCGCGCCGGGGGAGCATGACGAGGTCAGGTGGTTCGCAGCTGGGGCCCTCAGAGAACTGCAGTTAGCCGACCCGCGGATCATCACACTTGTCGATGCAGCCCTTGGATAGGCCTTACCGCATACCGATCGGCGAGCGGGACCGTCTGGCGTGCTGCAGACCGGATGACGATGGACGTGTCAGATGCGTCCGCTCCTGGGGTCCGAATACTTCGAAAGCTTCGGTGTCGGTGTTCAGGCTCGGACGCACTCGTCGGCCCAGGCGGTCCGCGACGGGGTAGCCGGGTTCGGGCGGCCGCGGGGACACGGGCGAACAGGTAGATTTCTATTCGCGTGCCACCACCGACGGGAGCGGCCATGTCAGACCCCTGGAACGATCGCGACCTGCCGGTGCTAGGCGCGATCGTCGGACTCAGCGACGAGCAGCCGGGCGAGTGGGTGTACGTCTGGGACGTCGCAGCGCGGCTCGGGTGGGACCGCAACGACGTCCGAGTCCAGCAGGCGGGCCGACGGTTCGAGAGCACCGGCTGGTAGCGTCCGCGTACTTAAGCCGGTCCGATCGGCGGCCTGCGACAGTGACTCGAACTGCCGCCGAGCGGCCTGGTGTGTTGGCTGGGTTTGCTCCACATCTACTTAAGCCCCGCGTTCGCTGTCGAAATGTCAGAACAGCCAAGCGGGTTCGCTTCCTACCGGCGTCCTGGTGGGGCATGGACGTGTTGAGCACCCAGATTGGTTGTTGGCTGGTTCGGGGGGCCCACGTCGTCGGCCCAGAAGGCCGCGCCGGCGCAGGAGTTCGCGCGAAGCGAGTAGAGGTGCCGCAACTGTCACATAGCTGACACACCAGATTCAAACTTCGCGTTACTGCAGGTCAGCGCGGTCACGTGGAGATTCCCGCCACCTCCACCATCGTGGTCACATCGCACTGCGCAGGGTCTGCCCCCTTTCTCCCGCTTGGGCAAGGCTATGCTCGGCCCACCCTGCGATTCCCCCGCAGTCGGGCGCATAAC
>JBARZG010000006.1:0-53404 GCA_049649785.1 Ornithinimicrobium sp. | reverse complement strand
TCAACGAGTCTAGAAACGCGGAGTCGGAAGACGCGGAGTCGCACAACACGCCGAGGCAGGCGACGCCAACGCCACCAGCGACGTCATCGTGCCCGTGGTGGTCTACCTCGACAATGGCCGAGGCAGCGACTTGGTGCAGCCACCCTCGGCCGCTGTCGCCGAGCTGCTGGTGCCCCCGGTTGGCGCGATGAGGGGCCGCTCCAGCCAGCAATCCACCACCTCGCTGCCGGAGCCAGCGATTCACCACCTCGCTGCCGCAGCCAGCAATCCACCACCTCGCTGCTGCAGCGTGCCACTGCGATGATCGACCCGGACAGTGTCGGCATACCCCATGATCCGGCCGTGGATGCGGCCCTCGCGCCGTGGCAGAAGGGGGTCTTCGTCGTCAATCAGCGCAGTAAGCCGGCG
The DNA here is from genome assembly GCA_049649785.1 of Ornithinimicrobium sp. Taxonomy (GTDB): domain Bacteria; phylum Actinomycetota; class Actinomycetes; order Actinomycetales; family Dermatophilaceae; genus Ornithinicoccus. The sequence continues at coordinate 52,996 of JBARZG010000006.1, read as the reverse complement.
ATCGAGGCGCCCTTGTGCTGGGTGCTTTCCGATGCCAGCCGCGCCGACATGGATTCTTCGATCGAGGAGGATCGCCTCGGCCTCCTCATCAACAGCAGAGTGAAGAGCCCGAGGAAGAAGGCGATAAGGAGGACGACATCGTTGGGTACGGCCGGCTCGACGACCTCATCGCCGCGATGACCGACTGTCGCGGACGCGGATCAACTGACGCGGATCACGGCCTGCAGATGTGGCGTCATAGCACCACATCTGCAGGCCGATCTCTGAAGCGCTTAGTGCTCCGGATCTCGGGGCGGGTCGTCATCGAGTTCCTCCAAAAGCACCGTGCTGTCCTGGGCTTGCAGGTCCTCACCGGACACCTCGCCTTTGGCGTGGGCCTGTGTGAGCGCGGTGTGACCGGGGTAGCGCACGTCCTCGATGAGTTGCTGCATGACCGGCGAGGGTTTGGTGGTGAACTGCGAAACGATGATCGTCACGGTGAAGTTGATGATCATGCCGACCGTGCCGAAGCCCGTCTCCGGGATGCCGAAGAGTCCCGCACTGTTGCCGTAGATGTCGATCGTCCAGATCTGATAGGCCAGGGTGGTCCCCAGCCCCGCGATCATCCCGGCCGTGGCACCGGCCGCAGTGCAGTTTTTCCAGAAGATCCCGAGCACCAAGATCGGGAAGAAGCTGGCGGCGGCCAACCCGAACGCCAACGCCACCACCTGGGCGACGAAGCCGGGAGGGTTGATGCCGAGGTAGCCGGCGAGCAGGATCGCCCCGGCCATTGCGATCCGGCCGACCAGCAGTTGCTGCTGGTCCGAGGCCCGTGGGTTGATTTTCTTGAAGTAGACATCATTGGCCACCGAGGAGGAGATGACCAGCAGCAGCCCCGACGCCGTGGACAGCGCCGCAGCCAATCCACCTGCGGCGACCAATCCCACGATCGGCGCGGGTAATCCGGCGATCTCGGGAGCCGCCAACACCACAATGTCGTTGTTGATGATCAACTCGTTGGCGGCATTCGCCGAGTCGGTGATGTTGATCAGGCCGTCGCCATTGACATCGTTGAACTCGATTAGGCCGACATCTTTCCACGTGTTGTACCAGGCCGGTGCGCTCGCCTCTTCAGCCCCGGAGAGCTGGTTGAGGACGTTGAACTTGCTGAACGCGCCGATGGCTGGAGCAGTGGTGTAGAGCAACGAGATGAAGAACAGCGCCCAGAGCGCCGAATAGCGCGCAGCCCGGACCGACTTTGCCGTGTAGAACCGCACGATCACGTGCGGCAGTCCGGCGGTGCCGAACATCAGCGCTCCGGTGATCAGCATCATGTTGATTCGACTGGTCTGGGTAAAGGCCTCGGTGTATGCGGCGATCCCTAAGTCCTGCTGCAGACCGTCGAGTTCGCTCAAGATCTCCCCGAAGCCGATCTGCGGGAACGGGTTGCCGGTCAACTGATTCGAGATCGCCACCGCTGGGATGATGTAGGCCGTGATCAGCACGGTGTACTGCGCCACCTGAGTCCAGGTGATGCCCTTCATTCCGCCGAGCACGGCGTAGAAGAACACGATGGTCATGCCGATGATGATTCCGACGGTGGTGTTGACCTCAAGGAAGCGCTGGAACACCAGACCGGCACCAGCCATCTGGCCGGCCACATACACGAACGAGACCACGATGGCGCAGATGACCGCGACCATCCGTGCGCTCTCCGAGTATCGGTCCCCGACGAAATCCGGCACGGTGTATTTGCCGAACTTGCGCAGATACGGCGCCAGCAAGAGGGCCAGCAGCACATAACCGCCGGTCCACCCCATCAGGAAGACCGACCCGGCATACCCGTTCTGGGAGAACGCGACGATCCCCGCGAGCGAGATGAAGGAGGCCGCGCTCATCCAGTCCGCCGCCACCGCGGCACCGTTGGCCGGTGCCGGTATGCCGCCGCTGGCCACATAGAAGCCGGCGGTGTCGCTGACCCGGCTGGCGTAGGCGATGTAGATATAGAGGCTGAAGGTGATGACGACGAAGACGGTCGTCCAGAGTTGGATGTCGCTCACGAGTGATGCACCTCGGACTCGTACTCCTCGATGCCGTACTCCTTGTCGAGTTTGTCCATGCGCCAGACGTAGATGGCGATCAGGAGGACGAAGGTGATGATCGATCCTTGCTGGGCGAACCAGAAGCCGAGTGGCACCCCGAGGAAGGAGACCTGGTTGAGGACATCAACGAAGAGAATGCCCGCTCCGAAGGACACCAGTGCCCACACCGTGAGCAGGATCGCCATCAGGCGAAGGTTGCGGCGCCAGTATTCCTGACGTTGTTGGCTGTCCATGTCGCAATGGCCTCCTGGAGTCCGGTAACGACTGCGCGTCGAAACCTGGGTGCAGTCTGAATATGCCAGATGTGCGGCCACCGTCAAGGGTTAGGCTCGCGTGTTGTGAGCAAGCGGCCATCTGGACAACGGCGTCTGCTGCTCGCGTCAGTGGCCTTGATCCTCGGTGGGTGGCTGCCCTGGCTCTACACCGGAGTAGGCGCGATCAGTGGAGCAAGGGGTGCTGGATTGTGGGTGTTCTACGCCGGGCTGTTGGCTCTGGCCGGCGCTTTGCTACCCCCGCGCTTCGGCCTCGCAGCGTTGGTCCAGGCAGTGGTTGTGGCATTGGTGGCCATGGGCCTGCCGTTGTGGCAGGTATGGCGCGTGCTCAATCTCGTGGGCACGCAAGGGTGGCTGCCCGGGCCGGGGCTCGTCATGAGCTTTTTCGGCGGAGTGTTGTGCGCCTTGGCCGCCCGCGACCTGCTCGCCGAGCGTTCGGCTGGCGCGCCAGGATCGACGGCGTAGTAGCCGGGCATGCAAAAGTGGCGCCAGAGCACCAGCTGGGCATGCAAAATTGGCGCCAGAGCACCAGAAGAGCAGGCCATGGCTGGTTGGGTTTGCGGGCCTAGACCCGCGACATGGGAACCCTCAGGCTCGGGCACCGCCCCAGGAAAGGCGACCACCGTGAGGGGTCGTCCGCGAAATCCCCGTCCGGGCAACTCGGTGCGGGCTCGACCTGAACGATCTGGTATCCAGCACCGGCGAAGGCCCGCAGATACCGGGCCCACTGATCCAGGCCGAGATCGACGTCCACCTCGGGGCTGCGGTCGATATGGGTGACGAGGCCTTCGGCGAGTCGCGGGCTCGGTCGCCGTACCAACGCAACGCGCGGGGCAGGGGGTGATGTTGGCACCGGATCACCTCATCACATGCGGACTTGCCCGGACGCGGCAAGACTGGAGAAAACCACTGGACTTTGAGGAGATGCGCATGGCCACCGTTGCCGACCTATTGATCGATTCGCTTGCCGACCTGGGCGTCACCACCGTATGGGGCGTGGTCGGGGACGCGCTTAACCCGGTCAGCGACTCCATCCGCCGCAGCGAACGCGTCGAATGGATCGGAGTGCGGCATGAAGAGGTCGGCGCCTTCGCTGCCGGCGCCCAAGCCCAACTGACCGGCACGCTCGGAGTCTGTATGGGCACGGTGGGCCCTGGCGGCATTCACCTGCTGAACGGGTTGTACGACGCCAAGAAGTCGCATGCGCCGGTGCTGGCCATCTGCGGTCAGGTGTCCTCCCCGGAGATCGGCACCGACATGTTCCAAGAGGTCAACAACGATGTGGTCTATGCCGACGTTTCGGCTTACTCGCGCACCGTGAGCAACGCCGAGCATTTTTCGTATGTATTGGAGTCAGCGGTCAACGCAGCGATGAATCAACGTGGCGTCTCGGTCCTGACGCTGCCGGGTGACATCGGCGAGCTGGAGATTGAGTCCGCGAAGACCCCGGGGTTCGCCCCACCCCAGTCGCGTTCGGTGCCGTCGCCGGACCTGCTGGAGCAGGCCGTCGAGCTCATCGACGGCGCGGACACGGTGACGTTGTTGGTGGGCGCGGGGGCTCGATCAGGTCGGGAGGCTGTGTTGCGACTGGCTGAGCGCGTATCAGCACCGATGGTGCTTTCACTGAAGGCTAAAGACGGCTTTGAGCATGACAACCCCTACGAGGTCGGGCAGTCCGGGCTGATCGGCAACCCAGCGGCCCAGCTCGCCTTCGACGAATGCGACGTGCTGGTGCTGCTCGGCACCGACTTCCCATACCGAGACTGGTACCCAGAAGGTAAGACGGTCATCCAGGTCGATGACCGTGGCGGTCACATCGGACGTCGAGTCAGCGTCGACCTCGGCTTGGTCGGGGATGCCGGCGACACCGCCGGGGCGCTCGCCGAGGCGGTCAAAAAGAAGGGTCGGGGAGCCAAGAAGCACCTCGCGAACGCCCGCCAGAAGTATCACTCCTGGCTCAGCGGCCAACAAGAGCTGGCCCGAACTGACTTTGACACCAAGCGGCTGGGCCTGCTGCGCAAAAAGGCGGACAACCGCGGAGGCGAGATTCGGCCCGAGTCAGTCGCGGCCGCCGTTGACCGACTCAGCGCCGACGATGCCGTCTACACGGTTGACACGGGTATGTCCACCGTCTGGCTGTCGCGGTTGGTGCACTTGCGCGAGGGACAGCGGTTGCTCGGCTCCTTCAACCTCGGCTCCATGGCCAATGCGATGCCACAGGCTCTCGGTGCTCAAGCCTTGAACCGCGACCGGCAGGTCATCGCGTTCTGCGGGGATGGCGGCCTGTCGATGTTGCTGGGCGATCTGATGACGCCCGGTCCCTACTCGTTGCCGGTGAAACTCATCGTCTTCAACAACCGGCGCTTGGGCATGGTCAAACTGGAGATGGAGCAGGCCGGGATGCCCGAATACGGCACCCACCTGGAAAACCCCGATCTCGCGACGGTCGCTCGCTCAATGGGCTTGCACGGGGTCCGTGTCGAGGATCCCCAGGATGTCGAAGCCGCCGTCGCCGAGGTGTTGAATCACCCCGGGCCGGCGCTCTTGGATGCCGTCACCAACCCGAACGAGATCTCGTTGCCGCCCAAGCCGACCGTGGAGCAGGGCTGGGGCTTCGCGATCGCCAAGATCAAGGAGAACCTCGTCTCCGACGGCTGAGTGGGCAGCCGGTCTCGCCCAGCGGCCGCCTCACTCGTTAGTGAGCGCGGCCGATGAGGTGATCGGCAGTTCGGGGTGATACCGGCGCAGATGCACCCGGCGGGTCAGGCCGATCAGAGGGCGGATCAGCATCATCAGGCTGCCCATCAGGAACAGCCAGGTTCCCGCCGTGGCCGTATCCTCGCTGAAGAAGAGAATGCTGCCGACGATGAAGAACCCGGCGATCAACAGGTCATCGAGGATGCCAAGGACCTCGTAACGGTCCCGGATGACTAGTTCGTCGTGGCCCATCCGCAGGTCGAGATGGTTGGACTTCGCCGATGAGGACGCCATACCTCTCAGCGTATGCCGCCCTCACCTCACCGCTGGGGTCAGGCCAGGGTCTGGATCAACTCTGCGGCGTGACCCCGCATCCGGACCTCGGCGTGAGCTCCATTGACCAGCGGCATGAACGGGGCAACGTGGCCGCAGTCGACGTCGGCGATGATCGGCACATCGAGCGAGCCGAGGGCGTCGAGCACCGCCTCATGCTGGGTCATCGTCTCCTCGTCCGGGGCGTTGGTGCGCCCGATCAAGATGACGTTGGCGCCGGTGAAGAAGCCGGCCAGGCGCATACCGTGCAAGGCCCGGCAGATGGAGAAGGCGCTCTGCTCGGCGGCTTCGAGATAGACCACTGTGCCCGTTGTCGCGTAGTCGGCCACAAAGCGAGGCACGTCCCCCAGCGGGCTGCCGGTCAGCGGGCTGATCGTCTCGATGCAACCACCGATCAAACGGCCACCGACATGAAGCTGGCCCGGCTCGTCCAACCGCTTCCATTTCCCTTCGGCGTCCAACGCCAGCTCGCTGGCCTGGGGGTGGGCGCGGAAATCTACGTGCGCATCTCGGCGGAATCGGCCCGGCGGGAACTGCGCAAAGGTCGTCCCCGAGGGCATCGCGACAATGTCCAACCAGGACAGCAGTCCGTCGGCGGGACGGAACGGTGTGTCCATCAGGTTGTTTCCGTGGATAGTGGCCAGGCCGGTGTTCAAGGTCAGCGGAGTGATCAGCGTGGCGATGTCGGAGTACCCGACGACCCAGGTCGGCTCGCTCGCTCGCAATCGATCCCAGTCCAACAGCGGCAAGATGTCGATGGCCGTCTCGCCGCCCCACGGTGGCACAACCGCCCTGATCGAGGGGTCGGTCAGCATGGTCATCAACTCGGCCGCCCGGTCAGCCGCGGGGGCGCTGACATGGGCGAATGCCTCGTCCTGAGGCGCTAGACATCGGCCGGTCACGACCTCATACCCGCGGTCCTCGATGGCGGCGACCGCAACGTCGAAGCGCTCACGCAACGCGAGGGGAACACCTGCCGAGCACGCGGTGACACCTATCCGATCACCATGCTGCAGTGGGGCGGGGTATCGAATCGTCATAAGTCCAACTTACCGACGATCTACTACCGCGCTCGTAGATCAGGTCGGAAATGAGGCGGACTCTGTGGTGTGATGTGGCGCGTGACGGCCGTTGTCGATGCTTCAGAACTGCCCGCTGATGTGCCCAGCCGGGCCGCCCGCGCTATCGAGGAGATCCTTGCCGATCTGCCCAAGCACCGTCGGGCGACCTTTGTGCTGCGCGTGCGGCGCCGATATGCCGATCTGCTCGATGGCCTCGGTGTCTACCTCGATCCGCGGGCCGTGGCCGGTGAGGCCCTCATCCTGGCTGCCCGGGCCTACGCCTCGCGCAGTGAAGAGCTCCACCTGCTGGACGAACGCCGATTGCTCGAACCCGACTGGTTCCAGCAACCGTCGATGGTGGGTTATGCCGCGTACACCGAGCGGTATGCCGCACCGGGGGCAGGACTCGCCGGCGTTGCCGCCAAAGTCGATCACCTACGGGACCTCGGCGTCACCTACCTGCATCTCATGCCGTTGCTGCAGCCTCGCCCGGCACCCAACGACGGGGGGTATGCCGTCGCTGACTACCGCACCGTGCGCCCCGACCTCGGCACCACCGAGGATCTGCAGGGCTTGGCCGATGCGCTGCGCGCCGAGGGCATCAGCCTGTGCCTGGACGTGGTGCTCAATCACGTCGCCCAAGAACACCAATGGGCACGCGCCGCGCGCGATGGCGACGCTCGCTACCGCGACTACTTTTACGTCTACCCGGATCGCGAGGAGCCGGATGCTTACGAGGCAACGCTGCCGGAGGTGTTCCCCGACTTCGCGCCTGGCAACTTCACCTTCGATGAGGATCTCGGCGGCTGGGTCTGGACAACGTTCAACTCCTACCAATGGGATCTGAACTGGTCCAACCCCGATGTCTTCTGCGAGATGGCCGAAGTCATCTTCTATCTGGGCAACCTCGGGGTCGAGGTGCTGCGGCTCGACGCGATCGCCTTCACCTGGAAACGCAAAGCCACCAACTGCCAGAACCAGCCCGAGGTGCATGCGCTGACCCAGGCATTGCGGGCGTTGACCCGAATCGCTCAACCGGCGGTGACCTTCAAGGCGGAGGCCATCGTGGGTCCGGATGACCTCGTTCACTACCTCGGTCGCGGAGTGCACCACGGCAAGGTCAGTGACCTCGCCTACCACAACAGCCTCATGGTCCAGATCTGGTCGATGCTGGCCAGCCGGGATGTCACCTTGGCCGCGCACGCGTTGTCTCGCATCCCGAATACCCCTGGCAGCACAGCGTGGATCACCTACGTGCGCTGCCACGACGACATCGGTTGGGCCATCGACGATGGCGACGCGGCTGCGGTCCAGCTGAACGGGTTCGAGCACCGCGGCTTCTTGTCGGAATTCTACGCCGGCCAGTTCGGCGGCTCCTTCGCCGACGGACTGGTCTTTCAACACAACCCGGACACCGGGGACAAGCGGATCAGCGGCACCACCGCTTCATTGGCCGGGGTTGCCTCCGCCCTCGCCACTGGGGACCAGCGTCAACTCGACGACGCCATCGGTCGCGTCCTCATCGCCCACGCGGTCATCCTCGGGTGGGGCGGCATCCCGGTGCTGTGGTCAGGCGATGAGATCGCGGCGCTCAACGACGAGGCATGGGCACGGGTTCCCGAGCATGCCGGCGACAACCGGTGGGCCCACCGGCCGGCCCTGGACTGGGAGGTGGTGGCCGGGTTGTCGCAGGCTCCGAACTCCTCACCGCAGGCCAGGGTGTATGCCGGTTTGCAGCAACTCCTGCGTGCTCGCCGCGGGGTGCCGCATCTGCACGCGTCGGTCAAGGCCGAAGCGCTGCCGACGTCGGTGCCGGGCGTGCTCGGCGTGCGGCGAGCGCATCCGATGGGGGCCATGGTCGGTCTCTACAACATGACCGAGCAAGATCGGTATGTGCCGGGGTGGTGGGTGCGCGAGCAGGGTCTAGACCCGTATGCCGTGCATGACCACATCGCAGGCAGGTTGCTTGAAGTGACCGAATACGACGACGTCATGCTCACGGGATACCAGGCGCTGTGGTTGACCGGCACGGGCTAGCCTGCCAAACATGCCGAAGCACTTGTTTTCCCAAGTCGATGTGTTCTCCGACCAGCCCATGCTCGGCAACCCGGTCGCTGTCGTGCACGACGCCATCGACGAGTCGGGCAACGACCTGGACGCCGACGTCATGCTGGCGTTTGCGCGCTGGACCAACCTGTCCGAGACGACCTTCGTGCTGCCCCCGCGTCATCCCGATGCTGACTATCGGCTGAGGATCTTTACCCCCGGCGGTGAGCTGCCGTTTGCCGGCCATCCGACGCTCGGCAGTTGCCGAGCCTGGTTGGCCGTTGGTGGAGTGCCGCGCGCTGAGCGGATCATTGTGCAGGAATGTGAGGCCGGGCTGGTACGAGTGCGGCGAAGCGGTGGGCAGCTGGCCTTCGCGGCCCCACCGTTGACGCGTTTCGGCCCTCCCGACGACGGCCTGAGGGCAGCCGTGATCGCTGCTCTGGGGGTGTCGGCGGTGTCGGTGGTGGACATGTCGTGGGTGGTCAACGGCCCCAACTGGCTCGGTGTGCTGCTCGACAGTGCACAGACGGTGCTCGCCGTGCGGCCCGATGTGGATGCGTTCATGGCCCTCGACGGCGTAGACATCGGCGTGATCGGCCCGCATAGCAGTGGTAGCAGTGGTGAGCCCGGTTCGACGACTTCGGAGCGGCCTGGGTCGGCGGCCGCGGGGGCGGACACTCCCGACTTCGAGGTTCGCGCCTTCTGTCCCAGTCTGGGTGTCGATGAGGACCCAGTGACGGGAAGTCTGCAGGCGGGTTTGGCGCAGTGGCTGATCGGCTCCGGGGTGGCCCCGCGGTCGTATCTGGCCGCTCAAGGCACGGTGTTGCACCGAGCCGGACTGGTGAGCATCGAGGCGTCGAGCACGGTTGGCATCGAGGACATCTGGGTAGGTGGCGATGCCGTGCTCCGGATTGCGGGAGCGGTCGACCTCTCGTGACTCCTGCAGGGGGTCGACCTCCGCCGTGTCCCGTGGGGACAGGAGTCGAGCATGACGGCAGAGGTCGGCGCCGCCAGAGTCTTAGGCGCCTTCGCGCAGAGCCTCGATGAGTTCGTCCTTGTTCATCGTCGAGCGACCCTCGACGTCGAGTTCGGCGGCACGCTGGTGCAATTCATCGACGGTCCAGTCCTCATACGACCCGGCCTTGCCGCCACGCTTGCCGACGGCTTCGCGTGAATCTCGGGCACTGGCGTTCGCGATGGCGGCCGCCTTGGACTTGCTTGCACCCTGCTCGCGCACTGCCTCGTAGACTTCGTCGTCGTTGACGCTCGGGCCGTGATCATCATCTGCTGGGGTCATACGTCCCAGTGTGCTGTGCGCCGATCAACCTCGCCATCGATAACCTCGGCCGCTGACCGCCCAAGTCCCTGAAGACCACGCCACATAGCGGAGCACCGTTGCCGCCGGCGGAGAACCCGTGCCGCCGGCGGAGAACCCGTGCCGCCGGCGGAGAACCCCTGCCGCCAGCAGAGAACCCCTGCCGCGTCATAGTGGGGCACAGGTGCATGCGGGCGATATGGGCGGGGAGCCCGCCGTGGCTTGTCTGCTCCGAGGCAGCGCCTTCGCCCTACTCGTTGTCGCCGCCGGTGTCCTGCGGCATCGCGGGGCCGCCCTCGACGGTCGCGGTTTCGCCCACGTCTGGTCGCACCCACGCCCGCACGGCAGGACTGTCCTGCCCGGTGGCCCGGGTGTACGCGCGGATTTCCAAGCGCTCGTCCACCATCTTCTGCCGCAACCCGGCATACCGGCTGGCCAGGCCGGGCACGCGGTCGATGACGTCCATCACCAAGTGATAGCGGTCGAGGTTGTTCATCATCAGCATGTCGAAGGGCGTCGTCGTTGTGCCTTCTTCGATGTATCCGCGCACGTGCAGGTTGGCGTGTCCGGCGCGGCGGTAGGTCAACCGATGAATCAGCCACGGATAGCCATGGTAGGCAAACACGACGGGCTTGTCGGGAGGGAAAATCGTGTCGAATTCCCGATCGGACAGGCCGTGGGGGTGCTCGGTCTCATCTTGCAGCCGCATCAAGTCCACCACATTGACGACGCGCACCTTAAGGCCCGGAACGTGTTCGCGCAGCAATGCCGCAGCCGACACAGTCTCCAACGTGGGCACATCCCCAGCGCAGCCCAACACCACGTCCGGCTCTTCGCCTTCGACCTCGGTTCCGGCCCACTCCCAGATGCCGAGGCCACGAGTGCAGTGATTCAAGGCCTCGTCGACGGACAGGAAGTTCGGCGCGGGCTGCTTGCCGGCGACCACCACATTCACGTACTGCTTGGTGCGCAACACATGGTCATAGGTTGAGAGCAGCGTGTTGGTGTCCGGCGGCAGATAGACCCGGATGATGTCAGCCTTTTTGTTGACCACGTGGTCAATGAATCCAGGGTCTTGGTGGGAGAAACCGTTGTGGTCTTGGCGCCATACGTGCGAGGAGAGCAGGTAGTTCAGCGAGGCAATCGGACGCCGCCACGGGATGTCGTTGGTCACTTTCAGCCACTTGGCGTGCTGGTTGAACATCGAGTCGATCAGGTGGATGAACGCCTCATACGAGCTCATCATCCCGTGCCGCCCGGTCAGCAGATAGCCCTCCAGCCATCCCTGGCACTGATGCTCAGAGAGCATCTCCATCACCCGGCCCGCTCGCGCCATCGGGTCGGTCTTGTCGTTCGGCAGGTATTCGGCCATCCACTGCTTGTCGGTGACCTCGAAGACATTCTGCAATCTGTTAGACGCAGTCTCATCCGGCCCGAAGATCCGGAAGTTGTCGGGGTTCAAGGTGATGATGTCGCGCAAGAAATCGCCCAGTATGCGGGGAGCCTCGCTCATCGAAGCGTTCAACTCGACGCCGTAGTCGCGCCAATCCGGCATCCGCAGATCCCGCAGCACCAGCCCGCCGTTGGTGATCGGGTTGGTCGACATCCGCAGGTCATCCGGCGGGTTGGCCGCAGTGATCTCGGGGATCAGCGCGCCGCTGTCGTCAAACAGTTCCTCGGGGCGGTAGCTGCGCAGCCAATCCTCCAGGTTGTGCAGGTGCTCGTCAGTGTCCCGGGCGTTGGCCAGCGGCACTTGATGGCTACGCCACGAGTCCTCGGCACGCTTGCCATCGATCTCCTTCGGCCCGGTCCACCCCTTGGGGGTGCGGAAGACGATCATCGGCCACAGGGGTCGCTGCTGCGCCTCGCCTGCTTCGTCTCGGGCGGCGGCGTCGGCCTTGATCTGGGCGATCTCATCGAGGACGACATCGAGCAGCTCGGCATACCTGCGGTGTGCGGCAGCCGGGTCCTCACCGTCGAAGCCGCCGGTGAAGAAATGCGGCTTGTGCCCGTAGCCTCGCATTAAGTCGGCGAGTTCGTCTTCGGGGATCCGCGCCAAGACGGTGGGGTTGGCGATCTTGTAGCCGTTGAGGTGCAGCACCGGCAGCACCACCCCGTCGTTCAGGGGATTGACGAACTTGTTCGAGTGCCACGAGGTAGCCAGCGGTCCGGTTTCGGCCTCACCGTCGCCGACCACAGCAAACACGAGCAAGTCAGGGTTGTCGAAGGCCGCGCCGTAGGCGTGCGAGAGCGCGTAGCCGAGCTCACCGCCCTCGTGGATGGAGCCGGGTGTTTCCGGGGCAACGTGCGAGGGGATGCCGCCGGGGAAGGAGAACTGGCGGAACAAGCGCTTGATGCCCTCGGTGTCGCCGGTGATGTCAGGGTAGGTCTGCGTGTAGCTGCCCTCCAGGTAGCTGCTGGCCACCAGGCCGGGACCGCCGTGTCCTGGGCCGGTGACATAGAGAGCGCTCAATGCACGCTCGGTGATGGCCCGGTTGAGGTGGGCATACAGGAAGGTCAGGCCAGGGGTGGTGCCCCAGTGGCCGAGCAGCCGGGCTTTGACATGATCCGGCGCCAACGGCTCGCGCAACAATGGGTTGTCCAGGAGGTATATCTGGCCCACGGACAAGTAGTTGGCGGCTCGCCACCATAGGTGGATGCGCTCAAGCGTTGCGTCGTCGAGCGCGGTGTCGTCGCCGCTGTCGGTCGACTCCTGGCGCGTCGGCCAGGCTGTACGTGTGGCTGCGTGAGTCATGGCCATCCTTCGTCGTCGGGGTAGTACCGAAACACTACGAGATGTAGTGACGATGAACCATAGATGGCGTCCGGATGGCCGACGCTTGATTCCTACCGGCTCTCATGAGGGAGCGGAAAATCGAGGCAGCGGAGAGGGATCGGCGGGACCGGGGCGGCAACTTCGCGCTCAACCTCGTCTGGGACGCCGCATCTTCGCGCTCAACCTGGTCTGGGACGCCGCAACTTCGCGCTCAACCTGGTTTGGGGCGGCGCTTCATCTGGAGTTGATGCACGCCGATGTACTCGACGCGGAAGCCGGCCTCGCAATAGCCGAGGTAAAATTCCCACATCCGTCGGAAGCGCTCGTCGAAACCGTGTGCGGCGATGTCCTCCCAGTTGCCGTCGAAGCGCGCGCGCCAGCGCTTGAGCGTCTCGGCGTAGTGTTGTCCGAAGTCGAGGTCGGCGCTGACTTCCAGGCGGGTGTGCTCCGCGAGGGTTTCGTCGATGGCCCGCAGCGAGGGCAGGATGCCGCCGGGGAAGATGTACTTCTGGATCCAGGAGTGCGAGCGTTGTGTGCGCACCATCTGTTGGTGGCTCATCGTGATTGCTTGGATCGCTGCCGACCCGCCAGGAGCGAGCAACCGATCAATCGACTGGAAGTAGGTCGGCCAGAACTCATATCCCACGGCCTCGATCATCTCGACACTGACGATCGAGTCGAACTCACCGTGGACTTCCCGGTAGTCCCGTAGTTGCAGGTCGACCTGGTCGGCATACCCGGCGGCATCGACGCTGCGTTGGGCCAGGGCGCGCTGCTCCGAACTTAGCGTGATGCTCGTGACGTGTGCGCCGCGCTGGGCTGCGCGGACGATCAGGGATCCCCACCCTGAGCCGATCTCGAGCACTCTGCTGCCCTCACGCACCCCGGCGAAGTCGAGGATCGAGTCGATTTTGCGATACTGCGCCTCCTCCAGGTTGCCGGTAAGCGACATGTCGTCGTCGCCGAACAAGGCCGAGCTGTACGTCATCGAGGGGTCCAAGAAGCGCTCAAACAGATCGTTGGACACGTCGTAGTGGGACTCGATGTTGGACTTCGCTCCGTGGAGGGTATTGCGCAGTATGCCAGGGGCCCGCAGGTCGGCAATGGCCCGGAACTTCTGCAGTGGCTCGGGAATTAAACGGGTCATCCGAGCGGCGAACGGCGCCAACACATCGGCGAGGTCGTGCCCAGCAGCAGGTCGCCAGTCACCGGCCATGTAGGCCTCGCCGAAGCCGATCAGGAAGTCGCGAGCCAGTCGGGCGTGAAACTGCTCAGGGTCAACGATCTCAAAGACCGGCGCGCTGTCATCGCCGCAGCCGGTGAGGCTCCCGTCCGGCCACAGCACCCGAACGGGCACCAGGGTGACGGCGTAGTCGAAAAGTCGGCGGGCGATCGCGGACCGCACTGGTGCCCTTCGAGCCGGTGGCATGACCGGCCTCAGGCCCTCAGGTACGTCGAGCTGGGCTGGTGACTGTGTCATCACGACCCCTTCGGGTGGCTGGTGCGTCGGACGAAGCTGAATGGGCAGGCCTTTGGCCCACAGAAGTATTCCGTGGGCTTTGATCAATGCGCTGACGTACTGCGACATGAACGGATGTTTCGAGAGCTGCGCGAGCAAGCCCTTCGGGGTGAGCTTTTGCGGCTTTCCGGTGAATGTCGCGGTGAAGTCTGGTTTGGTATTCGTCGTGCCCCCCCGGTGCAGATTGATCGTGACTGCCACGCGATCTGCTGTCAGCCTGAAATGAAGGCAGTAGCAGCCGGTGAGATCGTAGAACGGCGAAACGTAGAACGCTTTGTCGGTCGTTGCGGATCCTGACCGGTTTGGTCGCAACACGTATGCGTGACGCTCGCCATACGTGTTGTGCACCTCGGCGATCACGCAGGCCAACTTGCCGCTGCGTGCATCGAGACACCAAAAGACGCTTAACGGGTCGAAGACGTATCCGAAGATGCGAGCATTGGCCAGCATCACTACCCGTAGGTCAGTTGGCGTCTCGATACCCTGCAGCTCCAGAAGGCGAGCCACGTTGTCTTTGATACTCCGCTTCGGTGAGCCCAGATGGTCGGCCGCGCTGAATGCCGCGATCCGACCCAGCGGAGGGGGTAGGTCCGGTAGATCGTCCAGGTCCACGAGCCACTGGTAGACCTCGTGGCGCAGCCGATGGTCCAACGGACCGTGCCGGCGGTGGGTGACCACGCCAGGCACCAGTGCGGGCAGCGTAGGAAGAGCGATGGTTGTCATCGGCGGGCAAGAATCCACTCGGCGGCGGCGTGCCCCGAGCGGCACCCGTCCTCGTGAAAGCCCCACCCGAAGTGGGCGCCTGCGTAGGCCGTCGTGTCGCTGAACAACGAGGCCAACTGCCCCTGGGCGGCTACGGACTCCGGTGTGTAGACCGGGTGTGTGTAGGCCATGGTGGCGAGTCGGGCGTTGGGGTCGACCTGATCGGCGGCGTTGAGGCTGACCAGATAGTCCGCAGAGGAGCTATGGCCCTGCAGCCGGTTCATCCAGTAGGTCACCCGCGCTGCCCCAGCCTGTTGGGTGCAGTCGCTCATGGCGTAGTTCCAGGAGGCCCGGGCGCGGCGGGCAGTGGGAAGAATGGAGGCGTCGGTATGCAGCACGGTCTCGTTGACCGAGTAGTCGAATGCCCCGAGGACTTCCTTTTCGGCCGATGTCGGGTCGGCCAGCAGTGCCAGTGCCTGATCGGCATGCGTCGCGATCACGACCCGGTCGAACTCCCGGCTCACCCCGCTGGCGGTGCGCACTTCGACACCTTGCTCCGTGCGGGTCACCGACACCACTGGATCGCCGCGTCGTACATCGGGCAGGTGATCGGCGATGGCGCGAACGTAGGCACTGGAGCCACCGACGATCGTGAACCATTGCGGACTATCGGTCAACGCCAACATCCCGTGATGGCCAAGGAAGGTGAAGAGGTATCGCGCCGGGTATTGAAGCGCCACCGAGTCTCCCGAGCTCCACACGCAGGACACCAGGGGGATGGCGTAGTGACGGATGAAGTAGCCGTTGAATCCCTCCTGTTCCAACCATTCCCCCAAGGTGGTGACGTCGTCTGCCTCGCTATCGGCCAGGAAAGCTCTGGCGCGTTGATGGAATCTGCGGACGGAGGCGAGCATGAGGACAAAGCGAGGACGCAGCAATTGCGATGGACGTGCCAACACGCCCCCCAGACCCCGTCCTCCGGCATACTGCAGGCCGCATCCATCGCACCGGATGCTCATGCTCATCTCCGTGGGTCTTGCGGTCACGCCCAACTCGGCAAACAGGGCTCGAAGGCGTGGGTAGGTCCGGTCGTTGTGCACAATAAACCCGCTGTCGACGGCATACCGGTGACCGTTTGGGTCATGCACATCATGGGTATGGGTGTGCCCACCCAAGCGCGAGTCGCTCTCGAAAAGCGTGACGGCTGCCGCTGTCGAGGTCTGAAGCGCATACGCTGCAGTCAGGCCGGAAATACCGGACCCGATGACCGCAACAGATGTCTGACTCACGCTAGGCTCCCTGGTTTCGCTAACCTGGCGTCAGCGCTCCTTCGACAATCAAAAGGCTACAAGGCTCAACGTGACTGAATCCACGCAGGTTCCCGGCGGCAGATCGACCGCAGATGATGTCATCGCGCGCAAGGTCAGCCACAACCTGAGGGTGCTGGTCTCACGGATGCAGCTGTATGCCGACAGCGTGGGCCACGAGCTCGGGCTGCACCGCAGCGACCTGATGGCGATGAACCTCATGTCCCAGGCATCACTGCGAGGACACGCGATGACACCGGGGGAAGTCGCCAAGAAGATGAGTCTGTCCGCGGCGGCGGTGACCGCACTGGTCGATCGCTTGGAGGACGTGGGGCACTTGGTGCGTACCCCGGACGTCAAGGACCGTCGGCGGGTCCGGCTCGGGGTCAGCAAGCAAGCCGCGACCGTCAGCCGTTCGATGTTTCGGCCGATGAACGACCGACTCTATGCCGCGCTAGCGCACTACACCGCAGCCGAACTCGATGTCGTGGCGCGCGTACTCGCCGATATGACCGAGGCAATCGAAGAGGCCGAGACGGATCAGGCGATTCCTGGCGACCCGAAGCCGGCCGAAACGGCGCCGACAGGTCACCCGCCACGCCGCTGATCGCGCCAGGCCGCCACTAGCTGCCCCCCGCCATTGATCGCGCCCTACTATTGATAGCCGCCTCGCCGCTGATCGCGCCCCACACCGAAAGTGGAGCGCCTAGGCTGAGCAACCATGCGACTGGCTGACTTAGCTGCCCACCTCGATGTGCGATACCCGAGCGCATCGGCAGCGCCCGAGGGCGGCAGTGCTGCTGACACCGAGGTCGGCTACCTCACCCATCAGGCCGACTGGGTGCAGCCCGGCGATGCGTTCGTTGCCATCACCGGCGCTCGATTCGATGGTCACGCCTTCATTGCCGACGCGGTGACTCGCGGGGCGGTGGCGGTGCTGGGGCAGGGATTGCCACCTGGGATCGACTGCCCGGTGCCATATCTGGTCGTCCCGAATGCGCGGGCGGCGCTCGCCGACGCGGCGGCCGCCTTGGCTGGGCACCCGAGCGCGTCGATGACGGTCATCGGCATCACCGGAACGGACGGCAAGACGACGACGTCGTGTCTGGCACGACACTTGCTCCGCGCCACCGGCCGACGCACCGGGTTGCTGTCGACGATCGGCTACGAACTGGGCGACGGCGTGTTGCGACAGCCGCCCGCGCACTTCACGACCCCGGAGTCCCCGCAGGTGCAGCAGATCCTCGCCGAGATGCACCGTGATGGGGTCGAGATCGTGGTGGTGGAGACGTCGAGCCATGCGCTGGCGCTGGACCGGGTGCGCGGCGTGGACTACGACATCGCGGTCTGGACCAACCTCAGCGCGGAGCACCTCGATTTCCACGGGTCGATGCAGGGCTACTTCGAGCACAAGGCGCTGTTGGTCAAACGCGCCGCCCGCGCTGTGCTCAACGCCGAGGACCCATGGACGCAGCAGTTACTCGCCCTGACGAAGGATCCGGTGTTGTATGCAGCCGAGCCGACTACATCCGAGCCGAGTGTTGATGAGGCAACCGGTGGCGGACGGGGCGCGGCCGAGCTGGGTGTGTCTGGTCCGGCTGCGGGTAGTGGCGTTGCTATCTGGGCCAGCGATGTGGTCGAGGGGCCGGATGATCTGCGGTTCACGCTGCATACGGGCGCAGTGACGACCCCGACCCCCGCCGCAGTGGGCAGTGCCAGCGATAGCGGCCCATCGGAACCTGACGCACCGGATAGCGGCACCACGAATCGCGGGACGACGGGTGACACGCACGCAGCGGTGTTGCCGATGATCGGTCGATTCAACGTGGCCAACGCCGTTGCCGCGATTGCTGCGTCCCGCGTGGCGGGCGCTGACATGGGCGAGTTGGTGCAGGCTCTGGCCAGCTTTGCCGGCGTACCCGGGCGGATGGAGATGGCCCCCCGAGAGGTGGGTCAGCCCCGGGTCATCGTCGACTTCGCGCATACGCCACCGAGTCTGGAGAAGGCACTCGAGACGGTGCGGGTCACCACCACCGGGCGGTTGTGGGTGGTCCTCGGATCGGCAGGCGGGCCGCGTGACCCCGGCAAACGGGCACCGTTGGGGGCGGCGGCCAGTGCCGGCGCCGACCAGGTGATCTTCACCGAGGAGGACCACCGGGACACCCCGATCGCAGACATTCTCGACGAGATGGAGCGCGGTGCCCGCGAAGCCGGCCGCACCAACTTTGTCTCGATCTCTGACCGGGTCGAGGCCATCGCGTATGCCGTGTCATCCGCCGCTGCCGACGACACCATCGTGCTCGCTGGCAAGGGACCAGAGGCAACCCTGGAGCGTGACACCGAGACCATCGCCTGGGATGAAATGGGCGAGGCTGTCCTGGCGCTTGCTCGGCGGTAACGGGTGACATCGTGCTCCGGATGACGGACGAGCCAAGGCTCCCGATGATCTGCATTGCTTCGTCCTGTACCGGCTTGTGTCTTCGTGTGCCGGTGTATACCGCCAGACAGGTCAGATTCTGCCGTCACTGGCAAGGTGAACCTGGGGCGATTCGTCTTGGCCATCGCGCAAATGTTCAGTCGTTATCGCGCAAATGTTCAGCCGTTGGGGTTGGGCCGCGCCCCGCACGTGCCGGCAAATTACGTGTGGGCGGCTGACGGCACCTCTGTCTTTTCGCGGCTGTCCACGACGGCCAGCCCAAGACCCACGGCGACGACCAGCAGCGATACCCCGACTGGCGGCAGGACGATCGCGGTCAGGCCCACGAGAAGCAGCAGGCCCATACCCATGAAGCGACTCACCGGGCTACGACCCCAGAGCGCACGTTGAAAGAGGAAGTTGCCGACCAGGTAGATGATCGGACCAGCGACGATCGCTACGGCCACCATGGCCGGGGTATCCCCGAGTGGGTGGTGGACGACTTCTTCGATGCCGACGGCGACCATGATCGCCCCGCCGACCATGAGGGCGTGCGCGTAGGCGTAGGCGCCCCGGGCAGCCGCCGTGGTGTCGGTGTCGTCGTCGACTTCGTGCTCGGCGTTGCCTTGCCGGTAGTCGAAGTACAGCCACCACAGCAGGAACATCGTCGTAAACCCAGCGATGGCCGCGACAATGACGGCGAAGCTGTACTCGATACCGACCAGCGCGCCACCGAGCACCAACACGGACTCACCGAGGGCGATGATGAACACCAGACGGTTGCGTTCGGCGAGATGAGATTCGGTCAGTGGCCACGACGACATCGCGGTGGCGCCCTTCCCGGGCACCCAGTAGCCAAACCGCGGCGCGGCATAGTCGACGATGACGGCCAGTGCCCACACATACAGTCGGGCATCCTCGGGCACGAAGAGCCCGGCGACCCATAGGACGCCACTGGCGCCACTCCATACCAAGAGCTGGGCGTAGTTTTGGCCCATCTGTTGCCCTCGGAACGCGTAGACCATGAACGCGCTGCGCACCAACTGGAGCACGAGGTATGCGCTGACAAAGAGGGTCGCGCGGTCGCTGAAGGCATAGGGGGTAGCGATCGCCATACAGAGTGCAGCCAACATCAAGACGGCGAGGAGGAGTTGCACGGTGCGGGAGTGTGGATTGAGCCAGTTCATCGCCCAAGCGGTGTAGTTCCAGCCCCACCACACGGCCAAGAAGAGCACCGTCGCTTGGGCCAGCCCCAGGACGCTGAGGTGCTCCACCACGTAGTGCGACAACTGGATGATCGTGAAGACATAGACGAGGTCGAACAGCAGCTCGATGGGTCCGACATGGCCCTTGACCTCGTCGTCACGCAGGAGATCCTGCGAGGAAGAATCGGTCGACATGGTGGTGGTGCCTTTCGTTCGTGTGTGCGGGCGCGGCGGATGAGGGGGTATGCCTCAGGTGTGGTCAGCCCGCGACGCTGAGTGGGTGGTCGTCGGGGGCATGGAGACATCGGAGGGGAATGGGCGAGCCAACAGAGCCAGCCACTTGCGCAGGAGGACCTGCTCTGGTTCATCGAGGGCGCTGGCGTGTTCGCCGAGGGAGCGGAGCAGCCGTGCCGAGGCCGCCGACAGCGGCTCCACCTCGTTTGGCGTGGTGGGGTGCACCTGCCCGGTGATGGCCGCAAGGGTCGCATCACGGACTGAGGCGGAGAGCGACCAATCGGACTCACTCGAGGTGATCAGGTGCAACGTGGTCCCCACATTGGCCGCCAAGACGTGGTCGGCGGCCTGATGAGCGGAGATCACGAGCCTGCCTTGCTCATCGGCAGATTCAGTCAAACCGCGTAGCAGCGTGGTGGCGCGCTGCTGGGCGAGGGGGCGGTATCCGGGCACCACCTTGCCGTACATCAGGGCGTAGAAGCCGGGGTTGTCGACACCAAACGCCGCGTGTGCATCCCAACCGGCGCGGATGTCCTCGATCGGGTCGCCAGTCGACTCGTGACTCGTCTTGACGTCGAGGTAGAGATCGAAGCCGTGGCCGATCACTGCATCGATGAGGCCTTCTTTGCTGCCGAAGTGGTGATACAGCGTGGGAAGTCGTACTCCGACGCGCTCGCAGATGGCGCGCAGTGGCACCTCTTGACCGGGAGAGGCGCTGATCAAGTCGGCCGCTGCCTCCAGCAGTGCGGTCCGTGTATCGATGTTGCGTTCCGGTATCACATCGTTATAGTAACGCATAGAACGTTGACATACGTTCGTATCTAGGTGAGATAGGAGCATCGCATGACCAACCACTACGACCTCACCGGCAAGACAGCACTGGTTGCCGGGGGTGGAAAGAACCTCGGGGGACTGATCAGCCGTCAGATCGCCGAAGCGGGAGCAGATGTCGCGATCCACTACAACTGCGAGGGCTCCAGGTCCGAAGCGAAAGAGACGCTGTCGGCGGTCCAGGCTGCTGGGCGCACGGGCGTCCTGTTGCAGGGTGACCTCACGAACCCGGCCACCGTGACGTCTGTCTTCGACGACGCCAAGGACGCCTTGGGCGGGCTGGACATCGCGGTCAACACCGTGGGCAAGGTGCTGCGCAAGCCCATCATGGAGACCACCGAGGATGAGTACGACTCGATGCTCGACATCAACGCCAAGGCCGCCTACTTCTTCCTCAAGGAAGCCGGGCTGAAGCTGAACGACAACGGCCAAGTGATCACGCTGGTGACTTCGTTGATGAACGCCATCACCGACGGTTACTCCACCTATGCCGGTGGAAAGTCCCCGGTCGAGCACTTCAACCGGGCTGCTGCGAGAGAGTTCGCCGAGCGTGGCATCGCCGTCAACGCGGTGGGCCCGGGGCCGATGGACACGCCGTTCTTCTACGGCCAGGAGACGCCGGAGCGCGTGGAGTTCCACCAATCGATGGCGATTGGGGGGCCGGCTCACTACGATCGAGGATATAGCCCCCGTGGTGCTGTTCTTGGCCACCGAGGGCGGCTGGATTACCGGCCAGACAATCTTCCCGAATGGCGGCTAAACCACCCGTTGAGGTGCGGACCTGCCGAGTGCAGGTGCCGGCTGCACCGGTATGCGCCCGCATGGCTCAACACGCCCGCTGCGGCAGCGTGAATGTGGGCGCTGCCGTTCCCACATCGCGTCATCATCACCTCCCATCACCCCGTCGAGCATCACAAAGGAGCACAACTATGAGCAACACACCTGAGGTACCAGCCCCGATCGACAGCTTCATCGAAGCGGTTAACCGGCACGATGAAACGGCGTTCTTGGACGCCTTCACCAGCGATGGCAGTGTCGATGATTGGGGCCGGGTCTTCACCGGCCGCGAAGCCATCAAGGGCTGGAGCGACAACGAGTTCATCGGTGCCGATGGCGTCCTGACCCCGGAGGAGGTCAGCGATAGCGAGGATGGAACCCTCGTTGTGGGCGATTGGGCCAGCACCCATGCCAATGGTCGTAGCGCCTTCACCTTCGCCACCGAAGGCGGCAAGATCACGCGCATGACCATTCGCGAGGGCTAAGGCAGCGACCCGGGACCGCCGGCAACAAGGAAGATCGACTGCTGATGAAAACCGACTGCTGATGAAGATTGACTGCTGATGACGCGACGAACCAAGACGCTGTCTGCGCTGCTGCTGATTGTCGTAGTGCTTCAGTTCGGTTACCCGATCACGGGCTATGGCGCGTGGTGGACGGTCGCCTACATGGTGCTCTACGCCGCCATGTTGGGATTCGGCATCCTCAGCGTGCACGTCGAGGACGAAGTCGTCGCGCCGATGGTGGCGGTGACCGCGATCTTTCTTGTTGCGGGCACGTGGTTCTCATTGGCCCAGGAGAGCACTACCGCGACCGTGGCCATGTTGACCTCGGTGGCGCTATCGATGGCGGCCTTGATCTTTGCGCTGCTGCGATTTGTCTTCAAACGCAGCAGCGCGCCGGGCTTCGATCTGGTGCTGGCCGCCACCACGGCATACCTCGTGATCGGTGGGTTCTTTGCGGCCACCATGACATTGCTGGAGATTGCTGTGCCGGGGAGCTTTGCGGATCCGCAAGGTCAGGGCCAGGTGATGCGCTGGGAGCAGTTGTTGTACTACTCCTACGTCAGCCTGTCCACGCTTGGTTACGGCGACATTCTGCCGACCACTTCGTGGGCGCGCGCATACGGGTCGTTCGTCGCGGTCGTCGGGACGCTTTTTCTCACGATCGTGGTGGCCCGGCTGGTCGGCATCTGGTCCAGCGTGCCGACGCAAACCAGCCCGGTTGGCGACACAGATCATCTGTCTTAGCGGGGCGAGTCAGCCTCTCGGTGCATAACTCGCCGTGGCCATCACGCGGAATGTGCGCGCTGGCGAAGGCTGTCAGTGGCGGGTCGGCTTCGCAATCGCGCACATGCTCACTCGTGAAGGCTTCTTGCGGCGTGTCGGCTTCCGAATCGTAGTTGTGCGCAGCATTTGGGTGGGGGCTACTCCGGCGCGAAGGCGGCCAGGACGGTCTCGCGCTTAATCTGCGTGACGTCCTGATCTGCCCAGGACGGTGAGCGATCTTTGTCGACCAACTGTGCGCGCACGCCCTCATCGAAATCGGGGTGCTTCGCGCATGTACGCGCTAACGCCAGATCTTGTTCGAGCACCTCGGGCAGCGAGAGGGACGCGGCCCTGCGCAATGCCTCTAGCGTGAGCGCTACGGAGTGCGGTGAACGTTGCCTGATGAGGGCGGCTGCCTCACGAGCTTCCGGGTGCTCGCAGGCACCCAACTTCTCGATGATCGTATGCGCGTCGGCGCCGGCATAGCACTCATCAATCCACTCGCGTTGACCCGAGAGCGGAGAATCGACAGAAAGCTCAGACCCCTCCGGCGGTCCCCAGACCCGCAGGTCCTCCTCAGGTGCACCTTCGACGGCAGCCGATAGCGCGTCATACACCTCAGCCTTGGCCGTTGACGAAACGAGGTGGTCTGCTACCCCGATTGCCACCGCGTCGGCCCCTGTGAACGTCGAACCGGTGAGGGCCAGGTGAGTTCCCACCTCACCTGGAGCTCGCGCCAGTAACCATAGCGTGCCGA
Organism: Ornithinimicrobium sp.; assembly: GCA_049649785.1. GTDB lineage: Bacteria > Actinomycetota > Actinomycetes > Actinomycetales > Dermatophilaceae > Ornithinicoccus. The sequence goes on along the minus strand of JBARZG010000006.1, from coordinate 29,399 downwards.
CGTCGGGAACGAAGCCGATGATGGTCTCCGGCATCGCTAGCCTGCTGCCCTGCGTGACAAGCCGGTGCGACCCATGACCTGAGATGCCGATCCCTCCGCCCATGACGACACCGTCCATCCAGGCGACATACGGCTTGGGGTATTCGGCGATGGTGGCGTTTAGTCGGTACTCGTGGGCGAAGAACTCCATCCCCCGGTCGATCTCACCGGCGCGGATGACTTCGCGCACCGCCCGCACATCGCCGCCGGCACATAAACCCTTGTCGCCGGCGCCCTCGACCCACACGGCGCGCACGTCGGCGGTGTCTCTCCATTGATCCAGCGCTTCTTGCATGGCGGAGATCATCCGGGCATCGAGTGCGTTCAGGGCCTTCGGCCGATTCAAGGTGAGCACCCCGAGCCCGCCGTCGATCCGGGTATGCACCGTGTGCTGGTCTGCGTCGCTCATCCTGTGAAGGCTAGTGGTTGCGGCGCGCGCTGGGGCGTCGAGGTGAGATTCGCGGCTTGGCGTCAGTAGACTCCGGCGCCATGGGAAAGGCTTCACGACGCAAACGCAATGCTGGCGCCGCCGCGAAGGCCGCCGTCGACCCTGGACAGGCTCGCGCCCCGCACGTCGCGCGCCCCTTCGAGGGGTTACCGAACGAGACCGAATGGGTGGCAATGCGGGAGATCGTTCCCGCGGCAACGGCGCCGGTGAGCATCGAGTTGCCCAACAGCTCCACCCGCGAGGTCACGTTGGCCACGGTTCTTCCCGGTGCCATGCCGGCGTTGCACCGCGCGGACGGCGAATTGCTCGTCGCGCTGCAATCGCGGACCTCCAGCGGCGATGCAAGTCGCGACATCGCGCAGGCCGTGATTGCCGCCAGCGAGGCTGAGCCGGGGACGCCGATCACGGCCATCCGCCCGGCAACCGTCGGCACGCCGCGGCTCCAGGACATGTTGCTGCCCGATCAGTCGCTGACAGCCACGGTGCACGAAGACTTCGCCTTTTGGGTAGGTGGCGAACAGGACGCCAGTCCGGAGGTTTCTGCCGCGCTGGAGCAGACCAACGAGGCCGCCGTCCCCACCGAACGGATCGACTCGGTGCCCTCGGCCTTTTGGTGCCTGATGGGCGATCGCGCATATATCCGCTGGCTGTTGGCCGAGGATGAGGATGAGGCGACGGTTTCGATGGCTCGGCTCCAGGCGGCCGGGGAGCACACCCTTGGCGAGGGCACAACCCTGCTGGGCGCGTTCCGCGCAGCGGGTCTCCTCGTGCCGGTGTTTGAAGTCGACAAGAATGTGCCGTCGGCTGAGCACGCTGTTGAGCTCGGTAACATCGCCGAGCGGTATGCCGGCGCGCTTGCCCTCACCGACTCGCTCACTGCGTCGGAACGTCGAGCCCGCGACGGCATCATCAGCCGTCAGGTCACCCTGCGCTAGCTGCCAGCCCCGGCATCATCAGCCGTCAGGTCACGTTGCGTTAGTTGCCAACCCCGGCATGCTCGCCAAGCTGGGGCATACCGGTGCAGATGTCGCGCCTGCCGACGCACTCGCGCACACCACGCACGCCGGAGACTTCAGCATCTTCCGTCCTGTACCGGCCTACACCTTCCTGTGCTGGTGTATACCGGCGCACAGGTCACAACCCGCCGCCACTGGTGGGTGGGCGAAGGGTAGGGGGAACGTCCCCGGGGGGCGACGGGTTGGGGGCTTCCCTGCCACGGGCGGCGATGCTCAGGCCGGCCCCGTAGGCGATGGTGAGGCCAGCGGCCACGGCGCCCACTCCGGAGTCGTTCAGCATCCAGCCCACAATCCAGGTGGCCAGCAGTGCACCCCCCGTCGCCCGCATCAGGTGCTGATCCCAGATCGGCAGCAGTCGGCCGCCGGCCACAGTGCGGCGGGCGGTCACGGCATACACCGCAAGCGCCAGCAGGGCCACGACCAACCAGGCGGATGGGCGATCCAGCAGCACCCCCGCAACGGTGTCGAGCCGGGCAATCAGGATGGCGAAGGCGTCGCCGTTGACGATGGCCTCGATCACCGTGCCGGCGGTGCCACGCGAGGATTCGGGTCGCAGCCAATCGGCGAACGCGATCACACTGAGCACGGCAATGGTGATGATCGCGAGCAGGAACAGCACCGACGGACTGAGCCGCCGGCCGGCCGCGGCAACCGACAGCAACAAGGTGCCCACGAGCATGGCGGGCACTCCACCGATGTCGGCGCCCCAGTCGTTTGCGCCGATGATCACGGTGGCGCTCAGCCCGAGCAGCACCACGGCACCCACCCCAGGCCATCGGCCGCTCCTGAACCCTCCGTGGCGCGTTCCGCGCAGATACAGCATCGATGCAATACACCCGGCCAACACGATCACGGCGCTAGACAGCAGGCCGAACGGCACCGAGGTTAACCCGTAGAAGCGGTTGGTGGCGATTTCGTGAGCGCCCAGCACCGAACGCATCGCCAGCCCTCCACCGGTGGCCGCGTCCGAACCGAACGCGATGACAGTCATCGCGGCGATCACGGCAATCGGCATCAACGGGTGACGACCCACCAGCCGGTATGCACCCCAGGCGCCGCCCAAAATCAGCGCGCCGAAGACCATGGTCAGCAGGACCAGGGCCACCACCGGCCGGAACATCCCGACAGCGGCGACATCAGCGGCTTCAAGCTCGGCCCCCCACCGCCACCACGGCAACAAGGACGCGCACAGGGTGGCGACCGGGAGTGTCAGGATCGCCAGCCCGACGAAGCTCAGCAGCGCGCGACCTCGTTGCTCTGCGGGTCCACCGAGTGACCCCGATGTCGGTGCATAAACGAGCCACGCCGCGGCTGAGCCCATCGCCAACGCGAGGATGACGCCCCACGTCATCGCGACGGCGACCTGAGCCCGGTCGGCCAACGTGATAGCCGCCCAGGCCTCCCGGTTGGCTGCGAGCAGGTCGGTGTCCGCTGCCGACGGTGCCGTCACCGGCCAACCATCCATGTTGGCGGTGATCGGCACGTTGGCATTGGTCAAGATGGTCGCACCGAGATCGGTCCACTGGATCAGCCCTGGGGTGCGGGTAGAGCCGGACCAGACCCTACGGGCGCCACCTGATTGGTCCGCGGCGTCGCCCGTGTGCACCATCATCACCGGGCGAAGGATCTCGGTTGTCCCCTCGGTCGGGGCCGGACCACCCGGCATACCGGCCACGACGAGCAGCGAGTTCGGCCCGAGAAGTTCCCGGATGCGGGCGACCCGCTCATCGAGCTGATCCGGGGAGGCGCCTGCGGCATCGATCAGCGTCACCGGGCAAGCGTTCCTGCCCTTGAGGATGCGCGCCAGGTTGAGCTCGGGCAGCGGGCTGAGGTTGACTCGGCCGAGTACGCCACGCTGATCGGAGGCTGCCAACGCTGCCAGCGGTCCGTATGCGGCCAGGCATTGCCCTTCGGCACGCAACCCGGTCGCCAACGAGCCCAGTGCCACCTGGCGTGGTGGCTCCTCCCATTCCGTTTGCCAAGCGTCGAGATCGGCCAGCCTGACGGTGCCCTCGTCGGTTTGGCTCAGCGACAGTTGAGCATCGGCACTGCAATCTCCAGCGCTCGGGTCGGCCTTGCTCGCCTCGGCCGCGTCGGTGTCCTCGCCGGTGACCGCTTGCGCGCTGCTGGGAACAGCCGCGACCGCCCCCAAACCCAGCCACGCCTCGGTCGCACACGGGACACCCGAACGATGCTCGATGACCACCGAACCGCTGGTCGCCTCCTGCGCCAACCGCAGCAGCGTCGGCGTTTGCTCATCAATGTCAGACCATGACAGACCGGGGACCCCGACAAGGACGATGCGCTGCACTGCCGCCGCGTCGCGATGACCCGCCACTGGAGCACCCGACTGGCTGGACGAGGGGGTACGCATCCCGGCGAAACCGAGCGCAGCCAGGGTCACCACCAGTAAGAAGAGCGCGGCGGAGCGCACCAGGGTGGTCGACATACCGGCTCACTCTAGGCGTGTCCGGCCTGCCGGATAGGCGTTCGCGGCGCATAAGGTTCATTTTGTGAGTTCGCCCGAGATTGCCACGGCACTGGCCGCAGTGGCCGTGCTGGTTGCGCTGATTGCGCTTGGCGTGGCGCTCGCGCAGCGCCGCCGATATGCCGCGCTCGCCCGCCGTTATGCCGTGCTCTGGGGAGACGGTGGCGCTGACGTCGCCGAGGTCATGGCCGGTCAGGCCGAGGCACTAGCGGTCGAACGATCACGGATCGGGATGCTGGAGGAATCGATGGCCGTGCTGCGTGGAGGCATCGAGCAGAGCCTGCAACATGTCGCGGTGGTGCGCTACGACGCGTTCGGTGACATGGGCGGGCGGATGTCGTTCAGTGCCGCGATCATCGATGACCAGGGCGATGGCATGGTGCTCAGCTCGATCCACGCCCGAAGCGAAAGCCGGACGTATGCCAAGGGCATCGTCGGCGGCAAGAGTGATGTGACGTTGAGCCCCGAGGAACGGCACGCCCTGGACGCGGCCCGATCGGGCAAGGCCGATTGAGGCTTCTGCGATGCGCGCCGACTGAACGTCTGTCATGCGCGCTGTCTGTGGCTGAAGGTCGTGACGACTGAAGCCGAGGCCCTCAGCGTTGCCTGGCTCCGATCGCAGAACCATCTCCAAGCGAGGACCGCGGTATCACGCTCAGTCTTCCGGTGGTTTCGAGAACGATGGCCGAGACTAAGTCCATACCGCCTATGCCGCTACTCCGGACAGCGCCATGCAGGCTCTCCTCGCTGATGCGTTCGGCGCGTAGTGCTTCTGGAATAGTCCGACCGTCTTCGAGGAGCACGGTGGGCTGCGAAGTCACCCCACGGCGTACCGATTCGAACCGTTTCGCACTCCAGGCGACGACGAACTGCATGGTGGCCAGGAGCGCCAACGCCAATCCGCCCTCGGTCAACGACACGGAATCGCTCAACGTCACTGTTGCGAGCATCGACCCCAGCGCGACCGTGACGATGAAGTCGAAGGCGTTGAGCTGAGCCAGAGTCCGCTTACCGCTGATCCGCAACAGGGCGATCAACCACAGATAGGAGAGCGACCCGACGACGAGTACCCGGATCAAGCCAGCAAGGTTGTCATGGAGCATGCCGCATTATCTCTTGGCCACCCGGAGTCGGCAGCCGCTGAGGCCCTATGCTTTTGCCGGGAGGCGGACCAGGAGTGACTTCGGATTGACCTCGACGTCCATGACGACGGCGGCGCCGATGGTGTCGCCATCGATCTGCACCTCGACCGGCTTGGACACCTCGACCAGCACCCGGGTTGATGACAAATGCTTGAGGCGGGGTTGTAGACCGGGCAGATCCCGTTTGAAGACGAGTTTGCGGGCGATTGAAGCCCAGCCGAACACACCTCTGGGATAGAGCAGCAGCGCGGTCACTAAACCATCGTCCGAGCGAGCCTCCGGCAACAACTCAAAACCGCCCTGCAGTTTGCCAACGTTGCCGGTGATGACCGAGCGCACCGACCGGTGTTCGTGTTGACCGTCGGCCAGGGTGACGTCGACCAAGAATTGCGGACCCTGCAGGTGTTGAGCGCCAGCGAGCACATAGGCACCCCAACCAATCTGCGACTTCAGGTCGTCGTCCTCGGCGGTAGCCATGATCTCGGCGTCATAGCCCAAACCAGCCATCACCAGGAAGAAGTGCTCCTCGATGTCGGGGGTCTCCTCAGCATCGCTCGCATCGTCGAAGTCGACGTTGCGAGCCTCGTCCTGGGGATCGTCGTGCCGGTCTTGAAGTTGTGCTTTCGTCGGGCGCGTCAGTCGCAACGAGCACGTGTCGATCGGTGCATTGCGCCCGGTGAGGACGACCGCCAACGAACGCCGCAGAGAGTCCACCGGCAGGCCAAGGTTGCGTGCCAGGATGTTGCCGGTGCCGCCAGGCAACAGGCCGATTGGCACCCCCGAGTCCGCCAGCACCGAGGCGACATTGCGCACCGTGCCATCCCCGCCAAGCGGACAGACGACGTCCACACCTGCCTCGAGGGCTGCCCGGGCCTGCCCCTGGCCCGGGTCCTCGATCGTGGTCTCCAGCCACACCGGGTCAGCCCACCCGTGCGTGGCACATGACCGGCGCACCATCGCATGAACCTGATCGACATCGCCGAACTTGCTCGGGTTGACGATCACTGCCGCCCGGTTCTTGGTGTCACTCACATTCGCGTGGACCACTGCCTTGGCCACTGTCCCCGGCCGAGAGAGCCGACTGATGGGGTGCTTGCCTAAGCCGATCCGCTCGACTGCGTCAGCCTCCGTGCGTGCGAGGTAGGCCGTTACCGCGATCAGTGTTGCGCTGACCAGGACCGCGAGGGCGAGGGCAACCCAGCTCGGATCTGTCGGCATACCCCCCACGCTAGGGGATCGGAAGGCACGAGACCGCTTCCGCGCCGGTCAGCGAGGCTGTCGGAGGCCTCGACGAAGACCCCGTGCTCCGCGAACGGGATCAGTATGGCGACCGGGATCAGGCTTCGCGAGGGCGGTGAACTCGGCGAGGCGGCCGAATGCCACCACGCCGCCTTCGATCATGGCGAGGGACGGAAACGTGATCGGGCCCCCCGGTTGACCGGTTTGAGGCTACCGGCGTGCGGCGGCGCGCGAGCGTTAGTCCGCTTCGGTGCCGCCAGCCGACTGGTCCAATGTGGTCTGCGCCAGGTCGGACGGGATCCGGGTGAAGCTCAAGACTTCGCCGTTGGACTCCCGCACTGCGCTGACGAAGGCACCGGCCCACGTGTTTTCAAAGGCGATGATCAGCGCCGAACTCTGCTCGGCCAAGTCATCGCCGACCTCGCTGACGTCGTCAATGCCCAGGGCGCCCGGCTGCAGCAACTCGGCATCGGGAAACTCGCTGGCGGCGCCGCTGGCGAGCTCTTCACCGGTCAGCGAGGTGACCCCGCCAGCGGCATCCTTGCGGACGAAGACCAGGTCGACCAGGCGCACCGTGTTCGTCTCGGTCAGCCGTTTGAGTTCGGGCGCAATCGCGCCGTTGAAATAATTGCCCTCGAAGCCGATGACGATGATGTCGATCGGCGATGACCCCGCAGCGGCAGTGTTTGTCATCATTCGAGGTTACCAAGATGCGGGGGCGCTGGGGAGTCCTCAGCAGACTGTCGCAATCCTGGTGTGTGCTCGCGCGTGGAGACGCCGGCCACCCCCACTGCGACGTAAACCCACCAACCAGGAGCGACCAGCATGCCCAGCAGTGCGAGGTTGGCGCCCACAATGCAGGCTGCGTCCGTATGCGGCTGACGACTGCGCTTTACGACGGCCTACAAATTGCCCACCAGGGCGAGCAGTACCAGAGCGCCCAATACCGTGTTGTCGACGGTGGCGAGGGCGGTCGCGATGACCGTGGCCGCAAGGGCGATCAGGAACAGCGCTCCCAGAACGATTCAGATGAGCCGCAGAGCGCTCGGGTCGGGCTAGGGCTGGAACCGCGGTGGCAAGACCCGGTCTGTTCTTCGTCGGTGTCCTCGTGTTGACCTGACGTATTGCTGCAGCAGTGCATCGCGGGCAAACGAGGACAGTGAGCGTGCCGGGTCTATCGATGTCCGAGGCGGTGGGATAGAACGTGGGCGCACTGCCGCACGGACGCGACTATGGACTCCGGTATGCCGTCCAGCGACGTGGCGCTCGGCGGCGTGGCGTCTGGCGGCGTGGCGTTTGGCGGTGTGGGATTCGCCGGTATGGCATCTCTCGCCAGTGGTGCGAAGGTGACGGTGACAGCAGCGATCGGGTAGCCGGTGTGGTCACTGACGGCCACGGCAACCGAGGCGAGACCGGGAGTGATGGAGTCGACTTCGACGGCATACCCCCGCATTCGGGTGCGGGTCAGCACGGTGCGCAAGGCGCTGAGTGAGGTTGGGCCGAGGCCGTGTCGCTGGACGAAGGCATCCGGGCTGCCGAACACGGCCCGGACTTGGGCCGCCGGGAGCGCTGCCAGCATCGCTATGCCGCTGGCCGTGAGTGTCGCCGGCAGTCGGACGCCGACGTCGGTCACCAGCGAGGGTCGGCCGGGGAATCGCTGCTCGATCAAGTACAAGACATCGGCTCCGTGTAGGACCGCCAGGTGCGAGTTTTGTTGGCACGACGTCGACACGTCGGCCAGCAGCGGTCGGGCGACGCGCTGCAAGCTGCCTTGCCGGGAGTATGCCGACCCCAACTCGAAAGCGGCCACGCCTAGGCCGTAACGGCGCTGGTCAGGCAGGTGCACGACATACCCGCGGCGGATCAGGACGTCCAACAAGCGGTATGTCGTGGACCGGGCCAGCCCCAACTCCGCGGCGATCCGACCGGCTGGCATCGGACCGGCCTGACGGGCCATCAGTCCCAACACGTCCAGGGCTTGACCCACGGCGGGCGCGCGCGAGTGGGACGCACGCGACGGCCGGGGATGCATCACGCCTGCCCGCCCTCCGCCGCGGGGACGACATGAAGTCGACGGTCGGTAGCGATGGGGCGGGCGCCGAGTGAAATTTCGCGCTCGACGCAGCGGGCGAGGCAGACGTTCACGTGCGCCATACACACAACATACCTACGACTCATACCTACGACATCGACACGCATCGGGAGTGCCGTGGGTCGACTGCTCGCAATGCCGCCGACACGCCGGAGTGGAGCGGCTCACGGGTTCACGTGAACCCGTGAGCCGCTCTCAGTGCGCGTGTCGGCAGTATCGAGTGCGAGTGACGCTGGCCGCCGTTCTACGGTTGTCGCTGTGGCAACAGAGAAGAGCACCAAGGAAATGATGCTGGCCGGAGAGCTCTACATCGCAGATGATCCGGAGATCGCACGCGATTCGCAGCGAGCTCAGCGCCTGACTCATCGGCTCAACACGATGGACCCCACCGAGCATGGGGCGGTGCGGGAAACTCTGGTCGAGTTGTTAGGCTCGTTCGGCGAAGGCAGCGAAATCCGCCCGCCGCTGCACTGTGACTACGGATATCAAAGCACCATTGGAGCGCGGACTTTCGCGAACTGGGGCCTGGTCCTGCTGGACGTCGCGAGAGTGACCATCGGAGACGACGTACAGATCGGCCCGAATGTGCAGATCCTCACCGCTACGCACCCCGCTCGAGCCCGATCCTCGCCGGCAGAAGTGGGAGGCGGCGCAGCCGATCACCATTGGCGACAACGTGTGGCTTGGCGGTGGCGTCATCGTGTGCCCCGGAGTGAGCATCGGCGCGGACACGGTGGTCGGTGCGGGGTCGGTCGTGAGCCGCGACTTGCCTCCAGGTGTGCTCGCGGTGGGCTCGCCTGCACGGGTGATTCGCGAGTTGTAGCGTCATCCGCATTTCGGTCCGACCTCCCGGATCAGCCGACAAACCATCATCAGGACAACCGCCGAGCTCGTCAGCGTCTCACATACGGGACACATATGTCCGCGAGGGGCTTCTGAGGAAGTCGGCACGACGGTGAAATGAAGCCATGGGTGCAGTCACTGTGGGAATCGTCGGGGTTTCGCCCCAGGACGTCGTCGAGGTCGCCCGACACGGCGCCACCGTGCAGATCGCCGATGACTCACTCGCCGAGATGCGGCGCTCGCGGGCAGCGGTTGAAGCACTGGCCGCTGACCCGCAGCCGCACTACGGCATCTCCACCGGATTCGGCGCCCTAGCCACCACGCAGATACCGGTCGAACGCCGAAACCAACTACAGCGCAGTCTGATTCGCTCACACGCGGCAGGTTCTGGCCCCGAGGTCGAGCGAGAAGTAGTCCGAGCCACGATGCTCTTGCGCCTATCCACGTTGGCCACGGGGCGGACCGGCATACGCGCCAGCACGGCAGTTAAGTATGCGGGTCTGCTCACCGCTGGCATCACGCCCGTGGTGCATGAGTACGGTTCGCTCGGCTGCTCCGGGGATCTCGCCCCGCTGGCTCACTGTGCCTTGACGCTGATCGGGGAGGGAGCGGCCCGCGACATCGACGGAACCTCGATGCCTTCGGTCCAAGCGCTGGCGGCCGCAGGGCTCGAGCCAGTGCGACTGGCCGAGAAGGAGGGCCTCGCCCTGATCAACGGCACTGACGGGATGCTGGGCCAGCTGATCTTGGCGCTGCACGACCTCAACACGCTGGTGACCACGGCCGACATCGCGGCGGCGATGAGCGTCGAGGGCCAACTGGGCACCGACGATGTGTTTGCCGCAGACCTGCAGGCGTTGCGGCCGCATCCCGGCCAGGCCATCTCCGCCGCTAACCTGCGGGCCATGATGGCAGGCTCCGGCATCCGGGAGAGCCACCGGACCTCCGCCTGCACCCGAGTCCAGGACGCCTATTCGTTGCGCTGCAGTCCGCAAGTACATGGTGCGGTGCGCGACACGATGGCCCACGCCTCGGTCGTCGCCGGGCGAGAGTTGACCTCGGCGATCGACAACCCGATGGTCACCCCTGACCTACGGGTCGAGTCCAATGGCAACTTCCACGGAGCACCGGTGGCCTATGTGCTCGACTTCCTCGCGATCGCGGTTGCCGACATGGCGGGGATCTCCGAGCGGCGAACCGACCGGTTCTTGGACCCTGCCCGCAACCACGGCCTGTCACCGTTCTTGGCGCACGATCCCGGCGTCGACTCCGGCATGATGATCGCGCAGTACACCCAGGCCGGAATTGTCTCCGAGCTCAAACGGCTTGCGGCACCTTCCAGTGTCGACTCGATCCCGAGCTCCGCGATGCAGGAAGACCACGTTTCGATGGGCTGGCATGCCGCACGCAAACTTCGTCGCTCTCTCGACGGGCTGACGCGGGTGTTGGCCATCGAAGTGCTCACCGCAGCTCGCGGGGTGGAGCTGCGCACACCGCATACACCTGCTCCTGGCACTGCTGCCGTGATCAACCTGCTGCGGACCGCTGGCGTTCCCGGCCCCGGGCCGGATCGCTTCCTGACCCCCGAGATCACGACCGCGGTGGAACTCGTCGGCACCGGCGATATTCGCGACGCCGCTGAGCGTGCCATCGGACGGTTGGGCTGAAGAGATGGACCACTTCGTCCATGGCGGCGGCTCAGGCCGGGCGGTCCTCGCCGATGACCAGGGAGCGTCCAGCGCCCCAGCCGGCCCACGCTTGAGGCAATGCCAGGACCACCAAGAACGCCAGCGGCAACGACCACCCACCGGAGACGTCCTGCAGCACGCCCACGGCGAACGGCCCGACTGCGGCGGCCAACAGGTAGCCCAGCCCCTGAACCATCGTGGACAACGCCGAGGTGTCGGACGGCCGAGCGGTGCGCAGCACGATGAGGGTCAGCGCCAGCGGGAAGTTGCCCCCCAAGCCGAGTCCGATCAGCACGGCCCACAGCAAAGGTGCGGCGGTGGGGGCGATCAGCAGACCGAGCAATCCGGTGGTCGTGATCAGGGTCAGGACCAGCGGAAAGGCACGTTGATCGCGGCACCGGGCCGCCCAGGCTGGCACCACCAGGGCCATCGGAATGCCAGAAACAGTGACCAGGGCCAGGAGCAAGCCCGCCTCATTCGCGCCGATTCCCGAGGCGCGATAGATCGACGGCAACCAGGCCAGCGCGGCGTAGAACACCCCCGATTGCAGACCCATGTAGATGGTGACTTGCCATGCCAACGGAACGCGAAGCAGCGACCGGACCCCTGGGCCTCTTCGGGTCGTGATGATTTCGCCGTGTCGACCGCGCAACCGCGGAGCCCAGATGGCCAGGGCAGCGGTGGCCGCGAGCGCCCAGATGCCCAGGCCGACCCTCCACCCGTATGCCGCGCTGATCGGGACCGCGGTGGCCGCGCCGATAGCCGCCGAGCTCGTCAACGTCGTGGTGTAGACGCCGGTAATCACGCCGGGATGGCGCGGTGCATCTCGCTTCACCAGGGTGGGCAGCAGTACGTTGCCGACGGCGATGGCGCTGGCGGCCAGCACCGTTCCGAGGAACAGCGTCTCCACCGTCGGTCCGCTACGCAACAGCAACCCGATGGTCAGCAGAAGCAAGGCGGTGACCGCCGCGCCATCCAACCCGACGCGTCGGACGAGGTGCGGGGTGGCCGCGCCGACCGCCCCGAAACACAGCACTGGCGCTGCGGTCAACGCCGATACCGCCACCGTGCTGAGCGCCAGATCGGTCGTCACCTGATCCAAGACCGGGCCGACCGCCGAGATCGGCCCCCGGAGGTTGGCCGCGAGCAACACGATGCCGGCCACGATCAGGGCGCGGCGAAGCCATCGCGGATGAGGGGCGGACCTCGCCACGCCTCGACACCTTCTCTCGTGAGACAACTGGTCAACTCTTGGACCCTAGGCCGACCGAGCATCCGCCCATCACCACGTACCCAGCGACCCGGCCCACACCACATACCCAGTGACCCGCCCAACACCACATACCCAGTGACTCGCCCAACACCACATACTCAGTGACTCGCCCAACACCACATACCAGCGATGACGAGAGAGTAGGAGCACACAGAGATGGATGGAGCCCGCGCAGTCCGCGCCCCCCGAGGCACCCAGTTGACCGCTCGGTCGTGGGCCACCGAGGCACCGATGCGGATGCTGATGAACAACCTTGACCCGCAGGTGGCCGAACGCCCCGATGACCTCGTGGTGTACGGCGGCACCGGGCGAGCCGCCCGCGATTGGCGCTCGTTCGACGCCATGGTCCGCACGCTCACAGACCTGCGCGGCGACGAGACGATGTTGGTGCAGTCCGGTCGGCCGGTCGGCGTCATGCAAACCCACGAGTGGGCCCCGAGGGTTCTGATCGCCAACTCCAACCTGGTCGGCGATTGGGCGACGTGGCCTGAGTTCCGGCGCCTGGAGCAGTTGGGCCTGACCATGTATGGCCAGATGACCGCTGGATCCTGGATCTACATCGGCACCCAGGGCATTTTGCAGGGGACGTACGAGACGTTCGCCGCCGTGGCCGCGCAGCGTTCTGCTCGGGCTGGTCTCGCCGGTGCGCCGACGCTGGCCGGCACGTTGACGTTGACCGCCGGGTGCGGCGGGATGGGCGGCGCGCAGCCGTTGGCTGTCACCCTCAACGGCGGGGTATGTCTGATCGTCGATGCCGATGTATCTCGCCTTCGCCGTCGGATCGCGTCGCGGTATCTCGACGAAGTTGCTCACTCACTCGATGTTGCGGTGGAGCGCTCGCTAGCGGCCAAAGCGGCGCGGGAGGCGGTGTCCATCGGGGTTGTCGGTAACGCTGCGGAGGTCTTCCCGGAGTTGCTGGCTCGGGGAGTGGAGATCGACATCGTGACCGACCAGACCTCCGCTCACGACCCGCTGTCCTATCTGCCGGTGGGTATCGCGCTGGACGAGATGGCGGAGTATGCCGCCAAGAAGCCGGAGGAGTTCACGGACCGGGCGCAGGAGTCCATGGCCAGGCACGTCGAGGCCATGGTCGGCTTTCTGGATGGCGGCGCTGAGGTCTTCGACTACGGCAACAGCATCCGGGACGAGGCGCGCCAGGGTGGTTTCGATCGCGCGTTTGCCTTTCCCGGGTTCGTGCCGGCATACATTCGGCCACTGTTCTGTGAAGGCAAGGGCCCGTTCCGGTGGGCGGCGCTGTCGGGCAACCCCCAGGACATCGCGGCCACCGACCAGGCCGTGCTCGACCTGTTTCCGGACAACGATCATCTGCAGAAATGGATCCGGGGTGCCCAAGAGCGAGTGTCGTTCGAGGGTCTGCCGGCGAGGATCTGCTGGCTGGGCCAAGGCGAGCGCGACAAGGCCGGGGTGAAGTTCAACGACATGGTGGCCTCCGGCGACGTGGAGGCGCCGCTGGTGATTGGCCGTGATCACCTCGACTGCGGCTCGGTGGCCAGTCCCTATCGGGAGACCGAGTCGATGGCCGATGGCAGCGATGCGATCGCCGACTGGCCGCTGCTGAACGCCATGGTCAACGTGGCCTCCGGTGCCTCCTGGGTCTCGATTCATCACGGCGGCGGCGTTGGCATCGGCCGGTCATTGCATGCCGGCCAGGTCTGCGTGGCCGACGGCACTGACCTGGCTCGGCAAAAGCTGGAGCGCGTGTTGACCAACGACCCCGGAATGGGCGTGATCCGGCATGTGGATGCCGGGTACGACCGCGCCGATGAGGTAGCCGCCGAGCGTGACGTCCGCATACCGATGCGGGAGGGCTGAGTTCGGTGCTTGGTGTCAGCCAACGCGCGGTCTATTTCCTTCAGATTCTGGTGCTCGCTTGTCTATCTGGTGTTGCCATGCAGCGCAGCACTAGATCGACAACCGCGCACCAAAGGTGGTCGAGGTGAGTCAGCGGGCCGAAGTCAGCCCGTCGCTGGCCACGAGGGCCGCTTTCGACCGGATGTGGGCCGACCTCGAGGGCGTCGGCCGGGCCAGTAGCGGTGGGTATCGCCGGTTCGTCTGGACCGCTCAAGATCACACGCTGCGCGAATGGTTTGCCGGGGAGTGCGCTCGGCGCGACCTGGATCTGACCGAAGATCGGGTCGGCAACCAATGGGCCTGGTGGGGTGATCCGGATGCTGCGGTGGCGGTTGGGCGACCCGGAGTGGCGATCGGTTCACACCTGGACTCAGTCCCAGACGGCGGCGCGTATGACGGACCGCTCGGTGTGGTCTCGGCATTTGCTGCGATCGATGCGTTGCGTGAGCGAGGCCTTGCGCCCGCAGCGCCGCTAGCCGTCGTGAACTTCGTCGACGAAGAGGGCGCACGTTTTGGCGTGGCCTGCGCCGGCTCCAGAGTGTTGACCGGGGCGATGACCGCCGATCGCGCGCTGGCATTAACCGATGCCGACGGCTTGAGTATGGCCGAGGCGCTGACCGCTGCCGGGCGAGACCCACGGCGGGTGGGGGCCGACCCGGAGGCGTTGCGGCGCGTCGGAAGCTTCGTGGAGTTGCACGTCGAGCAGGGCCGTGGCCTGGTCGATCTTGGACAGGCTGTGGGGTTGGCGAGTGACATCTGGCCCCATGGGCGTTGGCGGATCGACCTGCCGGGCGAGGCCAACCATGCGGGCACGACGGCGATGGGGGAGCGTCGTGATGCCGTCATCTCAATGGCGCAGGTGACGCTGGCGGCCCGCGATCTAGCGATCCGGCACGGTTGTGTGGCCACTGTCGGCAAGGTGAGGATCACGCCGGGCGGTGTCAACGCCATTGCCTCCCATGTCACCGCCTGGTTGGACGCCCGCGGGTCGCGCCCCGATACGGTCACCGAGGTGGTGGCTGCCCTGACGCAGACCGTTGAAAGCCTCGGCGGGCGGATCGTGCAGGAGTCATGGACCCCCGCCACACCCTTTGATTCCGTCCTGACTCAGCGCCTCGGCGACGTGCTCAGCGATGTCCTCGGAGACCGGCGCATCGGTTCGCCCGGTGGCAAGCCGCCCACGGTTATCGAAGGCTTGCTGATGGAGCGCGCTGCCGCGGCAGGATCGGGAGACACGACAGATCCGGTCGGGAGTCCGCCAACCATCAGCGTGCCGGTATTGGGCACGGGGGCTGGGCATGATGCGGGGATCTTGGCGAGCGCTGGCATACCGACCGCGATGTTGTTTGTCCGCAACCCCACCGGGGTCTCGCACAGCCCGGCCGAATTCGCCGAGCGGGCCGACTGCCACGCCGGTGTGGCCGCCCTAACGGGGTGCATCATCGACCTCACCGACGCTGCGCCACCCAACGCCTCAACTGCTGGTGTCGCCGAGGCTCGACGGCAATCGTCCGAGCCCTCTCAAGGCGCCCGGCGATGAGGTGGCATGCCGCATATGCCCACCTGCCCGAAGGGCTTGCCCGGGACGTGCTGATCGAGGCCGACGGCGACCGGTTCACCTCGATCCACACCGGCATACCCGAATCGGCATCCGGCGACGCCGAGAGGCTGCCCGGTGTCGTCCTTCCGGGATTCGCCAACACGCACAGCCACGCGTTTCACCGGGGATTGCGCGGTCGGACTCATTCAGGCGGCGGCACGTTCTGGACCTGGCGCAAGGAAATGTATGCGCTGGCCGACCGCCTCGACCCCGATCGCTATCTGGCGCTGGCTCGGGCCACCTTTGCCGAGATGGCTTTGGCGGGGATGACCGCTGTCGGCGAGTTCCACTACCTGCATCATCAGCGCGATGGTGGGCCATATGCGGACCCCAACGAGATGGCCCACGCGCTGATCCAGGCTGCCGCTGACGCCGGCATCCGACTGACACTTCTGGACACCTGCTACCTCGCTGGCGGTCTGGGGGCCGGTGGTCACCTGCCGCTGAGCGAGCAGCAGCGCAGGTTTAGCGATGGGACGGCGGAAAACTGGGCAGCGCGGGTAAGCGTGTTGCGCGATCACACCGACGGCGGCCCCGAGCACCTACGCGTCGGCGTGGCCGCCCATTCGGTGCGCGCCGTGCCAGCGACCGCGCTGCCGACGATCGCCGAGGTCGCGCAACTGCGCGGTGATGCCCCGCTCCATGTTCACCTGTCCGAGCAGCCGGCCGAGAACGAGGCTTGCCACGCCGCATACGGGATGACTCCCACCGACGTGTTGGGGCGGCACGGTTTCCTGCACCCGAACTTGACCGCCGTTCACGCTACCCAGCTCAGCCCTGACGACATCCGGCTGCTCGGCGCGGCCGGGGGGACTGCCTCCCTCTGCCCGACGACGGAACGTGACCTCGCCGACGGCATCGGCCCCGCCGATGAACTGCACGAGGCCGGTGCCCGGTTGGCTTTGGGCTCCGATCAGCACGCGGTGATCGACATGTTCGAGGAACTCCGCGGGTTGGAGATGCACGAGCGGCTGCGCAGCGGCCAACGCGGACGGCTCGGCATCGACGCGCTGTTGGGCGCCGCGACACGGCATACCTCGATCGGTTGGCCCGACGCTGGGACAATCGCCGTCGGCGGGCGGGCCGACGTGGTCGCCGTGCGCGACGACACCGTTCGTACCGTGGGCAGCGATCCCGCACAGATCGTGATGAGTGCGACGGCGGCCGATGTCGACACGGTCGTCGTCTCCGGACATACCGTGGTCACTGGTGGCCGTCACCGACTCGGCGACGTCGCCTCCTTGATGCGCGAGGCGCTGGCACCTCTGATAGGAGACAGGTAATGGCGATCTTGATCACCGGCATCGGTGAGCTCGTGACCTGTGACGACACGTTGGAGGGCGCCGATCACGGCGAGGGGCTCGGCATCCTGCGCAACGCGGCCGTGATCGTCGGTCGAGACCCGGAGTCGAATCACTCGAGTGTGCACTGGTTGGGGCGGGCAGGTGATGCGCCGGCGGCCGACTGGGCGATTGACCTCGGCGGCAAGGTCGTGTTGCCGGGCTTCGTCGACTCGCACAGCCACTTGGCGTTCGCGGGAGATCGGTCGGCTGAGTTCGCGGCGCGAATGACCGGGCAGGCCTACGACGGCGGCGGAATCGCCACCACGGTTCAGGCAACTCGCGAGGCCAGCGACGCCACACTTCGGACGCTGATGGCGGCGCGCACCGATGAAATGCGGGCCCAAGGCAGCACCACGATCGAGATCAAAAGTGGGTATGGGCTGACCGTCGAGGACGAAACCCGGTCGCTGCGGTTGGCGGCTGAGCTGACCGATGAGGTGACCTTCCTGGGTGGACATGTCGTCCCACCGGGGACGGCTGAGGGTGATCGCGCGGCGTATGTCGACCTGGTGACCGGGCCGATGTTGGACGCTGCGCTGCCCTATGCCCGTTGGATCGATGTCTTTTGCGAGCCGGCCAGTCCGCACGCCTTCGATGCCGAGGAGTCCCGGCGCATCCTGACGGCGGGCATCGATGCCGGGCTGATGGCTCGGGTGCATGGCAACCAGTTGGCCCCGGGTCCCGGGGTGCAACTAGCCGTCGAAATCGGCGCGGCCAGCGTCGATCACTGCACATATCTGAGCGCCGAGGATATCGATGCGCTCGTGTCAACGACTGTGTCGGGGGGCGCCGCGCTTGACGTGCCCGATGGCGCTGGAGGGCCAGGACGCCTGGGTCCACCTCGGTGTGCCGGGCCGACCGTGGCAACGTTGCTGCCGGGTGTGGAGTTCTGCACGCAGTCGCCGTTCCCCGAGGCGGCGGCGTTGCTTGCGGCCGGAGTGGAGGTGGCGCTGGCGACGGATTGCAACCCGGGCACCTGCTACTCGACCTCGATGCCGTTCGTGATCGCGTTGGCGGTGCGTGAAATGGGTATGACGCCAGCTCAGGCCGTGCGCGCCGCGACCCTCACCGCGGCGAAGGCATTGCGCCGAGACGACATTGGCCACGTGCGGGTCGGCTCACGTGCCGATCTTGCGGTGCTGGACGCGCCGTCATACCTGCATCTGGCGTACCGTCCCGGCGTCCCGATAGCGAAGACCCTCGAGGTCTGAGGGGCTGAAAGCGTTGCGCCCCGTCCAGTGCGCGGTTGTGAACCTGGCGCGCGCTTGCAAGGGAGCACCAGATCGACAACCGCGCACTATCCACAACCGCGCACTGAAGATCGGTTGTCGGCGGCTCGGCATCTCATCGATCCGGACCTCGGGTGAGCGCATAGGCTGACCGGATGATTGATCTGCGCCTGTTGCGTGATGACCCTGAGCGTGTGCGTGCTTCGCAGCGTGCTCGCGGTGCCGACGAAGGTCTCGTCGATGCCGTCCTCGAAGCCGACGAGGTTCACCGCAGGTCCCTGTCGGAGTTTGAGCGGCTGCGAGCGGAGCAGAAGTCCATCGGGCGCGAGGTTGCCGGCGCCCAGGGCGAGGCCAAGCAAGCCCTCCTGCACCAGGTGAAGACCACCGCGGCCCGGGTCAAAGAGCTCGACAAGCAGGCCAAAGAGGCCGAGGAACAGCGCCACGGGTTGCTGCTCGGCATCGGCAACGTGATCTTGGACGGCGTGCCCTCGGGTGGTGAGGACGATTTCACGGTGCTGGAGCACGTGGGCACACCCCGTGATTTCGCCGCCGAGGGCTTCGATCCGGCGGATCACCTAGAACTCACCGAAGGCCTTGGCGCTCTCGACATGGCGCGCGGGGCCAAGGTTGCCGGCTCGCGTTTCTACTACCTCACCGGTGTCGGCGCCCGATTGGAAATGGCGCTGTTGTTGCTGGCCCTGGAGCGGGCCACGGCGGCTGGGTTCATCCAGATGAAGGTGCCGACCCTGGTCTTGCCCGAGACGATGGGCGGCGCCGGATTCTTAGACGCTCACGCCGATGAGGTCTATCGCCTCGAAGCCGACGACCTCTATTTGACTGGCACTTCCGAAGTGGCGCTCGCGGGCTACCACGCCGATGAGATTGTGGACCTCAGCGACGGCCCCAAGCGCTACACCGCCATGTCGACCTGCTTTCGCCGAGAGGCCGGGAGTCACGGGAAGGATACTCGCGGCATCATCCGGGTGCACGAGTTTCAGAAGGTCGAGATGTTCGCTTACTGCCAGATCGAGCACGCCGAGGCCGAGCACGAGCGGATGTTGGCCCTGGAGCGCGGCATGCTCGACAGCATGGGCATCCCCTATCGGATCATCGACACCGCCGCTGGCGACTTAGGTGGGCCTGCTGCGCGCAAGTACGACTGCGAAGCCTGGGTGCCGACCCAAGGTCGATACCGCGAGCTGACCTCCACGTCGAACTGCACGACATACCAGGCACGCCGTCTGAACACGCGCGAGCGAGACCCCAAAGGCTCGGGCACCCGGACGGTGGCAACGCTGAATGGCACCATGGCTACCACCCGGTGGCTCGTCGCAATCCTGGAGAACCACCAGCAGGTCGACGGGTCGGTGCGTGTGCCCGAGCCGCTGCAGGCATACGTCGGCCAGTCGGTCCTGCGCCCGATCTCATCTGGCCCAGCTGCGCAGTGATCGAGGCTGGCGCTGAGCACCATGTTGAGGTTGGCGTCGAGAGTGACGCGCGGGGTGGTGGGCCAGGCAGGGATGTCATCCCTTTGAGGGAGGTATGCGGGCGGATACCCGCATAACCTGGGCAAGTGAAGATCCTAGAGCGCTTCGAGGAGGTGCTCGGCGCAGGAGAAGAATGGGAGCGGCCCCGGCCGACGAAACACGAGCGCCTCGCGGACGTCTACATTGCACTCGCGTTCCTCGCCGTCGCCGCTCTCGGCAGCGAGTTGCTCCGCGCCATCGGGGCCTTCGCCGACAACCCACTCCAAGGGTGGGAACGATACGGCACTATTGTCAGTGCCGCCGTCATTCTCGTCTTCCGCCGATCCCACCCTGGACTGGTGGTGGCAGCCGCCACGTTGCACCTCTTGGTGATCGGAACGATGGTGCCGCAGGTCGTTTCCACTTTGCCGATGCAGATCCTCTACTTCTTCGCCATCTACAGTGGGGTCGCCTGGGCGCGGGACCGCCGGGTGATCTCGTTTGTCGTGATCGGCTTGGCCGTCGCCACCTTTGCCTGGCTGGCCTGGTTCCTGGCACTCAGCGCGGGCATCGCCGAGTTGACCGCTGAAGCGTCCGCTCAGGGCAAAGGCCTGATCCCACCTGTCCTCGGGGTCGCCGCCTGGATCATCCTCAACAACGTCCTGTACTTCGGCGGCGCCGTCTTGCTCGGTCAGGTGGCCTGGCGAGGAGCCCGCCGCACCGCTCAGGTATCCGAGCAGGCTCGCACCATCGCCCAGCAGACTGGCCGACTCCGCGACCAGGCAGTCGTTGCCGAACGGTTGCGGATCGCCAGGGAACTGCACGATGTGGTCGCTCATCACATTTCGGTGATGGGGGTCCAGGCCGCCGCGGCTCGGCGGGTGCTGAAGACTGACCAAAAGGCTGCCGGTGAGGCGCTACGGGCGATCGAGGGAAGTTCGCGTCAGGCCGTGACCCAGATGCGCGACCTGCTGGGGACGTTGCGCACCGGTGAAATCGCCGCCGACGGTGTCCATCCACTCACGACCGACGACTGGAATGGGCCCGATAGTGGATCCAAGGGCCCACGCCAGCTAGATACCCCGGCGCGTGACGGCTTGCTGAGCGAGCCTGACCTGGACAGCGTCCTGTCGACGGCCCTTCCAGGTGGCTCGCCGCAGACGGATCGCTCGCCCCAGCCAGGGCTGAACGATCTGGCTGCCCTTGTCGAAGAGGCTGATTCGCCGCAGTGTCGGGTGAGTCTTCGAGTGGTACCAGCCGGCGCCGATCTGTCCTCGATCAGTGCGCCCGTGCAACTGTCGGCATACCGAATCGTGCAGGAGGCACTGGCCAACGTGCGCAAACATTCCAGCGCCGGGTCCGCCGGTGTCGTCCTGCGGGTTGAGCCAGGATCGGGCCAGGTCGAGGTCGAGATTGTCAACGGCGGCCAGGCGCGGCACGGGACCAGCGGCACAGGCTTGGGCCACGTCGGTATGACGGAACGCGCACGACATCTGGGTGGCGGCGTCGAGATGGGGATCCGCAACACCGGCGGGTATCGCGTACGCGCCTGGTTCCCCGTGGACGGTATGCCGAGGCGCCAGGAGGCCGTGCAGTGACACCTCCCGATGGATCGGCGTCGCTGGAAGCAGGGACGAGAGCCAGCGGCGATGGCATCCAGCAACGCGGCGGGCACGATCGAGTGATCACTGTGCTGCTGGTGGATGATCAGCCGCTGTTGCGCTCGGGCTTCGCGATGATCCTGTCTACCGAGCCCGACATCGAGGTCGTCGGCACTGCAGCCGATGGTGCCGAAGCAGTCCAGGCTGTCCGGTCGCTGGGCCCGGACGTGGTGTTGATGGACGTCCAGATGCCGGTCCTCGACGGCATCGAAGCCACCCGGCAGATCCTGGCCCAGGCGCCTGCGGACGGCCGACCGCCGACCAAAGTCGTCATCCTGACCACCTTCGACCGAGACGACTACCTCTTTGACGCGTTGGACGCCGGCGCAAGCGGCTTCTTGCTCAAGAATGCAGAGGCCGACGATGTGGTCGAGGGCGTCCGGACAGTCCACGACGGCCACGCGTTGTTGGCCCCCGAGGTCACCCATCGGGTCATTGCGGCAGCCCACCGCCACCCGGCCTCCTTGCCACCCGAGCAGCCACCTGAGGCCACGCAACCCAGGGAACAGTCGCGGCCGCACGCTGCGGCGGCCGACGACGGCCCGCTGGAGAGCTTGACCGCCCGTGAGCGTGAAGTACTGGCCACGATGGCCGCCGGTCTGTCCAACGCCGAGATCGCGACCACGCTGTTCCTGTCCGAAGCCACGGTCAAGACGCACGTCTCCAGAGTTCTAGCCAAGCTCGGGGTCCGCGATCGGGTGCAGGCCGTGATCGCCGCATACCGCGCTGGGCTTTTTGCGCCACCAGAATGAATCCCAAGATCCCCCTTCTGGCTGATGCCGAACGCGGCCGACTCTTCTAGGCTCACCATGTGCCCAGCCAGGGCACGGACCCGGCGCACCCGCACTGTGCCGCGACGTTCAATGACAGGGGAAGCCAGGATGCTCGACGTTGACGGTGTCACCCGAACCTACGGAGAGACCAAGGCTGTGGATGAGGTCTCGTTCACGGTGCCGCCCGGTGCGATGGTCGGCTTTGTCGGGGGCAACGGGGCCGGTAAGACGACCACCATGCGGATGATTATGGGCATCCTGGCCCCGGACCGCGGAGTCGTGTGTTGGCACGGGGAGGAGTTGACGCAGGCCATCCGGACCCGGTTCGGCTACATGCCTGAGGAGCGTGGCCTCTACCCCAAGCAGCCGACCTTGGATCAATTGGTCTACCTCGGACGGCTACACGGTATGAGCCAGGCCGAGGCCACGGCTCGGGTGTCCGAGCTGTTGGAGCGGTTTGGGTTGGGGGAGCGAATGCACGACAAGGTCGAGACCTTGTCGTTGGGTAATCAGCAACGCGCTCAGATCATCGCAGCTGTTCTCGGCGACCCGATCGCGTTAATCCTGGATGAGCCGTTTTCCGGTCTGGACCCGGCCGCGGTCGACCAGATGTCGGCCCTACTGCGCGAATACACCTCCACTGGTGTGCCGGTGTTGTTCAGCTCCCACCAACTCGACTTGGTCGACCGCTTGTGCGACTCGATCGTGGTCCTGCACCAAGGCAAAGTGGTCGCCGCCGGGACCTCGGAGGAACTGCGCAACACCGGTCACGTCCGCTATCGCCTCAGCGTCGGCCAGGACGCAGGGTGGCTTCGCGAGTATGACGGCGTACGGGTGATCGATGTCGACGGCGAAGTGGCGCTGGTGGAGTTACAGCCCGGAACCGAGCAGGCGGCCCAAGACTTACTCAAGCAGGCGCTCGGTCACGGGCCGGTGCGTGAATTCAGCAGGGTCATCCCCAGTCTTAGCGAGGTATATCGGCAGGTGGCAGCATGAATACTCAGGACCGCCCTTCGTCCAGCGTCAGCACGCCCGAGCGCATCCCCTCTGACACGAGGCCATGGGCCCTGGTCGCTACCCGCGAAATCCGGGTCAAGCTGACCGACCGCAATTTCTTGATATCCACTGGGGTCACCTTGGTGCTGATCGTTGGCCTGTTGGGCTTCCAGGCGTTCCTGGCCGGCCGCGACTCGGCGCCCGAATACACCGTCGCCGTGACCTCCACTGATGGTGCAACGCTCGTCAGCGAGGCCGAACCTGTGCTGCAAGCGGGCGAAGACGGCGCCAGCATCGACACGCTCACCGTCGACGACGCCGAAGAAGCCCAAACGGCGATCGAGAACGACGAGGCCGATGCAATGCTGACCCAGGACGACGGCACCTGGACGATCGCGGCCGACGGTGGACCGCCCGGCGATTTGCGAGAAGCGCTCGCCGAAACCGTCCGTCTATCGGCGCTCAGCGCCAACGCGCAAGAGGCAGGCACGTCCGTTCCTGAACTGTTAGTAGGGACGAAGTTGGAGACTGATGACACGTCGGGCGAGGACGGCACCGAGCAAGTCGTTCAGATTGTCGCTGGTCTCGTGTTCGGCCTGTTGTTCTACATGGCCTCGCTCACCTTCGGGATCAGCATCGCGCAGAGTGTGGTCGAGGAAAAGCAATCGCGCATCGTCGAGATCCTTGCCGCTGTCATCCCGGTGCGCTCGCTGCTGGCAGGTAAGGTCCTCGGCAATACGCTCCTGGCTTTCGGGCAGATGGCGCTCGTGGTGGGAGTCAGCCTGATCGGGCTCAGCTTCACCGAATACGACCAGTATTTGCCGATGATGACTGAGCCGCTGTTGTGGTATCTGCCGTTCTTCGTGGCTGGTTTCGTCGCGCTGGCGTGTATGTGGGCAGCCGCCGGGGCGCTTGCCTCACGGGTGGAGGACCTGCAGTCGACCACGATGCCCTTGACCCTGACGCTGGTTCTCATCTTCGTTGTTGCGCTGAGCATCGATGGGTTTGCGCGGCAGATCCTGTCCTTCGTGCCAGTGATGTCGACCATCTTGATGCCGATGCGGCTCCTCGAAGGCGACGCCGGGTGGTGGGAGCCCTTGTTGGCGCTTGGCATTACGGTCGTGTTCTGTTATGCCACGGTGACCTTTGGCAGCACTCTGTATCGCCGGGCCTTGATGCAGACGCAGGGCCGGGTCAGCATCCGCAAGGCGCTCGCGACCAAGGACTGAGTTGGCGGTTCACAGCCTCGCCCTCTCGGATGGGGTGACAAAGCGGTGGTCGACTATTGCGACAGCCCTGGACAGACGGCCACCGAGTCTTCTGATCGGCGCTTGCCCGCGCACCACGTAGTCTCAAACGGTGAATTCAACGGGGCAGCGTCCGGGCGAAGGTTTCATCGTGCTCCGGTTCCTGGCCTCGCCCACCGACGTCGCCGATCTCGGGGGCACCGCAGTCTCCGGTGGCCGCGTCTTGGAGTGGATTGATCGGGCGGCATACGCCTGCGCAGTCGGCTGGAGTTCGGCCTACTCCGTCACCGCGTACGTCGGTGATGTGGTCTTCGACACGGGGATCAACACCGGAGACCTCGTCGAGGTCTCGGCGCAACTGGTCCTTACCCGGCGATCGTCGATGCATATCAAGGTCACCGTCAGCGCCGGCGCAATCACTGCCGACAGACTCGATGAGCGGGCAAGCTGCATCGTGGTTTTCATCGCCCTCGACCCGGTCAGCAGGCGCCCCACCCAGGTGCGATCGTGGGAGCCGTCCACCGCGCGCCAACGAGGCGACGCGACTGCGGCATCCGAACGCATTGGGGTGCGCAAGAGCATCGAAACCGCGATGGCGGAGCAGACGTACTCCGCCGCTGGCACCGCTCCCGAGGTGGTTCTTCGGTTTCTCGCCGCGCCGACCGACGTCAACTGGGGCGGCAAGACACACGGTGGGACCGTCATGCACTGGATCGAGGATGCGGCCTCGGTATGTGCGCGCCGGTGGACCGGGCAGGAGTGCCTGGCGATCTACTGCGGCGGCATCCGCTTCTACCGCCCCGTCCTGATCGGCAACCTGGTCGAGGTCACGGCACGGCTGCTGCATACCGGACGCACAAGCATGCACATCGCGGTGCACGTACGCTCGGCCGACCCCAAGACTGGTGATTACTCGTTGACCACCCACTGCCTGACCGTCTTCGTCGCGATCGCCGAGGGGAGTGCGGTGGTCGCCCCCACGTGGCACCCGCACTCGGATGAGGATCGCCGCCTCGACACGCACGCCCAAGAGCTGATGCGGCTGCGCGCCCGAAGCGACGTGAACCCCGGCCCCGACAACTGAGACGATCTCGGTGCTCGACCTCGTTGTCGCCTGGCCCGCCCGCGTCTAGCGAGACGGCAGGATGGCCCCTCGAACGGACTGAAGTGGCCGCCGCAGTCGTCGAACGCCGCAATGGTGTATTTCCCCAGGATGTCCGAGACCGGAGCGGGCTCAGCGATGATGACTCCGTCGAACGCGACACCCTGGTTGCGTTCGGGCGTTGCAGCAGACTTAGCGAGCACTGGCTCCGTAGGGATGAGCACCGTGGATTGGACAGGCTCGCCGTCGTCCAGCCATGCGAGCCGTCCCTCGATGCAGTGGTTCTGATATTCGGGTTCGACATCGGGTTTGGCGGCCCCGTCGAGGAAGAGACCGGGGTCGAAGCCTTCCGCGGACCACGCTCGGGTTCTGCCGCTAGCCACGATCTCCGCGGAGGTCTTTCACTCCGTCCAGAACCTCGCCGAGCGTGTCCAGATGCGTTGCGACCCCACCCTGACGTGATTCGGGCTCATCGAGACCGTCGAGGTATGCGCCTTGCTCGGTGTACATCAACGTGGTGCCCTCGCCGTGCGCACTCAACTCGACGGTCACCACCGACACTGAGATACGGTCTTCATTGATAGTCATATCGTAGGTGGTCACGATGCGCTCGTCCTGAACGATATCGCGATAGGTCGACTGATAGGTGAACCGATCACCACCGGGGGTAATGCCGCTCATCGTTTCGACCCCACCGACCCGGAAGTCGTCAGTCAGACTCTCATCGGGCCGACCGTCGGCTCCGAGAAACCACTGGCGTTTGACGTCGATGTCTGCCCAGGCATGGAAGACCGTCGCTGGGGGCACCGGATAGACGCGCTCGATGTTCCAGGTGGCGTGGTGGACGTTGCTCATGGGTTGGGCTCCTGTCGTTCGGGGTCGTTAAGGGTGTCGGCCAGCCGGTCGAGGCGCCGCTCCCAGAGGGCCTTTCGATCTTCGATCCACGCCTGGGCTGGACTCAGGGCCGACGTCTCAAGGCGACAGGTGCGGACCCGACCGACCTTCTCGGAAGTGACCAGACCGCTGCCCTCCAGCACCTGAACGTGTTGCATGACGGCGGCCAGCGTCATCGGGAGCATCTCGGCAAGCGTGCTGACCGATGCCGGCCCCTCGGCCAGCCGGTCGACGAGCTGGCGACGGCTCGGGTCGGCGAGTGCTCGAAAAACGTCGTCGAGGCGACTCTGATGGTCAAGCATGTACTTAACTATAGTTCGGAGGAGCCGATAGTCAAGCGAGAAGTAAACTATCGCGCGAACCGATACGGGCTGTCATGGTGGCGAGATACTGGCCGATGATGCTGTTACCGCCCTGGGCGACGCCGGTGCCGAGTTGCGCTACGACCAGCGCTGACCAAGGCACGATCTTTGTGCACCAAGACGATCATGGCTGACCGTGACAGCGATAAAGTGGTCGCCTACATAGGCTTAGAGCTCGAACTGACCCCTTGGGTGTTGTGCTCGATCGTGGTGTGGCGTGGCGTGGCGTGGCGTGGCGTGGCGTGGCGTGGCGTGGCGAGACAGTCGACTCAGGTCGGCGGTCGGTAAGTTGGACACTCGCGTATATGAGGAGAGAATCTGCACGCACTAGTAGTTTGGCTGCCATGGAAGACCCCCGAGAGGAACTCCTTTTGCGTGACATCTCACGGTTCATGCGAGCCCCCTCTCGGGGGCACTCAGCATCACAGCGAACGTTGATGCTCATACCTGCCGGCCATTGGGTGAAATGATTCCCGCTCAGCAATCCGCTCACGGTGCACCCAACATGCAGGCTGCAAACGTTCGGCGCCGCCAAGACGACGTAGGCGCTCCTCTGGGATCGCTTCCCCCGGTCGGCGCCCGAGCGGGTTTCTCAGGCTTTCTCGTAGGGCTTATTGTCGTCCTTCTCCTCTATGGCTATTGGTGGTCCATGCTCCGGTGGCTCATCTTCCAAAACGATGACATTGGGCACGGCGCTAACTACTCCAGTGAAGGCTCTTTCGGAGTATCCAGCTGGCTCCAGTCGTGGTGGAGGGATTACACGATACGCAATGGCCGCTCAGCCGACGTGGTGGTGCGGTTGCTCGTGGCGCCGGGTATCGACGTCGCTCGGTTGCTCGTCCCATTGGTCCTGACTGCGGCGTGCGCCGCCGCATGGCGGTTTATCGAGCCGTCTCGTCCTCGATTCGTCTACGGCGTTTGGCTTGCCTCCGCGGCGCTGCTTCTCCCGACGATCGTCGCCCTTTCACCTGAGGTAGCCGGGAGCACCGTATTGTGGACGGCAGGAGTAGCCAACTACGTGGTCCCGACCGCGACCGCCATATACGCAGCCAGTTGGTTCTTTCGTCCACCCGAGAATGGGGTTGCGACTAGCTTGGCCATAGTCAGCATCATGGCAGCCAATCTGCTGCACGAACAATCCTCGGTCGCTGTACTTGGTATCGCGATCGTCGCTCTTCTCGTCGGCACGGGTCGCGAAAGGCCGGTCGTCAGGAGTTTGTTCTTCGTCTCTGTGGTGGGGTTTGCCATCAAGGTCACTGCCCCTGGCCTCCACACGCGGCGAGCGACTATTAGCGAACGGAGGGAACTGGAAGGTGTCGCGGTCCTGGAGCGAAACGTGATCGTAGGTGCGGCAGATCTTGTCAACAGCATCGACATCCTTTGGGTGTTGTTGCTGGTATCGCTCAGTGTTGCTACGTTCACCATCACGCACACGACGAACCGTCAGTCCCGCTCGGCACGCGCCGCGATGATCGCGTCGTTCGGACTCACTGTTGTTCTCCTGATGGTCACTCGCTGGTGGAATAGGCTCCGCGGCGACCTCAGAAGCATCGACCCTGTCATGCCGGATCAACGGCTGACCGGATACGTCATCGCTACCCTGGCTGCACTCGCGCTCCTGGCTGTTGCAATCTGGCTGGTTCGACTCACTCGAAGTCTGGGGCGCGGGCCACTCGTGGCCTACACCGGCTTCATCACGGCGGCGGCGGTGCTTGTTGCCGCAGGCGTTGGTGCGAGCCGCGCCCACCTTCCGCTGTATTGGTGGTTGGCCCTTGCCGTCCTTTTGGTCCTGTTTCGGGCATCGGCGTATTGGTCGGGCGCTATCCCGGCCGCTAGCGTGAGCATGGTCGTGGGGGCGGTATGTCTTGCGTTGAGCGCAAACTTCGCTGTTGAGGCGCAAAAGCCTCTAGCGGCCAACAGCGAAACGATGCGGGAGATCGTGGACCAAGTGGCAGAGGCGAAACGCGGCGAACGCGAGGCCATCACCATGCCGCGAAATCTACCCTTCATTGAGTACGCCAAGAAGCCGACGCTCAGACTCAAGAGGATGGGGTGTTACCTGCGTAACTACTATGGCGTGCCTAGAGATGTGGTTCTAGACAATGGGACGACCAGCCCGGCGAGATTCTCAGAGTTTTGCCAAAGGGACCGGTGACGATGAAGATATCTCTGGTCGTGCCTTGTCACAACGAAGAAGGTAATCTGGCTGCCCT
This sequence comes from Ornithinimicrobium sp., assembly GCA_049649785.1. GTDB lineage: Bacteria > Actinomycetota > Actinomycetes > Actinomycetales > Dermatophilaceae > Ornithinicoccus. The sequence goes on along the minus strand of JBARZG010000006.1, from coordinate 373 downwards.
TTATGAAGAGTGTTGCCTGGCATTGCGTGAGGAGCCAGGCGCAGAGTGGGAAATGATCCTGGTCGATGATGGCAGCAGTGATTCCACGGCCGAAATTGCTCGAAAACTCGCGCGGGAGCATGAGCGCATTCGAGCGATCAGCCTGAGCCGAAACTTCGGCAAAGAGGCGGCGATGCTGGCGGGGCTGCGGCTCGCTGCTGGGAATGTGACGGTGATCCTGGATGCCGACCTGCAACATCCGCCTCGTCTGATTCCTCAGATGGTCGAGCGATTGCAGTCCACACCGGATGTCCATCAGGTAGTGGCACGGCGCAACAGAGCAGGGGACTCCCGGCGCAATGCTCTAGCCGCAAGGCTTTACTACCGGCTGGTG
>JBARZG010000005.1:0-1740 GCA_049649785.1 Ornithinimicrobium sp. | reverse complement strand
TCTTACCCAACTGGGAGGCGCGGATCGCCGCGACATACCCACCAGGTCCGGCGCCCAGGACAACAACGTCATAGTGATCAGCCATGCAGTGAGTATGCCGTGTGGACGGCCCGGCGGCGAGGCCTCTACTCACCTCGGCCTACGCTGTGACGGGGTCAGCACCGAAGATCGCCTGATCTCTCCCGATGGCACGTGCCAGGAAAGGTCGAGGTGAAGCGCTCCCTGAAGGTCGTGATCGTCGGCTGCGGCACGGCAGGCACTGTCACCGCGAGACTGTTGGCTCAGCAAGGTCACGAGGTTCATCTGATCGAACGGGCTGAGCGACCTGCGGCGATCGGTGCCGGGATCATGTTGCAACACCTGGGCCAACAGGTGATCTATGCGCTGGGCGGAGGCGACGAACTTCGAGCAGCCTCACGCCTGATCCGCTCGGTCGATGCGAGGACCGTTTCAGGACGAACGGTCATGGACTTCGGCTATGCTGATGCTCCGAGCCCGCGCTGGGGGTGCACCGAGGCGGGGGGTGCATACTCACCCGGGCCGCTTGTGCTACGCCACCTCAACCCTTCCCCTTGTATCGACCATCTGGCGTTGCCACGCTTCCAGCCGAGGTGGGTTCGCTCGGAACCCCACGAAACCGGAGGTTGGCTGATGCGCGCAACAAGAATTGGATTGGCTCTAGGAGCAGCCCTCACCATGGCGCTACCTGCTACCACGGCTTCAGCCGGCGCCAGTTCCTACGAAGACGTTCAAGTGGCTCAGATCTTCAACAACGAGGGCTACGCGCTGTTCACCGGTCCGCGTTTCGAGGAGGGGTGCCTGGGCGAGGAATGGTCAGTGCACGGTCGAGTGAAGTATGAGATCACCGTCGAGGGCGATGACTTCGAGAGCGACGTGCGCTTTGATGTGCTCGAAGTGCCTATATAGCGCGTTGATGGTGGAGTGACCTCCCCGATCAGGAGTGACTCCCCGCAAGGGCGTCGCAGTTTTCGGATGCTGAAGTCGCGCAGCCGCATTAGCATGCCAACCAGTCCAGAGGATGGTTGGGTCGATGAGCGCGATGCCGGTGAGCCTGGTTGGTCGCTCGGTGTTGCGCGAAAGCGTCCAACAGCATCTCGATGGAGGAGGGCACGTCCTGCTTCAGGGAGTCGCAGGCATCGGTAAGACACGGATCGCGGCGGGTGCCTGTCAAGATCGTCGCTTGCGGGTGCCGCACGTCGATCGATTGCTGGGCAACGAGCGGCGCGCCGGCATTCTGCTCAGCATGTTGGCGCCGCTGGGGCCACCCTCCACCGTCTCGATCGACGATCAGGCTGCGGTCTTCGGGTGGTTCCTCCGGCGCTGGCGTGAGCACAGCGATGGTGGGGCACCGGCGTTGGTATGGGCCGACGACATCCACCACTGCGATCCGTTGTCCGAGGCTGTCCTCCGGCATGCGGTGACGGTAGGCGTGGTCCAGATGGTGGCCACCCACCGCAGTAGCGAAGCCCTCGGGGAGGGTATGCAGGCCCTCGTCACCGAGGGTCTGCTGACGCCGTGGACGCTGGATCCGTTGGCCCGGCCAGAGGCGGACGCGCTGGCCCAGGCGATCAGCCACACGGTGTTGGACCACCGCGAACTCGACCGGGTGCACGGCCTCGCTGCGGGAAACCCGCTGTTCATCCGGGAGGTCGTAGCTTCCATCAACGGCGGCGTCGACGTGGCGGAGTCGACCACGCTGCAGAGCATCATCGGCAGACC
>JBARZG010000004.1:0-30941 GCA_049649785.1 Ornithinimicrobium sp. | reverse complement strand
TGCACCTGCGCCGCCTCGGGCTGCGCCATCAGCCCGCCCCGGCGCGGTGGTCATCGCCCCCCGGCTGGCTACGAACGGCCCGATCGGTCATCTTGTCCAGCGCGTGGGCAAACAGCCGGCGATTCAGCGGGTCGAGCACGGGTCCCAGGCCTCGGCCGATCGGCGCCGGGCGGATCACGATGCGTTCGCGCCAGACGACTCGGGTCTCGCCACCCTCAGCGGTGAAATGCACGTGCGCCCAACCATCCAAGACGGGGCCCAACTTCTCGATCCGAAATTCGTGCGGCGGGTCCCAAACGGTCACCACCATCTTGTCCGGCAACGCCAAGGGCCCGGGCCCGGTGCGGGCTGTGAACCGCCAGCCCAGCGCGATAGGACCGTCGTCGGCCTCGATCGTCGTCATCGGAATGAAGTCGCCGTGCGAGCGAAAGTCGGCGAAGACCTCGAAGGTATGCCGCAGGTTGGCCGGCACTCGCCGGGCCAGATCAAAACTACCCATCGCCAGCCTCGGTTCGTAGTCGGTCGATCTCCGAGTCACGCTCGGTCAACTCCCGGCTCAACCGAGCCAACACCAGGTCGACCTGATCCATCCGGTATCCGCGAAACGCCAGATCGAGGCGGACCTGGTCGACGTCCCGACTACTGACCGGGGCGGGCGACCACCCGCTGAATGACTGGGTGCTGACTGGGTCTTGCACCCCCGGCGTGCCGACGCGTAGGACCAGGACCGCACAGAGCACGCCCACGGCGAGCACGGTCAAGATCAAGATCAGCAGAACCATCAGGCCATGGTACGAGCCGGCTCAGCCGCGAGCCGCGTCGGCTGCCGTCACGATCTGCACGGCCTCCTTCGGATCATCGGTGATGTGCATCAGGTTGAGATCATGATCGGCCACAGCGCCCTCGGCGTGCAACGTGTCGCGGACCCAGGCCAGCATGGGCGCCCAGAACTGGGTGCCGATCAGCACGATCGGAAAGTGCGTGACCTTGCCGGTCTGCACCAGCGTGACGGCTTCGAACATCTCGTCCAAGGTGCCGAAACCGCCTGGCAGCACGATAAAACCCCGCGCATACTTCACGAACATCGTCTTGCGAGCGAAGAAATACCGAAAATTGATGCCCAGGTTGACGTAGTCGTTCAGTCCGGTCTCGAACGGCAACTCGATGCCGAGACCGACTGAGGTGCCGCCCGCTTCCGCAGCGCCCTTGTTGGCTGCCTCCATGGTGCCCGGTCCGCCTCCGGTGATCACGGCGTAGCCCGCCTCGACCAAGGCCCGACCCACCTGCTCCCCCAGGGCGTATGCCGTATGCGGGTGCCGAACGCGCGCCGACCCGAAGACACTGACAGCCGGCCCCAACTCGGCGAGGGCACCGAAGCCTTCGACGAATTCCGCTTGGATCCGCATCACCCGCCACGGGTCGGTGTGGACCCAATCGGCCGGACCAGAGGAGTCGAGAAGGTGCTGGTCGGTGGTGCTGGCCGGCACACGTTGGTCGCGCAGTGTGATAGGCCCTCGCTGATATCCCTGACGTGTCATCACAGCCAGCAACCTAGCTGCCGTGGCTGCGCCTCATCTGGACGGCGCGCATGTGTTGGGCCTTTAGACTGCCCGGCATGCCTGCACCCCGACGCGTCGCGATCACGCTAGTGCTCGTCCTGCTGGCCGGTGTCGCGGGTCTTTTCGGCGCACGGTGGGTGAGTTCGGCGCTGAGCGATCCGGTGTGTGAGTTTCGTCTGGATGACCGCACAGAACGCAAGAGTCCAGAACAATCCGCCAACGCCGCCACGATGAGCGTGATCGCCGTGCAGCGCGGACTGCCGCCGCGGGCAGCCACGCTCGCGATCGCCACCGCCATCCAAGAATCCAAACTGCGCAACATCACCTACGGCGACGCCGACTCAATCGGCCTGTTCCAACAGCGCCCCTCCCAAGGTTGGGGCAGCGAAGAAGAGATTCTGGACCCGGTCTACGCCACGAACCAGTTCTACGACGCCCTCATCGAGGTGCCAGGCTGGCAGGACGGGGTGATCACCGAGGTAGCTCAGAGCGTGCAACGCAGCGCCTACCCGGCTGCATACGCCGATCACGAGTGGGAGGGCCGGGTGATGGCATCCACGCTGACCGGCCAGACGCCAGCGTCGATGGGCTGCGACCTCGACGCTGCGGAAGACCCCGGCGACCCGGCTGGGGTGGCCGCATCGCTGCAGGCCCTGGGTATGGGCGCCTCTAGCGACGGCACGCGCGTCACCGTACAGGCAAATAGCTCTGAGTCAGCGTGGTCCGCCGCGACCTGGGCGGTCGCAAACGCCGAGTCTCGCGCCGTCGTCGCGGTCAGCGTGGACGGCCGCACCTGGTCACGCGACGAAGACCCGCTGACCTGGAGCGAGGGCGGCGACGCCGAAGCCGGTGAGACGACGGTGATCATCACCGTCGCTAACTAGCCACCTCTCGCCGGGTTCACGCTGCATACCAGCGGGCGACGTCCCCGGTCCGGGCACTGGATGTCCGGGCGGGAGAGGGACCCGTCAGCGCTCGTCGACTGCTACGTAGTCACGCTCGGTGTGGCCTGTGTACACCTGCCGTGGGCGGCCGATCTTGGTGGCCGGGTCGTTGATCATCTCGTGCCATTGGGCGATCCAGCCGGGCAGCCGGCCGATCGCGAACAACACGGTGAACATGTTGGTCGGGAAGCCCATCGACTCGTAGATCAAGCCGGTGTAGAAGTCGACGTTCGGATACAACTTGCGCTCCACGAAGTAGTCGTCCTCCAGCGCCTTCTGCTCCAACTCCATGGCCATATCGAGCGTCTGGTTGGTGCCTAGCTTGGACAGAATGTCGTGTGCCGTTTCCTTGATGATGGCTGCACGAGGATCGTAGTTCTTGTAGACCCGGTGCCCGAAGCCCATCAACTTGACGCCGTCTTCTTTGTCCTTGACCTTGCGGACGAACTCAGAGACGTCGCCCCCGTCGGCCTTGATGCCGTCCAGCATGGCCAGAACGGCCGAGTTGGCACCGCCATGCAACGGCCCGGAGAGTGCGTGTATGCCGGCTGAGACGGAGTTGAACAGGTTGGCCTCGGAGGAGCCCACCAGGCGCACCGTGGACGTCGAGCAGTTCTGCTCATGGTCGGCGTGCAAGATGAACAACAAGTCGAGCGCCTTGGCCAGATCCGGGTCGAGTTCGTAGCGCGTCGTCGGCTGACCAAAAGTCATCCACAAGAAGTTCTCGACCAAGTTGTAGTCATTGTTCGGGTACAGGAACGGCTGGCCCAGGCTCTTGCGGAAGGCATAGGCGGCAATGGTCGGCATCTTCGCCATCAGCCGGACCGTCGAGATCTCGGCCTGCTCCTTGTCGAAAGGGTCCTGGCTGTCCTGGTAAAAGGTGCCCAGGGCGCTGACCGCAGAAGAAAGCACCGGCATCGGGTGTGCGTCGCGCGGGAAGCCGTCGAAGAAGCTCTTCATGTCCTCAACGAGCAGCGTATGGTTGCGCAACTTCTGGTCGAACTCTTCTAACTGTGTGGCGCTGGGCAACTCGCCGTAGATCAGCAAGTAGCTGGTCTCCAGGAAGTTGGACTTCTTCGCCAACTGCTCAATCGGGTAGCCGCGATAACGCAAGATGCCGGCGTCACCGTCGATGTAGGTGATGTCGGACTTGCACGATGCGGTGTTGACGAATCCGACATCGAGGGTGACATCCCCGGTCGTCTTCATCAAAGCGCTGATGTCCAGCCCGGAGTTGCCCTCGGTGGCGGGCACGACCCCGAGATCCAGTTCGTGATCCTTGTAGTGGAGTGTGGCGGCCTCGGTCATACGTTCCTCCTGATCACGCCCTCGCAAGGGCGGCGTATTGGGGTATCGGCGCCGTGGCGTTCGCTGTCACGCGGGACGCCATGTGCGTTACTCGGTATTCACTCCTCGTGCTCCTGCGGGGGGAGGGCAGCGATAATCGGGTGATCCTTGGGGATCACACCCAACTTCGCAGCACCGCCAGGGCTACCCAAATCGTCGAAGAACTCGACGTTGGCCTTGTAGTACTCCGCCCACTCCTCAGGAGTGTCGTCTTCGTAGTAGATGGCCTCGACCGGGCATACCGGCTCACAAGCGCCGCAGTCGACACACTCGTCGGGGTGAATGTACAGCGAGCGTTCACCCTCGTAGATGCAGTCCACGGGGCATTCGTCGATGCACGCCTTGTCCTTCAGATCGACACAGGGCAGCGCAATCACATACGTCATACCGGACAGTATGCCGTCCGCTCCCCGATGCCGAGAAATGGCGGGGGCCCGGCGAACTTCAGCCGCTCGTGTTGGTGCAGGTCACCCCTGCTGATGGTTGGTAGGTCGTGGTGTATTCGTCGGTGCGCACGACGTCGCCAGAGCTGATCAGGTCGCGGGCCACCGTGATCGTGAAGCCCTCGACGGGTCCCTGGGTCAGGCAGTCGACGCTGTCATCGGTCTTAGACTCCGGCTGCGTGATGTTGGTTCTGGCGCCGGTGCGGGTCTCGACCGTGTACTGGCGATCGCCGTAGAACCGCATCACGATGTCGTCACCTGCGATGAACGTCTGGATGATGATCGGGGACGACGTGTCATTGGTCCACACATTGTCGATCGTGCCGACCGAGATGGTGGCCTCACGGCCCTCGGGGTAGCGCGAGATGTAGTACTGATGCGGCGTGAACTCGTTCAACTCCACACCGGCGAACCAGGCGGTGTTCAGCAGGGTGGTCGAGACCTGCGACAGCCCGCCACCGATGCCATTGACCAGCCGGCCAGCTGAAATCACACCCGCCTCGACGTACCCACGATCACGGCTGATCGGCGCCAAGGCGTCCGCCAAGCTGAACTGCTCTCCCGGCATGATCACCGAACCGTTGACGTAACGCAGCCCGACCCGGATGTTCTCGGTGCGACCCGCGTTGTCTGCCCCGGTGGGGAACTGCGAGGTGAACTCTGCCATCACCGCGTCGACCTCCCACTCCCTGGCCTCCGCATTGCCGATGTCCGGACGCACCTGGGTCGTCGTCACGAGCACGGTCCGGTCCTGCACCGACACGGTGTCGGACTCGTCGGTCGATGTCCGCTGGGCACTATCCGGGCCGCCAACCGAGGCCGTGGCATCATCGGCGTCCGCAGTGCTCTGCTCTTGATCGGCGCCATCGCCGTCATCTTCGGCGGGCAGTTCGTTGGCCCGCAGAATCTCCCGCACCCCAGACAGGGCGGCTGCCTCATCGATCTCCTTACCGACCATCGCCTCGACGATCTCCGGTTGGCCCAGGTCGTTCAACCGCACCGTCGCGTCTCTCGGCGCTTGCTCCACGCCGACCAGTGCCCCACCCACCAGATTTGACAATCCGTCGGTGTCGAGGATCAGTTGCAGGGATGCTTCCCCTTCCGCGTCGCCGACTTGCTCGACGGTCAGCAGGCGGGAAAGCTGATTGGGCGTGATAGTTGCCTTCGCATCCTCGCCCTCGACCGAGATCACCACGGGCTCCGACAGCGCTGGCTCGGCATACTCGGCCACGAACGACTCCACCTGCTCGGCGTTCAGCGCGGCGGGCACAGGCGTCGTAGGGGCCTCGTAGACGCTCTGCCCAGGCCACTGATCCGCGATCTCCTCGGCGCTGGCTTCGACGTCGAGGTCGACGCCGTCTTCAGGCAGAGTGGTCTTGACCTCCCCCTGCGTCAGCACCACTGCGGCTTTCAGCGGAGCTCGGTTGACCTCCTCACCGGCCTGGGCCAGAGCCTGCTCGAGCTGTGCTGAGTCCACGGCTGTGTCCAGAGTTGTCTCTCGCCCGTTGCCAGTCAGGTGGGCCCACATGGTCCGTGGGTCCAATGAAACCCCGGCCACTCCGTCAAGCGTCTCGTCCAGGTCGAGCGCGAGACCCGCCTGGTCTGGTTCGAGGCGTGCCGATTCCTCCCCCACTTCGACGACGACGGGCTCGGTCGCCAGATCGGAGAGCTTGTCCTCCAGCACGCTGGTGGCACCGCTCTGGCTCAGTGTGCCGATATCGACGCCCTCGACGGTGGTGCCCGCTGGCACCCGATCGCCGAGGTAGTAGGCCAAGCCGACATAGGCACCGCCAAGCACCAACACCGCCACGGTGAGCCGAATGATGATCCCCCGCCATTCCCCGCGCGTGTGCTCGCTCGGTACCGGCTCGCCCGGTTGCGAATTCTTGGCCACGAGGTTCCTCTCGATTGCACTGCGCCGGTCCCCCGACGTCGTCAGACCTGGGATGTGCGATGAGCCGCCGTCACTGCAAGGGGCCGAAGGTTCCCCGGAAGTGTACGAGCGCAGCGCCGAGCTCGGGTGGCGTTGCCACGCCGACCACTTCGCCGACCACCAGCGTATGGTCCCCGGCCAGGTGCGTCGCGTAGGTGCGGCACTCTAGGGTAGCCAAGGCACCATCGAGCAGCGCCACCCCCAACTGGCCACGGTGATGCGGCACCCGGTCGAGTTGGCCGTGCAGCGGTCGACCCGGTGTCGAGAACCACTGCGCCGCAGATCGCGCCGAGTACGGCAAGACGCTCAGACCCCAGATCTGGGACTCCAGGACCGCATCGTGCCAGCGGGCCTCGTTGTCCACGCTGATCAGCACCAACACGGGTTCCAGCGAGACACTTGTGACTGCGGTGGCGGTCATGGCGTGGTCGTGCCGTCCGGCAAAGGTCGTCGCGACGACCACGCCGGCAGCCAGCCGGCCGATCGCTCGGCGGTAGTCCATCGGGTCCACGGCTGAGACTCGGTCGTTGTCAGGCTCACTCATTGATCGTCCATTCGCGGTAGCCTTCGCGGTCACTTAGCCGCGCAGCAACGTCGTTGCTCAGCGCAAAGTAGCCGTCGAAGACGCTGACCTGAGTGCGGTGGTGGCGCAGCGCCCGCGTCCGCAGTTCCGCCGCGGCGGTGTCGATGAGGCGATCGGTGACCTGGTCGTCCGCGCCTACCGACGGGGGGTATGGCGCATCGTCGCCCAAAACTGCCAGCCCGGCACTCGCGGGCACGTGCCGGCGAACCCACGCGCGGTCTTCTTCTGCCCACGACCGGGGGTAACATGCCACATACATGCGTGGCCGCTGCGCCGGGGCTAGTTCGGCCAGTGCGGCCACGACGACGACATGGGTCTGGATGTGATCCGGGTGGCGGTACCCACCCTGCGGGTCGTAGGTCAGCAGCACGTCAGGGCGGATATCGCGCAGTTCGGCTGCGAGCACCGTCGCGGCCTCGCCCAGGTCGGCGCCGGCAAAAGCCCGAGCGTGGCTGGCGGCCGCCGAGCCGACCATACCGCTGTCGCGCCAGCGGGGCATCGGCATTGCCGTTGCCGAGTCATGGGTAGCGCCGAGGTAGGAGTGCTGCACGCCGAGGGTGCCCATCGCGGCCATCAGTTCGGTATGCCGGTAGGGCCCGAGGTCCTCGCTGCCCTCAAGGTGGGCCAACTCTGCCGGGATGACCTCGCCCTCCTCTCCCAGGGTGGCGGTGATGACGTGGACGCTGCTGCCGGCGAGCGCGTGGTGTGCCAGCGCGAGCCCGGTGGCCAAGGTTTCGTCGTCGGGGTGGGCGTGCACGGCGACCAGACAGATGCCGACCTGGTGCAGATCGGTGCGTTTCGCCGAGAGGCCGTGAGTGGTGTCGTTCATCGGATCAGCGCTTCGCGCGTGCAGCCGCTCGGCCGCGCAGCGTCTGGTCGAGGATCACCTTGCGGATGCGCACCGCCTCGGGGGTGACCTCCACGCATTCGTCCTCGCGGCAGAACTCCAAGGACTGCTCCAGGCTCATCAGTCTCGGTGGGATCAACCGCTCGAGTACCTCGGAGGTGGCCGAGCGCACGTTGGTCAACTTGCGCTCTCGGGTGATGTTGACGTCCATATCGTCGGCGCGGGAGTTCTCCCCCACGATCATGCCCTCATACACCTCGGTGGTGGGAGGCAGGAACATCTGGCCGCGCTCTTGCAGGTTGAACATCGCGTACGTGGTGGCCACGCCCGTACGGTCGGAGACCAAAGAGCCGGATTGGCGGGTGCGGATGTCGCCGAACCAGGGCGAATAGCCGTCGAAGACGTGGTTGGCGATGCCGGTGCCCCGGGTCGCGGTCATGAACTCGGTGCGGAAGCCGATCAGGCCGCGTGCGGGGACCACGAACTCCATCCGTATCCAGCCGGTGCCGTGGTTGGTCATCTGCTCCATCCGGCCTTTTCGGACCGCCATCAGCTGGGTGATCGTGCCGAGGTGCTCCTCGGGGGTATCGATCGTCATCCGCTCGACCGGCTCGTGCACCGTGCCGTCGATGTCCTTGGTGACCACCTGCGGCTTGCCGACGGTCAGCTCATAGCCTTCGCGGCGCATCTGCTCCACCAGAATCGCGAGCGCGAGCTCACCTCTGCCTTGGACCTCCCAGGTGTCCGGGCGTTCGGTGTTCAACACCCGCAGCGACACGTTGCCGACGAGTTCCTTGTCGAGGCGGTCTTTGACCAGCCGGGCGGTGACCTTGCCGCCCTTGACCCGGCCCGCCAGCGGCGAAGAGTTGGTGCCGATCGTCATCGAGATGGCCGGCTCGTCGACCGTGATCAGCGGCAGCGGCACCGGGTTGTCCGGGTCGGCCAGGGTTTCGCCGATGGTGATCTCCGGGATGCCGGCGATGGCGATGATGTCTCCGGGGCCAGCACTGGCGGCCGGGACGCGGTCGAGGGCTTCGGTCAGCAGCAGCTCGGTGATCTTCACGTTCTGGATCGACCCGTCACGGCGACACCAGGCGGCCTGTTGGCCCTTGCGAATCTCCCCGGCGCGCACCCGGCACAAGGCGATCCGGCCCAGGAACGGCGAGGAGTCCAGGTTGGTGACGTGGGCCTGCAGCGAGGCACCCTCGACGTACCAGGGCGCGGGGGCTTCGTCGAGGATGGTGGCGAACAGTGGCTCGAGGTCCGCACCGTCGGGCATTTTGCCGCGGCCGGGAGCGGTGAGCGAGGCACGACCGGCCTTGGCCGAGGTGTACACGATCGGGAAGTTGAGGGCGGCCTCCGTCGTCTCCTCGTCCGCTCCGTCTTCGAGCAGGTCCATGAAGAGGGCATAGACGTCGTCCACCACAGCGTCGATGCGACTGTCCGGGCGGTCCACCTTGTTGATGCACAAGATGACCGGGAGGTGTAAGGCCAGCGCCTTGCGCAGCACGAACCGGGTCTGCGGCAGCGGGCCCTCGGAGGCGTCGACCAGCAAGACCACCGCGTCGACCATGGACAAACCGCGCTCGACCTCGCCACCGAAGTCGGCGTGACCAGGGGTATCAATAATGTTGATGGTGACCCCATCTGGAGCACCTGCGGCAGCCGCCGCGGGGCCGGCATAGTGGATACCGGTGTTCTTGGCGAGGATCGTGATGCCCTTTTCACGTTCTAGGTCGCCGACGTCCATGATGCGGTCGACATCGTCGCCGCGACGGTCGGAGAAGGCGCCAGACTGGTAGAGCATCGCGTCCACCAACGTTGTTTTGCCGTGGTCGACGTGAGCAACGATGGCAACATTGCGCAGGTCAGCTCGCAGGCGGATCGGCGCCGTTGGATCAGATCCGGGCACGCTGGCACCGGGCACAAAAGAAGGCATGGCCCGATTGTCTCTTACCGCTAGTCAGGGGTTCGCATCCGTGGGACCAGGTATGCGGTGATCGCACGGTTGCTATCCAACCAGGCCAGAGTTTGAGCGCTCTTCCGAGTGACCCATCGCAACTCGTCGTGGTCCTGCAGCGGTTGCGGCACGCCGTCGGTGATGGTGGCCCACCACCACCGCATCAGATACCCGTGGCGCAGTGGCCACATACCCTCGCGTGGCCCCGGAGCCTCGGCCCCCAAGGCGACCGTGATGCCCAGTTCCTCGGCCAACTCGCGGTGCAACGCCTGCTCCGGCAGTTCGCCCGGTTCCACCTTGCCGCCCGGTAGTTCCCAGCGCCCGGCGAGGGCCGCTGGTGCGCTTCGTCGCGCCGCGAGCAGCAACTCCGGCTGATTGAGGTCATCGACCAACGCCGCCGCCACAACGAGCCGATCTGGCGCGGGTCGACGTGGTGCACGTCCATCTGGTGCGGGTCCAGGAGCCGGCGGCATACCGCATTCTCACCCGGTTGAGCACGGAGTTGTCGCCTGTTTCACCCGGTTGAGCGCGGAGTTGTCGCCTGTTTCACCCGGTTGAGCACGAAGTTGTCGCCTGTTTCACCCGGTTGAGCGCGGAGTTGTTGTCCTCGGGTTTCATCAATGGGCTCGGGCACCGCCGGACCCATAACCCCGCCCACACGTCGGTGACGTTTTGGACCCAATGGCGGCGCGGGTGTTCCCAGCGAGCACTCAGGTGGGTACTGTGCGACGATCCGACCACATGGATTCGTTGTCCTTCAGCGAAGCCCAGAAGTTACAAGGAGGCACGATGATCAACCGCAAGGTAGCCGCAATTGCCGGCTCAGCCTGTCTGGCCCTGGTCCTCTCGGCGTGTGCTGAGTCCGAGCGCGAAGGCGATGGAGACGAAGGCTCGGATGGGGGTGGATCCGAAGGGGCGAGCGATGCTCAGTTCGTCTTTGGCGCCGCTGGTGCCCCCACGACGTTCGATCCGTTCTATGCCAGTGACGGCGAGACCTTCCGCATCACCCGTCAGATCTTCCAGAACTTGATCGGTATCGAGGAGGGCGGTTCCGAGCCTGTTCCCGAGCTTGCGACCGAGTGGGAGGGCAGCGAGGACGGACTCACCTGGACCTTCACGCTGCAGGAGGGCGTCACCTTCCATGACGGCACCGACTTCAACGCGGAGGCCGTGTGCGCCAACTTCGAGCGCTGGTATGACCAGAACGAGACCGGTCAGAACGACGCGGTCACTGCCTATTGGGCCAGCGACTTCGGCGGCTTCAAAGGAGAGGACGAAGAGAGCCTCTACGAGTCCTGCGAAGCCACAGATGAATTCACCGCGGAGGTGACGGTCACTCGCTCCACCGGCAAGTTCCCCATCGTGCTGAGCCAGAGTTCGTATGCGATGCAGAGTCCGGACGCGATGGAGGAGTACGACGCCAACGGCGTTGAGACCGAGGGTGAGGGCTTCGTCTACCCGGAGTATGCGACCAGCCACCCGACCGGCACCGGACCGTTTAAGTTTGAGGAGTATGACGACCAGAACGGCTCGATCAGCCTCAGCCGATACGACGACTTCTGGGGTGAGACGGCCGGCGTGAAGGACTTGATCTTCCGCGTGATCGCCGATGAGACCTCGCGCCGCCAGGAGCTCGACGCCGGCACTATCAATGGGTATGACCTACCGAACCCGGTGGATTGGGCCTCGCTGGAAGAGGCTGGCAACCAGGTGCTGATCCGTGACCCGTTCAACATCCTGTACTTGGGCCTCAATCCAGTGGCGGATGAGGTACTCACCGACGACGACGTCCGGATGGCGCTCTACATGGCGATCAACCGCGAGCAGTTGATCAGCAGTCAGCTGCCCGAAGGTGCCGAGGTGGCCACCCAGTTCGTCCCGCCGACCATCGATGGTCACAACGGCGATCTACAGCCGGTTGAGTACGACGCGGAAGCCGCCGAGCAGCTGCTGGCGGACGCCGGTCAGTCCGATCTCGAGATCGACCTGTGGTATCCCACCGAGGTTTCCCGCCCGTACCTGCCCGACCCGCAGAGCATCTACAACGCGGTGAAGGCTGACTGGGAAGCCATCGGCGTCACGGTTAACCCCGTCGCCAAGCCGTGGGCTGGCGGTTATCTCGACGGGGTGCAACAGAGCAGCGCCCCGGCATACTTCTTGGGCTGGACCGGTGACTACAACGGTGCAGACAACTTCCTCGGCGCCTTCTTCGCGGGCGACGACAACGAGTTCGGCACCGGGGAATACCCCTGGGCGCAGGACTTGCAGGATGGGCTGCGTGCAGCCGATGCCGAGGCTGATCCCGACGCTCGTACCGAGCTGTACCAGGAGTTGAATGCCAACATCATGGAATGGTTGCCCGGGTTGCCGATCTCGCACTCTCCGCCAGCCATCGTGGTCGGGCCAAACGTCGAAGGGCTGATCCCCAGCCCACTGACAGCGGAGGATTTCTCCACCGTCACGATCAGCGAGTGACCTGTGTGCGTTAGCTAGCACGCCACCATGAGCATTCGGAGGGGAGGCAGCGTCATTCAGGTGACCTCCCTCCCCTCCGAACGTTCCACCCATCTCATCGGTTCAGCCAAGGAGTCGTGGTGCTGAGGTTCATCGTTCGTCGGCTGTTACAAACAGTGCTTTCGCTGTTCGCGCTCAGCATCTTGCTCTTCGCCTGGTTGCGCTCCCTCCCCGGTGGCCCGGTCAGCGCCATCCTGGGCGACCGTGGCACACCCGAGTCGAGAGCGGCCTTGGAGCAAGCACTCGGCATCGACCAACCGATCTATGTGCAATATTGGCGCTTTCTGCAGCGCGCTCTTCAGGGTGACTTCGGCATCTCCAACGGCGTGCGGCCAGGCACTCCGGCCCTTGAAGTGTTCTTCGATCGACTTCCCGCCACGGTCGAGTTGAGTGTCATCGCGATGATCCTCGCAATCGGCTTGGCGATCCCGTTGGGCTACATCGCAGCCAAGCGAAGAGGCAGCGTCCTCGACACCTCGAGCATCATCGGCTCGCTCGTCGGGGTGGCGGTGCCCGTCTTCTTTTTAGCCTTCGTCCTGAAGTACATTTTCGCGACCGAGCTGCAGTGGCTTCCCGCCAGTGGTCGTCAATCGGTCGGTTTGGGCGCCACCCGGGTCACCGGGTTCTTTGTCTTCGATGGGCTGATAACCCGGGAATGGGACGCGGCGTGGGATGCTCTCAAACACCTCATTCTGCCGGCGATAGCCCTGGCTTCCATCCCGTTCGCCGTCATTTTCCGAATCACCCGAGCCTCGGTGCTTGAGGTGCTGGACGAGGACTACGTGCGGACCGCGCGCGCTAAAGGGCTCAATGCCCCGGTCATCACAACTCGGCACATTATGCGCAACGCGCTCATTCCAGTGGTCACCATTATCGGGCTGCAAATCGGTGCGCTGCTAGCCGGCGCCGTGCTGACGGAGACGGTGTTCGCTTTTCAGGGGATCGGCCAGGCGCTTGCCATCGGATTCACACTGAAAGACTATGCCGTGCTCCAAGTCCTCATCATGATGGCGGCATTGATCTATATCATGGTCAACCTGCTGGTCGATATTGCGTATGCCGTGATTGACCCGCGCGTCAGGACGAGGTGAGTCGCGGTGGCTAGCAAACCCGAACCCTCCTACTTGCAACGCAAGAAGGAGAGGATCGACAACCTCGCGGAGTCGGGAACTGTATCGGGCGAGGACGGCGTCAGCCTAGTTAAGAGCGCGTGGTTGCGGCTGCGCGTCAACCCAGTGTTCCTCATCGGAGCTACGATCATCGTGCTCTTCGTCATCCTGGCGGTGTTCGCGCCCTGGATTTCGCCGAAGGATCCGAGCACGCGTTACCTCATCGGTGAGATCAGCCCCCAATCTAACCCTGTGCCGCCACCTCAGGAAGGGTTCCCGCTCGGGGCTGACAACCGTGGTCGCGACTTGCTGTCTCGTCTGATCGAAGGTTCACGTCAAACGCTCATAGTCGGAGTGATGGCGACCTTAGGCGGGCTCGTTGGTGGTGTCATCTTGGGCACCTTGGCTGGCGGCATTGGCGGCTGGGTGGATGCCGCCGTGATGCGCATTGTGGACGTCATGCTGTCAATCCCGTCGCTGTTGATGGCCTTTTCGATCGCGGCACTGTTCGCCAACCCGTCGCAGTGGACAGTCATCATCGCGATCGCCATCATCCAGATCCCCATCTTCGCACGATTACTCCGTGGGTCGATGCTTGCCCAACGCAACAGCGACCACGTGCTGGCTGCTCGGGCCTTGGGGGTCAAGCCCGCGCCCATTGTGTTCCGTCATATGCTGCCCAACTCGCTGAGCCCGGTCATCGTGCAGTCCACGTTGGTGCTCGCGACCGCCATCATTGACGCCGCGGCGCTGTCCTTCCTTGGGCTCGGGAATCCCGACGACAGCGTCCCGGAGTGGGGTGCCATGCTGGGCAAAGCCCAGCAGTACTTCAACACCTTCCCGCATCTGGCGGTCTATCCCGCGATCTGCATCATCGTTGTTGCACTCGGCTTCACTTTGATGGGTGAGTCGATGCGCGAGGCGCTTGACCCCAAGTCTCGGCGTTAGGAGCACATGATGGCTGAAGCAGCGACCATCGCCACGTCCGGCCGCGGTAGCCCACAACCCACCGATGCCGAGCCGCTCCTGGAAGTCGACAACCTGGCAGTGACATTTGGCAAAGGCGACAAGGCGTTTACCGCTGTCGACGGCGTGAGCTTTTCGGTCGCTCCTGGCCAGACCGTCGGCCTCGTCGGTGAGTCCGGGTGCGGCAAGTCGGTGACCTCGTTGGCGATCATGCAGTTATTGCCCGAACGCGGCAATACCGTGAGCGGCAGTGTGAAGTTCGAAGGCACCGAGTTGCTGTCCCTCAGCGCCTCGCAAATGCGAGACAAGCGCGGCGCAGAGATGGCGATGATCTTCCAAGACCCTTTGAGCTCACTCAACCCCGTGGTGGCCCTTGGTGTCCAAGTGGCGGAAGTGTTACAGCGGCACAAGGACATGAAGAAGAAGGACGCCACCCATGCCGCCGAGGAAATGTTGGGCAAGGTCGGCATACCCGACCCGAACCGACGTCTGGATGAATACCCGCACCAGCTCTCCGGCGGGATGCGTCAGCGGGCGCTGATCGCGATGGCCCTTGCCTGCGAGCCGCGGCTGTTGATCGCCGACGAGCCGACCACCGCGCTTGACGTCACGATCCAAGCGCAGATCCTGGCACTGCTCAAAGAACTCGTCGAGGAGTCCAACACTGCGCTGGTCATGATCACCCATGACCTCGGTGTCGTGGCCGGACTGTGCGACCAAGTCAACGTGCTCTACGGCGGGAGGATCGTGGAGCGCGGACTCCGGCATCCGCTGTTCAAGACTCCCCGCCACCCGTATACCGGCGGGTTGTTGGCCTCTATTCCCCGGTTGAACGAACCCCGCGGCAGCCGGCTGACCCCGGTGCCGGGATCAGTGGCCGACAACATCCCGTGGGACGGGGGATGCGCGTTCGCGCCGCGGTGCTCCAGCGAGGTCGACGCATGCCGGGAGGCCAGCCCGGACCTCGTCGACGATTCGAAGGTTGATGACGAACGGCTTTTGCGTTGCCACAACCCGCTGACGAACAATCCCGCTGCCGAAGATCAGGAATTCGGCCCAGGAGCCACCGCCATGAGCGAGGATGTCTGATGAGTGAGGAAGATCTGCTCGTCGATGTACGAGACCTCAAGATGCACTTCCCCATCAAGGCTGGGGTCATCTTCGATAAGACCATCGGTTATGTGTATGCAGTGGATGGCATCGACCTTCAGATCAAGCGCGGTGAGACCTACGGTCTGGTCGGTGAGTCGGGTTGTGGCAAGTCGACTTTCGGGCGAGCCCTGCTCCAACTGGAGGAGCCCACCGGGGGCGAGGTCCATTTCGACGGCGTCGATCTCGCCAGCCTCAAGGGCGAGAAGTTGCGCACGCAGCGGCGCCATATGCAGATGGTGTTCCAGGACCCGATGGGGTCCTTGGATCCTCGGCAGACCGTGGAGCAGCTGTTGCTGGAGGGTATGAAGGCACACGGGTTGACCAAGACCCAAGACGCTCGCGAGCGCTTGATCGGACTGCTGAAGGCGGTCGGGCTGCCGCAGAACTCGCTCAACAAGTACCCGCACGAATTCTCCGGCGGGCAACGCCAACGCATCGGGATCGCTCGGGCATTGGCCGTGGACCCGCAGCTTATTGTGGCTGACGAGCCAGTCAGCGCTTTGGACGTCTCCGTGCAGGCGCAGGTCATCAATTTGCTGCAAGACCTGCAGAAAGAGTTCGACTTGACCTACCTGGTGATCGCACACGATCTCGCGGTGGTCCGGCACATCAGCGACCGGATCGGCGTCATGTATCTCGGCGCACTGGTCGAGGAGAGCAGCGCAGACGAATTGTACAACACGCCCCTACACCCTTACACGCGAGCGCTGATGTCTGCGGTGCCGGTGCCTGACCCGGAGGTCGAAGACTCGCGCGAGCAACTCCTCTTGGCCGGTGACTTGCCCAGCCCTTCGAACCCACCCAGTGGTTGCCGGTTCCACACGCGGTGCCCGTGGCGTCAAGAAACCAAGTGCGACGACACTCGACCCGAACTGCGAATTGTCGAGATCGACGGCGCCAGCAGCGGACATCGGGTGGCCTGTCACTGGGCCGAGCAGATCGCCAGCGGCGAACTGCAACCGCACGCTGTCTCCCCCGGCGCTGACGGCGACCTGCCGAAGACGGGCGAGACGTCGGAGCATGACAGCCTGTTTGGGCCGCAGTCGATCAGCGAGGACCTCACCTAGCCCACACGGTTGCGCGCGGAGTTGTCGCTGATGTCACCCGCTTGAGCATGATGTTGCACGCGTGTTCACCGGTTGAGCGCGGTCTTGTCGCAGGATTCACCCGCTTGAGCATGAAGTTGCTGCATTCTGGGCGCGTTGAGCGGCATGTCGTTCTTACGGTGTGCGCTGCAGCCACCGAGGCGTGCTTCAGCGGGTTGCGGTCCCGTAGCCTATGCGACATGAAGCCGCGGCTGTTGGTCATTCAACACGAGGACACATGTCCCGCCGGGCTGTTGGGCGATGTACTGAGCAAGCATCGCATCACCCTCGATGTGTGTTTTGCGCACCGGGGCGACCACATACCGGAATCGCTCGCGGATCACGACGGGTTGATGGTGCTGGGCGGCGCCATGGGGGCCAATGATGACGCTGATTTCCCGTGGCTAACGGCAACAAAAGCGCTCATGCGTGAAGGCGTCCGTGCCCAGCGCCACGTGCTCGGGGTGTGCCTGGGTCATCAGCTCCTGAACACCGCGTTGGGTGGCAGCAGCGGCGCTAACCCGGCCGGGAAGGCCCGCGGACTCACGCCCTACCGCCCCACTGCCCAGGCGCAACGCGACCCTCTCCTATCAGCGGTCCCAGAGGGCGCCACGGGTTTGCAGTGGAATGACGATGTGGTCATCGAGCTACCTGCGGGTGCTGTGGTTCTAGCGACCGCCCCCGATGGATCGGTCCAAGCTGCCCGCTTTGCGCTTCATGCGTGGGGTGTGCAATTCCACCCGGAGGCAACACCGGAGATCTTCCGTAGCTGGGCAGTCCATCGGCCGGTGGGTGCCGATCCACTGTGGCAGGACCAAGCGCTGCATGCGGCGGCGGATGACTTCGTCGAAAGACGTGAGGAGGTCGCACAGTCATGGCGGCCACTCGCCGACAGATTCGCCGAGCTCATCACAGCTGGGGTTGCCGAGCGAGCCGGCAGAACCCGCGCCATGGTGGAGTCTTAGAGCACCAAGGGCACCACGAGCGGGGCACTGACAGCACAGCGAGAACGACGACAAGCGAGAGGTGAACCGTGGAGACGGTGTCTATGTACCTTGCCGTGACGTTCGGCGCCGCGATGCTTGCTGTGCTGATCCGGCTGCCACCGCTGGTTGGTTTCCTCGCGGCCGGGTTTGCCCTGAACGCACTGAAAGTGCCCGAGTCCACCCTGGTGCAGACCACCGCCGATCTTGGCGTGACGCTGCTGCTGTTCGCGATCGGCCTCAAGCTCGATGTCCGCACGTTGCTTCGCGCCGAAGTATGGGTGACCGCCTCGGTCCACATGGTCGTCAACGTCATCATTGCCACCGGATTTATCGGCATCCTGAGCGTGCTCGGTTTCGGTCTAGCCGGCCAAGCGTCGATGACCACGATCGTGCTGGTGGCCTTCGCGCTGAGTTTTTCGAGCACAGTCTTCGTGGTCAAAGTGCTGTCGGACCGCAGCGAATCCCAGTCCCACTACGGGCGGGTGGCAATCGGCATACTCATCATTCAGGACATCGCTGCGGTGCTGTTCCTCACCGCAGCCAAGGGGGATCCGCCGACCCTGTGGGCTCTGCTGCTGCTCTTGATGTTGCCCGCTGCCTGGGTGTTCCGCAAGGTCTGGAACTACGTGCCGCATGGTGAAATGCAGGCGCTCTTCGGCATCGTGATGGCCCTCGTACCCGGCTATGCAGCCTTCGAGGCGGTGGGCCTGAAAGGCGACCTCGGCGCACTGATCATCGGGGCGTTGCTGGCCAGCCATCCAGCCGCGGGTGAGCTATCCAAGTCGTTGTTCACGATCAAGGAACTGTTGCTCGTCGGCTTCTTCATCTCCATCGGTTACGGGAACCTGCCGACCTGGTCAACCATGGCGCTGGCCAGTGCGTTCTTGGTGCTGCTACCGATCAAGACCGGCATCTTCTTCCTCTTGCTCTGGTGGCGCCGACTGGGACACCGCTCCTCGATCCTGTCGAGCTTGGCGCTGGGGAACTACTCCGAGTTCGCGTTGATTGTGGCGGCCGTCGGCGTCGAGGCCGGTCTGATGGACGAAGCATGGCTGGTCGTGCTCTCGGTCGCGGTCGCGATGAGCTTCGTCATCTCCGCAGTCGTCAACCGCTCCGAAACGACCCTGGTCAAACGTTTCATGTCCTACCTCCCGGCCCAAGATGTGCACCGGCTACACCCTGAGGACAGACCGATAGATTTGTCCCGTGCCCAAGCCGTTGTCTTCGGTATGGGGCGGATCGGCCAATCGGCATACGCGCAGCTAGAGAGCCATTACGGTCTGACGGTGGTTGGGGTGGAGAGCGACTTGACCCGAGTCGAGCGCCTGACCAAGAGCGGCCTGGACGTGCAAGAGGCGGACGCCACGGACGCATCGTTCTGGGAACGCACCACCAGCACGGCGAATGTGAAACTCGTGGTGTTGGCGATGCCCTTCCATGGGTCCAATCTCGTCGCCCTCGACCGGCTGACCGAGGCCAACTTCGACGGGCAAGTGGCGGTGATCTGTCAGTACGATGACCAGGCCGCGGAGGTCAAGGAGCGGGGCGCCCACACGGTGTTGCAGCTCTACAGCGGCGCCGGCAAGCAACTGGCCGATGAGGCGATCCAGATTGACCCCGCGACTTAGTTGGACGCTGGCTCACCACCAAAGCGTCGTGGCAGCACTCGCCAGTCCCAGCAGCAGCAGGCTGAGCGCCCAGACGGTGTCGAGGTTGAACCAGGTCCGAGACACGGCGCGCAGGCCGAGCCAGCGGTAGACGAGCACGGCCAACAGTGCGCCGGCCGACACCATCGCCAGTGTGTGCACGGCGGCGACCAGCAACGCCGGTGCAGCTTGGTCGGTCACCAGTTGACTCATGGCACCGTGCTCGCCTGCCATCTCGTGGTGGTCCATCGACAAAAAGATCGGCAGCAACATCAAGCCCGCGCCGTGTGCCGTCGCGGCGAGGAAGGACCACCAAACGAGTCGGTGCGGGGCAACCCGAGCCAAATACCTCGGGTGATGCGACCGCGCAATCAGCAGATATCCGCCGAAGGCCACGGCGATGCTCGAGGCCACCAGCCGGATCGCCATCTCCCACTGCACCATGGCATTGATCATGGCGAACGGCAACAAGATCACGGCCATCGCGAGGAAGTGGCCCAGCCCGAGCAACCCCAAGGCACGAGCCAACGCCCAGGGCGCCCGCTCCATCAGCGCTGCCGAGACCGCCAGTGGCCAACCCATGCCGGGGTTTAGCCCGTGGTAGACCCCGGACAGCAGCACGGCCAACCAGAGCGCGGCGCTAGAGGCCTCGCCCATCTCCACCGTGGATCGAGGTGCTCAGGCGGAGGGATAGCAGAAGCTGTCGGTCGAGCAGTCTCCACCCTCCAGGCGGATCTGGTGGGCGCGGTAGGTGTCGGGGAACTCCACCCAGAAGTTCTCGTCCAGGGTCAGTCCCCCTTCGCTACCGACGTCGGCCTTCACCATGGCCGCGGGCGTACCGTCGGGATAGAACTGGTCATCCCAGGTGGAGTAGAGCGAGTTGGTCCAATAGACCCGCTCGCCGTCCCGGCTGATCTCAACCATCTGAGGTCCGCCCAGGTATGCCGCCCCGCTGGGGTGCGCGGTCTTGCGGGTGATCCCGCCGATGTGGACCGAGCCGGCGAGTGTGGGGTTCATCGGGTCGCTGACGTCATACTGACGCATCTCGCCGGTGCCCCAGCACGAGACGTAGAGGAAACGGTCGTCCAGCGACAGGTCGATGTCGGTGACCAGAGGCGGCACTGCCTCAAATCCCTTGAGCAGCGGCGGCAGATCATCAGCGTCCGCCGGCTCGGCTGGGATCGTCGCGGTCTTCTTCGCGTGGAACTCACCGTTCTCGCGCCACCACGTCCAGATCGACCCCTCAAGGTTGGTGGTGTCGATGACGACGCCACAGAAGCCGTACTCGCGCGAGGGGTCGTGGGCTGGCCGCACCTCCAGAGCCATCTGGTGGTTCTCGCCGAGGTCGATGGTCTGCACGTTGCGTCGGCCTCGCAGATCCCAGAAGTGGAGGCTGTGACCGTACTTGTTGCTCAGCAGGTCTTCGGGGACGATCCCGTTCTCGAATTGCGGCGGCAGTCCCCACTCCGAGGAGACCATGTAGTCGCGCGGTAGGTTCCACCAGAAGTCGTAGTGCTTGTCCTGGACACCGCGGTCGATCTCCCAGCGGCCGAGCACCTCGAAGGTCTCGCAGTCCATGATGAAGATGCCGGGAGGGCCGGCGGTGCCGTCCGCCCCGCCACCGCCGAGCGTCGAGACGTAGATTCCCTCAGGGCCGCAGTGAATCGTGTGCGGCCTGGAGTAGCCCGTCTTCGCGAAGATCTCCTCAGGCTCAATGATCTTGTGCAGTTTGGCTGCCGTCGGCCCACCTTTGATGTCGACGACGTAGATCCGTGAGGACCGAATACCCGGAATGATCAGATACCGGCGCTCGAGGAAGGCATGCCCGGTCAACGGTGACAGCGCCGAGGAGCAGGCGTTCCAGCCGAAGTGGTGGAACTCATCCCCGGTGTTCGGCATCAGCACCTGGTGCACGATCTGGCCGAATGACCCTGAGTCGGGATCGACGTCAACCACGGCTAAACCGTCGGGTGCGGAGCCGTCGGGGCTCAGCATCAGCGTGTAGGCCAGCGTCTCAGCAGGCGCTTCCATCGCCAACCGCGGCGAGGCGTGAAAAGTGGTGTCGGGCCTGGCTGACATGGCGAACCTCCGCAGTGGGTGACGAATCTTCTTGCCAATGTAAGGCAGGTTTGCCGAAGGGCGCTACAACCTCAACGCCGCGTTGGCGCTCAGGCGTGCCCGGCCACGGGGTCGGTCAGGACATCGCGCCACGAGTGACGGGGGGCGTAACCGAGGAGGTCGCCTGCTTTGGCGATGGAGTAGAAGGTTTCGTCGCGGCCCATCTCGCGGCGCTCATCGACACCTTCGTAGAACCGATCCAGGATCTCCTGCGTGCTCGCCGCCACCGACATGTCGGCGTTGGCAACATTGAAGACCTCGTAGCCCAGCCCGTCGGTGGTCAGACAACATTGCACCATCTGGCCAAGGTCGCGGGCATCGATGTAGCCAAACATGTTGCGACGCCGCAGAGACGGGTCGTCGAGGAAGGCAGGAAACATCTCTGCATACTCGTGCGGCTCGATCACGTTGTTGATCCGCAGGCCATACACGTCGGCGCCGGTGCGTGCCTGAAACGAGCGCGCCGTCACCTCCCCCGCCACCTTTGACATCGCGTAGGAATCTTCCGGAACCGTCGGGTGGTCCTCATCGACGGGGACGTACAGCGGGCGCCGCTCACCCTGGGCGAAGCAGATCCCGTAGGTCGTCTCCGAGGAGGCGAACACGATCTTGCGAACCCCCAGCCGGGTCGCGGCCTCCAGCACGTTGTAGGTGCTGAGCACGTTCGCGGCGTAGGTGGCCGCGTCCGAGGTGAGCAGGATCCGCGGCACGGCGGCAAAGTGCACGACGGCGTCGTAACTGGGCTTGCTGGGTAGCTCCAACTCCTGAAAGGTCGCCAGCCCCGACAGCGCCGAATACGTCTCACCGGCGTCGGTGAGGTCGACTCGCAGGTCCGCGACAGCGGGGTTGCCCAGCGAGACGAGGTCAGCGTTGGTGACGTGGTGGCCCTCCTCGGCGAGGTATGGCGCGACGTGCCTGCCCGCCTTGCCGCTGCCACCGGTGAAGAAGATCCGCACGAGCACACCGTACCCAGGGAATACGACGTTCTGCGTATGACCGGCGCAGAACCACTCATGTGCTGGGCTCGGCCTGACCCCTCATATCGTCGCGATGAGGCTGGTTGTGCTCGACAGACCGTTCTCATACGCGCAGGATGGTGGGCGTGCCACGCATACCTCCTCCACTAGCGGCGCTTGGCGCGGCGATGACCCAGCGTGCACTCTCGGGAGCGCTGCCACCGCGGAGCACAGGGCGCACGGCAGTGGCAACAACCGTCTCGCTGGCTTCCCTATCGATGGCGGGCGAGGCCGCGAGCCGCTTCCATCGTCGTGGCACAACCCTCGAACCCTTTCAACCCGATCGCGCGTCGGTGCTCATCACGGGCGGTGCCAACACCCTTAGTCGAAACCCCATGTACGTCGGCATGGCGGGACTGCTGCTGGCGCACGCTCTATGGCGTGGCTCCTGGATCGCACTCCTCCCCCTCGCTGGTTTTGTTGTTTTCATTGACCGCGTGCAGATCCAAGCGGAGGAAACGGCGCTGCTTGGAAACTTCGGGGCCGAATACGAAGCCTTTCGCGCAACGTCTCCCCGTTGGATCGATCAGAGGTCCCTCGGCTTCCGGTAGCGCGACCGTCAACTCGCCAGCCCTCTTGGGCCTGAAGTTCCACAGTAGCGATCCGCAAACGGGCGTAGAACTCCCTCGCCCCGAATGTGCACCTGTAAAAACCCACCTGGTCCACACCTATGCCAACCTCGGAGTCGATGACCGAACGTCATCCTTAACGACAGCGCAGCGGGGCACCAGCACGGTATGCACCCACGGCGGGGCGTGCGGCCCCCTGCCATCGATGGCTGCCCACCGCCCGTCGATTCTCGACCTGCAAATCCCAACGACCCGGTGGGTATGCCGAGTCGCGGACGAGAGCTCCGATGGCCTCGTCGCCCGAAGACCGGTGCCGACGCTGCGTTCTCGTGGTAGGTCGCCAGCGGTTGGACCGCGGACCGCAGCACCATCGCCCTTTGGGACGTTCTGACATGGCGAGATTTAAACAGACAGGCGCGCATACCGATGACGGCTCGCGCTGCGTCAATCCGCCCACAGTGGGCTACCTGTTCGCTCGCAATGGGCCCGCCGTCCCGCCGCAGACTTCCAGGGCGACGCCGGTCGGTCGTCATCCACGACACGATCATCCACCGGCGCAGAGCGGTTCGCTCCCGCGTCAAGTATCAAAGGCCGGTTCCCGTGTTCGTAACGGTAGGTGCTCGCATTGCCCCGTCCGACTCGACCGCGAGTCGTGCGGACGAATAAGAGGCACTAGTGAAGGGAGACAGCCATGGTATGGCGATCACGACGACTCCGGGCGACCACCGAGCCCGGGGGTGAGCGCAACGGGTCGGCCACAACGCACCCCTCCACCACCGCGGTGCCCGGGTCGGGGTCATCGACCGCCCGGGAACCAGCCACCGGGAGCGAACCCGCCACCGGGGGTCCGCCGGCGGCTCGGTCGAGCCGTCGGCGAGGGTGCGGAGACTCCCCGCCCTCGCCGACGAACCCACCAGTCGGTGGTCCCGTCTCCGCCGGCTGGCGTGAGGGCACCCTCACCCGGGTCAAGGAGTTGACGACCCTGTGCGACTGGGCGGCGACCACCACGGATGTAGCTGGCTACTGGATCTTCGTCGAGTCCATCCAGCAGCACTTGGAGGCCGCCAAGCAAGCAGCCAACTTCATGAAGGCCCAACCCAAGGACCGATTCCCGAGGCCCCGCACGGGCTCACTGCGCGAGCGAGCCAAGAGCAACATCGACGCCGCGGAAGCCCAACTGCTGAACTTCGCACCCCCGACCTATGTGCTGGGGCAGCTTCCCGGCCTGCTGACGCACGTCCAATGCCACCTCATCCCCACAGATCCTCGGCGGCTCGCGTTCGAGCGGTTGGCCCGCAGGCTGGGAGTACACGACGTCGACCATCCTCCCCAGCAGGCAACGGAGCGCGCCCCCCGCGGCGAGCCGACCACGCAGGACCGTTTCGCCGTCGTGGAGGAGGAGCGCGGGTCGATCGTCACCGCGGCGCGAGCGGCGAGTTCGGCGTCCCTGCGTGAACAGGTTCGGGTGCGCAGTTTCCGCGACGTCCTCGTGGTGACGACCGCGTTGCTGAGCCTCCTCGTGGTCGCCATGGCGGTCATCGGCTTTGCACGGCCGGCGATGATCCCCCTCTGCTTCGCCCCGGAGGACGGCGGGCAGGCCGTTGTGGTGTGCCCGACCGCGCAGTCCCAGCCGTTCTCTACCTCCTCCCAACCCGGCACCGACACCCCCTCGGCAGCCGACCAGGCCCGGGATATCGACGACTACCTGCAGGCAACCGTGTCGCCGTGGGACATCCTCGTCGTCGAGCTTGTCGGGCTCGCCGCAGCGGCAGTCGCCGCCGCGGGCGCGATCAGGGGCATCCATGGTTCGTCGGAACGGCCGCTCCTACCCGTGGCCCTGGCCGTCCTCAAGCTCCCCACCGGAGCCCTCACAGCGTTCCTCGGCCTGCTGCTGATGCGAGGCCAGTTCATCCCCGGCCTGAGTGCCCTCGACACCTCCGCGCAGATCCTCGCGTGGGCCCTGGTCTTCGGCTACGCCCAGCAACTGTTCACCCGGCTCGTCGACAGGCAGGGGCAGACCGTCCTCAACAGCGTGCGGGGCGCAGACGATGGGAAGCCCCAGATGGCGCCCCCGTGAACCGGGGCCCCTATCCGTCAAGGAGGGCCGCCTCGCGCGTGCCCACTCGCGGGAGCACGCGTCACGGGTCCCGACGGGGGACGGTCGGAAGCTCCGGGGGTGATTGGCAATCATCAGGTGGGTGGGTGGGTGGTTGGTTGGTTGGCGCCTACGAGCCGGTCTTTGGGGATGAACACCGCGAGAATACTGGCGACCAGCGGAGCCGCCGATCCGGCGGGGAGGTGTGGTCTGGCGTTTGATGATCCCAAGCGGACAGCGGTGCCAGCTCGATCAGCCGGCTTCCGCACGCAACGTGGAGCAAGCAGTCCGACACCTATCGCGACAGTCCCGCATGTGGCCCTCGCGTTCCGCGCGAGCGCGTCATCGCGGCTCCAGATAGGGCGCATCCCTGGGCGGCGGCTGCCTACTGCACAGAAGGTCGCCGCACTGCGGGTCCTAGGTGAGAAGGCGTCATCGGGCGATGCGCCGTCGCCGACCCACCCGCCACCGCGGAGCTGAGTACCCAGTCTCAGGCGGGCGATGGAATTGGCATCGTCCCCCTCGGGCTCCTCACGCTATGAACCAGGACATTTCGATTGATATGCTGTGACAAGCGCGTCATATTGCCGCCTGCGGACGTGGCTCACGAAAAGTGGCTAGCGTCGGCGCGGAAGAGCGACATGGGACGAGTAGCCGCGGATGACCGGCCGATACGTATTCCACGCGCTCTTGCCGCTGATGGTGCGAGGCTTGGTCTGGGTCGCAATTCAAGCGCCGTGCTTGCGAGTGGGTAGTGCTTGGGAACCTCGAGGTGCGCGAGCTGCTAGCTATGCGGTCCGCAGAGGGCTGATCTGGTCGAGGGCCTCGCCGATATTGTCTCGTTCGGTCTCCAGGTCGTAGCGGGTCTGCAGGTTGAGCCAAAACCGGTCACTGGTGCCGAAATAGCGGGCCAGCCGCAGCGCAGTGTCGGCGGTGATCCGTCGTTTGCCGTGCACGATCTCGTTGATCCGCCGTGGCGGCACCCCGATCGATACAGCCAGCCGGTGTTGGGCCATACCTAACGGTTGCAAGAACTCATCGAACAGGATCTCGCCTGGATGAACCGGAGCAATGGTGGTCCTCACGTTCTGCACCTCCTCAATGGTAGTCCACGATCTCGATATACTCCGGACCTGCCTGCGTCCACACGAAGCACATCCGCCACTGCTGGTTGATTCTGATGCTGTGCTGACCCACCCGGTCACCCTCGAGGACTTCCAGGCGGTTACCCGGTGGGACCCGCAGGTCATCCAAGGTTTCGGCGGCATCCAACATCACCAACTTGCGCAAGGCGGCTCGCTCGATCCTTGGGTCGATGCCTTTCGCGCGTCGGAGTGACCACAGGCGTTGCGTCGCAGTGTCTCGAAACGACTGGATCACACCCAAGCATAACGCGAGGCGTTATGCGACGTCCATCCACGGTAGCCACCCCACCCGGGAGGGCCTGCCGGCCTGCGACACGGGCAACATCTGCTTCGACTGTGGCGAATGCGTCCGCGTACCGCGATAAGGCGCCTCCTGAGGCGCTGCTATGAGGCGCGCCGATCCGTTCGTTCATGCCGTGGTCCGGGCGTTGTCTCTACCCGGGGCACGCATTTTCGTAATACGATTTTTTCATGGTCGCTGACGAGCAAGTTCAGAAGTGGGCGGACGAGGCCGAGGCTGGCTATGACGTTAAGGAGTTGAAGCGTCGCGGACGCGGTCGACCCGGTCGGGGTGCTTATCCGATGCAGGTCGTGGCCGTCCGACTCACTGCCGAGGAGATCGCAGCGGTGGACGCACTGGCCGAGCGAGAGCACCTGTCCCGTTCTGAGGCGATCCGGCGTGCGCTGGCTGACTTTGCCTGAGGGTTTCACACCAGCACCCTTCAGCACGGGGTGTTGCCCGAGGACGCCGTCCAGGAAGAGAGCGCGTCATGTCCCCGTCTTGGGCCCTCATCGGCTGGGTCCGCGGGACAGCTGCGACCCGTATGCACCATCTACCGGTGGTGACGCGACCTGCCCCCGCCCAGTGCCAGCCAGCCATCCCAGCGGACGCACAACCCCAGGAGTCGCACAGTCAGGGCCGTCGAGGGAGGTTCACACAACCTCGTACACGAAGTACTGCACCTTGATCTGCGTGCCGTACCGCGGATGGTTCGGAAGGTAGGGCATCGGCTCGGTGCCGAAGGTGCGGGACCATTGCCCCTCGCGCTCCAGGTCGTCCAGCTTCTCCCCATAGTCCTGGTCGCGCATGATGTCGTCGCGCTGCGAGAACACGATCCGGCCACCGCTGCGAACGATTCTGCAGAGTTGACGCAGGATTTCGGGTGTCTCGAAGTAGGTCAGCGCCCCGATGAAGCAGACGGCATCGAACGCGTCGTCGTCGAACGGGAGCGGGAACACCTGCATGTCCACCCGCCCGACCCGCTCATATGCGCCTGTCTGCGCCGCGAGGCCCAAAAGTCGCTCCGAGATGTCGATCCCCTCGATGCGGACGTAGCCAAGGTTCTGCAGCGCCGTCCCGGTCAGCCCCGAACCACACGCGGCGTCAAGGATCCGAGCATCGGTGGCAACGTAGTTCCGCATGATCGCGGCCGCGGTCTCCGGGCCCACATACCCCCAGTCTGTAAACGTCTCGTCATACCTACCGCCTTCGGCGAACGTGTCGTAGTCCTGCTGCACCGTGGCACTGTCCGTGGAATAGTCCTTACCCCAGATCTCCGGGGTTTCCGCGATGATGTCCTGGGCCACCAGGGTCTCCGTCGAGTCGGTGTCGTGTGAGCGCGATCACTCTACCTGCGCCTTCGCCAAGACTTCGCGCCCACCGCACGAGGAATCAGCGCCACGCCCCGGGAATGGCTCCAGCAAAGCCAGCACGGCGCCACTATCAGCGGACTCGGACAAGCCCAGTGCGCGTTTGTCGATCTAGTGCGCCCTTGCATGAGCACACCAGATCGACAAACGCGCACGCGCCTTCGAGGATGAGGCTGATCGCGTGGATCGACTCGAGCTCGCCCGGGACATCGACAGCACATGTCGTCTTACCGGCACGTTCACCCTCCGCTCGGGGCAGACGGTGACCGAGTATTTCGACAAATACCTCTTCGAGTCTCAGCCGGCGTAGTTTGAGCGGGTGGCCGCGAGGATGGTGCCGCCGTTGCCGTCGGAGACGACGCTGTTGGGTGGTCTAGAGCTTGGTGGTATGCCGCTTGCCACGGTGCTCAGTGCGATGACCGGGCACCCCGTTGTGTTCGTGCGCAAGAAGGCGAAGGAATACGGAACGTGGCGACTGGCCGAGGGCGCCGAAGTGGCCGGATCCAGGTCACCCTGATCGAAGACGTGGTCACCACTGGTGGTGCCGTCCGAGCAGCGACGCTCGCGTTGCGCGAACTCGGGGCGACACTGTCGACAGCCGTATGCGCGATCGACCGTAGTGGAGAAAGCGGAGGACCAATGCGAGACGTTGGCGTTCAGACTCGTGCTGTGCTCACCAAGGCTGACCTCGACAACGCATAGTCGACAGGACCGTAGGAGCGTGTAATTTGCCGCGATCGGCGCGGTAACCATTCCCTGCCAATCTTCGGGCAGCAGCGATGAGGGCTCGAGCGAATCTTGGCGAACCGTACGATCAGTCGCTATGGACACGCGCGCGGACGGTGCGACCACGGAGAAGGCCCCATTGGGTCTTGTCTTCTTCGCCTCGTGCGTACTGTCGGCCGCGTTTGTCGTGCTCGGGCTCCTCTTCCCAGGAGGCCTTAACGAGGTTCTTACCACCGTCCGAGAGGTAGTCGTCGGCACCGTGGGCCCGGCATACCCGGTCGTGGTCACCGGGCTCTTGGCGGTGGTGCTCGTGCTGTGGCTCTCCCCGTTTGGTCGCTTGCGGCTGGGCGGCCTCGAGTCGCGGCCTGAGTTTGGGATGCTCTCCTGGGTCGCCATGCTGCTCAGCGCCGGGGTCGGGCTGAGCTTCTTCTTTTGGGGCATGGCCGAGCCGCTGATTCACCTCGATGACCCGCCATACGGTGGGACTGACTCGGGCTCTGCCGAAGCCGCACGGGTGGCGATGCGCTACTCCTTCTTGTTCTGGGGACCGCACGCCTGGGCGATCTACGCCGTGGTGGCGATTAGCATCGGGTACTCCAGCTACACCCGAAACCGGCCCATGCTGGTCAGTGAGGCACTGCGCCCGGTGTTGGGCCGGCACTCGGACGGGCGGGTCGGTGATGTGGTGGATGTACTCGCCGTTATTGCGATCCTGTTTGGCGTCGCGACGTCGTTGGGCCTAGGCACCGGGGAGCTCAACGCCGGCCTGACCGAGGTATTCGGCATACCCGACTCCTACACCACCAAGATCGTCATCATCGTCTCGCTGATGACGGTCAGCACCATCTCCGCTATGACCGGTCTCGGCCGCGGTATCCGCTGGCTGAGCCTGGCCAACATCGCGATCTGCGCAGCGCTGGTCTGCTACATCTTGATTCTCGGACCGACGACGGCGATCTTTCAGACGATGACCGGGGGCTTGGCGGACTTCGCCCGGGAGTTGGTGCCGATGAGCCTGGCCACCGAAGGATCGGCCGGCAATTCCTGGACCGCCGACTGGATCTACTTCTTCTGGGCCTGGTGGATCGCCTGGGCACCATTCGTCGGGACCTTCATCGCCCGGATCTCGCGGGGGCGCTCGATCCGCGGGGTCGTCACGGGTGTGGTCGTGGTGCCGAGCGCCGTGAGTGTCGTGTGGTTCTCGGTGCTCGGCGGGACCGCGCTGCAACGGGAGACGACGGGTGCGGTGCAGGTCGCAGGGATCGCTGGCGAGTCCAAATCGGTCGCCTCAGTCGCGGTGCTTGAAACGCTTCCGGCTCCCGGGCTCAGCTTGATCTTGTTGGTGCCAGTGCTTGCCCTGCTGTTCATCACCTCGGCCGACTCGGCCTCGTTCATGCTGGGCAGCAGCACCTCTGGAGGCAGCCTGAAGCCTCCGCGCCCGTTGCGACTCATGTGGTCCTTCGCCGCCGCCTTTTCCGCCGTGCTGTTGCTCAGCGGCGGGACCACTGCCCTGCGCAGTGCTGCGGTCGTCGCCGCGGTGCCGTTCACGGTGATCCTGATCGGCCTGTGCGTCTCGCTCGGGATCACGCTATGGAGGGACCGGAACCAACTGCGCCGCTGACGACCTCCCGACGCCCTTGTATGACGGCGTCGGCCTAGCGGTGAGCGGCGCCGTATTGGTAAGCATCGGCAGGATGCCGCCGCACGCTTTGCTCGGGTTTGCGGGTGGGGGTGTCGCGTCTGAGGAAGATCCTTGGCCCGTTACTCCGAGGTGACGGCTGGGACGTCAACGACCGCCTCGCCTTCCACCGCTGACCCGACGCCGAGCACGGCCGCGGTGACCAGCAGAATGTTCAGGAGACCGACTCCAACGGCGCCGAACGCCGTCCGAAACCCCCTGTCCCACCACCACATCCCGAAGAATCCGCGTTCGGAGGGATCTCGTTTGGGCTTGGTGGCCGGTGGCTCCGGCCACTGGTAGGCAACGATGAAAAGACCCACAATGGCGGAGGTGGCAAGCGCCCACCAGAAGTCCGTCGGTGCTCCGGCCCATTGGATGTTGGCGAGCTGCAGCAGGGTGCTGACGATGGATGCTGCGATGCTGAAGGACAACGTCTCAGCGGTGAGGACGCTCGCTCGTGTTGGTTGTTGGTTTCCCGGCATGACTGCTCTCCTGTTCGATCAACTGGCCCGCAATGCTGGAGCGCGGAGCGGTCGACGCTGATACATGGTGAGATCGCCGGGTGCGGTGAGTTGGACCTGGGTCCTCATCTCCACCATGGTCCGCTACACACTGAGCACCGACACCGGAGATATTGAAGCTCAGAACGTGATCTCGCCATGGCAAAACGGTGAGGAACTCGCCTATCGCACCACCGAATTCGCCGAGGAGCCGTTCTAGGTGAGTCCGCGCCGGCCGATGGAGAGCTCTTCATCAGCATCGGCACATACGAAGACGATGCGCGCGCAGGCGTCGTGCGACCTCGGTGCCCGCCGCCGAGCGCACCGGCGTTTCGACATCTTCCGCGAGCCCCGAGGCAACCTGCCA
>JBARZG010000003.1:0-9663 GCA_049649785.1 Ornithinimicrobium sp. | reverse complement strand
ATCACCTTGTTCACGCGCGTCGGGTGCAGCACTGTGAGGCTCCACACGACCATCGCCCCCCAATCGTGGCCGATGAAGGTCGCGTCCTGGTAGCCGTAGTGGTCGAGGAGGGCGACGAGATCGCCGGTCAGGTGCTGGACGTCGTAGGCGCTCACCTCGACTGGGTGGGAGGAGTTGCCGTAACCGCGTTGGTTGGGGGCGATGACGTGGTAGCCCGCGTCGACGAGGGCGGGTATCTGATGACGCCAGGTGTAGGCGATATCGGGCCAGCCGTGGCAGAGCACGATGGGCTTGTCGGCGTTTCGCCGCCCTGCTTCGAAAACCTCCAATTCGACGCCGTTGACGGCAATGAGAGTGGGCTCGGGGAAGTCTGTGAGGTTCGTTAGTGAGTTCATGTCTCCAACCTAGGGGCCTAAACCGGTCAATGCGTGACCGGTTTATCTGGGAAAGTTGGCGACATGCGAAGTGACCGACTGGTGGCCATCCTCCTGATGCTTCAACGTCGCGAGCAGGTGAGCGCCCCGGAAGTTGCCAAGAAGCTCGAAGTCTCCGAGCGCACCGCGCGCCGTGATCTTGACGCCCTGGCCATGAGTGGCATCCCGGTGTACTCGATCCAGGGCCGAGGCGGCGGTTGGCGGCTTCTCGGCGGCGCTCGCACCGACCTGTCCGGACTGACCCATAGCGAAGCCCGCGCCCTATTCCTGGTCGCCGGCCCCGCCGCCACGGCAAACCCAGCCGTTAAGACCGCCCTGCGCAAACTCGTCCGCGCCCTACCGGAAACGTTCCAGGCACACGCCGAGGCCGCCGCATCCTCACTGATCATGGACCCACAACAATGGGGAACGGCGCGCACCACGCAGCCACCTCCGCGCTTTCTGGAGGACCTGCACGACGCTGTGACCCGCGGCGTCCAGGTGCGCCTGCGCTACGTTGATCGCGCGGGGGTCGAGACGCAGAGGGCTGTGCACCCGCTGGGTATCGTCGCCAAGGGCCCGTCCTGGTATCTCATCGCTCACACCGGAACCGCCAGCGAACCTTCCGGATCGACCGCGTCTCATCCTTCGACCCGACCGACCAACCCGCGCACCGCCCCCAGGATTTCGACCTCACCGAGAGCTGGCACAAGATCGCCGACAACATCGACCGCATCCGTACACCTATCGAGATAGACGCGACCTGCGCACCCGACGGAATCAACCTGCTACGAGTCGCGATGGGCGACAGCCTCGAGATACGAGGAACGACCACAGAAGGACGCTTCATCGTTGCAATGCACGGTCACAGCGAGTACGGGCTCGCCGGGCACCTCGCTGGACTCGTCGAGTGGCTCGAGATCACCAGACCCCAGGGCGTGCGAGACCACCTCGCCGACATTGGCAAAGCTCACAAAGAGATACTGCTGACCGACACATCCGCACCTCCTCGCTCGCCGTCCACCCGAGCCCTCATCTACAGTGGCGAGTCCTTGCAAGACCCGAGCCAAGTCTTTGCGTCGCTACCTCGGAACGCTCGACTCATGGCCGAGGCTTGTGGCTCGGGCACGACCACAACTGCGACCCACTATCGAGTTCGGCACCCGGTCCGAGCCATACCTGCCAGCTGCGTGGGGATCGATGTCTAAGCGCCAGTGGATCGCGTCCCACAAGCCGAACCGCTACCGAAGCAGCAACGGCCCGGCGGACGCCACTGGGACGTGGGGCGTCGGCTGTCCCGTATGGGTCTGGGATTCGGGACAGCCGGCGCCTAGGGGCCCGGGTGTCAACACGGGGTGGTTGCCGCAAGACCAGCCTTGGCCGCGACTCGTTGCCTATCGATGGCTCGGTAAACGGTGGAACGGCCCACGCCGAACAGTTCGGCCACTTCGGCGGTGCTGTATTCACCGGAATGAACGAGTGAGACGAGGTGGGCTTCCTGGCGGTGGTTGAGCTTGGGTTGTTTACCGCGCAACCGGCCCTTGGCCTTTGCCACCTTCATGCCCTCTCGAGTGCGCAATCGGATCAGGTCTGACTCAAACTCCGCGACCATCGCGAGCACGTTGAACAGCAGCCGGCCCACCGCGTCGGTCGGGTCGTACACCGACCCACCCAAACTCAAGGCGATCTGCCGAACGGTGAGTTCATCGGCAATCGCTCGGGCGTCCGGAAGCGACCTGGCCAGCCGGTCGAGCTTTGTCACGACCAACGTGTCGCCGGCGCGACAGGCAGCCAGTGCTTCCCGAAGACCTGGCCGCTCACGGTTGGTACCCGTCAGGCCGTGGTCGACGTACATCCGCTCAAGCTCAACGCCCAGTGCGCACAACGCATCGCGTTGAGCAGTGAGGTCTTGCTGATCAGTGGAGCATCGGGCGTATCCAATAAGTAGCGCGCTCATGGCGCACCTCCAAACATCGGCCCGGTCGGCCCGCGGGTCCCGAGCCGGCTCGAGCATCGGGCAACACCCGACCCCAACAGCAAGATGTACATCATCGACCATTTCAACACTGGACAGCCGCCCCCAAAGGGATCCCTCAGTGGCCATCACGTCAGAGCTTTGTGATCTGTGCGTGGCGGGGCGTCCGTAGCCGTTGCGCGAGCACGCAAAAAGCGCTGGTGAACCGGGCCCACCGCGTGATGAAGTATGGGAGGTGGCCATCTCGTTGAAGGAAGTCAGAGCGACGGGCTCCGATGCCGTGAGGATGGCGACGTTCTTGTTGCAACGCTCTCGGTTGGCCGACCCGCTGGCAGGTCTGTGGGAGGCCGCCGACGTGCAGTGGTGGTGGCGCAAGCCGCAGCGCTCCGACACGGTCGACCAGCTTTTTTGGCTTGATGACGACGGGCCGGTTGCAGGGGTGCTCCTGACGAGCTCGGCTGATGACTCGTGGCAGTGCGACCCGGTCGCCGTACCAGGTCTGTCGGGTCTCAAACCCGACGTCGTGTGGGGTCGAGCGTTGGAGCATGCTGTGGAACACGTGCCGATGAGTTTCGACGTTCCGGTCAGCGACGCCGACGTCTTCATGGAGGTTGCTTGGCGATCTGGCCTTACACCGGTCTACCGCGACAGCACCGGTTGGATGGACGCCGCCGATCGGCCCGCCCTCATCACGCCCGCAGACGGGTTCATCCTTACCGATCGCACCCAGCGTCTCGACGTCCCGCATCACATGCGGCACCGGAACGGAGAAGTGGTGCAGCAGCGGCTCGAGCAGTGCTCGCTCTACGACCCGGCCCTCGACCTCGTCATCGAGACCACTGACCGGCGAGTCGCCGGCTACTCGTTGTACTGGTTCGACCCGATGACCAAAGTGGGACTCGTTGAGCCAGTCAGAGTCGAGGACGAGTTTCAGCATCGTGGTCTGGCGACCGCAATGCTGACCGCTGGGGTTGATCGGCTGGTCGCGAGAGGTGCCGAGCGGGTGAAGATCTCATACGGCAGCCAGGCAGCCGCTCGGACCTATCTCGGTGTCGGCTTCCGGCCGACGTCCACCGCGACCTGGTATCGACACTTGGCCGAGTAGTGGACCAAGGACCGGGCGTTGAGGCCGAGCAGGAACGTCGTACGCAGCGCGGGCATCGGCGCGGCGACTTAAGCAGGCCAAGGCGTTCATCGCCCACAGCCGAAGAGGGTTCGCAGCTGGAACCGTCACCGGTTAGCGATCCTCAATCGGTGACGAGCCCTATCCCGGCCGCAGCCGTGTCGGTGGCGGCGGGGTGACCGCATGAAGTTCCGTCTACGGAAGGGGGTACGAGAGTTGACGGGTAGGTGACGCAACGACCACCGTGGGAGGCGGTCGCTCTTAGTCTTGCCACCCGGCTTTCTGCACCGTGAGAGCCTGCCCGTCTAACACAGACTGAGACTGCCTCAGCCCGCATCGTTCGTGCCGGCGAGGGAGAAGCGATCCCTGCCGCAGGGGTGGAGCACCTGTATAAGTTGACCGGACAGCACACGAACGTCTTCGAGGACGCGCTGCGCTGACCGATCCGGTCCAATCGCTGCCCGTAGCCGTAGAGTCCCCTGATCGCCGATCCCCGAACCACTAGTGGGCGGATCATCGACACGGTGCGCTGGTTGGAGGACGACACGATGCCTGGGTGGCATCCACCGACCCCGAGAGGCCCTGATTGGCCCGCTGTCGCGTCTTGTGGCACGACGACAACTTCTGTTCGCCACTGACTCTGTCTCTTCGACTGTCAAGAACGTACGTGCGGTCCCGTCGGTACGTATCGCGCTGGGCAATACGAGGGACGTCTTGATCCTGCAGGGGGGAGCGGTCATTTACGGCTCTGCGGATCTGAGTCAACCTGACCGCCGAGCAAAAGCAGGAATACCTCACGAGCCGTCGCCGTCGGCTCAACCGGTGTAGCTGACGTCTCCGGGAGTCGGTTGGGCAGGTTCAGCCCATGGGTCGGACTTGGCCTGCACGATGCGAAGCACCGATTCGACGACGCGACCCCTGCGCACGTAGGGGTCCTCTTGAACCCACGCGATGATCTCGCTACGCACCTCATCGATCGTCTGCTCGTACTGTGCCAGCGTGGGCGGGTCGCCCGCGCTGTCCGGCGTGGGCTTGACCTCGACGAGGTCGGCGCCGGCAGCGAACGCCTCCCGAGCCGCCTGGTCGATCGTCAGGCCGTCCTGCAGGACGGCCGAGGTCTGCAGTGTGTCGGTGATGACCATGCCGTTCCAGTTGTACTTGCCTCGCAGCAGCTCGTACGCGGCGGGTGTCAACGTCGCGGGTTGGGTGCACTCGTCGGTGGGTGCGTCCACCGAACAGGTGAGGCCGGGAACCGCAGCGTTCGACATCATGACGCCGGACGCTTCGTAGTAGTCCGTGATCGATTTGTCGTAGGGAAGGAGGTCTCGGGTCTCCAGCTCGGACAGCGGGGCGGACACGCCGGTGGAGTCGTCCGTGTTCGTCGCGACGGTCCCGAGACCGGGGAAGTGCTTAACGACGGTCTTGACCCTGCTCTGGCTGCCCTCGCCGACCCCTCGGCTGAACGCGCGAGCGTAGCGTTCCACCGTCTGCGGGTCGTCGGCAAACGTGCGATCGCCAAGCAGTGAGCTTTCCGATGTCCCGTCCGAGACGCCCAGCACGGGGGCGAGGGTCAGGTTCAGGCCGAGCTTGTCCATCGCGTCACCCACCTCAGCAAGCTGCTCGCGGGTCTGGGCTCTGGTCCACGTAGTGGGCATCGAATGCGCGTTGCGCAGGTAGGGCACATACTGAACGTCCTCAGCCCAGCTGTGGTCCGGGCAGGTCCAACCCTCGGCGTCGATGGGACTGTCGCTGGTATAGCCCGGGATCGGTCCCACCGTCGTGCAGCCGATGAGGTCGTTGTCCGGGTCGAAGTACCGCGGGGTCGAGAACTGAACCGGCCCGCCCTCCTCGTTGACCGACACGAAAGGATGGGTCACGTCGCCTAGCTGGCGCGTGTCGGCCAGCTCAGAGAACCCCGGCTCGAGGAACAGGCTAGAGCTGGTTTCGTCCTCGAGGACGAAACCGCCGAGCTCGTAGCTCTCAAGCAGCGACTGGAGCTCTGCGAGGGCGCTCGACGCCTCGGTGTTGTACTCCAGCATGATCAGTTGCTCGACGAGCTGCTCAAGGGGCTGCTCGGCAAGCTGTTGCCGCAGAGCCTCCTCCTCAGCGTCGCTTCCCGTGCACCAGGGTTGCGACGCGGCCTCCTGATCCTCGCCTTGGGCGCTACCGGGCATCGAACACGGGGCGCCGTCGCCGTCCCCGGTCGCAGCCCGCGCCTGCCAGGCTGACCGGTCAGGGCCCTTAGCCCCTTCGGGCCCACCGGCTGTGGCCGTCAAGCCTGCGACTCCTAGTGTGAACACAGTGACCATCGCGACCGCGCCCCCACGCCCAAAACCCCTGACTCCCACCATGGAAGAAGACGCTAGCGCGGCACAGACCCAGAACAAGGTAAGCCACGTTCAGGCGTGTCGCTGGCCCGGCCCGCGGCGGACCAGGGCGCGGCATACCCGTGCTGCGGCAGCGTCTGTCAACAGCCGATCAACGATCCGGGTGTCCGGTCCCAGAAGCTCAGGCAAGGTGGATAGCTGCGGGTCATGGCGGGCACGCACCGAAGTCCACCCGGACCCCCGCGTCGGACATGAGGTTGTCGATCACATCCAACAACCGACCGGTGTGGGAACGCTCAGGGCCGGGGTCAAAGAGCAGTTGACCAGCAGAGCACTCAGGTTCTCATAGTGAGGTGCCTCCATACGTGAGTCCTTCGGAGATGAACAGTCATTTCCCGGTGCCTGCCAGTGTGACACCGAGGTATGCCTGGTGCTGGTTCCTTGGTCCTGTCCGCAGCCGCGTTCAGCGGCTGACGCGGCTCCCGGCTCCGCAGTAGCTATCGGGCGATGCGTAGCAGAGATGATGTCGAGAAGTCCGGAGTTGATCCGTAGCCGGCTGTCGCTGAGGGGGGTACCGATATGTCGGCCAGGTAGAGATCACCCACAATCTCGCTTTTGCGTAGGCCGATTTTCGGCAGCGCCAGCGTCATCGTGGCGTGGGCGCGAGCCGCCGTTCCCGGTACTCGCCCACTAGTGACGTCCAACCCGCTCGGGGTGTCGAGCGCCACGACAGTGGCAATCGCGTTCAGCTGCTCGATCAGCGACGCGCTACGTCCGTGCGGCGTACCGCGAAGCGATTAGCCGATGACAGTGTCGATCGCTATGTCACAGTCCGCGACGGTCTCTGAGGTACTCACCCCCATCCGGTGCAGGATGTCCAGTTGGTGCGCGGCGCCCGGTGAGAGTTCCCCGTGCAGGCTTGTCGTCGTGACGATCACCTCGACCCCGGAGTTGGCGAGGTGGCGAGCGGCGACCAATCCACCACCGCCGTTCCCGCCCGAGCCGGCGGCGACCGCGACACGGTGCGGTGAGGCGAGGTCGAGCACGAGTCGTGCCAGATTGCGGCCGGCGTTCTCCATCATCTGGAGCAACTCAATGTGCAGGTCCTCAATCATCACGCGGTCGACCTCGACCATGTCGGCTTCGGTTATCCATGCGATGTCGTCGGCCGGAACGAGCGGGTATGTATCCAGTGCCGTGCGCCTCATTTATCGCTCGCAGTCCCGTGGTCGATCCTGTGGCCCAATCCAATCGTCAACGAGAGCGTAAGTCCCGGTGTCATCGCCAGTCCAAGTCATCACCCCTCACTGTGCATCCCGGATGTGGTCACGACACAGAAAATTGAGCCCCAAAGCGCGGAGAAGGTGTGGATCGCAGCACTAGGTGGCGTGGTTTTGCGGTCGCTAGGTGACGCGTCGGCCGCCCGTATGCCGATAGCCATCTGGTGCTTGCGGCTGGGCCGCCGCATCCGCGGTCCAGACAGACGCTGACTGAACGCCATCGCGTTTGCTGGCATTTGGTCGGGGGCCTCGGTAGTGCTCATGCCGTTGGCTCCTTTGTCTGAGGTGCTTGACTTGAGTTTCGCTGGCAACGCCGATTCCCGCGGCAAGCGACGGCATCGACAGAAACCCTATTGTGGTGTCCAGACTGCTAGGCGCCACTACGATAGGGAAGCCAGGCTTGGCGTCGCAGTCACGACTGACTCGGGAGAAGGTCTATGCCACGTCGCTCAGCTGCTGAAGCCAGAATTCCCTCGACCCGTCAGGGCACGGATCCAACTGCGCTACGGCGTCACTTCGGTGCGAGTGAAGGTTTGCTTCCTCTGTGGATCGCCGAGCCAAGCATCGACTTGGCCCCAGAGCTGGTCGCAGCGCTGCAGGCACGCGCAGTCGAGGGCTGGTACGGCTACGAGGTCCGCTCTGAGTCCATCATCGAGGCTTTTTGGGAATGGACCTTGCAGCGAGCCGGATGGGACGGGACGGGATTGCGCACGTCTATCAGTCCGAGCGTGGGAACATCAGTGGGCGTCCTCATCGAGGAGATCACGTCCACCGGCGATGGGGTGATCCTGCAGCCGCCAGTGTTCACCGACTTCAAGACCCTGGTGACCGCTTCGGGGCGACGGCCCGTCCGCACCTCCCTCGAACTCACCCGCTCCGGCTATCGGATCGACTTCGAGGGCCTAGCGGCTCAAGCGGCCGATCCGCATACCCGAATGCTCATCCTGTGTAGCCCGCACAACCCCGTGGGGCGGGTCTGGACCTTTGAGGAGTTGCGTCAGGTCGCCACCATTTGTGCTGAGCACAATGTGTTCGTCCTTGCCGATGAGATCCACGCCGACATCGTCTTGGCCCCTCGCCAGTTCACACCTTTCGCAAAGGCTGCGGCCGGCATCGATGTCGCCTGGGCTGCGACATGTGGCCCGCTCAAGACTTTCGGTCTGGCCGGGGTGTGCGACACGCTTCTAGTCACCGACCAGGATCGCATCGCCGATCGGTTCGAATCACGGAGTTCCCAACTACACCTCACCCGCAATAATGTCTTCGGCCTCACTGTCTTCGAGGCGGCATACCGTCTGGGCGGCAGATGGCTTGACGACTTCCTGACTTTGGTTGCCCATAACGCCAATCTTCTGCAGACACAGCTGCCGGATCGGATCCAAGTTATCCCGTTGGAGGGGACCTACCTGGCCTGGTTGGACCTGCGCGCACTTGGCCTGGATGTTCCCGATGTCCCCACCTGGCTGGCATCATCCGCTGGCCTAGCCTTGGCCCCAGGGCATTGGTTTGGTCGGGAAGGCGCGGGCTTCGCTCGAATGACTATAGCGGCCCCTCACAACGTCATCGAACAAGCAGCCGCCCAACTCACAGCCGCCGTCGAACAGCGATTGGGCACCAGTTCCATTTCTCACTAAGACACCGTTCCTGTTGAAGGGCACGCTGGCGCGACCGGACTTCTCTACGGCACCTGGTGCCGCCGCGGATCGCTCAGCGGGACGTGCCCGATAGGGCGCGCGTTGGTCGGTCGACCCGGTAGACGTAGTGAAGCGAATCGTCGATCGGGTTGTCTGGTTCCATCGGCCCCTTGCCGATGCGCTGCAGTCCTGCCTTCTCCAGGGCCCGCCAGGACGCGGTGTTGGCGGCAACGACAGCCACCATCACCGCCGGCGCGGTTGGGTAGTCCAACCACGTCCGGTCGACCGCCATCGCTATGATGCGTGATCCCAGTCCGCAGCCACGCCGTGCAGCATCGCCGATCAGGTAGTCGAGCTGGACGGCACCGTCCGGTGCCTCGGCGATCGCCGAGAACTCTGCGAGTTCGTCCGGGTAGTCGCCGATCAGCGAACGCTGGACCAGCCCGACCGGATGCCCGTTCAACGACACGATTCGATCTTCGCCCGGCTCCTCGCCGCGCACACTGGCACCAAAGTCACGCTCGAGGGCTTCCTCGGTGTTCTCGTGATTCCACCAGCGCGCTACCTGCGGGTCTCGCAGCCACCTGGCCAGCAGGGGAAGGTCGGTCGCGATCAGCGGCCGCCAGATCAGGACGTCGCTCGCAGTCTCCACCCCGTCAGCCTAAGGACCGCTCTGCTACTTGGGATCGGATGCGAAGCGTGAGCAGTGCGGGATCGTCAACCGGGACAAGTCGACCACCTATCGCGGCAGGCTCGACATCCACGGCTTCGGTAGTCATACTTCTGACTATGACGACTGTGATGCCGCTGGCCAGCGTAAAGGCGCACCTGTCAGAGTTGGTCGGGCGTGTACACGCTCAGCATGAGCGTGTCACCGTCACGGTGCACGGCAAGCCGTCTGCCGTCCTGGT
>JBARZG010000002.1:0-2217 GCA_049649785.1 Ornithinimicrobium sp. | reverse complement strand
CAGCAGGCGGATCAAGGCCAGTCGCGCACGCGGCGTCAGCCAGGAGCGGCAACCAGAGGTGCCAAAAAGACTCGACGGCTAAAGCTCCGTGGACCAGAGTGTGTCGACGTCAACACGGCAGCGACATATGTCGCTCAACGCTTCGACGATGCCCTGACCGGGGCGGCGACCCAGGCCCTCGGAAGCAACGATCTCGGCACCGGGACGATCGTTGTGCCCGACCCCGACCGGGCCGGGTCGATATCGGCGGTGTGTTGCCCCCGGTTGGACCAGGCGATCATCTGGAGTGCCCCGGAGATGGCCCTACGAGTCGCCGAGTTACAGCGACCTCAGGCGATGACACTCCAGGAGTTCGTGGTGGCCGCCGGCACACCTGGGTGGCACACCCGGCGACACCGGCACCTTCCGCGTGTTGGACGGATCACCGGCCGATCCCGTCGCGCTGGGGTCGA
Source organism: Ornithinimicrobium sp. (assembly GCA_049649785.1). Classification (GTDB taxonomy): domain Bacteria; phylum Actinomycetota; class Actinomycetes; order Actinomycetales; family Dermatophilaceae; genus Ornithinicoccus. The sequence goes on along the minus strand of JBARZG010000002.1, from coordinate 1,765 downwards.
CCACCGTTCGGGCTCTGGATCGTGGTCAAGCGCGGGATCGCGCGTTCATCGAGGCCTTCCTGGCGTCGTGTCCCGCCGCAGACTTGGACGAGGCCGAGCGCGGTCGCGGCCTCCGCGCGACGAGCGCAGCGCGCAGCGCGCAGGGCGCAGGGCGGTTCCCGCTCTACAACTGCGACGACACCAACGTCGGGTCGGGGCGGTTGGTCGAATCCGTGGGATTTACCGTCGCCCAACAGGTCGCCGCCGCTCGCTTCAACGGAGGAGGACCGCCGCTGCGAATGACACGCTGACGCTGTATTCAACCGAACAGTTGCGAACTCTGAGTTCCCGCTCTCGTCTAATCAACCAACAGGTTGATGAAAGGTTGGAGCTGTGTCGGAAGACCCGCTATCCCCCGTTTTCGCCGCTCTGGCCGATCCGACCCGGCGGGACATGGTCGCCCGCCTCGCCAGCGGCGATGCCACCGTCAGCGAGTTGGCGAGCCCATACACCATGTCGGTTCAAGCGGTGTCCAAGCATGTCCGTGTGCTGGCCGACGCCGGGATAGTCAGCCAGAGCAAGGACGCACAGCGGCGTCCGTGCCACCTCGAGGCCGACGTCCTCGACCTCATGACGACATGGATCGAGAGGTATCGCGACCAGGCGCAACGGCGATTCGAGCGCCTGGACGAGGTGCTCGCCAAAATGGACGACGAGCACAAAACCAGCACACAACACTCGTAACCAGGAGGAGCATCGTGAGCAACACATACCACCATCTCGTCCGCATCGAGGCCGACACCGTCGTTCCGATGATCCACATCACCCGAGATTTCGATGCCGCGCCGGCGCAGGTGATGCGTGCACACATCAATCCCGGGTTGTTCGCCAGGTGGAACGGTCCCGACGGGATGAGGGTGACGATCCTGGATTGGCAGGCCACCACCGGCGGGTGCTGGCGTTATCGAGCTGAGCGGGACGGCACCGCATACGGCTTTCACGGCTGCTTCCACGAGGTCGGCGATATGCGCATCGTGCAGACGTTCACCTTCGACGGGATGCCCGAAGCCGTCTCCCTCGAAACGCTGGCGCTGACCGATCTCGGCAACGGCCGAACCCGCCTATCCGCCCACTCTCTGGTCGAGAGTTTTGAGGCACGCGACCAGTGGCTCGCCAGCGGTATGGAGGTCGGGGTGGAGCAGGGTTACGCAAAGCTCGACGCGCTGCTAGGAGTGCGGTCGTGAGCGCCGGCGAGCAGCATCGTGAGATGGCCGGTGCCTTCACGGCGACGGTCGATGGGGTGGCACCGGGCGACTGGGACCTGCCAGCACCGCCGCAGGGGTGGGTGGCCAGGGATGTCGTCGGACACCTCACCACATGGTTTCCAGCCTTCCTCACCGGCAACACCGGTATCCGAGCGAGCGGCCACTTCGGACCGAAACTCGACGTCCCCGAGAATGCCGATGTCCAGACGAGACTTCTCGGTTTCGTCGGCCGCACACGGCCGACCATTGCCGGAGCTGCCGGCCGCTGACAACCCTCGCCACGTCCGGGCCTCAGTAGGGGGCCGGTAGGCCCGCTGCTCCTCGGGCACCCTGAAGGCTTCGGAGGCCGGCCCCGCAGTCACCTGTTAGTCATCGGGTGGTGGGCTACGCGGGCGCCGCTTCAGTCGCGACCGTGCAGGACGGGCGGATCGACCTCTGCGGACCGATTCTGTTGATGGATCCGGCCGAGCCAATGCTGAGGATCGATCCGGCCGAGCCGATACTCAGGATCGAGCCCGTCG
>JBARZG010000001.1:0-2194 GCA_049649785.1 Ornithinimicrobium sp. | reverse complement strand
ACGTGCTCGCAATCTCCGCGATGGCAGGGGTCGTGACGAGCCCGGCCTCAGTCTCCATCGCTACCGATAGCTGAGCACCGCTGGCACTGGCGGCCTCAGCCGTCAAGGGGTTGCCAGGGACCGGGCTTACCAGGGTGGTGGCCTCGGCGGTGTAGGTAGGCTTTGCGATCTCGGTGTAGGCCCATCCCAGCGAAAGAACGAAGAGGAAAACGAGCACGATGGGCAACAGATGGTGTCGCATCGCGGTCAGTAGTGACGGAAGCCCGAAACTTCCCGATGACGCGGTGTCCAAATTTGTTCCTTCCAGCCACGGCAAAAATCAACGTATGGCGACAACCTGGGTGGCGCCTCACTCCCGAACATGTATGCTACAGCGCTCATAGCGACTATCGTGCTCACAGGGGAATATGCCTAGACCCAGTCACTCAAGCGGAAGCGCCGGCCCAGAGAGGGTTCTCCTCGTGGCCTCGAGCGGGGGGCATCTCGCCCAATTGCTGACTCTGCGCCCGTGGTGGAGTCAGCGCTCGCGAGCCTGGGTCACGTTCGAACTTCCCGACGCAGTTTCACAACTTGACGGCGAGCGCTTCTACCCGGCCGCCTATCCCACCACGAGGAGCATTCCGAATCTCCTACGGAACACGATCCTCGCCGTGCGGGTGCTCCACCGGGAGAAGCCAGACCTTATCGTCTCCACTGGCGCGGGTGTCGCCCTACCGTTTTTTGTTTTCGGCCGCGCTCTAGGAGTCCCCACCGTGTACGTGGAGGTGTACGACAGAGTTGATAGCGCGACCTTGACCGGTCGAATGTGCAGACCTTTCACCACGCTTTTCTTGGTCCAGTGGGAGAGCCAACTGAGCCTCTACCGCGGTTCCGTCCTTTTGGGCCGATTACTGTGACGCTCAAAATGGTGGTGACAGTAGGCTCGGACTCACATCCCTTCGATCGGTTGGTCGAAGCGGTCGACGAATGGCTGGTTGGCGCGGGCTTCGATGTTGAAGCCGTTGTGCAGTTCGGCACGTCCACTCCGCCAGGTCACCCAGAGCACTGGTCTGCTGCGCGTGCCTACCTTCCTTTTTCCGAACTACAAGAACAACTTGCAAGAGCTGACGTCATCGTCACTCAAGGCGGTCCGACCGGCATTAGCGAGGCGCGTCGTCTCGGCACCCGACCGATCGTCATGCCCAGGACACCCAAGCATGGGGAACACGTTGATGGACACCAGGTCGCCTTTTGCAAGCATCTCGCACACGAAGGCGACATTATTCTGACCGAGACAGCGAGCGATCTTCATCGAGCGCTCGACGCGGCGGCTGAGAGCTGTCATCAACTGAGACTCGACGGTGTCGCGGGCACGAGCCCGTCCGAAGTGGTTGGCCGCTTCGAGCAACTTGTAGGCGGTCTGGGATTGACGTGGCCGTCGCGTCGCCGTGGCTAGAATGCGATGGACTTGTAGAACATTCATCGAACCCGAGGGGTCGAATTGACGAGGCATGTACCTGGCGGGCAACCGGTAGTGGTATACATCGCCGGCTCGGGTCGCTCTGGCACGACATTACTGGAACGCATGATCGGCGAAGCCAGGGGGCACGTCAACGTTGGCGAGCTCATCGACCTCTTCCGCCGGGTATTCGAGAAGGATGAGTTATGCGGTTGCGGTCAGCGCTTTTCCGAGTGCCCCTTCTGGCAAGAGGTGGGGGCGCGGGCCTTTGGCGGGTGGGACGCTTCTGTCGTAGCAGAGGTGGCCACCCTCCAGCGGCGCGTCGCCAGACAGCGATTCATTCCGCATCACCTCTCACCGGCTAAGTCAGCAGTATTTCTTCGCGACAGCACGGCCTACCGCGAGCGTTATGCGCTCTTGTACCAAGCGATCCACGAGACCGCTGGCGCATCCGTCGTCGTGGATGCCAGCAAGTGGCCCGCCCAAGCCGCCGCGCTGATTGGACCCGAGATCGATTTAAGGGTCATCCACGTGCAACGCGACGTGCGGGGCGTGGCGTGGTCCATGGGGAAGCGACAAGTCGTGCGGCCACAAGACACGCAGGGCCAAGACCTCATGGAGAGTACCGGCGTGAAGGCCGCTGCGCTGCGGTGGTCGCTGTGCCAATCTGAGGTTGGTCTTCTACGGCTGACGGGGGTGCCAATGGTGCGCATCCGATACGAGGACCTGATCACCGATCCCCAAAACCAGGTGGCA